>NZ_AP023356.1:7632500-8232500 GCF_018324205.1 Actinoplanes ianthinogenes
GAGACTGCGGGGGATAAGCTTCGTAGTCGAGAGGGAAACAGCCCAGATCGCCAGCTAAGGCCCCTAAGCGTGTGCTAAGTGGAAAAGGATGTGGGATCGCATGGACAACCAGGAGGTTGGCTTAGAAGCAGCCACCCTTTAAAGAGTGCGTAATAGCTCACTGGTCAAGTGGTTCCGCGCCGACAATGTAGCGGGGCTCAAGCACACCGCCGAAGCTGTGGCGTTCACACTTTGTGTGTGGATGGGTAGGGGAGCGTCGTGCAGCGGGTGAAGCGGCGGAGTGATCCAGTCGTGGACGCTGTACGAGTGAGAATGCAGGCATGAGTAGCGAATGAAGGGTGAGAACCCCTTCCGCCGGATGACCAAGGGTTCCAGGGCCAGGCTAATCCGCCCTGGGTGAGTCGGGGCCTAAGGCGAGGCCGAGAGGCGTAGTCGATGGATAACGGGTTGATATTCCCGTACCCGCAAAGAAACGCCCAAGACGAACCTCGTGGTACTAACTGCCCAAAACTGGTGAGGACTTCGGTCTGAGCCGGCGGCGGCCAGGACCTTCACGGGTAGTAGTTTAGTGATGGGGTGACGCAGGAAGGTAGATGATCCCGGCCGGTGGTTGTGCCGGGGTAAGCGTGTAGGCCGTGTCATAGGCAAATCCGTGACACATATAGGTTGAGACGTGATGCCGAGCCGTTCTGGTGAAGTCATTGATCCTATGCTGCCGAGAAAAGCCTCTAGCGATGTTTCGAGCGGCCCGTACCCTAAACCGACACAGGTGGTCAGGTAGAGAATACCGAGGCGACGGGTGAACTGTGGTTAAGGAACTCGGCAAATTGCCCCCGTAACTTAGGGAGAAGGGGGGCCGGACGCGTGAAGCCCCTTTGCGGGTGGAGCGTGGTATGGCCGCAGAGAGCAGGGGGAAGCGACTGTTTACTAAAAACACAGGTCCATGCCAAGTCGTAAGACGATGTATATGGACTGACGCCTGCCCGGTGCTGGAACGTTAAGGGGACCTGTTAGCTCTTCGGGGCGAAGCGGAGAACTTAAGCGCCAGTAAACGGCGGTGGTAACTATAACCATCCTAAGGTAGCGAAATTCCTTGTCGGGTAAGTTCCGACCTGCACGAATGGCGTAACGACTTCCCCACTGTCTCAACCACAGGCCCGGCGAAATTGCAGTACGAGTAAAGATGCTCGTTACGCGCGGCAGGACGGAAAGACCCCGGGACCTTTACTATAGCTTGACATTGGTATCTGAATTCGATTGTGTAGGATAGGTGGGAGACTGTGAAGCTCGGACGCCAGTTCGGGTGGAGTCGTTGTTGAAATACCACTCTGTTGGGTTTGGGTATCTAACTTGCGGCCCTGATCGGGTCGAGGGACAGTGTCTGGTGGGTAGTTTAACTGGGGCGGTTGCCTCCTAAAGGGTAACGGAGGCGCCCAAAGGTTCCCTCAGCCTGGTTGGCAATCAGGTGTTGAGTGTAAGTGCACAAGGGAGCTTGACTGTGAGACTGACGGGTCGAGCAGGGACGAAAGTCGGGACTAGTGATCCGGCACTTGCGTGTGGAAGCGGTGTCGCTCAACGGATAAAAGGTACCCCGGGGATAACAGGCTGATCTTCCCCAAGAGTCCATATCGACGGGATGGTTTGGCACCTCGATGTCGGCTCGTCGCATCCTGGGGCTGTAGCAGGTCCCAAGGGTTGGGCTGTTCGCCCATTAAAGCGGTACGCGAGCTGGGTTTAGAACGTCGTGAGACAGTTCGGTCCCTATCCGCCGTGCGCGTTGGATACTTGAGAAGGGCTGTCCCTAGTACGAGAGGACCGGGACGGACGAACCTCTGGTGTGCCAGTTGTTCTGCCAAGGGCACGGCTGGTTGGCTACGTTCGGAAGGGATAACCGCTGAAAGCATCTAAGCGGGAAGCTCGCTTCGAGATGAGGTATCCCACCACCTTTGAGTGGGTAAGGCCCCCAAGAGACTATTGGGTTGATAGGCCGGAGATGTAAGCACGGTAACGTGTTGAGTTGACCGGTACTAATAGGCCGAGGGCTTAACCACCCTAAATTTTATGCTTAGCGTCCACTGTGTGATTCACAGCAAACGAACAACCACCCCGATGTGCCGGTGACGGCATGAGGGTTGCTGGTTGGTTCTGCTGATGGCTGTTTCGGTGGTCATAGCGGAGGGGAAACGCCCGGTTACATTCCGAACCCGGTAGCTAAGCCCTCCAGCGCCGATGGTACTGCACTCGGGAGGGTGTGGGAGAGTAGGACGCCGCCGGACTCAACGTGAATGGAACGCCCACCCTTTCGGGGGTGGGCGTTCCTTTTTTTATGCCCGGAATTCGGGGGTGCTAGCGGTTCGCGAGGTGGACGGTTCGGGCGGGGAGGGCCATGCGAAGGCCGTCAGGCTTGATACCTCCGCATGGCCCTCCCCGCCCGAACCTTGCCTGCTCACCGGGACTGCCGCGGCTTCGGGACCAGCCAGGTGTGGTGTGGGGTGCGGGGTCGCTTCGGATTGCTGGGGCAGGTCGCTAGAGGTTTAGGGCTGCTTCTAGGCGGGCGATGTCTGTGGCATCTTTTGGCCGGCGTTTGAGGGCTGGGTTCCAGACGGGGTACATGCGTTTGAGTTCGATCTGGGCTTCCGGGGTGATGATCGGGCAGGAGATGCCGTTGAGGACTCCGGGTGGGCCGTCGAGCATGGTTGGGGGCCAGGGTTCGCCGGCCCAGGGGCCTGCCGCTACTACTGGGTGGCCGGCCTCGTCGCGGCCCAGGAGCGTCAGGCTTTGCTCTACGTCGTCTTTTGCCAGGTCGATCTGTTGGTCGTGAGGTGGCTCGGGGAGAAGTGTCCATCCTCGGGCGGCCAGCGCGCCGGCGAGGCGGTTGGCGTCCTCTTTCCAGATGAACCAGTCCACATCTACGTGTGGGCGGGTCACCTCGCCCAGATAGAAATCCATTGCCCAGCCGCCCCGCAGCCAGGCGGTGACCCCGGCTTGGCGTGCGACGGCCACGAGCTCTCCGATCGCAGCCAGCTGACGCTCAGCTCGGGCTCCGGGACCGGTGGACTCGGCCATGCGGGCCGAGTCGGCATGCTGGTGCCCTGTCTGTTGATCCACAGGCGGACGCTAACGTGGGCCGGCCATTCTGGATATTGAATTCCGTCTGCTTGCGCGAATGCCGTCCTGGCGAGGCCGCCCGAGCAGGGTGGTGGCCGGGCGGCTGGTGGGGCCGCCCGGGTGGGAGGGCGGGCTAGGTGCGGTCGCCGGTGATGTAGTCGGCCAGGGTGCTGCGTTCGGTTTCTAGTTCGTCGATTCGGTTTTTGACCACGTCACCGATGCTTACTACGCCGGCCAGGTGGCCGTTGACGACTACCGGGACGTGGCGGAAGCGGTGTTCGGTCATCAGGCGTTCGACGTCTTCGAGCCGGGCCTCCGGTGAGACGGTTCTTACCTGGGTTGTCTGGATCGTGCTTACCGGTTCGGTGAGGACTGCTGCGCCCTGGGCGGCCAGCGCCCGGACCACGTCTCGTTCACTGACGATGCCCTCGACCGCCCGGCCGTCCCGGGAAACCACTACCGCGCCGATCCGGTGCTTGGCCAGCGCGTCGACCAGGCCTCGCACGGACATGTCCGGTGCGACGGTCACCACGCTGTTGCCTTTGACGCGAAGGATGTCGCTGATCCGCATTGATCCTCCTGTGCCGGTTAGCCCCCGTGCCCCTTCCATCCCTTCCTGACTTCATGCCGAACCCACCACCCAAAGTCAAGAGCCTTCGACATACGTCAAACCATCTGCGCCTGGATCAGGGGGTCGAGCGAGTCCCGGGTACGGCGACGCCGCCGCCCGGGTGGGCGGCGGCGCCGGGTGGGGAAGGTCGTCAGTTGCGGTGGAAGGTGGGTCGCCAGGCGAAGCGGCGGGAGGGCTTGGCCCTGCGTTTGCGGAGGGCCAGCAGGGTGGCGGTGGCGGCGGCGCCGGCCAGGGCGATCAGGCCGGCCGCGACCGGCTTGCGATGGGAAGCGACGGCCTTGGCGGGGCGGGAGTCGCGGACGGTGGTGACCGCCTTGTTGAGCTTGGACGTCGCGGCCTCGGTCTTGGGGGTGTTGAGAAGCTGCTCCGGTGCATTCGTGCTCATCGTTCCACCTCTTCTCGACGGGGGGATGGGTGCTATGCCAGGCTTTATGCCCCTTCTCGCCTCGGTTTCAACCCGCACTGTGACTGAAGTTAATCGGAGAGTCACCCTGGCGTTGTCCGGGAACCGACAAAAGGTGCCAGTGGGCGGCGGTCACGGCCTCTACCCGGCCCGCCGGCTTGCTCATCGACCAGCGCGGTGACGGGGTGACCGCTGCGGTCGCCGCCGAACCCCGGCCGCCGGATGAGCCCTGACCGCCGGGCGCGCCTCGCCGCGGACCGGTGGCACGGTGCGGCAGGCAAAGACATGATCGGCGGCCGAGAAAATCTGGTCTGTTGAGACTAGACATTCTCGGCGTGGGTGGATAGAGTCGTCTCCGTTGACGACGGAATCGGTAAAAGACGCCGACGTAACAGGCCGAGCGTCGAAGCAGGGCCCGGAAGTTCTCGTGGCTCGCTCGGTAACCGCGGTGGAATCGCATCGCCGCGCGCAACATGGCACATGCACCACAAGACCTTGACGTAATTCCAGGTCAGGGCACCGCAGGCAGAGCCGGTGCAAGCTTCATGGCTCCGCCTGATGCAGGAAGAGTCCGCCGCACATGTGCGGGGCCGCGAAGTCGCGTGGGGCTCTCACATCGGCGGATGGCACGTAGTTGGTGAAAGAAGAGGAAAGGGAGGGCTGGACGCCGTTGGATCGCCCGCCGTCAGGACGTAGTTCCAGTTCTGCGGGTGGACACCGTAGTCCCATCGAAGTGAGGTGGTCTCCGGTCACGCTTACGCGATCCTCGCACCGCCTGCCGATGGTGGCAGGGTGCGGAAACGAGAACCCGACGAACCTGTCGGTAGATGGTGTTTTCAACCCGTAGCCCTGGGCCCCGGCGCGTTCTGCGCCGGGGCCCTCGTTCATGACGAGGACATGTATGGCCCCATCCGAAGACATGCTCAACGACGACGACTATCCGGCCTACACCATGGGCCGTGCCGCCGAGATCGTGGGCGCCTCGCAGGACTTCCTGCGCCGCCTCGACGAGGCGAAACTGATCATCCCGTTCCGCTCCGCCGGCGGACACCGCCGGTACTCCCGCTACCAGCTGCGTCTGGCTGCCCGGGCCCGGGAGATGGTCGACCAGGGCACCGCTCTGGAAGCCGCCTGCCGGATCATCGTCCTCGAGGACCAACTCGAAGAAGCCCTTCAGTACCACCGCGACCACGAGTGCCGCCAGCAGGCGGGCGCCGTCTGACCCCACGCCGCGCGGTCCTTCTCCACCCCGGGAAGGACCGTTCGCCGCCACCCGCACGGCCTGCCGGCACCACCGGGACGGGGACACGCGGGCACAGCGCGGGCCGCTGTCCGTTCTGTGCTAAGGTCTCCGTGTTGCAGTTTTGATTTCCGAAGACGTTCATAGCGCCTGATGGGTTATCTGAAACCCCCAGGCGCTTTTTCGTTTTGTCGTGTCGGTTCGGCGCGGGCGATCAACGCGGCGGCGTAAGAGTCCGCACACCGCGGACTCCACACAGCCTGCGAAGGAGCAGACATGGCTACAGGTACCGTGAAGTGGTTCAACGCCGACAAGGGCTTCGGCTTCATCGCGCAGGACGGCGGCGGCCCCGACGTCTTCGCCCACTTCTCCGCGATCGCGTCGAGCGGCTTCCGCAGCCTCGACGAGAACCAGAAGGTGGAGTTCGACGTCACCCAGGGTCAGAAGGGCCCGCAGGCGGAGAACATCCGCCCGCTCTGATCCACTCTGCGAACGGCGGCCCGACTGGTTCAGCGGGCCGCCGTTCGGCATTTCCGCGGGCGGGACACACCGTCACCGGCCTGAAGCTCACCAGGCGCGTGCGGGTTCTCAGCGGGTCAGGGGCGGCGGATCGAGACTGTGGTCGCGCCGGCCTGCTCCCGCGGGCTGGCCGTGGGTCAGTGGATCACGGTGAGGGCGCCCGTGGGGCGGGCGGGGCGGGGCGTGCGGTTTTTGGCGCGTCAAGGGCAGCGGATCGAGACCGCGGTCGCACCGGCCTGCTCCCGCGGGCTGGCCGTGGGTTAGCGGATCACGGTGAGGGCGCCCGTGGGGTGTGGCGTGCGGGTTTCCGGCGGGTCAGGGGTAGCGGATCGGGACTGTGGTCGCGCGTCGGCCTGCTCCTGCGGGTTGGCCGTGGGTCAGTGGATCACGGTGAGGGCGCCCGTGGGGCGGGGCGGGGCGTGCGGTTTCTGGCGCGTCAAGGGCAGCGGATCGAGACCGCGGTCGCACCGGCCTGCTTCTGCGGATTGGCCGTGGGTTAGCGGATCACGGTGAGGGCGCTGGTGGGGTGTGGCGTGCGGGTTGCCGGCGGGCCAGGGGCAGCGGATCGAGACCGCGGTCGCGCCGGCCTGCTCCGGCGGGCTGAGCGTGGGTTAGCGGATCACGGTGAGGGCGCCCGTGGGGCGGGGCGTGCGGGGGCGGCGGCGGAGGGTGCGGGCCGCTAGGACGAGGAGCAGGACGGCGGCGGCGTCGCGCAGGGTGGCGAGGGCTGTGGCGTACCGGGAAATGTCGGGTGTCAGGATCGCCTGGAGCAATCCGGCGGTGCCGGCGCTCAGCGCCGCCGCGGCGGCGAGGCGGGAGAGTCGGCTGCGCAGTGAGCGGAATCGGTCTCCGTGGCCCTGCCACCAGCCCGGTGCCCAGCGGTCCGTCAGCACCGCGAACAGCAGCGCGGGCAGCGTGCCGGCGGCGGCCAGGCTGAACGCGAGGAGCGGGCCCGCGCCGTTCAGGGTGGCGGCGACCGCGGTGACCGTGGCGAGGACGATGACGTCGAAGCGACGGCGGCCCGTCCGGCTCTGCGCGAGCAGCCAGAGTGCGGCGACCGGCAGCGGTGAGAGGAAGAGGAATCCGCCGGCCCAGAAGGCGAGCAGGTAGGCGGCCGCGAACGCGGCGGTCCGGGCGGCGTGGCGGGCGACCGTCATGTGCCGACCATCGGCGGCGGCCGCCCGTGGTTGAACCTTCTATTCGATGCCGACCTCGTGGAACGCGGCGCTATTCGATGCCGACCTCGCGGAAGGCGGCGCTAGTCGATGCCGACCTCGCGGAAGGCGGCGCTATTCGATGCCGACCTCGCGGAAGGCGGCGCTATTCGATGCCTACCTCGCGGAAGGCGGCGCGGACGGTCTGCGGGGCGTTGCGGCTGACCTTGCCGTCGCGGGCCAGGATGCGGGCCTGCTCGGCGCAGAGATAGGCGCAGTCGGTGAACACCGCGGTCGGCCAGAGGTTCTGCAACGCGGCGTAGAAGATCCGGGCCGCCGGGTACGAGCCGAGATCAATCGCGGACAGGTAGAAGGCGCGGTTGATGATGCCGCTGTTCACGTGCGGATCGCCGTTCGGTACGTACTGCGCCATGTGCGCGGCCTGCGGGTCCTTGCCGAGCACCGGGTTGTCGTACGCGGTGCCGGGGTGGGCCATCGAGCGGATCGCCTCGCCGTACATGGGGGCCGCCATCACCTCCTCGCCGATCAGCCAGTTGTGCTCGCCGGCGTCGGCCTTCTGCACGAATTGGTCGACGCACGCGGCGAAGATGTCGGAGAAGGCCTCGTTCATCGCCCCGGACTGATCTGTATACAGCAATCCTGCGGTGTGTTGCGTGACGCCGTGGGTCAGCTCGTGCGCGCACACGTCCACGTCTCGGGTGAAATCCTGGAAGATCTGATCGTCGCCGTTCCCGAAGACCATTCGGGATCCGTCCCAGAACGCATTGTCATACTTGTCGCCGTAGTTGACGTCGCCCAGCAGCGTCATCCCGGCATTGTCGATCGAATCCCGTCCTAGCACCTCGCGAAAGAACTCGCGGGTGGCGCCGAGTCCGTCGTATGCGGCGTTCGCGTTCGCCGCCGCGACCGGGCTGTCGCCCTCGCCGCGGACCACCGTGCCGCCGGTCTCGAACTGCTGCTGGTCGTCGAAGATCTGCCGGTCACCCCGGCCCGGGCGCGGCGCGGTGAGTGCCTCCATGCTGGTCAGGCCGCTGGTCTGGCGCTGCTGCCGGATGGCCGCGGACGCCACCGCGGTGCGCTGCGCGGCTTCGGCGTCCAGGCCCAATTGACGGGCATTCCGCGCTATGTGATCGATGATGTGCGATGGAATGTAGAAGCAGATCGGCCCGGGCATGATTTCTCCCCTCGCTGCGGACCGGTTGACGCGGTCCCGCGCGCCGACATTGGCACCGTCGCGACATGAATTCTGTCGGCTCTCGAGCAGAGCGGCGTCAGTTCTTGAGCAGAGGTTACTGTCGGCCGCCGGTCCCGGGAATCACACGTTCGCGGCACCGCGTCGGCGACCACCGCGGAATCGGAAAATGATGCCGTCGGTGCGTCTCGAGACTTAACCTACCTCTCCGATAGAGGATGTTGACTATCCGGAGTGGACGTGGCTAGGCTCCGAGTCGATCTTCATGAACGACGGGGAACCGGGAGAAACCGTGTCATCGATTCGAGGCCGGGCGGCCGCCGCTGCCGCGGCAGCGCTCACCGCCGGCGCGCTCCTCGGCGCCCCCGCCGAGGCCGCCACCAGCGCTTTCGGTCCGTCCGCCCCGCAGAATCCGTACACCGCGCCCGCCGGCGGCGCCACCACGCACGGCGACAGCGCCTCGGCGAAGACGTTCACCGGCCCCGGGTTCGCCGGCAGCTCGGTCAAGGTCAGCAGGTCGACGCTGCTCGCCGCCTGCCCGACCCTGCTGCACGGCGCGGACGGCGCGCTGCTCGGGCTCTGCACCGAGTACCTCGGCCAGGCGCCCAGCCTCAAGCTGCTCGACAAGAGCTCCGGCGCCGCGGTCGCCTCCCTCCCGATCACCAAGGGCGCCCTGCTCGGCGGGGTCTACGCCTACCTGGACGACCAGGACCGGGTGGTGATCGTCGACGGGAACCGGGACCTGCTCCGGATCGCGCACACCGCGACCTCGCTGACCGTCACCGAGAAGACCCCGCTCGCCGCGGTGATCGCGGACGGGGACGCGGTGGTCGGGGTGATCCCGGCGTACGACGGGCGGGTCTGGTTCGTCACGGCGGCCGGGACCGTCGGGGCGGTGAACCCGGGGACCGGCGCGGCGACCACCTATCAGCTGCCGGTCGGCGAGAAGGTGGCGAACAGCGTCTCCACGGTTCCCGGACGATTCGCGGTGACCAGCGACCACGCGCTCTACGTCTTCGACACCACGGCGGCCGCCCCGAAGCTGCTCTGGCGCTACGCCTACGACCGCGGCCCGGCCCGCAAACCCGGCCAGCTTTCCTGGGGCAGCGGCGCGACGCCGGTCTTCTTCGGCCCGGCCACCGGTTACGAGTACGTCGCGATCACCGACAACGCCGACCCGCACATGAACCTGGTGGTGCTGCGGACCGACGGCACGGGCACGCCGCTCTGCGTGCAGCCGCTGTTCACCGGCGAGGCCGCGAGCGGCACGGAGAACGCGCCGGTCGCGGCCGGCCGGTCGATCTTCATCACCAACACCTATGGGTACGACTACCCGGCTCTGCCGGACGACGCCGGGGAGAGCGTGCCGTCCGACGCCGGCTTCGACGGCGGCGTGGCCCGGATCGACGTGAACGCCGCCGGCACCGGTTGCGCGATCACCTGGTCGACCACCACCCGCAGCGCGGCCCTGCCCCGGTTGTCGGTGACCGACGGCAAGCTTTACACCGTCGTGCAGGACGGCCTGCTCAACGGGTTCTACGCCGCCGCGATCGACGCCACCACCGGCGCGGTCAGCGACAAGGCCCTGCTGGGATACGGCTTGGTCAACCCGCTCCAGACCGCCGGCACCCCGATCGGCCGAACCTATTACCAGGGCACCGTGACCGGAGTCCTGACCATCAGGCCCAACTGAGGTTCCCTGCCGCCCAGCCGGGGTTTTCCGCAACCACCCGCGGACGTCGCCCTTGCGGGTCGGGCGTTCTGGACGCGCCAGCGGCCAGCCCGGCCCGGAAGGGTCCCTGGCGGGAGCGACGATCAGTGATCAGCGCGATCCGAGTCAGCCTGAATTTGATCTTTATGGTGGGCGACCGGAGGCGTGCGGACGGCGGTGGATGTGGTCAGCATTCGGCTTTGCCGAGGCGCCAGTAGCCCATGAAGGCGACGGCGCGGCGGTCGACGCCGCAGGTGCTGACCAGGTGGCGGCGCAGGGTCTTGATGACGGCTGCCTCGCCGGCGAGCCAGGCGTAGAAGCCGTCGGTGGCGGCGGTGCCGTCCGGGACCTCCCAGAGCAGGCCCTCGTCGACGTCGACGTCCTCGAGGTCGGCGCAGGTGGCGCCGGCGGCGTCGCCGAGCAGGTGTGCGGCGGCGGATCGGACGGCCGGGACTAGTTTGGCGCCGTGCGGGGCACCGTCGCGGGGGAGCCAGGTGACGCGGACGCCGGGGGGTGCGGAGACCAGCAGCTGGTCGCCGGACTCCGGGACCTCCAGCAGGACCTCGCCGCGCATGCCGGCGGGCAGCCCGGTGAGGATGGAGGCGATCGCCGGGACCGCGGTCTCGTCGCCGACCAGCAGGATGCGGTTGGTGTCGGCGGGCGGGTGGAAGTCGATGCCGCCGTGCGGGCCGGGGAAGTCCGCGTTCGGCCCGAGCAGGCAGGCGATCGCGCCGGGGGCGGCCGCGACGGCCCAGCGGGAGGCGGGGCCGCTGACGCCGTGCAGGACCATGTCGATGTCGACCTCGCGCAGGTGCGGGCGGACCGCGCGGACCGTGTACGTCCGGATCGGGTTCTGCCGCTCGGCGGGCAGACCGCGCCACCGGGCGAACCAGTCGCCGCCCATCGGCAGGTGGTCGATGCCGCAGCCGTCCAGCGGCGGGATCAGCTTGCAGCGCTGGTCGAACCCGTTGTCGGCGAACCGGTCCAGGTCGTCGCCGGTGAACGTGACGCGCAGGAAGCTGGGGCTGAGCCGGGTGACCCGGACCACCTCGACCGGGAAGAAGCGGAACGGCAGCGCCTCGGTCGACGGCACAACGGTCTGGGTCACGGATTCCTCCCCGCACTGGTTTAGGTAACCCTAACCTAAGCTACCCGGGGCGCCGCAACCCGACCGCAACGAACGGTTCCCTGCGACGGGGTCCGGGGCGGCCGATCTCAGGGGTCCCATCGCAGAAGGAGCCGCAGATGCCGCAGACCTCGACCACGTCCTTGACGTTCAGTGACGCCGGGGCGCTGGACGACTGGGCGGCCGCCCTGGAGCCGCCGACGGTGCTGATCGCCGACGACGACGAGGACGTGCGTGACCTGCTCGGCACGAAGCTGCGGGCGGCCGGGTACCGGACGCTGATGGCGGCGGACGGGCGGACCGCGATGGCCCTCGCCGTGGGGGAGCGGCCCCAGCTGGTGCTGCTCGACGTGCAGATGCCGGGGCTGGACGGGCTGGGCTTCTGCTACGAGCTGCACTCGTCGCCGCAGACCGCGGACATTCCGGTGATCTTCATCAGCGGCCGGGCCGACCAGTCCGACATGGAGCTCGGGCGGATGGTCGGGGCCGAGGACTACCTGGCCAAGCCGATCGACCCGGCCGAGCTGCTGCGCCGCGTCGCCCGGCTGCTCGGGGACTAGACCGGTTGCCCACCCGGACGTCGACCACGGCGCCGGCCATCGCGGTGCTCCCGGAGCGGATCCGGCCCGTGGCGACGGACCATCGGTCAAGTCGCAAGGCCGGAGCACACCGGCTTTCTGCCGGACTCGGCTTCAGCCACGAATCGATTCGCCGGGATCGCGCGGCTGTGGGAGGGAAGGGTCGATGGTGCGACCTAAGATCTCGCAGTATTGCGCCAGCCAATGCCGGGCTTCTCGGTGAACGTCTTGTTCAAGATCGCCGTGGTCCAGGTACAGGGAGTCCAGACGGTCGCGTTCGGCTTGGGTCACGTCAGGGCGGTGGCGGGGCCGTCGGCTGACGACTCGTGTCCCCTTCGAGGTGATCAGACCTCGTATGGTGCTGGCCAAAGGCTGGTCGTTGAGGTCCGTGGCGATGACCAGTGCCTGTGCCAGGCGTCCGGGCCAGCCGCCGGCCGGAAGCCATGCGACAACGTCGCCGCGACGGACATCCTCCGGTGACATCATCAGCAGAGCGAGCTGGCGCCGGCTACCGGCGAACGACATTACGTCGCGACACAGCGCCTGCACGGCGACGGCCTGGTCGGCGCCCAGTCGGCTGCCCTCTGGCCAATCGAGGCGCACGCCGACGTGATCGAGAGGGATGGACAGGCGTCCGTAGTCCTCGAATGCGGGGCCGAGGCGAGCGTCTCCGACGAACACGCGCCAGCGCGGGCTCTCGCCATCGCGGTCGACCACAGCCCGATATTCGAGGTCGGCCATCGTCCAGGCAAGCCAGCCGCGCCCCCATGACCGCGCCCCGGCAGGAAACAGGTTGTCCCGCAGAGCAGCCGTGACGAGGCCGCCGGGCGTCATTGCGCGAGCCATCGCCTTCTCCTGGGTTCCCACAACCGTGTCGCTCGTAGCCGCATCGTCGGCCCGCCCCGGACGTTATCAGTGACTCTGCCGCGATCCGTGCCCCTGCGGGCGGAGCGGCTCTGATGCGATCTCGGAGTTGAGGCGGCGCCGACCGTGACCGCAATGCCCCGGCCGCTACTACACCCGGAACCGGGAGACCACCTCGCGCAGCTCGCCGGCGACGCGGGTGAGTTCACTCATCGACGCGTCCGCCTCGCCGAGGGCGGACGTGGTGGCGTGCGCGGCGCTGGCCACCGCGTTGATGCTGCCGGCGATGCTGGTGCTGCCGCCGGCCGCCTCGCCGATGCTGCGGCTCATCTCGTTGGTGGTGGCGGTCTGCTCCTCCACGGCGGACGCGATGGTCACCTGGTAGTCGTTGATCTCCGAGATGATCCGGGAGATCTCCTGGATCGCGGTCACCGCGTTCTCGGTGTCGGCCTGGATCGCCTGCACCCGCTGGGCGATGTCCTCGGTGGCCTTCGCGGTCTCCTGCGCGAGGTCCTTGACCTCGGTGGCGACCACCGCGAACCCCTTGCCGGCCTCGCCCGCGCGGGCCGCCTCGATGGTCGCGTTCAGGGCGAGCAGGTTGGTCTGCTCGGCGATGCTGGTGATCGTCTTGACCACGTCGCCGATCTCCGCGGACGACTCGCCGAGCTTGGCCACGGTGTTGTTGGTGACCTGGGCGACGTTGACCGCGCTCGCGGCGACCTGGGCGGCACTGCTGGCGTTCTGGGAGATCTCCCGGATCGACGCGCCCATCTCGTCGCTGCCGGCGGCCACCGACTGCACGCTGGCGGAGACCTCGTTGGCCGTGCCGGCCACCATCCCGGCCTGCTCGGCGGCCTCCCGCGCCTCGGCGTCCAGCCGCCTGGTGATGCTGCCCAGCCGGTCGGTGACCTCGCCGAGCGTGCCGGCGCCGTAGGTGAGCTGACGGACCGTGGTCTGCAAACCCTCGCGGGCCCGGTTCACCGCCTGGGCCATCAGGCCCAGCTCGTCGCGGGAGCGCACCTCGGCCGCCACGGTGAGATCGCCGTCGGCGACCGCGCCGAGCGCCGACGAGACGGTGGCCAGTTGCCGCTGGATCAGCCGCATCACGCCGAAGCCGACGAACGCCGCCACCACGAAACCGATCACCAGCCCGATCAGGGTGACCAGCCGGGATCGCCGGTACTCCTGGTCACCGGTGGCGGTCATCGCGTCGGCGTCCGACTCCTCGGCCTTCTGGAGCTCGTCCATCGCGCCGTTCATGCCGGCCTCGGCGTCGGCGAAGGCCTTCAAGATCTGGTCGGGGGCGGGCATCTCGAAGCCGGCCGGCGGGGGCTTGCGGAGGATGACCACGTCACGCAGGCCCCGGTAGCGCTGCAACGCGTCGGCGAAGGTGTCCAGCCGGGACAGCCGGTCGGTGGCCCCGGAGTCGGTGGCGATCTTGCGATAGGCGGCGGCGGCCGTGTCGATCTGCGTGTCGGCGGCGGTGATCCCGGTCAGGCCGGCCTGGATCAGCTGGTCGTTGCGCTGCGGGCCCTGCCCGGAGGCGACCAGCAGCATGCCGCGGAACAGGTTGGTGATGCCGCCGCGCAGGTTGGCCAGCTGCTCCATGCTGTCGACGTGGTGGTCCTTCATCCTCTGGAGGTCGTCGCGGAGATCGGCCATCCGGGTGAGCGAGACCACGGTGACCAGCAGGGCGACCACGGCGACGCAGGCCGCCGTGACGGTGCTCTTGATCAGCAGGCTGCGGTCGCCGAGGACCCGGTCCAGCAGGTTGCGGCGCACCGTGGCGGTGGTATCCGGCTGCATCGGTCCTCCCCTGGTGGTCGGACCCACTCTAGAATTCTTTTCATGTCTTTTTAGCGGTATTGCCCAAGACGTCCGGCGAGTGCCCGCTGGCTGCGCCAGGCGGGACGGACCACCCGGTACGCCAGGACGCCGCCGACGCACAGGACGTAAAGCCCCCACCAGTACGCCCCGGCCACCGCCGAGCCGGTGAAGTCGCTCCCGGCCCAGAGCTGATGTGGCAGGGCCAGCGTGACGCCGAAGCAGGCGTACAGGTCGAGGGCGTGCCGGCGGACCGTGCGCAGCGCGGCCACCGTGACGACGGCCAGCACCGCGGCGCCGCCCGTCGCGAACAGCATCCCGGGCCCGCCGGGCCAGCCCCGCTCGGCCAGCATCAGGGCCAGGTGCGCGGCGAGCAGGCCGAGCGACCGGGTCGCCGCCCAGCGCCGCCAGTGCAGCACCTGGTCGGCGCCGAACGCGCGGATCACCGCCGGGATCCGGGCCAGCAGCAGCGTCTGCACCAGCAGCAGGTCGGCCGACCAGAGCCCGGCGAGCCGCCCGGCCGCGCGGACCGCGGTCCACCCGAGCGCGGCGCCGTGCTGCACCCCGCCGTCGCGCACCCAGAACGCGGTCACCACCAGCAGGCTCAGCCCGACCAGGAAGCCACCGGCCTCGGCGGCCCGGCGCGGGACCGAAGCGGTGGTCGTCATGGCCGGATCATCGGGCATCGGGTTGAGTTCGCGGTTAGTTCCCGCTGTGAATCGGCTGAGGCATAGCAGAGTGGTCGCTCAGAAAGGGCGGTGAGCGGTGGCGCGCGAGCGGCACGCCCGCCGGTAGGCTGCGAAGATGGCCGACGAGGACGTGGTCCGGGAGTTGCTCGCCGCGGTTCCGGCCGGCTGTACCTGGCTGCTGCCGATCAGTGACGACGACGGCGCGGTCGTCGACTTCCGGGTGGCCGCCACCAGCGACCAGATCCCGGACGTCCACCGCCGTGGCGCGCAGCGCGTCGACCATCGGCTCAGCGAGCTCTACCCGTCGATGGTGGACGGCCCGCTCTGGCGGCTCTACCTCGAGGTGCTGGACACCGGCACACCGGCCACCATGGACGAGTTCCGCTACGAGGCGTCCCGTCCCGGCGTGGTCGCCGAGTCCCGCTTCGAGATCAGCGTGCACCGGGTCCTGGGTGGCCTGCTGGTCTGGTGGAACCGGGTCGACGAGCACCGCCGCCGGCTGGAGAGCACCGAGGCGCTGGGCAGCCTCGGCTGGGCGGAGTACGACCTGACCACCGGCCGCTCCGAGTGGTCCCCGGGGATGTACCGGATCTTCCGCCGGGACCCGGCCGACGGGCCGCTGCCGCAGTCCGAGCAGTCCGCCGCGGTGCTGCCCGAGGACCGCGGGATCGCCGAGGCCGCCTGGCAGACCCTGGACGTCGGGGCCACCTCCGACGTGACCGTCCGGTTCCGGATCGGCGACGAGGCCCGCCACCTGCGGATCCTCTCCGACCTGGCCCGGGACGCCGGCGGCCGGCCGGTGAAGATCTACGCGGTGGTGCAGGACGTGACCGCCCGGGTGGCCACCCGCACCGAGATCGAGCGGCTCAGCGACCAGGTCCGGGACCGGGAGCTGAGCGCCCTGGCCGAGCACCGGGTGGCCCGGCAGTTGCAGCAGATGATCCAGCCGGTGCCGGACGGCTCGTTCGACCTGGACGGTCTCGAGGCGATGGTCAGCTACCTGCCGGCGGAGAGCGCGGTACGGGTCGGCGGCGACTGGTACCACGCGCAGACCCTGCCGGACGGCCGGGTGGCGCTGGCCGTCGGCGACGTGGCCGGGCACGGCATGGAGGCCGCCAGCGGCATGGCCCACCTGCGGTTCGCCCTGGTCGCGTGGCTGTCGGTGGGCATCCGCGACCCCGGACAGCTGCTGCGCCACCTGAACCAGCTCTGCGCCCAGCTGGGCATCACCGGCACCGCGGTGGTCGGCGTCTACGACCCGGAGACCCGGCTGCTGCCCTGGGCGCGGGCCGGGCACATGGCGCCGCTGCTCGGCCGCCAGGGCCGCGCCATCGACCTGGAGCGACCGCCCGGGCTGCTGCTCGGCGCGGAGACCGAGGCCGACTTCCCGGTCGCCGGCGCCCGGCTGGAACCCGGTGACCTGGTCCTGTTCTACACCGACGGGCTGGTGGAGCGCCGGGGTGATCCGACCGGCCGCGCGGCCGAGGTGCGCGAGCACCTGAGTGCGGTCTCCGCGGCGCCGGGCGACGATCCGCTGGGCACGATCCATCGGCTGCTGCACGCGCCGAGCCCGGACGACGACACCTGCACGCTGGCGGTGCGCGTCCGGTGACAGCGCCGGTCAGAGATGCAGGCGGATCCGGACCAGCGTCCCGCCGGGCACGTCGGTGGTGGAGACCGAGTCGCAGACCCGCTCGACGATGGCCAGGCCCCGCCCGCGGATCGCCTCGGCCGACGGCATCGCCCGGCCGAACGGGCGCGGCCCGCCGCCGTCGACCACGTCGCAGATCAGTTCGCCGTCCTCGGCCCAGACCCGGATGTGCCCGCCGCCGCCGGTGTGCTGCAGGGTGTTGGTGGTCAGTTCGCTGACCGCCAGGGTGAGCAGGTCGATGCGGGCCGGGGACAGGCCCAGCTTGAGGGCCCGCTCGGTGACGAAGGTGCGGACCAGCCGCAGGTCGTCGGGCTCGGTGTACGACATGCCGTCGGCGTCGCTGGGCTGCTCAGCCATGGTGACCCTTTTCGGCCTGCTGCTGCGAGGGCTCCGGGAGCAGCGCGTCGAGCCCGGTCAGCTCGAGGACCGCGGCGACCGGGCCGGCGGCGCCCGTCACATGGATCCGGCCGCCCCGGCTGCTGGCCGCATGATAGGCCGTGACCAGGGCGTGCACGCCTGTCGAGTCGAGGAAACCGACGTCCGTGACGTCGACGATCACCACGCCGCAGCGAGTGACCGCGTCCAGCAGGATCGCGGTGAGCCGATCACGGGCGGCGAGGTCGCAATCGCCGGAGAGGATCACCGTGATCCGGTCCGGCTGTGCGGCCGTCCTCGCCTCGAAGCTCGCCATCGACCGCCGTACCTTTCCCTGCCGGGGAACGCCTGCCCGGCTCATCATGACACCCGCGGGCCCGGAACGCGCCTGCCGGGACCCGGAAAGCAGGACGCGCGGGCGCCGTTCGGCCGGCGCCCGCGCGGGGAGGTGCTGTGCGTCAGCCCTGGGCCAGAGCCTCGCAGCAGGTGTCGATCAGCAGGCGGGTGACCACGTACGGGTCGACGTTCGCGTTCGGGCGGCGGTCCTCGATGTAACCCTTGCCGTCCTTCTCCACCTGCCACGGGATGCGCACCGACGCGCCACGGTCGGAGACGCCGTAGCTGTACTCGGTCCACGGGGCGGTCTCGTGCAGGCCGGTCAGGCGCTGCTCGATGCCGGCGCCGTAGCCGTCCACGTGCTCCTGGCGCTTCTTGCCCAGCGCCTCGGCCGCGGTGATGATCGCGTCGTAGCTCTCGCGCATCGCCTTGGTGGAGAAGTTGGTGTGCGCGCCCGCGCCGTTCCAGTCGCCCTTGACCGGCTTCGGGTCCAGGGTGGCGGAGATGCCGTAGTCCTCGGCGATGCGGTACAGCAGCCAGCGGGCGACCCACAGCTCGTCGGCCACCTGCGGCGCGGCCACCGGGCCGATCTGGAACTCCCACTGACCCGGCATGACCTCGGCGTTGATGCCGGACAGGTGCAGGCCGGCCTCGAGGCAGGCGTCCATGTGCTTCTCGACGATCTCGCGGCCGAAGACCTCGTCCGCGCCGACGCCGCAGTAGTAGCCACCCTGCGGGGCCGGGTAACCGCCACCGGCCGGGAAGCCGAGCGGGCGGCCGTCCTGGAAGAAGGTGTACTCCTGCTCGATGCCGAAGATCGACTCCTGGTCGGCGTACTTCTCGGCGACCTCGCGCAGGGCGGCGCGGGTGTTGGTCGGGTGCGGGGTGCCGTCGATCAGCTCGACCTCGCACAGCACGATGATGTTGTTGCCGCCGCGGATCGGGTCCGGACAGGTGAAGACCGGCCGCAGCACACAGTCCGACTTGTCACCGGGCGCCTGGTTGGTGCTGGAACCGTCGAAACCCCACAGGGGCGGCTGCTCGCCGTCGGCCAGGATCTTGGTCTTCGACCGGAGCTTCGCGGTGGGCTGGGTTCCGTCGGTCCACAGGTACTCGGCCTTGACAGCCATGTGAAATCTCCTCAAGTCAAAACGGCGCCATGCTGGCAGTGCCGGACAACCCTGGCGCGGCGCGAGGACCGTAACGGCCGAAGATCAAATCCATGTTTCCGATCCCGACCAGCGGACGGGTGATCCCGGTTACCTTCCGGTCACCAGCTTTCGCTCACGGTTCGCCGAGGGAGGCGATTAAGAGCGATTTTTCGGTACGCAACGGGCACCGTCCCGCGACGCGGGGGCGAGGGTGCTCATCGCGTACCGAAATCGGATCTGAGGCGGGAGGGAGCAGCGGACCGTGACCCGTCGGTGGAGTGGGGGCCGAAGGCCCTGTCCACAAAGAAGCAGTACGTTAATAATGTGACGGGCCCCACAGCCTTGCCCGGCGGGGGCCGAGCAACGACGATCGGGGGAAGCAGGCGCAGGAGGAGGCGGGCGCGGTGCACACCCAGAGGATCGTCGTCGGCTACGACGGCTCGGCGGAGGCGCGGAAGGCGGCCCGCTGGGCGCTGGACGAGGCCGAGCGGAGCGACTTGCCGGTCGAGCTGGTCTATGCCTACGAATGGCCCACCTACGTGCCGGCCGCCGCGATGATGCCGGCCGCCGCGGTCTATCCCGACGTCGACACCGACCTCGCGGTCGCCGACATGCTCGGCCGGGCGGTCGACGCCGCGATGAGCAGCCACCCCGGCGTGCGGGTCTGGGCCCGTGTCGAGCACTCCACCGCGGCGGTCGCGCTGATCCAGCGGGCCGCCGACGCGTCGCTGGTGGTGCTCGGCGGCCGCCGGCTCACCGGGATGCGGGCCTGGCTCGGCTCGACCAGCGGCTCGGTGAGCGCGCACGCCCGCTGCCCGGTGGTGGTGGTCCGCGGCGAGCCGCGGGCGACCGACCCGGTGGTGGCCGGGGTGGACGAGTCGGAGGCGGCCGGGCAGGTGCTGGGCTTCGCGTTCGAGCAGGCCGTGATGCGCGGCGTCGCGGTCCGCGCGGTGCACGGGTGGTCGCCGCCGGACGGGCGGGATCTGCTCTGCGAGACGAATCTGCGGGCGATCGGCGAGGAGCGCGGCCGGCTGGAGGCGATGGTCGGCTGCTGGCGGCGGCGGTACCCGGGAACGCCGGTCAGCGCCGAGGTGGTGGTCGGCTCGCCGGGGGAGGTGCTCGCCCAGGCCGCGGCCGGCGCGCAGCTGGTGGTGGCCGGGGCCCGGACCCGCCGGGCGCTGCGGACCGTGCTGCGGCCGTCGGTCGGGCGGCACCTGCTGCACCGGGCCCGGTGCAGCGTCGCGCTGGTCAGCCGGACCCGGGCCGCCATCCGGTTCTGAGCTCCCCGCTCAGCTCTTCCGCGCGGCTCAGCTCTCCCGGGCGGCTCAGCTCTCCCGGGCGGCCAGGTACTCAGCGGCGTTGCGCTTCCACTGCTCGGCCTCCTCGGCGAAGTCCGGGACGTCGGCCGGGTCGAAACCGCCCGCGAAGAACTCCTTGATCGCGGCGTTCGCGCCGGCCGCGATCGGCCCGGACCGCTCCAGCATCCGCCGTTCGTAGCGGAGCACGGCCTCGTCCGGCGACGGGCCGGCGGCGATCTCCCGGGCCAGCTCGGCGCCGTCGAGCAGCGCCAGGTTGACCCCCTCGCCGCCGAACGGCGACATCAGGTGCGCGGCGTCGCCGAGCAGCGTGAAGCCCGGGCGGTGCGGCCAGGTCAGCGGGGCCGGCAGCGCGAAGATCGGCCGGTGCACCAGGTCGCCCTCGCTGTCGGTGATGACCCGGCGTAGCTCGGGGGCGAAGTGCGCGTAGCGCTCCAGCAGGTCGTCGCGCGTGCCCCGCCAGTCCGCCTCGACGGTGAGGCCGAGGTAGCCGCGGACGTGGCCGCCGCTGTTGCGCTGGAGGATGATGTTCTGCCCGTCGCCGTTGGCCCACATGTGCCCGGCCCCGACCAGCGCGGCGATCGCCGGGTGCCGCCGGTCCACGTCGGTGAACCGCACCTCGACGAAGCTGATCCCGGTGTACTCCGGGGTGGCCGTGGTCAGCCTCGGCCGGACCCGGGACCAGGCGCCGTCCGCGCCGATCACCAGGTCGGCGGTGACCGGCGCGCCGCCGGCGAACCGGATCTCGCCCCCGTCGCGGACCTCGGTGACCCGGTGACCCCAGCGGACGGCGCCCGGCCGCAGCGAGGCGGCCAGCAGCTCGCGCAGCTGGCGGCGGTCGATCTCCGGCGCGGCGGTCTCGGTGTCGTCGACGACGTGCTCCATGACCAGGGCGCCGGACGGGTCGAGCATGCGCTTCGACTGGGACTCGGGCCGGGCCAGCGCGGCGAACTCGGCGGTCAGGCCGGCGTCGGCGAGCGCGATCTGGCCGGTGTCGGCGTGGATGTCCAGGGTGCCGCCCTGGTCGCGGGCGACGACCGAGGCGTCGGCGTCGTAGACGGTGGCGTCGATGCCGTGCAGCTGGAGGACGCGGGCGCAGGCGAGTCCGCCGGGGCCGGCGCCGATGATGGCGATTTCCATCGTGATGTCCCTTCGTGCCGTGTTTACCGAACGACCGTTCGTTAGATTCCACAGTGACTGCCGAACGACCGTTCGTCAAGTAGGGTGTGGGCATGAGCACGACACGACGGCCGGGCAGCGAGACCCGTGCGGAGATCCTGCGGGTGGCCCTGGAGCTGTTCACCGAGCGCGGATTCGAGGGCACCTCGATCCGGGACCTCTCCGAGGCGCTGGGCATGACGAAGTCGTCGCTCTACTACCACTTCGAGGGCAAGGAGGCGATCATCCAGGCGCTGCTGGCGAGCCGGCGGGCCGAGTTCGACGAGCTGCTGGCGTGGCTCGACGAGCAGGAGCCGGGGCCGGACCTGCTGCGCCGCGCGGCGCTGCGCTGGGTCGAGTCGACCGGGCGTGAGCGGATCCTCGGCATGCGGTTCGCGCACGCCAACGGGCCGACGATGACCAGGCTGGCCGCGCAGGGCGGCAACATCCGCAGCTGGTTCGACGAGGTGATCACCAAGATCCTCGGGCCGGACGCGCCGATGCCGTCCCGGCTGCTGGCGCGGATGGCCTTCGACACGGTCAGCGCGGCGCTGTTCGCCGCGCAGACCCAGGACGCGAGCGAGGAGGACGTGCTGGCCGCGGCGCGCGCCGCGACCGTCGCGCTGACCGGTTAAATCCGTCCGGCGTCGATCTCGGCCAGGATGTGCGTGAGGAACTTCGGCGTGTCGGCGGGCGGCTTCGCCTCGATGAACAGCCGCCCGATCGCCGCCGCGTAATTGTCCACCTCGTCCCGCTTGTCGAGGTAGAGCGCGCTGGTCAGGTGCTCGATGTAGACCACGTCGGGCAGCTCCTCGTGCGGGAACCGCAGGATGCTGAACGCGCCGCCGGCCGCGGCGTGCCCACCCGACTCGAACGGCATGATCTGAAGCCGCACGTTCGGCGACTCGCAGACGTCGATCAGGGTGGCGATCTGCTCGCGCAGCACCGCCCGGCCGCCGATCGGCCGGCGCAGGACCGCCTCGTCCAGCACCGCCCAGAGCCGGGGCGCGTCCGGCCGGTCCAGCAGTTTCTTGCGCTCCATCCGCAGGCGCGCGCGGAGGTCGATCTCCTCGGGGCGGGCGTTGCCGTGGCCGAGGCGGATCACGGCCCGGGCGTACGCGTCGGTCTGCAACAGGCCCGGCACGAACTGCACCTCGTACGTCCGGATCAGCTCGGCGGCCTGCTCCAGGTCCAGATAGTTCTGGAACCAGGTGTCCAGCACGTCGCCGTACGCCTGCCACCAGCTGGGCGCGTTCGCCTCCCGGGCCAGCACCACGAGCCGGTCGTGCTCGGCCTGGTCCACCACGCCGTACAGCTTGAGCAGGTCGACGATGTCGCGCTCCTTGAAGCCGACCCGGCCCAGCTCCATCCGGCTGATCTTGGACTCGGAGGCGCGGATGACGTACCCGGCCTGCTCGCGGCTCAGCCCGCGCGCCCGTCGCAAGGCACGCAGGTGTGCGCCGACCTGGAGCCGGCGCACCATCGAGCCACCTATGTCGTGTTCCTCCGCCAAGGACACACCTCCTCGCTACGGTTTCCGGCCGACCGCGCAGTACTGACTGATCTCCGCGGCGTCCGCGGCCCCGGGGTCCGGCCGCCACCGGGTCACCGAGACCACCCCGGGCTCGACCAGCTCCAGGCCGTCGAAGAGCGCGGCGATCCGCTCCGGGCTGCGCAGGTGATATTTCGGCTCGGCCGACAGGTTCCAGATCCGGGCGGCCTCGCGGACGTCCGGGTCGGTGTCACTGCCGTCGTACATCGCGAGGTAGCTGCCGGACGGCAGCGGGGCCAGCAGCGCGTCGATGATCCGCTTGGCCTCGGCGTCGTCCTCGATGTGCCCGAGAATGCCCATCAGCATCAGCGCCACCGGCTCGTCGAAGGTCAGCGTCTCCTGCGCCCGCTTCAGGATCTCGCCCGGCTCGCGCAGATCGGCGTCGAGATAGGCCGTCGCCCCCTCGGGCGTGCTGGTCAGCAGCGCCCGCGCGTGCGCCAGCACCAGGGGATCACTGTCGACATAGACGATCCGGGCAGCCGGGTCGGCCGCCTGCGCGACCTCGTGGGTGTTGTCCGCGGTCGGCAGCCCGGTGCCGATGTCCAGGAACTGCCTGACCCCGGCCTCGCTGGCCAGGTAACGCACCGCGCGCACCAGGTATTGCCGGGACAGCCGGGCATGCGTGCGGAAATGTGGCAGCGAGGCGATGATCTGATCGCCGACGGCCCGGTCGGCCTCGAAGTTGTCCTTGCCGCCGAGCAGATAGTTCCAGATCCGGGCGGTCTGCGGGACGCTCGTGTCGAACGCCGGGATGTCGGACGGATCCTCGCTCACGGGCACATCCTCGTGGCAGGGCGGATCCGCTGTCCTTTATGGATCCGCGGCGATCAGGTTTGCGTCAGCATACCCACGCACTAGTCACGTGGGGATAGCCGGATCAGTCAGGAGAGGGAGCCCCGGTCCCGGCCTCCCCGCGACCCTCGCCGTGGCCCTCGCCGTGGCGTTCGCCAGGGCAGGAAGAAGTCACCCCAGCCGATGACCACCAGGACGAACGCCGCGATCGGCACCAGGATGCCGTCCGCCAGCGGGAACAGTGACTGGAGTGGGCCGGCGACCATCCTGGCCTCCGGTGACGGCGGATCACAGGTGATCACCGCGGGGCCGTCGAACCACCGGTCCACCCTGGTGCCGAGCAGGCCGTGCAGCCGCCAGATCGAGCGGATCGGCTCCAGCGCGACCGCCCGGGTGGGACCGTGCTCCGGAGTGATGTCGCAGGTGAGCGGAGTCGTCGCGTAGGTGCTCAGGTAGAACGAGGCGCCGGGCGGCACGGGCTCACCGCTCCGGCTGATGTAGGTGACATGAGCCTGCCCGGCCACGACCGGCACCAGCCAGAGAAGAAAGATCAAGACACCTGACGTACGGCAGACGTACTCGGTGACCCGCCGTCGCCGCGACTTCTCCGGCGCACCCATGGTCAGCGCTCCTCCTCGCCCAGCCGCTGGTAGTGCTCGCGCCCGGCGGCATACAGCTTCCGGCGTTCCTCCGGGGAGAGTCGCTCGTAGTGTTCCTGGAATCGCCGCAAGCCGTCAGACAACGTCCGGCCGTAGATCTCGCCGGTCAATGCTCGCCGAATCCCGATCCGCCCGGCAAGAATCTCCCGCGCTGCCTCCTGGAGCTCGGCGCCGCCGGCGCCGTCGGCGAGCCGCCGCAGGGAATCCCGCACCATCTGTGTCCGGCCCGGGTGACCATGCCCGATACTGGCCAGCTCACGCTCGAATCGCTCCCGGGCCTCGGGGGAGGTGTCATCGTCGAAGGTGGTCATTCGACACCGCCCGGAAGGTCCATCGAGAGGCCGCCACCGGTCGAGATGGCCATGAACCCGGCCACGCCGTCCGGGGACGTGCCGATGATCTGTCCCACCTGGCCGTACGCGACCTGGACGGCCGAGTCGGTGAGCCCGATGAGCCGCAACAGGTGATCGCACTGGTGGATCACCTCGTACGACTCGAAGGCCGCGGTCCCGTAGCCGATCACGCCACCGATGACGGTCTCCGCGCTCGCGGTGCCGGCCGCCACGCCGATTGCCGCCACCAGCGCCGCGTCGATCGCCGCCGCGGCGATCGGGCCTCCGGCCAGCGCAGGTACACATTGGTGTACGTCGGGCTCCGTCGAGCGGTTCGGATCGATCAGGCGAGGGAGTGGGCAACGCGGCGGAGGAACTCGGTGTTCGTGGCGGTGGTGCGGAGCTGGGTGAGCAGCTGCTGCATGCCGTCGCGGCGGTCCTGGGTGCTCAGCGCCTTGCGGACCTGGGCGACCACGGCCAGCTCGGCCGGGGACAGCAGCATCTCGTCGTGCCGGGTGCCGGTGGTGGCGAGGTCAATGGCCGGGAAGATCCGGGCCTCGGCGAGCGAGCGGTCCAGTTTGAGCTCGGCGTTGCCGGTGCTCTTGTACTCCTCGAAGATCAGGTTGTCGAGGGCCGAACCGCTCTCCACCAGGGCGGTCGCGATGATCGTCAGCGAGCCGCCGTTCTCCAGGTTGCGGGCCGCGCCGAGCAGCCGCTTCGGTGGTTGCAGGGCGGTGCTGTCCAGGCCGCCGGAGAGGGTACGGCCGCGGCCGGCCGGTGCGATCAGGTTGTACGCCCGCCCCAGCCGGGTGATCGAGTCCAGCAGCACGACCACGTCCTCACCCGACTCGGCCAGGCGTTTCGCCCGCTCGACGGCGAGCTCGGCGACCGCGGTGTGCTCGTGCGGCGGCCGGTCGAAGGTGGCCGCCACGATCTCCGCCTTGACCGTGCGGCGCATGTCGGTGACCTCTTCGGGCCGCTCGTCGATCAGCACCATCATCAGGTGGCACTCCGGGTTGTTGCGGGCGATCGCGTTCGCGGTCTGCTGGAGGATCGTGGTCTTGCCGGCTTTCGGCGGGGCCACGATCAGCGCGCGCTGACCCTTGCCGATCGGCATCAGCAGGTCGATCACCCGGGTGGTGAGCACGTCGCGCTCGGTCTCCAGGCGCAGCCGCTCCTGCGGGTACAGCGCGGTCATCTGGTAGAAGTCCGGCCGCCGCCCGGGCGGGCGCCCGTTGAGCGCGCTGACCTGGAGCTTCACCGGCTTGCCGGGCCGGCTGATCCGGGCGAAACCGGTCACCCGGTCGCCGCGGCGCAGGCCGAGCCGGCGGGTGTCGGCGAGGGTGAGGGGCAGGTCGGCGCGGCCGGGCAGGTAGCCGTCGGCGCGCAGCCAGGCGCGGTCGTCGACGATGTCGAGGATGGCGTCGACCGCGACCGTCTCCTCGGCTTGTGGTGGATTGTGGATATGGGTAATCGTCATGGGAACACTCCAAGCCGAGCCACGCACGGGGCCCGCGGATGAGAAACGACGGCGAGTGAAGCGCGTCGCTGGGTGAGAGAAACGCCCGGGCGGGGAATGCCACCGGCTTCCGGGATGGGCCCACCGTAGCACTGTCGGCGGACTCGGCCCAATAGGGCAGGATGGGTGTCACAGGTTTCGGGGGAGGGGACGGCATGCCACTGCTGCGCCAGATCATCGGATCGGTTCTGCGCCGGGTGCGCCGGCATCAGGGCCGCACGCTGAAGGAGGTCGCGACCGCGGCCGGCGTCTCGCTGCCCTACCTGTCCGAGGTCGAGCGCGGCACCAAAGAGGTGTCCTCGGAGATCCTCGCCGCGATCTGCCGCGCGCTGGGCCTGCCGATGACCGACCTGCTCGACCTGGTCCGCCAGGAGATGATGCGCCAGCCGCTCCGCCCGGCGGGCCGTTACACCCTGGCCACCGCGGACAGCCGGCAGAGCGCCACCACGGACGGCCGGCAGAGCGCCACCGCGGACAGCCGGCAGAGCGCCACCGCGGACGGCCGGCAGCACGCCACCGCGCACGGCCCCCGGCGGAACGATCCGACCTGCTCGGTCACCGGCCGCCGCCCGGCCCGGGTGCACGCCGGTGGCCGCCCGCGGACCGCCCTGCCCCGGGTCGCCGCCCGCATCTTCGTGACCTGCTGAGCGGGCCCGGGCCGGCGGGCCTGCCCGGACGCGTCAGGGCAGGATCGTGATCCCGGTGCCCGCCGGAATCTCCGCCACCAGCTTCTTCTGCGCCGGCCCCGGCATCCGGATGCACCCGTTGGACACGCTGTGGCCGAACACGCTGTCCTTGTACCAGGCGTGGATCCCGGTGTGCGCCAGCTGGAAGGCCGACGCCATCTTCTCCGGCTCCTCCGGGATCGAGCCCAGCACCAGCGCCCGCAGCCCGAGGTAGATGTCGCCCTTCATCGGGGTCGTGCCCATCACGTACGTCCGGCCGACCGGGGTCGGGGGTCTGCTTCGCCCCGGTCGCCACCGTCCAGCGTTTCTGCTCCTGGCCGTCGCGCAGCCAGCTCAGCGTGTGCTGGGACACCTGGATGATCAGCTGATCGCGCAGCGTCTCGGTCTCGTAGTCGCCGGGCGGGACCCAGCCGATCCGCCGGTTCACCGAGGGGACCAGGACGGCCACCCAGCCACGGTCGCGGGCGACGATCGGGACGACGGTGCGCAGCCCGCTGATCTCCGGTGGCAGGAACGCGCGCGGCTTGCCGCCCGGCTTGTCATAGAGCGCCACCTTCTTGGTCGGGTGCAGGCCCTGGGTCGGTGCGGCCGTGGAGTTCTGCTCCGGGTCGGCGGGCAGCCCGTCCGGGCCGTCCGAGTACGCGATCACGTGCAGGCCGGCCGGTGGTTTCGCGGCGGCCGGCGGTGTCTCCGCGACGCTCGGGGCGGCGGCGGGGGCCGACGAGGGGGCCACCCACTGGCCGGCGGCCGGCTCCGGGTCGCGGTCGTGGGCGAGTCCGACGGCGGCGCCGGCGGCCACCACCACGGCGGCGGCCGTCGCGATCAGGTACACACGGGTCCGGGGGCTGGACATCGGGACAGCGTAACGATCGTCCGGCAAAGGTGAAGGATCTTGTCAGCAACGAGTGGTTCACATCTCGGCGATAGGGTGCGTTCATGCTGCGTAAGCTGGGTTTTCTCACCATCGGCCTGTTCGACGAGGCCGATCCGCGCCGGGGGCACGAGAGCACCCTGGAGATCATCGAGCTGGGCGAGCGGCTCGGCTTCGACAGCGCGTGGCTGCGGCACCGGCACCTGCAATTCGGCATCTCCTCGCCGATCGCCGTGCTCGCCGCGGCGAGCCAGCGCACCAGCCGCATCGAGCTGGGCACCGCGGTCATCCCGCTCGGCTGGGAGAACCCGCTGCGCCTCGCCGAGGACCTGGCCACCGTCGACCTGCTCTCCGGCGGCCGGCTCAACCCCGGCATCAGCGTCGGCCCGCCGATGCATTTCGACCGCGTCAAGGACGCGCTCTATCCGGACACGGCCGATGCGGAAGACTTCAGCTACGCCCGGGTCGAGCGATTGCTTGCTTGTGTACGCGGTGAGCCCGTCACCGATTTCCGCGGAACGGTCGGGTTCGAACAGTTCTCTGACCGCGTCCAGCCGCACTCCCCGGGGCTGTCGTCCCGGCTCTGGTACGGCGGCGGCAGCCTGCGCTCGGCGGCCTGGGCCGGTGAGCACGAGATGAACTTCCTGACCAGCAGCGTGGTGAAAGCCGAGGAGTCGGAGGACTTCGACGCGATCCAGCTCTCGCACATCCGGGCGTTCCGCGCCGCGCACCCGGACGGCGACCGCGCCCGGGTCTCCCAGGGCCTCGTGGTGATCCCCACCGACTCGGCGACCCCGGCTCAGCGGGAGAAATACTTCGCGTACGCGGAGCAGCGCTTCCCGCGTACGCAAACTCCTCAGGGACCGGCGCGGATGATGTTCGCGCCGGACGTCGTCGGCACCGCCGCGGAGATCGCGGACAAGCTTGCGGAGCAAGCGGCCTTCCGGGAGATCGACGAGGTCGCGTTCGCGCTGCCGTTCACCTTCGAGCACGAGGACTACGTGCAGATCCTCACCGACATGGCGGAGCGGCTCGGCCCGGCCCTCGGCTGGAAACCGGTAAGCTCGCGCTGACCGTTTTCGCCGCTAGAAGGCGGGTTGGCATGGCCGAGGTGGTTCGTGACCGGGAGCAGCTGTTCGAGCGGATCGTCCCGCTCGGCGCCGACCGGCGACTGATCGGGATCGCCGGGCCGCCCGGCGCCGGGAAAAGCACGCTGGCCGGCTGGCTGGAGGCCCGGGTGACGGAGCGGTTCGGCGCCGATCCGCAGCTGGTCGCGCAGGTGCCGATGGACGGCTTCCACCTGCGGAACGCGGTGCTCGCCGAGCGGGGCCTGCGGGACCGCAAGGGCGCGCCGGAGACCTTCGACCGGGACGGGTTCGCCGGGCTGCTGCGCCGGGCGCGGACCGCGACCGGCGAGATCACCGCCCCGGCCTACAGCCGCGAGCTGCACGAACCGGTCGCCGACGCGCACCGGATCCCGGCCTCGGTGCGCCTGATCATCAGCGAGGGGAACTACCTGCTGCTCCCGGACGACGGGTGGGCCCGGGTCGGCGAGAGCCTGGACGAGATCTGGTATCTGAACGTGAGCTGGGCGGTGACCCGGCAGCGCCTGATCGACCGGCAGATCGCCGGCGGCCGCACCCCGGAGGCGGCCGCGGCCTGGGTCGACGGCAACGACAAGCGCAACACCGACCTGGTCGCCGCGTCGGCCGCACGGGCCACGGTCATCGTGGAGCTGTGAGCGGCAGCGTGCCGACCCGGTCCCACTTCCAGACGCGATCGTCCCGGTCGAGGCGGACCAGGTGCAGCTCACGGGCGATCAGTGAGACCGTGCGGTCCGGCAGCGCGCGCAGGGCGCGGACGATCGGGGCGGTCGGCACCGCGGCGTTGATGTAACCGATCGAGACGTGCGGCCAGAAGTGGTCGTCGGCGCCGGCGAGCTTGCCGACGATCGGCTCGGTGACCCGGCGCAGCCGCAGCCGGTGCCGCTGGATGGCGGTCCACGGCGAGACCCGGAGGACCACCGCCTCCGGGTTCGGGTCGACCGGGCCGAAGGTGAGCGGGAGCGGGGCGAGCGGGAGGTCGCGGGCGGCGGCCAGGGCCCGGGCGGCCTGCTCCTCGGTGACCTCGTCGGTGAAGCCGACCTGCTGGAGGCTGACGTGAAGGTTGACCGCCGGGTCCAGCCAGGGTGCCCGGAGGGCCGCGAGGTAGTCGGTGGCCAGGGCCGCCAGGGCGGTTTCGGCGGTCAGATCGAGATACCACCAGTACGACGTACGCCCGGAGCGCCATCCGCCCCGCCACTCCCAGTGCGGCCGGGTGACCGGGGCGGCGGCGAACTGCTGCCAGCGGTACTCGGTCTCCTCCCGTAGTCCGCGCGTCGTCACAGCAACGCCCGAATCGCCTGGTAGACGCCGGCCGGGGAGCACTCGGCGTCCGGGCGGGCGGTGCGGCTCAGGCCGCTGCCGCGTTCCAGGTCGGCGGTGCGGGTGCGCAGCCGGACCACCGGGATGCCGGCGAGCCGGGCGGTCAGCACGTCGGTGGTGCGGTCCCCGACGAGCACGGCGCGTGCGGCGCGTCGTTCCGTTCCCGGTCTGCCTTCGGCGTCGTGGAGCAGGGGTCGGAGGCCTTCGGGGTCCGGCTTGCGGGGAATGCGTATGCCGTCGCAAATGACCACCCGCTCGGCCGGCGCCAGATCACCCAACCCGGATCGCTCGATCTTGGCTCGCTGCACCGCGTCGTCGCCGTTGGAGACGATCGCCAGCGCATGCCCGTCGTCGCGCAGCCGCCGGGCAGCGGCCACCACCCGGGGTTCCACGGTCACCCGGTCGATCACCTCGGCGTGGTACCCGGCGGCGAGTCCGTCCAGGTCGGCGCCGGTCGGCAGGGGAGTGCCGAGCAGGGCCGCCAGCACCCGGAGCAACTCGGTCAACTGCTGATCGGAGTAGAGCAGCGTGGTCCGCCGCCAGACGGCCAGCGCCCGCGCGGCGTCGCAGCCGGGAAAGAGCGAGGCCAGCACGGTCCGCCGGGCCGCCCGGGTGGCCGCGGCGGTGCGCAGCAGGGTGTCGTCGAGATCGAAGATGACGAGCCCGCCCACAGGGGAGAGGATAGGTCTGCCCCGGGGATCGCACGGGCCCGCGGCGTGTGTGCTTCGCGACGGATCTGGTCACACCGGTGCTGCGGGAGGCTCCGATGGCGCGGATCGATTTCGACGGCCCGGTGGCGGCGGTGTATCAGTCCGGCCGGGGCGCCCCCGAGGGCGGGCTGGACGGCTGGCGGGCGGCGCTCGGTCGCTATCTGCCGGTGGCCGGGCCGGTGCTGGATCTCGGTGCGGGGACCGGGCTCTACGCGGAACTGCTGCGGACCTGGTTCGGGGTGCGGATCGTCGCGGTCGAGCCGGCGCTGGCCATGCTGCGCCAGGCCCCGCCCGAGGCGTGGCGGGCGGTGGGCCGGGCCGAACGGATCCCCCTCGTGGCCGGCTGCTGCGGCGCGGCCTGGCTGTCCACGATGATCCACCACATAGCCGACCTGCCGGCCGCCGCCCGTGAGCTGCGCCGGGTCCTGACGCCGGGCGCGCCGGTGCTGATCCGCAGCGCCTTCCCGGGCGACCAGTCCCGGATCGCCCTCTACCGCTTCTTCCCGACGGCCGGCGCGGTGCTGGACACCTTCCCCACGGTCGCCGAGGTGGAAGCGGCCTTCACCGCGGCCGGCTTCACGCTCCGGGAACGACGCCGGATCCGCCAGGTCAACGCGGCCACCCTCGCCGAGTTCCACGACAAGGTCCGCCACCGGGCCAACACGACGCTGCTCGCCATCCCGGACGACGAGTTCGCGGCCGGCCTGGCCAACCTGCGGGCCGCGGCCACGACCACCCCGGCTCAGCCCGCAATCTCCGAACTGACCCTTCTGACCCTGACCTGACCGCCCTCAGGCGATCCCTCAGCGTCGCGGATGGGGCGCCGACCTGCGGGCTGGGCTGTGAACAAAGCGCCAAGCGTGCCTTCCTCCCTGAGAGAGAACGCTCTACCCGGCAACAACCCACTCAGCGATGTCCCTCTTGTTCTCCGACGCCGTCGCGCCGGCCAGAGAATTACCCGGCCCAGCCGCCGGTTGCAATCCGTGCCCGGTCACGTCTCTGCCCCCCCAGGCCACGTCTCTGCCGGTCACGCCCCCGGCCGCCGGTCACGGCCCGCTGATGCCCCGGTCCCGGTCCGCGGCCCCCGTTTCTGCCCGTGGTTCAACTTTTCGGTACGCGGTGTAGCCCGCGAACCTCAGGTAACGCCGTCTGCCCTACTCGGTGCACTCAAGCGGCTGGTCCTGGTGGCCCTATCCGGATCCGGGATAGGGCTATGAGCGCCAGCTCGACAGGTTCCGGCTGGTCCTGGTGGCCCTATGCGCGGCCGGGATACGGCTATGAGCGCCAGCTCGACGGGTTCGGGCTGGTGCTGGTGGCCCTATGCGCGGTCGGGATAGGGCTGTGGGTGCCAGCTCGACGGGTTCGGGCTGGTGCTGGTGGCCCTATGCGTGGCTGGGATAGGGCTGTGGGTGCCAGCTCGACGGGTTCGGGCTGGTGCTGGTGGCCCTATGCGTGGCTGGGATAGGGCTGTGGGTGCCAGCTCGACGGGTTCGGGCTGGTGCTGGTGGCCCTATGCGTGGCTGGGATAGGGCTGTGGGTGCCAGCTCGACGGGTTCGGGCTGGTGCTGGTGGCCCTTTCCGCGGTCGGGATAGGGCTGTGGGTGCCAGCTCGACGGGTTCCGGCTGGTCCTGATGGCCCGACCGGATCCGGGATACGGCCATGAGCGCCAGCTCGACCGGTACCGGCTGGACCTGGCGGCCCTATCCCGACCGAGGACAGGGCCATGAGCGCCAGCTCGATGGGGTCGGGCTGGTGCTGGTGGCCCTATCTGGGTCCGGGATAGGGCTATGAGCGCCAGCCCGGGTTTCGGCTTGCGCCGAGGGGCCTTGAGCGGGCGGGATATGGGCTCCGAACGCAAGCGCTTGGGGGTGGGGTGGTGCGGGCACGCGATGGGCGCGGCGGGAGCCGGTAGCGCCTCTGGGCTACCGCCGGCGGCAAAGCTGGACCACGCCGTCGAAGCGGCGGCTGTGCCGGTGATCAACGCTGGGAACCAGACGGGCGTCGGGGGCTGGTCGGTAGAGGTGGTGGAGGCAGCTCCTGGGGGCCGGCTTGGACGTGACGGGCCGGACGGGGAACGCGGCGCTCGGGGCGTACCGGAAATGTCGGACTGCGGGCGGGAGTGGGAAGCGGACCCTGACCGGATGTGGGCCTGAATCGGTCCGGTGCTGGGCGGGCCGTGGGGCGGCGGCCGGTTCGGTGAGACGAGCGTTTCGTGGACTGGGACGCATGATCGTGAGCAGCGGCGGCCGGCAGTGGTGATTTCCTACCACCCCGGCCGTGGGCGGACGGGCGATACGCACCCGCGCCGCCACTGACAGCGATCTCCCTCAGAAAGAAACGCACCCCAGCGCCGAAGTCGACAACGACGGGTTCGGGTTTTGGCGGGTCGTGGCCACCCGCGGGCGTCGCCCTTTCGGGTCGGGCGTTCTGGACGCGTCAGCGGCCAGCCCGGCCCGGAAGGGTCCCTGGCGGGAGCGACGATCGGTGATCAGCGCGGATCCGAGTCAGCATGAGTCTGTTCTTGAGGAGCGTGAAGCGGACATCCAGGACCGCGTCCCGAAGGAGGCGCAACTCCTGCTGGCCACCGCCGCCGCCTCGTCGAGGGCTTCCGCGAACGACGCGTCCGTGAGCGGCCAGCGGCGCGCGACCGCGAGAGTGAGCGCCCCGTGCAGGACGTCGCCGGCGCCCAGCGTGTCGACAACCGGGGTCCGGGGGACCGGCTGCTCGCGGAAATCGCTGCCGGTCCAGCGGAGCAAGGGGTCGGGGCCGCGGCTGATGGCGATCCACCGGACGCCGGAATCGGTCAGGAAGTGGGCGATGTCGTGGGGTGCGGTGATGCCGGGCGGGTGGAAGTCGGCCGAGCAGACCACCACGTCGAGCAGCGGCAGCAGGGCGGGGGTGACCGCTTTCCAGCTGCCGGCGTCGATCAGGGTGGGTATGCCCTGGCGGCGGGCTTCGGTCAGGACCGCGACGGCCAGTTCCGGGTAGTGACCGTCCACCTGGACCGCACTGATATCGCGGAGAACGGCCGGCAGATCGGGCAGCGGGCTGATCGAGCGGGCGGCGCCGTTCGTCGAGACGACCGCCCGGTTGCCGGTGCCGGCGCTGACCACGATGCTCGACACGGACGGCGGGCCCGGATCGTCCGCGGTCAGGTCGGTCAGGCGGACGCCCAAGGATGTCAGGTCGGCGTGGATGCCGGCGGCGAGCGGATGGCGGCCGACCGCGGTGAGCAGGGTGGCCGTGCCGCCGAGGTGGGCGACGGTGGCGGCCGCGTTGGTCGCCGGGCCGCCCGCGGCGACGGTCTGGGTGAGTGCGGTGACCTTCTCGTTGTCCGCCGGATATTTCTCCACGAGCTGGAGGATGTCCAGCGTGCACAGGCCGGCCAGCAGGACCTCAGTCATCCAGGCAGATCTCCTCGAGATGCGGGGCATGATCGGTGTAGACGCCGGTGGAGAGCACCGCGATGAAATTCTTGTTCCGCGGCACGCTGCCGGCCAGCTGCCGCCAGTGCTGCGAGAGGTACCACCCGGTCGCCGTGGTGCCGACCGGTCCGAGGCCGGCGACGAGCAGCCAGCGGCGCTCCGGGAACTCCTCCGGGTTGGGAGCGTAGCGGAGGATGATGCCGTACTGCTTGCGCTTGGTGGAGCGGTACTCCGAGCCGTTGCGCAGCCGGATGAACTCCGAGCCGACCTCGTCCTCGACGATGGTGAACAGCGGGTCGGCGTGCTCGTTGGCGTACAGGTGTGTGCAGTCGTTGCTGGACAGGCCGAAACTGACGAAACTGCGCGCGCAGTCCTCGATGATCATCGTGTCCACCGTGATGATCAGCGGGCAGGTCCGGCGCGCCTCGAACGCGGTGGAGACGTAGAGCAGCGACTGGATGTCGTTGGCCGCGACCACCCGCGGGATGTCGATCCGGTGCACCGTCACCTCCTGGAACCGGGAGTGCGGCCGCTGGAAGAGCATCTGCTGGTTGTGGTGGCCGAGGGTGACCCGCACGTCGTCGTGCATGACGAAGTCGGGATAGCAGAGCAGGGTCTCCTTGCGCACCAGCTCGGCGCCGAAGAAGTGCACCCGGGCGCGGTCGGCCAGCCTGTTCTGCAGGGTGATGAACATGTCCAGGATGGTGGCGAAGATGAACGAGGTGGCCACCCCGACCAGCATGTCCTGGATCGGATCCCGCGCGTGGAACGCGGCGACGAACAGGCCGGCGGAGAGCGCGAGCCCGGCCAGGTCGAGCCAGAGCCGCTGGCTGTTCAGAATGCGCCGGATCCCCATGGTGGTCCACGATGCAGGAAAACGATGATCAATGCATCGGTGTTGTCGCCGATCGGGCGAGCCGGGCAGCGAGTCCGTCCACAAAGGTGAGCAGGGCGAACTCGAAACTGTCCCGGTCCACCGCGTCGGCGTGCTCGCGCAGCCGGTGCGCGTCGCCGAGCGCCGGGTAGCGATCCAGGTAGACCTGCACGTCGTCGACGAAGCCGCGCGAGAACGAGCCCATCGCGGCGCCGACGACCAGATATTTCGTCGAGGCGCCGATCATCGTGGCGTCCCGGGCCGGCCAGCCGGCGGCGACCAGGCCGCCGTGCACCGCGTCGGCGCGGCGCAGCGAGGCGTCCCGCTGGCCGGGGCCGTGCGCCAGGAACGGGACGATGTTCGGGTGCTCGGCCAGGGCGGCGCGGTACGACCGGGCCCAGCCGAGCAGGCCCTCGCGCCAGCCCCGCGTGAACGCGGAGACGTCGACCCGCTCCATGATCTCGCTGGCCACGTCGTCGAGCAGCTGCTCCTTGGTGGGGTAGTGGAAGTAGAGCGCGGGGGCGCTGACGGTGAGGGACGCGGCGAGTTTCCGCATGCTCAAGCCGTCCAGCCCCTCCTGGTCGATGATCTCCAGTGCGGCAGCCCGGATGTTCTCTCGGCTGAGCAAGGGGGTGCTGGGCCGGGGCATGTCTCCTCCGGGGATTGAGCAATCTAACGCCGTTAAGTTAACATGACCCGAGAAACCTGACAGCGTTCAATTTAGGAGCCGGCCGTGGACCTCACCCTCGCGGAGGAGCAGGAGCAGCTGCGGGACCTCGCCCGGGACTGGGTGGAGCGCGAGGTCGTCCCGCACGCCACCGAGTGGGACCGTGCCGAGCAGGTCGACCCGAAGATCGTCGGGAAACTCGCCGAGCTGGGGTTCCTCGGCCTCGGCATCGACGAGGAGTTCGGCGGCTCGGGCGGCGCCTTCCTGGACTACGCGCTGGTCATGGAGGAGCTGGGCCGCGGCGACACCGCGGTGCGCGGGATCGTCTCGGTCACCCTCGGCCTGGTCGCCAAGACCATCCAGGCGTACGGGACCGACGAGCAGAAACGGCGCTGGCTGCCGCGGTTCTGCTCGGGCGAGACGATCGGCTGCTTCGGGCTGACCGAGCCGGGCACCGGCTCCGACGCCGGCAACCTGACCACCCGCGCGGTCCGCGACGGCGACGACTGGCTGATCACCGGGGAAAAGATCTTCATCACCAACGGGACGTGGGCCGGAGTGGCGCTGATCTTCGCCCGCACCGGCGGTCCCGGCCCGCGCGGCGTCACCGCGTTCCTGGTCCCCACCGACCGGGCCGGCTTCAGCCGCCGCGAGATCAAGGGCAAGCTCGGCCTGCGCGGGCAGGCCACCGCCGAGCTGACGCTCGACGCGGTGCGCGTCGCCGACTCGGAGCGGCTCGGCGCGGCCGGCACCGGCTTCAAGATCGCGATGTCCGCGCTGGACAAGGGCCGGATCGCTGTCGCTTCCGGTTGTGTGGGCCTGGCGCGAGGCTGCCTCGAGGCCTCCCTTGCGTACGCCGGGGAGCGCACCCAGTTCGGCAAGCCGATCGCCACGTACCAGCTCGTGCAGGAGATGCTCGCGGACATGGCGGTGGAGACCGACGCCGCCCGGCTGCTCGTCTGGCGCGCCGCCGACCTGGTCGATCGCGGGCAGCCGTTCGGCACCGCCGCGTCGATGGCCAAGCTGTTCGCCAGCGAGGCCGCGGTCAAGGCCGCCAACCAGGCGATCCAGGTGTTCGGTGGGTACGGGTACGTCGACGAGTTCCCGGTCGGCAAGTTCATGCGGGACGCCCGGGTGCAGACGCTCTACGAGGGCACCAGCCAGATCCAGAAGTTGCTCATCGGCCGTGCGCTGACCGGGATCAGCGCTTTCTAAGAACAAGGGAGTTCTCTCTATGAGCCGGGTAGCCATCGTCACCGGGGCCGCGCGCGGCATCGGCGCGGCCACCGCACTGCAGTTCGCGTCCGAGGGCGCGGCCGTCGCCGTCCTCGACCTGAACGAGGCCGACTGCGCCGACGTGGTCGGCCGGATCCAGGCGGCGGGCGGCACCGCGATCGCGCTGGGCTGCGACGTCGCCGACGAGGCGCAGGTCGACGCGGTGGTCGACAAGGTCGCCGCCGAGCTGGGCAGCGTCGACGTGCTGGTCAACAACGCCGGCGTCACCCGGGACAACCTGTTGCACAAGATGTCCGCCGGTGACTGGGACATGGTGATGAACGTGCACCTGCGTGGCGCGTTCCTGTGCAGCCGGGCGGCCCAGCGGCACATGGTCCCGCAGCGCTCCGGCAAGATCGTCAACACCTCCAGCGTCTCCGCGCTGGGCAACCGGGGGCAGGCGAACTACGCTGCGGCCAAGGCCGGCATCCAGGGCCTGACCCGGACGCTCGCCATGGAGCTGGGCCCGTTCGGGATCAACGTCAACGCGGTGGCGCCCGGTTTCATCGTCACCGAGATGACGGACGCGACGGCTGCTCGGATCGGTGTCTCCGCTGCCGATATGCAAGCCAAGGCAGCCGAGATCACCCCGCTCCGGCGGGTCGGCCGGCCCGAGGACATCGCCAAGGTCGTCGCGTTCCTGGCCAGCGACGCCGCGTCGTTCGTCACCGGCCAGACCCTGTACGTCGACGGCGGACGCCGTCTCTAGTCATCGCTTGAGGGATTCTGATGCGCCGCACGATTTTCAATGAGGACCACGAGGCTTTCCGGGCGACCCTGCGGGACTTCCTGCAATCCGAGGTGGTGCCGCACTACGACGACTGGCTGCACGAGGGCGAGGTGCCGCGCGACTTCTACAAGAAGCTCGCCGAGCTCGGCCTGTTCGGCATCGAGGTGCCGGAGGAGTACGGCGGCGCCGGCATCAACTCGTTCAAGTTCGCCGCCGTGCAGTACGAGGAGACCGCCCGGGCCGGCGTCTCGTTCGGCGGCTCCGGCGTGCACGTCGCCCTCTGCCTGCCGTACCTGCTGAACCTCGCCACCGAGGAGCAGAAGCAGCGCTGGCTGCCGCCGTTCGTCAGCGGCGACATGATGTTCGCGATCGCGATGACCGAGCCGGGCACCGGGTCGGACCTGGCCGGCATGAGCACCACCGCCAAGCTGACCGAGGACGGCCGGCATTACCTGCTGAACGGGGCGAAGACCTTCATCACCGGTGGCGTCCTGGCCGACCGGGTGATCGTCTGCGCCCGCACCTCGCCGCCGAAGCCGGACGACCGGCGCTTCGGCATCTCGCTGCTGGTGGTGGACACCAAGCTGCCCGGGTACTCGGTCGGCCGCAAGCTCGACAAGCTGGGCCTCAAGACGTCGGACACCGCGGAGCTGGCGTTCCAGGACGTGCTGGTGCCGGTGGAGGATCTGCTCGGCGAGGAGAACAAGGGGTTCTCGTACCTCGGGCAGAACCTGCCGCAGGAGCGGCTCGGCATCGCGTTCGGGGCGTACGCGCAGGCCGCGGCGGCGGTCGAGTTCGCCAAGCGGTACACCCAGGAGCGGAAGGTGTTCGGGCAGGCGGTCGCCTCGTTCCAGAACACCAAGTTCGAGCTGGCCGCGTGCCAGGCCGAGGTGGACGCGGCGCAGGCGGTGGCCGACCGGGCGCTGGAGGCGCTGGACGCGGGCGAGCTGACGGCGGCCGAGGCGGCTTCGGCGAAACTGTTCTGCACCGAGGTGGCGCACCGGGTGATCGACCGCTGCCTGCAGTTGCACGGTGGGTACGGTTTCATCAACGAGTACCCGATCGCCCGCCTCTACGCGGACAACCGCGTCAACCGCATCTACGGCGGCACCTCCGAGGTGATGAAGATGATCATCGCGAAGGACATGGGTCTGTAAGCGCCGGCCGGGAGCCCTCGTCGCGGAGGGCTCCCGCACGGGTGCTCAGGCGGTGAGACGCGCCAGCACCACCGGAGTGTCCACACCGGACCACCGGCCGGTCAGGGTCGCCTCGCCAGGGGTGGCGGGGGCGCCGGGCCGGCGGAGGATCTCCGGGGCGCCGGAGGCCTCGGGCGAGCCGCTCCCACGCAGGAACAGGGACGGCTGGCGGATCACCACCTCGCCGTCGCCGTGCACCTCCTCGGCCGCCTGGGTGCCGCCGGTGCGGATCACGTCGGCCAGCACCGCCGCGAAGACCGGGTCGCCGGCCGCGTCATAGACCCAGCGGGTGCCCAGCACGGAGTGCTCGGTGGTGCCGATCAGGAACTCGTCGGCACCGTCCAGCGGGGCGCCGCGGTACGTCAGCGGGGTGTGCAGAACCGGTCCGTCCCCGACCTGGACCAGCATGATCTCCAGGCCGACCGCGCCGGCCGGGTCGTCCAACCGGCCGGCTGCGACGCGAGTCACATCCGGGTCGGAGGGGCCGGAATACCAGCTCTGGGCCGGCAACCAGCCGCTGAGCAACTCCAGTTTCGTCGGGCGGATGTCCGCCTTGTGCAGCAACGCCATGCCGCCCACCCTAAGGTCACGGGTTGCACGGCATGAGGAAGGGCACAGTTGCGTGGCCGAGTGAACATGGCACGGGTTCCTCAGCGTCTTCCGGTCTGAGGACTCACCGACGGCAAGGACGCACGCATGGGGACGAGCACGTTGTTTCGGGCAGTGGCCACCGGCACCCTGGTGACGGTGATGGCCGGCTGCAGCGCCGGTGGCGGTCATGCCGCCGCGAGTCCGACGTCCGCGCCCGCGACCAGCGCCGCCGCCCCGAGTCTCGACCCGTCCGCGTCGGCCCCGGTGGCCCAGGCCGGCACCCCGGAGGCGGTCACCGCCGCCCTGGCCGCCCTCCCGGAGAATCTGCGGCGCCGCGTCCCGCAGTTCCCGCCGCCGCCGCTCCCGACCAAGGTGACCCTGCCCACGGACGGCAAGGCGGGCATCTTCAAGAGGATCCCCACCACCGAGAAGATCGCCTTCATCACCATCGACGACGGCTGGCAGAAGGATCCGATGGCCGCCAAGCTGTTCCAGGCGGCGAACGTGCCGATCACGCTCTTCCTGGAGGTGAACGCCGTCGACCCGGACCCGGAGTATTTCAAGCCGCTGCAGGCCGCCGGCGCCACGATCCAGAACCACACGGTCAGCCACCCCACGATGACCTACCTGGGTTACGACGGCCAGAAACGCCAGATCTGCGAGGGCGCCGACCGCCTGGCGAAATATTACGGCGAGCGCCCGACGCTGTTCCGCCCGCCGGGCGGCTCCTACAACACCACGACCCTGCGCGCCGCGCACGACTGCGGGATGAAAGCGGTCTTCACCTGGACCGAGACCACCGACCACGGCAAGGTCTTCTACCAGCAGGATCCGCACGTGGTGCAGCCCGGCGACATCATCCTGATGCACTTCCGGCCGCGCTTCGTCGACGATTTCCTGGCCGTGCTGAAAGCCATCCACAAGGCCGGACTCACCCCGGCCCGGCTGGAGGACTACGTTCCCTGACCCGGCGTCAGAACCGGGCCGGGGTCAGGTGCCGGTTCAACGTCTCCAGGGCGGCGAGGGCCTCGGCCAGGGCTGCCGGCGACGTGGCGGCGGTGCTGCGGGAGGTGACCGATCGGCCGGTGCTCATGCTCGGGCTCAGCTGAGTCCACTTTGGTCACGGGAAGGTCACGAACGTCATCGAGCGTAGTGACTTCCATACGGATCGATCGGAGGATCCCGGGAGGAGTGCCCGGACATCCCTTCCGGCGCCGATCCTGCGGAGGACCCACACGTGAGACAACCATCCCGCTGGGGCCGACGAACCTTCACCTCTGTCCTGGCGATCGGCCTCGCGGCCGGCGTGACGACGGTGAGCGGTTCGTTGCCGGCCACGGCCGCGCCGGCGCCCGTGTCCGAGGACAACGCGCCCGCCACCGAGGACGTCACACCCAAGGACTCACCGGCCGACACTCTCGGCTCGCACGACGCCGGGCTGCTCGCCGAGGCACAGGCCGAGCACCGCCCGAGCGTCACCGTCATCATCGCCACCGACCAGGGCAGGACCGCCGACGTCGCGACCCGCGTGAAGGGGCTGGGCGGCACGATCGCCCGGCAGTTCGACCAGGTGGGCTACGTCCTGGCCACGGTGCCCACCGGCAAGGTACTGAACACCGCGAAGCTGCCCGGCGTCGCGGGCGTCGACCTGGACGAGACCGTGCAGGTGCCGAAACCGGACCTCACCGGCGACGCGAGCGCGGCCAAGCAGGGCAGCCCTCCCAGCGGCCCGGGCGCGAGCACGCCGGCCGACAACCCGTACCTGCCGGTCGGCGAGACCGGGTCGGTGGACTTCAAGCGCAAGCACCCGAGCTACGACGGGCGCGGCGTGACCATCGGCATCATGGACTCCGGCGTCGACCTGGCGCACCCGGCGCTGCAGACGACCACCACCGGGGAACGGAAGATCGTCGACTGGGTCACCGCGACCGACCCGCTGGTCGAGAACGACCTGACGTGGCGGGCCATGCGTACCGCGGTGACCGGCCCGACCTTCACCTACCAGGGCGCGACCTGGACCGCCCCGGCCGGCAACTGGCTGATCAACCGCTTCAGCGAGTCGATCACCGCGGCCTCCGAGCCGGCCGGTGACGTGAACCGGGACGGCGACACCACCGACGTGTGGGGCATCCTCTACGACCCGGTCAGTCATGACATCCGGGTCGACACCAACCAGAACTTCGACTTCACCGACGACGCCGTGATGCGGCCGTACAAGGAGAAGTTCGACATCGGCTGGTTCGGCACCGACAACCCGGCCACCCCGGTCGCCGAGCGGATGCCGTTCGTGGTCGAGTACCGCGAGGACGTCGACCTCACCCCGGCCGGCCTGCCCGGCCAGGTCGCCGACTTCGTGAACATCGGCATCCCGGAGGGCCTGCACGCCAGCCACGTGGCCGGCATCGCGGCCGGCAACGACCTGTTCGGCAACCGGAACTTCGACGGTCAGGCGCCGGGCGCGAAGATCGTCTCCGCGCGGGCCTGCTCGTGGGGCGGTGGCTGCACCGCGGCCGCCCTCACCACCGGCATGGTCGACCTGGTGGTCAACCGGCACGTCGACGTGGTGAACCTGTCGATCGGCGGCCTGCCCGCGCTGAACGACGGCTCCAGCGCCCAGTCGCAGCTGTACCAGCAGCTGATCACCAAGTACGGCGTGCAGCTGTTCATCTCGGCCGGCAACTCCGGCTCCGGCGTCAACACCGTCGGTGACCCGTCGGTCTCCACCGACGCGGTCAGCGTCGCCGCCAGCGTCTCCAAGGAGACCTGGCTGGCCAACTACGGCTCGGTGACCCGCAAGCCGCTGCAGTTGTTCCCGTTCTCGTCGCGCGGCCCGCGTGAGGACGGCGGCTTCAAACCGAACCTGTCGGCGCCCGGCTCGGCCATCTCAGCGGTGCCGACCTGGGAGCCGGTGGCCGGCCTGGACACCGTCGGATACACCCTGCCGAACGGTTATGCCATGGAGAACGGCACGTCGATGGCCGCCCCGCAGGCCACCGGCGGCGCCGCGCTGCTGCTCTCGGCCGCCAAGCAGAACAAGCTCACGGTCAGCCCGGCCCAGCTGCGCCGGGCGATCTACTCGACCGCGGACACCATCCCCGGCGAGCAGGCGTACGAGCAGGGTTACGGCCAGCTCGACGTCCCGGCCTCGTGGAAGCTGCTCACCAAGATCTCCGACGTGCGGTCCTACACCGCGTCGGCGCCGGTCTGCACCCCGCTCGCCCCGTACCTGAGCACCCCGGGTGTCGGCACCGGCATCTACAACCGGTGCGCGGCCTCGGAGGGCGGGTTCACCGCCGGGCAGAGCAGGTGGGTGTCACTGTCGCTGACCCGCACCAGCGGGCCGAACCGGCTCGTGCTGCACCGGCTCCGCTGGGAGGGTGACGACAAGGCCTTCCTGTCCACCCCGGTCGTCGCGCTGCCGCTGAACAAGACGGTCACGATCCCGGTCCGGGTGACCGCCGGTCGCGGCGTCACCAGCGCGCTGCTCACGGTCGACGACCCGGCCACCCCGGCGGTCGACTTCGAGGTGCTCAACACCGTGGTCACCGGGACCGAGGCGAAGGCGCCGTCGTACGCCAACACCTTCTCCGGCGCCGTCGACCGCAACTCCACCACGTCGTTCTTCGTCACCGTGCCGGCCGGCGCCACCTCGTTGCAGGTGGACCTCGGCGGGATCGCGGCCGGCTCGCAGACGCGGTGGATCGCGATCAACCCGTACGGCGTGCCGGTCGAGCCGACCTCCAGCCCGTACTGCTACACCAACTACTCCGACCCGGCGACCTGCAAGCCGGAGGAGCGGTCGTACGACAACCCGCTCCCCGGCGTCTGGGAGCTGGAGGTGGAGTCCCGCCGCACCTCGCCGCTGCTCAGCAACCCGTTCGCGCTGACCGCCAAGGTGCAGGGCGTCACGGTCGAGCCGGCCACGGTCACCCTGCCCAGCGTGCAGGTCGGCGCCGCCACCCCGGCGAGCTGGACGGTCACCAACCGGTTCGGCCCGATCAGCATCATCCCGAAGGGCGGCCCGCTGGGCAGCTCGCTGACCCAGCGGCCGAGCATCGCGCAGGGCGGCGTGCAGGACTACACGGTGGTCGTGCCGGCCGGGGCGACCCGGCTGACCGTCGCCATCGGCAACGCCGCCGACCCGGCGGCCGACCTGGACCTGTATCTCTACGACGCGAACCACGTGGAGAAGGGCCGGTCCGCGGACGGCGACTCGGAGGAGGCGGTGACGCTCAACGCGCCGGCTCCGGGGACGTACACCGTGGAGATCCAGGGGTATTCGGTGCCCGCGGGCACGACCGAATATGACTACCAGGACACCTATTACAGCCCGGCTCTCGGCGAACTCAGCGCGCCGAGCACACCGGTCGCGCTGGGTGCCGGGGCGAGTGCCACGATCACCGGCACGGTCACCGTGGCCGCGGTCCCGCCGGCCGGCCGGCACCTGTCCGGTCAGGTGACGTTCGAGACCGACGAGGGCGCGGTCGTCGGCCGTGGCACCGTCACCATCGAGAGCGTCACCGGATAAACGGTCTGGCCACCACCTCCTCCGCCTTGCGCGCCGCGATCAGGATCGGATCCCAGACCGGCGCGTAAGGCGGGGCATAACCCAGGTCCAGCCCGGTCATCTCGCTGACCGTCATCCCGTTCCACACCGCGACCGCGAACGCGTCGATCCGTTTCGCGGCCTCGGCGCGCCCGACGATCTGCGCGCCGAGCAGCACCCCGGTCTCCCGCTCGGCGATCACCTTGACCGTCATCGGGACCGCGCCGGGGAAGTAGCCCGCCCGGTTGGTCGACTCGACCGTGGCGGTCACCGCGGCGAACCCGGCCTGGGCTGCCTCCCGGGAGCTCAGGCCGGTGCGGGCCACCTCCAGGTCGCAGAGCTTGGTGACCGCGGTGCCGATCACGCCGGGGAAGGTCGCGTACCCGCCGCCGATGTTGATGCCGGCGACCCGGCCCTGCTTGTTGGCGTGCGTGCCGAGCGGGACGTGCACCGCGCGCCGGCTGATCCGGTGGTGCACCTCGGTGCAGTCGCCGGCCGCCCACACCCCGTCGGCCGCCCGCTGCCGCAGGTCGGTCCGGATCCCGCCGGTCGGGCCGAGCGGCAGGCCGGCCGCCTCGGCCAGCTCGGTGTTGGGCCGCACGCCCAGGCCGATCACCACGACGCCGGCCGGGATCGCGCCGTCGTCGGTGGCCACCGCCCTGATCCGGCCGTCCGCCGTCTCCAGGCCCTCGACCGTGACGCCGGTGCGCAGGTCGATGCCGAGGCCCCGGATCGACGCGGCGACCAGCGCGCCCATGTCCGGGTCGACGGTGCCCATCGGCTGGTCGGCCTTCTCCACCAGGGTCACCCGGAGTCCGCGATTGATCATCGCCTCGGCCATCTCGACGCCGATGTAGCCGCCGCCGATCACCACGGCGTCGGCCGGTTTCTCCCGGTCCAGCCAGTCGCGCAGGGCGCTGCCGTCCTCCAGGGTCTGCACCCCGAACACGCCGCCCGCGTCGGTCACCGCCCACGGTGGCCGGACCGGGGTCGCGCCGGTCGCGTAGACCAGGTGGTCGAAGTGCTCGTCGGTGCTGCGCCCGGCGTCCCGGTCGTGCACGGTCACCGTGCGCGCGTCCAGGTCGATCCCGGTGACCTCGTGCCGGGTCCGCACCTGGATGCCGGCGGTGCGGAACGCCGCCGGGTCACGGGCGATCAGCGCGTCCGGGCCGTCGACCAGGCCGCCGATCCAGTACGGGATCCCGCACGCCGAATACGACACGAAGCGGCCCATCTCGAAGGCCACGATCTCCAACTCGTCCGGCCCACGCCGGCGCCGCGCCTGCGCCGCCGCCGACATGCCCGCTGCGTCCCCGCCGATCACGATCAGTCGCACCCGCCCATTGTGCCCGGATCCGTGCCACGGTTTCCGGCGGATTTCCGCTTGGTTATTGCCTCATGCATCGGCCTGAATCTATGGTGAGCCGCAGCCGTCGAAGCGCTTCGATAGTCCCGGTCCCGATCAGCGAGGGAGATCTCCATGCTCGGAAGACGCGGTCTGGCCTTGCTGGCCGCCGCCCTGCTCACGGCTCCGCTGACAGCCACCCCGGCGCACGCCGCCGACCCGCTCCCGTTCCGTGACCCGCACCTGCCGCTCCAGGCCCGCATCGACGACCTGGTCGGCCGCCTGACCCTGACCGAGAAGCTCTCGCTGCTGCATCAGTACCAGCCGGCCATCCCGCGCCTCGGCCTCGCCGTCTTCAAGTCCGGCACCGAGGCGCTGCACGGCGTGGCGTGGTCCAACGACTACCACGCGGGCGGCGCCAAGACCGACGCGACGGCGACCGTCTTTCCGCAGGCCGTCGGCCTGGCCAGCACCTGGGACCCGGCGCTGATCGAGCGGATCGGCTCGGCCGTGGGCGACGAGGCGCGCGGGATGCACGCGCAGAACCCGACCGTGTGGGGCCTGAACCTGTGGGCGCCGGTGGTCAACCTGCTGCGCGACCCGCGGTGGGGACGCAACGAGGAGGGGTACTCCGAGGACCCGTTGCTGTCCGGGACGATCGCGACCGCGTACGGGCACGGGCTGCAGGGCGACGACCCGCAGCACCTGAAGACGGCGCCGACGCTCAAGCACTACGCGGCGTACAACAACGAGACCAAGCGGGACCAGACGTCGTCGAACGTGCCGCAGCGCGTGCTCAACGAGTACGACCGGGCGCCGTTCCGGATCCCGTTGCAGGCCGGCGCGGCGACCGGCGTCATGTCCTCCTACAACCTGATCAACGGCCGGCCGGCCACCGTCGACCCGGACCTCGCCGGCCTGGTCCGCGGCTGGAGCGACCAGCGGCTCTACAACGTCACCGACGCCTGGGCGCCGACCAACCTGACCGGCTCGCAGGCGTATTTCGCCACCCAGGCCGAGGCGGACGCGGCCGTGGTCAAGGCCGGGCTGGACAGCTTCACGGTCGACGACACCAACGGCGAGCCGACCGTCACCGCGCTGCAACAGGCGCTCGACCGGGGGCTGCTCACCGAGACGCAGGTGGACACGGCGGTCGGCGACGCGCTGAGCATCCGGTTCCGGCTCGGCGAGTTCGATCCGGACGGCGGGCCGTACTCCACGATCCCCGCCTCGGTCGTAGACAGCCCGCAGCACCGGCAGCTCGCCCGGGAGGCCGCGGCCGACGCGATGGTGCTGCTCAAGAATTCCTCCGGAATTCTGCCGATCAGGGCGGGCGGCTCGGTCGCGGTGGTCGGCCCGCTCGCGGACACGCTCTACACCGATTGGTACGGCGGACAGCTTCCGTACGCGGTGACCGCGCTCGACGGCATCACCGAGCGCGCGTCGTCCACGGTCAACGCCAACGGCGCCGACCGGATCGCGCTGAAGGACGTCGCCACCGGCCGCTACGTCACCGCCGCCGACCCGGACGCGGTCACCGCCACGGCCACCTCGGCCGACGCCGCCGCCCAGTTCGACTCGGTGGACTGGGGAGACGGGGTGTCCACCCTGCGCAACGCCGCCACCGGTAAGTACCTCGCGTACAACTGGGGGCCGTTCGTCACCCACGACACCGCGCCGACCGGCTGGTTCGTGCAGCAGCAGTTCAAGGTGGAGGACCAGGGCGACGGCACGGTGGTGCTGCACTACGCCGGTTACGAGACGCAGGAGAGCTGGTTCGGCGCGAACGTCTACGTGACCGTCGGCGCCGACGGCAAGCTCGGTCTCGGCTCGGCGACCGCGGCCGGCGCGGCGCACTTCACCAAGGAGGTGCTGGTCGACGGCGTGACCACGGCCGCCGCCGCGGCGGCGAAGCAGCAGACCGCGGTCGTGGTGGTCGGGACCAACCCGTTCGTGGCCGGGCGCGAGGCGCACGACCGCACCGGGCTGAGCCTCGGCGCGCGGCAGGCGGCGCTGATCAAGGCGGTGCGGGCGGCGAACCCGCGGACCGTGGTGGTGCTGCAGAGCAGCTACCCGATCGCGCTGGCGACGCAGGGTGTGCCGGGCGTCGTGTGGACGACGCACGCCGGCGCGGAGACCGGGCATGCGCTGGCCGACGTGCTGTACGGCGACGTCAACCCGGCCGGTAGGTTGACGCAAACATGGCCACAGTCAACTGTTGACTTGCCTCCTGATCTGAATCAATACGACATCGTCAAGTCAAGACAGACCTATCAATACGTCAACACGAAGCCGCTCTACCCGTTCGGCTACGGCCTGTCGTACACGTCGTTCCGGTACTCCGGGCTCAAAGCCGGTGCCGGCGGGGTCACCGTGACCGTCACCAACACCGGCAAGCGGGCCGGCGACGAGGTCGTCCAGCTCTACACCCACCAGCGCACCTCCCGCGACGTCACCGCGGGCAAGACGCTGCGTGGCTTCCAGAAGGTGCATCTCGCGGCCGGGCAGAGCCGGACCGTCACGTTCACGCTGACGCCGCGGGACCTCGCGCACTGGGACGTCACCCGGCAACGGTGGGTGACCGAAACCTCGACCTACGACGTGCTGGTCGGCTCCTCGTCCGCCGACATCCGGCAGCGGGTGGCCCTGCCGGTGCGCGGCGAGACCATCCCGGCGCGTGACCTGTCCGCGCTGACCAGGGCGGAGGCGTTCGACGACTACTCCGGCGTCAAGCTGCTCGACGAGAGCAAGGCGAGCGGGACGGTGGTCGGCGCGGTGGCGGCCGGTGACTGGATCGCGTTCCGGGACGCGGCGCTGCGCGCGGGCAAGACCTTCACGGTACGGGCAGCCGGCGCCGGGACGGTGCAGGTCCGCCTGGGGTCACCGGCCGGGCGGCTGCTCGGGACGGCGACGGTGGCGGACACCGGGGGCGTCTACGCGTACGCCGAAGTGTCCGCCCCCGTCGCGGCCGTGAGCGGCCGGCAGGACGTCTACCTGGTGCTCAGCCCGGGGTTGCGAGTGGCGTCCTTCCGGATCCGATGAGACTCGCGGCGGGAATCGGATGGGAGCGGGTTCCCGCCGCGATCGGCGTGCGGCGTCCGGGTGTCCTGCGCACCCGGGCGTCGCACGCCACCCGGTCACGTCGTGGCTCGGGGCGTGATCGTGCAGGTGGTTAGGATCGGCGAGGGGAGCGCGGTCTGGTGAGTGCGGATCGGGGAACGTGGGGAGGCGCAGTGCCGACGATCAACGACGTCGCCCGGGCGGCCGGTGTGTCGCCCAGCACGGTGTCGTACGTGTTGAGCGGCCGCCGCCCGATCTCCGCGGAGACCCGGGCCCGGGTCCAGGCCGCGATCGCCGAGCTCGGCTTCCACCCGCACGCCGGCGCCCGCGCCCTGGCCAGCAGCAAGACGAATGTGCTCGCCCTGGTCGCACCGCTGCGCGTGGACGTCAACGTCCCGGTCATCATGCAGTTCGCCACCGCGGTGGTCACCGCGGCCCGCACCCACAACCACGACGTGCTGCTGCTGACCAAGGACGAGGGCACCGCCGGCCTGGAGCGGGTGGCGCACAGCACCATGGTCGACGCGCTGATCCTGATGGACATCGAGCGCGACGACGTGCGCCTGCCGGCCATCCGCCGCCTCAAGCAGCCCTCGGTGCTGATCGGGCTGCCCGCCGACCACGCCGGCATCGCCTGCGTCGACCTGGACTTCGAGGCCGCGGCCGCGCTCGCGCTGCGGCACCTGGCCGGGCACGGGCACCGGCGGATCGGGCTGGTCGGCCCGTCCCCGGCGGTCTACCAGCGGCAGACCACCTATGCGGACCGGTTCCTCACCGGCTTCCTGCGCGCCTCGGCCGACCTGGGGCTGCGCACCGCGACCCACCCGACCGAGCCGGGCACCGACGGCGTCCGGGCCGCGCTCGCCGACCTCGACACCGAACTGCCCGGGCTGACCGCGCTGGTGGTGCACAACGAGGAGGCGCTGCGGCCGCTGCTCGACCTGCTGCACGCCGCCGGCCGGCGGGTGCCCGAGGATGTCTCGATCGTCGCGATCTGCCCGCGGGACGTGGCGACGAGCATGCCGGTCAACCTGACCTCGATCGACATCCCGGCGCACGACGTCGGGACCATCGCCGTGGAGACGGCGATGCGGCTGCTGGACCACCGCCGGGTGGAGTTCACCCGGCTGCTCGAGCCGAGCCTGGTCGAGCGGGACAGCTGCCGCGAAATCCCGCCGTCACACCGTTGACATCCGTGTCGCTCGTTTCATAGCGTCTGCGGCAAGGCCGTTGTCGAAGCGCTTCGACGTTTCCCGCGTGATCGTCGAAGCGCTTCGACAATCGCATCACCCTGTCCCCGGCTGGCGCTCAGGGCCCCTTGCCCCGGCCGGACAAGGGCCCTGAGCGCCAGCCGGATCCCGACTCCTCAGCCAGTCCCCCTGGGAGGACATCCACATGATCACTTCACGGCGCGGCCTGCTGGCCGGCGCTTTTGCGATGACCACGGCACTCGCGCTCGGCGCGTGCGGCGGCAGCGGCGACTCCTCCGACGAGGGCGCCGACGCCAAGACCCTGACCCTCTGGCACTACGAGGGCCCGACCAGCGCGATGGGCGTGGCCTGGAACAAGGCGATCGAGATCTTCAAGACGAAGCACCCCGGCGTCGAGGTGAAGTTCGAGGAGAAGAGCTTCGAGCAGATCCAGCAGAACGCCCAGATGATCCTCAACTCGGACAGCGCGCCGGACATCCTGGAGTACAACAAGGGCAACGCCACCGCCGGCCTGCTCTCCAAGCAGGGGCTGCTCACCGACCTGACGGACGAGGCGGCCAAGCGCGGCTGGGACAAGAAACTTTCCGCCAGTCTGCAAACCACGGCGAAGTACGACGAAGACGGCATCATGGGCAGCGGCAAGTTCTACGGCGTGCCCAACTACGGCGAGTACGTCATGGTCTATTACAACAAGGCGCTGTTCGACAAGTACAAGGTCACCGTGCCGGCGTCGCTCGCCGAGTTCACCGCCGCGATGGACACCTTCGTCAAGAACAAGGTGACCCCGCTCGCGGTCGGCGGCGCCGAGTACCCGGCCCAGCAGATCTTCTACGAGCTCGCGCTCTCCAAGGCCGACCGGGCCTTCGTCGACGACTACCAGCTGTACAAGAACAAAGTCGACTTCAACGGCCCGGTGCTCAGCTACGGCGCCACCACCTTCGCCGACTGGGTGAAGAAGGGTTACATCAGCAAGGACTCGGCCGGCATCAAGGCCGAGGACATGGGCGTCTCCTGGGAGCAGGGCAAGTTCCCGATCCTGGTCTCCGGCAGCTGGTGGTACGGCCGGTTCGCCAGCGAGGTGAAGAACTTCGCCTGGGGCACCTTCCTGTTCCCCGGCAACACCCTGCACCCCGGCTCCAGCGGCAACCTGTGGGTCGTCCCGGAGAAGAGCAAGGCCAAGAGCCTGGCGTACGACTTCATCGACATCACCATGTCGCCCGAGGTGCAGAACCTGCTCGGCAACAGCGGCGGCGTCCCGGTGGCGGCCGACCCGTCGGCGATCACCGACCCCAAGAACAAGGAGCTGATCGAGAACTTCACCAAGCTCACCACCGGCGACGGCCTCGCGTTCTACCCCGACTGGCCGGCGCCGGGCTACTACGACGTGCTGGTCGCCGGCACCCAGGGCCTGATCAACGGGTCGAAGACGCCGCAGGCGTTCCTCGACGAGATCGCCAAGCCGTACAACGAGAACCTGGCCGACCTCGGCAAGTGAGCAGGTCGTGGGCGGCCTGGAAGGGCCGCCCACGACGGAGAAAGGTTCCAGGTCGTGAAGAATCGTGGCTACGCCGTCTATCTGATCCCCGGGATCGTCGCCTCGACCGCGGTGATCATCGTCCCGCTGGTGATGACGGTCTACATCAGCTTCACCAAGTGGACCGGGATCGGCAGTCCCCGCTGGGTCGGTCTGGAGAACTACACCCGGCTCTTCGCGGACGCCAATTTCTGGGCCTCGTTCGGGCACATCATCCTGCTGATCATCGCGATGGCGGTGGTGCCCACCTTCGTCGGCCTGGTCCTGGCCGCGCTCCTCTTCGACTACGTCGCCAAGCGGTTCTCCGACCGGTGGGCCTCGGCGCTGCGCTCCGGCTACTACCTGCCGCAGGTCCTCCCCGTGGCGGTCACCGGCATCATCTGGGGCTGGATCCTGCACCCGGGATACGGCGCGCTGAACCGGATCCTGGAGTCGGCCGGGCTCGGCTCGCTGGCGCACAACTGGCTCGGCGACCCGGAGTACGCGCTGTACAGCGTGATGGCCGTGATGATCTGGTTCCAGCTCGGCTACCCGATCGTCATGTTCATGTCCGGCCTGCAACGTATCGACCCGGAGCTCTACGAGGCGGCCGACCTGGACGGCGCGTCCTGGTGGCAGCGGTTCCGGAAGATCACCGTCGCGATGATCCGGCCCGAGCTGTACGTGGTGCTGGTGACCACCACCATCGCGTCCCTCAAGATCTTCGGGCAGATCTTCGTGCTGACCCGGGGCGGGCCGAGCAACGCGACGCTGGTGCCGTCCTACTTCGCCTACAAGAACTTCTTCGAGAAGGCCCAGGTCGGGTACGGCTCGGCGATCTCCACGGTGCTGACCGTGCTGATCGTCGTCCTCGCCGTCGTCTTCCTGCGCCTGCAGAACCGTGCCGAGCGGAGCTGACCACCGATGACTGTCACCGCCACTCGGGCGCCGGAACGTCGTACCGAAGAAAAACCGACCCTCCGTGAGCGGCGGCCGGGCCGCTTCCTCATCCTCGCCGGCCTGCTCGTCCTGCTCCTGCTGATGGTCGCGCCGCTGCTGGTGGTCGCGGTCAACGCGGTCAAGAGCCCGGCCGACTACGCCGCCGGCGGACCGCTGTCACTGCCCGATCACCTGTACTGGCGGGGCATCGTCGACTTCTGGAACCGGGTGGACTTCGGGCTCAAGCTCTGGAACAGCTTCATCACCAGCCTGGTGGTGGCGGTGCTGGGCGTGATCCTGTCGGTGTTCAACGCGTACGCGCTGGGCATCGGCCGGGTCAGGGGACGGATCTGGTTCCTGGTGTTCTTCCTGGTCGCCAACCTGTTGCCGCAGGAGGTGCTGGTCTACCCGCTGTACTACCTGTCGAAGCAGCTCGGCCTCTACGACAGCCTGTTCTCGATCATCATCATCTTCACCGTCGTGCAGAGCGCCTTCGGCACCTACCTGCTCACGTCGGTCTACACCGAGTTCCCCAAGGAGCTGCTGGAGGCGGCCGCGATCGACGGCGCGGGCAGGTGGCGCGCGCTCTGGCGGGTGGTCGTCCCGGTCAGCCGGCCGACCCTCGCCGTGCTGTTCACGTTCTTCTTCATCTGGACCTGGAACGAGTTCTTCCTGCCGCTGATCTTCCTGATCTCCAACGACAACCAGACCGTCCCGGTGGCCCTCGGCGTCCTGCAGGGCGACCGGATGATGGATGCCACGACCACCAGCGCCTCCGCGCTGATCGGCATCATCCCGGCGATGGTCTTCTTCCTGATCTTCCAGCGGACTCTCACGCGCGGCATCGCCGCCGGCGCCATCAAGTGATCTTGAGAAAAGGACACGCATGAAGTTCACCGACGGCTACTGGCGTAAGCGCGACGGCCTCACTGTCCTGCACCCCGTCCACTACCAGGACAGTGTCCCCGGGCCGGAGTCGCTCACCGTCTACGCCGCCACCAAGCGGATCCAGGACCGGGGGGACACCCTCGACGCCCCGTTGATCACGGTCACCCTGTCGGCGCCGATGGACGACGTCATCCGGGTCACCATCGAGCACTTTCAGGGTGGCGTACCGAAAAATCCGGTTTTTTCGATCGCTTGCTCCCCGGCTGACGTCGCGGTGTCCGAGACCTCCTTCACCTCCGGCGCGCTGACCGCCCGGATCAACACCGGTGACAACTGGGGGCTGGACTTCCTCGCCGACGGCAAGCGGATCACCGGCAGCGGCTGGAAGGGGATGGGCATCGTCTCCGGTGACGCCGGCGACTTCGTCCACGAGCAGTTGGATCTGGGGGTCGGCGAGGTCGTCCACGGGCTCGGCGAGCGCTTCGGGCCGCTGATCAAGAACGGCCAGAGCATCGACATCTGGAATGAGGACGGCGGCACCAGCTCGGAGCAGTCCTACAAGAACGTCCCGTTCTACCTCACCAGCGCCGGGTACGGCGTCCTGGTCGACCACCCCGGCAAGGTCTCCTTCGAGGTGGCCTCCGAGATGGTCACCCGCACCCAGTTCAGCGTGGCCGGGCAATCGATGTCTTACCTGGTCATCCACGGTCCGACGCCGGCCGACGTGATCCGCAGGTACACCGCCCTGACCGGCCGGCCGGCGCTGCCCCCGGCCTGGTCCTTCGGCCTCTGGCTGACCACCTCGTTCACCACCTCCTACGACGAGGAGACGGTGAACAAGTTCGTCGACGGGATGGCCGACCGCGACCTGCCGCTGAGCGTGTTCCACTTCGACACGTTCTGGATGCGCGAGTTCAACTGGTGCGACTTCGAGTGGGACACCCGGATCTTCCCGGACCCGCCGGGCATGCTGAAGCGCCTGGCCGGCAAGGGGCTCAAGGTCTGCCTCTGGATCAACCCCTACATCGCGCAGCGTTCGCCGCTGTTCGCGGAAGGAAAGGCCAAAGGCTTTCTGGTACGCACTGCCGACGGTGCCGTGTGGCAGTGGGACCGGTGGCAGGCCGGGATGGCGCTGGTCGACTTCACCAACCCGGACGCCCGCGAGTGGTACGCGTCCAAGCTTCGTGCCCTGGTGGAGATGGGCGTCGACGCGTTCAAGTCGGACTTCGGCGAGCGGATCCCGGTCGACGGCATCGTCTGGCACGACGGGTCCGACCCGGAGCGGATGCACAACTACTACACGCAGATCTACAACCAGGTCGTCTTCGACGTGCTGCGTTCTTCTCGCGGCGAGGGTGAGGCCGTTCTCTTCGCCCGCTCGGCCACGGTCGGCGGGCAGCAGTTCCCGGTGCACTGGGGCGGGGACAACACCGGCACCTTCGAGTCGATGGCGGAGAGCCTGCGCGGCGGGCTGTCGCTGATGTCGTCCGGGTTCGGCTTCTGGAGCCACGACATCGGCGGCTTCGAGGGGCTGCCCGACCCGGCGGTGTTCAAGCGGTGGGTGGCGTTCGGGCTGCTCTCCTCGCACAGCCGGTTGCACGGGTCGAAGTCGTACCGGGTGCCGTGGAACTTCGACGAGGAGTCGGTGGACGTGCTCCGCTCCTTCACCCACCTGAAGTACCGGCTGATGCCGTACCTGTTCGGCGCGGCCCGCGAGGCCCACCTGACCGGCCTGCCGGTGATGCGGCCGCTCATCCTGGCCTTCCCGGACGATCCGTCGGTGACCTATCTGGACCGGCAGTACATGCTCGGCGGGGATCTGCTGGTCGCCCCGGTGTTCAGTGCCTCCGGCGAGGTGTCGTACTACGTCCCGGCCGGCCGATGGACCCACTATCTGACCGGGGCGGTCGTGGAGGGCCCCGGCTGGGTCCGCGAGACGCACGACTTCTTCAGCGTGCCGCTGCTGGTCCGCCCGGGCGCGGTGATCCCGGTCGGCGCCCGCCAGGACCGCCCGGACTACGACTATCGCGACGGCGTGACGCTGCGCCTGTTCTCCCCGGCGGAGGGCCGCACGGCCGTGGTCGTCCCCGGCCCGTCCGGCGCGGACACGGTCTTCACGGTCGTCCGCGAAGGCGACGCCGTCCGTGTCGGCCGCAGCGGCGAGGCCCTGCCGTGGCGCGTCCAGCTCGGCGGCGCCGTGACCGAACTGGCCGCGGACCAGGACAGCTGCACCCTGACCCTGGGCTAGCAGCACCGGTGACCGGCGGAGCCCACCAGGCTCCGCCGGTCACTCCCGCAGGCGGCGGAGGCGGTCCATCAGCCCGGCGACCGCCGCATCGTCCGGGAATACCGCGCGGACCTGTATCGCCGCGGCTGCCACCGCATTCCGCACCCGCACGCGGCCGGACCCGAGGATGCGCTCCAGCACGTCCACGGCGGTCTCCGCGGTGACCCGGTCGTCGCCACGGAGCCGGGCCAGGACCAGTGACGCGTATCGGAGGTAGTCGTCGTCCTCCCACGGTGGAAAGTCGGAGGCGGCGATCTCGGCGCAGCGCCGGTAGCCCTCGGGCGACGGACGCACCCACAGATCCAGCAGAGCGTGCACGGCGGACGGCATGGTGTCCTCGGACACCCGCACGAAGGTGTTGACGGCGATGTCCAGCGCGCCGGCCAGCGGCTCCAACGCGTGACTGAGCACATCCGTGTCGGGGTCGCAGAGCAGGTTGGCGCGGCGGCGGATCAGCTCCGGAGCGAGGTTGTGATAGGTCGACGCGAGATAGGGGCTGTCCCGCGTCACCCCGAACGTCCAGGTCGCGTCGATGGACGGGGCACCCTGTCCCACGGACAGGCGCAGCCGCAGGTCGCGCCGGTCGCCGTCCCAGAACCGTTCGGCGTCGATCGTTTCCGACAGGCTGGTCCAGCCGTCCGGGCCGAGCTGAGAACACCACAGCATCGCCTGGGCGCGCCACGCGTGCACCACGTCCGGGTGCCCCGGGTAAAGGTCGCTGGCCCGGACCGGGCCGCCGGCACTGAGCAGGAGCAGCAGCAGGTTCGCGGAGTAGGCCGCATATCGTGCCGGCTCGCCCGGGGAGGCCGGCCGGTAGCCGGCGTACCGAGTCCCGGGCAGGGTGTGGTCGACGGTGCGGTAGAGCCGGGTCAGCACCGTCTCCAGCACCCGCCGCTCGCCCGGATCGGCCGGGCCCGCCATCGCCTCCAGGAACTCGATGATCGGCCCCCGCAGACTGAGCGACTGGAACGACAACAGCGCGCGCAGAAGATCGTCATCGGCCCGGGCGGAGCCGAACGGCATGGTCGAGGCGCCCTCCCGCGCGGCCATGTCGCGCAGCACCAGGCAGATGAACCGGGCGACCAGGAACTCGCCGAAGGTGGCGTGCAGGAACTCGTAGGTCTCCAGGCGGGCATCGTCCTGAGCGGCCCGTGCCCGGTGGATGAAGAAGAACCGGCCGAGCGTCAGCTCCGCGCCGCCCAACGGGGTGCGCAGGCCGGCCCCGGCCGGGGAAGGGCTCGGGCCGAGCAGGGCCGCCAGATCCTGCTCCAGGTCACTCTCGGTCACCCAGAGGGCGGCCCGATTGATCATCGCGAACGCCACCACCGCGAGTCGCTGCAATTCGTTCTCGACGGCCGCCGGCAGGTCGTGATCCGGGAGATCGGGCCGGTGCTTGACGATCTCGCGGGACGCGAAGGTGCGCAGCAACTGTTCGTAGAGCTGATGGGCGCGCAGCTCGCCGCCGAGGCGCTGCAACGCGTTGCCGTCCGCGTCGTAGAGGGCGAGCATGAGCAACAGCAGTGGCTGCGCGGCGAGGCCGCGGTGGGCGAGCACCGCCTCGGGGGCGAGCGGCGCGAGGCCGCGGGCGGCGAAGGCCGGCGCGTTGAGGGAGTTCCAGACCCCGAGCCAGGCGGTGATCCGCTCCTCGTCGAACGGCTCCAGGCGCAGCGCGACGGTCTTCTCCGGCGTGCGGGCCCGGTTGGCGACGGCGGTGCGGCTGGTGACGATCACCGCGACCGGACGGCCCTGCTCAGCCTCCCGCTCCTGGAAGCGGGCCACCCGCCTCAGGTAGTCGGTCTGGCTCACGCCGATCGCTTGCAGCAACTCGTCGAAGCCGTCCAGCAGGATGACCGGCATCGCGTCGCCGGCCGAGCGGGCCAGGGCCGGCCACTCCACCCGATCCCCGATGGCGTCCCGGACGGCGTGTTCGATCTGGTTCTGCACGCTGTCGGCGGCGGGCACGTCGCGCAGGACGACCCGGACCGGCAGGAAGTCGGCAGCCGGCAGCCGGGCGGCGAGGATCCGGGTGAGGACCGATTTGCCGGCGCCGGGCTGACCGAGAATCAGCAGGGGAGCGTCGACGGCCTGCGGTGAGGTCAAGTGCCCGATCAAGAACTCCTGCAGATCGTCCCGCACCGGGAAGTCGTCCCACCAGGACTCCTCGCTGATCGGGGTGGCCGCGGCGACCGAGGCGGCCCGGAAGCGGGGTGGCACGTAGCCCTCGGCCAGCGCCGGTACCCGGATGCCGTCGGGCACGTCGCCGGACTCGACGATGAGCCGCCCGAGGTCGGCGCGGTAGGCGCGGGCCAGACCCTGTCGGCGCTGGTCCGGGGCGCGGCCGGTGGAGATCGCTTGCAGGGTCTCCTCGAGGCCGGCCAGGGCGGCCCGGGTGGCTCGGTGTTCCCGCTGGCTCACCCAGCAGGCCACCTCGGGGAAGTCCGCGGCGAGGCGGCGGAACGACTCCTCGTAGCGGGAGCAGGCGCGGCCGGGCACCTCGGCCAGCGCGTCCGCGAACTGCTCGCGCCGGCTGTCGGACCATCGCTCGCCGACGGCGAGGCCGGTGGTGAACCGGCTCAGCGCCCGAGCCATGGAGCGGTAGTGGTCGTGCAGACGCGCCCGGTAGTCCTCGGGCGCCTCCTGCGGCGAGGGGAGCAGCAGGTCGGCCTCGTTCAGCCGGCCCCAGAACTCGTCGGCGGGAGAGACCGGAACGTTGCCGACGCCGGCGAGGCGCAGCTGCTCGCCGCTGCTCAGTCCCAGGTCCCGGAACGGGATCGGCAGGTCGGCCCCGGCCAGGGCCTCGAAGAACGCGGCGACCACCAGGACCGTGTGGGCGGCCTCCAGCCGCCGGGTCCGGCTGTGGCGGGACAGGCCGCCGCGCCGCTCGGAGAAGGCCCGCACCAGTTCATGGCTGAGACGGACGAGCTCCGCCTTGGCGTCGAAGAGTCCCAGCAGCGCGGGGACCGCCGGTGTCGCGGCGAGCAGCAGCCCGCCGGTGAGCTTGTCGAGGGCGGCGACGACCTTGCTGTCCTGGCCGCCGAGCAGCCGGACCGCTTCCGAATAGCTGGGGGACCGAGCCATGTCGTCCTTCTCGAGAAGGGTCAGTTCCGGCGGCGGTACGCATCGTCGATGACGTCGAGCTCGCGCTCGGCCCAATCGTTGATCTTCCGCCGGGCGGCCAGGCTGACCGGTGCCATGGCTACGGTCAGCCGACGGTGGATGTGGCCGAGGTGGTCCGGCGAGACGGTCCGGCCGGCCTGGAGCCGGTCGAGGAGCGCGGACAGCACGAAAAGGTAGGTCTCCTCCGTCCAGGGCAGGCCGGCCGTCAGCAGATCGACCACCCGCTCACAGGTTTCCGCCGACGGATTCGCCCACAGGTCCACGAGCAGGTGGGCGGCCGACGCCCGTTGTTCGCCCTCGACGAAGGAGTTGACCAGGGGTGCGGGCAGCCCGGCGAGCGGCGTCAAGACGTGATGCACCATGTCGTCGAGGATGCCGCACTGGAAATGGGCCTTCCGGCGGATCTGGTCGAGGCCCAGGACATCCAGCTGGAAGGTCTTCGCCTGTGCTTCCGGGAACAGGTGGAACGTCCAGGCGGGATCGAAGACGACCTCGGTGGAGCCGTGGATGGTGAGCCGGAGATCGCGGCGTCCGTCCACGCGGATGCGGGTCAGGCCGATGGTTTCCACCAGACCGGTCCAGCCCTCGGAGCTGAGCAACGCCCGCCAGAGCAGCGTCTGCGCGTGCCAGTCGTCCACCGGGTCCGACGGCTCGGGATAAAGCTCGCGGCCCAGCAGTTCGCGGTCGCAGCAGAGGGCCAGCAGGAGCAGGTTCGCCGCGTAGGTCGCGTAGCGGGCCGGTTCGCTCGGAGCCTGCGGGCGGTAGTCGGCGTAGCGGATCCCGGGCGGCGTGTGGTTGACCGCGCGGTAGAGGCGCACCAGCAGCTCGCGCAGCGACTGCCGCCGGTCGGCGCGGGTGGCGCCGGCGATCTGGGACAGGAAGTCGAGGATCGGGCCGCGGGCGCTGAGCGGCTGGAGCGACAGCAGGGCCCGCATCAGGTCGTCCTCGGCGGGACCCGCGCCGAACGACATCGAGGACGCGGCGTCCCGGGCGCCCAGGTCGGTGAGCACCTGCCAGGTCAGGCGGGCGACCAGGTACTCGCCGAAGGTGGCGTGCAGGAACTCGTACGTCTGGAAGGCGGTCTCGTCCGGCAGGGCCCGGGTGCGGTGGATGAAGAAGAAGCGGCCGAGCGTCAGCTCGGCCTCGGGAAGCGGCGCGCGCATGCCGGCGGCGGCGCCCGGACCGACCGGGCCGCAGATCTGCAGGGCCGCGAGGTCGCGGTCCAGGTCCGCCTCGGTGACCCATTGCACGGAGCGGTTGAACATCGCGAACGCCACCACCGACAGCCGGCGCAGCTCGTTCTCGACCGCGGCGTGCAGCTCGCGCTCCGGCAGGCCGGGCCGGTGCTTGCCGATCTCGCGGAGGGCGAAGCTGCGCAGCAGCTGCTCGTAGAGCTCGGTGGCCCGCAGGTCGGCCCCGGCCCGCTGGAGCGCGTTCCGGTCGGCGTCGTAGAGCGCGAGCATGAGCAGCAGCAGCGGCTGCCCGGTCAGGCCGCGATGCCGGAGCACCGTCTCCGGGGTGAGCGGCTGGAGCCGGGCGGCGGCGAAGTTCGCGGCGTTGGTCCGGTTCCAGATGTCGAGCCAGGCGGCCACCCGCTCGTCGTCGAACGGTTCGAGGCGCAGTGCCACGGTCTCCTCGGGGGCGCGGGCCCGGTCGGCGACCGCGGTCCGGCTGGTGACGACCACCGCGACCGGCCGGCCCTGGTCGGCCTCGCGGCGCTGGAACCGGGCGACCTTCATCAGATAGTCGGTCTGGCTCACGCCGACGGCCTGGAGCAGCTCGTCGAAACCGTCGAGCAGGATGACCGGCATCGCGTCGCCGGCCGAGCGGGCCAGAGCCGGCCACTCCACGCGCTCGCCGGTGGTCTGGCGGATGGCGTGCTCGATCTGGTCCTGCACCTCGTCGAGAACCGGGGAGTCGCGCAGGACGACCCGGACCGGCAGGAAATCGGCGGCCGGCAGGCGGGCGGCCAGGATGCGGGTGAGCACCGACTTGCCGGAGCCGGGCTGGCCGAGGACGAGCAGGGGAGCGCGGACCGCCTGCGGCGAGGTCAGGTGCCCGATCAGGAACTCCTGGAGGTCGTCGCCGATCGCGACGTCCGCCCACCAGGACTCCTCGCTCACCTGGGCGGCGGAGCGGACGGTGCACACCCGGAAGCGTGGCGGCACGTAACCCTCGCCCAGCTCCGGCACCCGGAGGCCGTCGGGCACGTCGCCGGACTCGACGATGTGCTTGCCCAGCTCGGCGCGGTAGGCGCGGGCCAGGCTCTGCCGGCGCTGGTCCGGGGCGCGGCCGGTGGAGATCGCCCGGAGGGTCTCCTCCAGGCCGGCCAGGGCGGCGCGGGTGGCCCGGTGCTCCCGCTGGCTCGCCCAGCACGCGACCTCGGGGAAGTCGGCGACCAGACGGCGGAACAGCTCCTCGTAACGCTCGAGGGCGTGTGCCGGCAGCGCGTCCATCGCCTCGTCGAACTGCTTCCGGTCGGTCGCGGACAGCCCCTCCCAGACGGCCAGTCCGGCGGTGAACCGGCCGGCCGACTCGGCCAGTGCCCGGTAATAGCGGTGCAGCACCCGCCGGAAGGACTCGGGGCTGTGCTGCGGCGACGGCCGGGTGATCGACGCGGAGTCGATCCGGCGGGCGAGGGTCAGCACGTGGCCGGCGGGATCGAGGTCGTCGAAGGCGCCGCTGAGCGTGCCCTGCTCGCGCGCGGTCAGCTCCAGCTCGCCGAAGCGGAACGGCAGCGGGCTCTCCGCCATCGCCTCGAAGAACGCGGCGACCACCAGCACGGTGTGCGCGGCCTCCAGCCGCTCGGTGCGGTGGAACCGGGACAGGCCGCTGCGCCGCTCGGCGAGTCCCCGGACCAGGTCGTGGCTGAGCCGGACCAGCTCGGACTTGGCGTCGAAGAGACCGAGCAGCGCCGGCGCCGCCGGGGTCGCGGCCAGCAGCACCCCGCCGACGATCTTCTCGATGGCGGCGACGACCTTGCTGTCCTGGCCGCCGAGCAGCCGGACCGCGTCGGAGTAACTGAGGGACCGAGCCATGCGGTCCATCATGGCCGGTGGCTCCCACCCGGTTGACCCGCCCTGTGCGGGTGCGCCAAGATAGCGAAGTTACCTGCGGGTAACATCAGCGACAAGGGAGGCCGCATGCCCACGCTCGACCGTCAGGACGACGTCTTCATCCTCGACCTCGGGGACACCGAGAACCGGTTCCACCCCGACTGGCTCACCGCCGTGCACACCGCCCTCGACGAGGTGGAGAAAGCCGACGGCGCGCGGGCGCTGGTCACCACCGCGACCGGCAAGTTCTTCTCGAACGGTCTCGACCTCGAGTGGCTGGGCGCCAACGGCGACAAGTTCCAGGAGTACGCGATCTCGGTGCACGCGCTCTTCGCCCGGGTCCTCGCCCTGCCGCTGCCCACCGTCGCCGCTCTCCAGGGGCACACCTTCGCGGCCGGCGCGATGCTCTCGCTCGCGCACGACTTCCGGGTGATGCGCGCCGACCGGGGCTACTGGTGCCTGCCCGAGGTGGCGATCAGCATCCCGTTCACCCCGGCCATGTCCGCGCTGATCCAGAGCCGGCTCACGCCGAAGGCGGCGCACGAGGCGATGACCACCGGCCGCCGGTACGGCGGGGAGGACGCCCTGGCCGCCGGGATCGTCGACCACGCGGCGCCGCAGGACGCGGTGCTGCCCACCGCCGTCAAGATCGCCGGGACGCTGGCCGCCAACGCCGGCGACACGCTCGGCACGATCAAGGCCCGGATGTACGCCCCGGCCCTGACCCTGCTGCGCGACCGGGCGAATCCCCTGGGCTGACCGGCGTCAGGCGCGCCGCGAGACCAGCGCCGCCACCCGGGCGTGCAGCCCCGGCACGTCGCCGCGCACGCCCTCCAGCAACCACCGGCACATCTCCAGGGAAGCGTCGACCACCGTCCGCACCCGCTCCAGGCGGCGGGCGGTGAACTCCTTCCACAGCGTGTCGTCGACCTTCGTCGCGGACAGCAGCAACTCCCCGAGCACCGCCGCGTCCTCCAGCGACATGGCCGCACCCTGCGCCAGGGTCGGTGGCGAGGTGTGCGCCGCGTCCCCGATCAGCACCACCCGCCCCCGGTTCCACGGGCCGTCCAGCAGGTGCGCCCGGAACTTGGTGAAGTTGATCCCGGCCGGGTCGGTGAACGCGATCTCGTCCCACGGCCCGTGGTACCCGGCGGCCAGCGACCGCACCACCTCCAGTGACTCCGCCGGGCTCAGCGGGCCGCGGTGCCGGGGCGCCTCGGCCAGGTAGGCGTACATCGAGTCGGGCCCGGTCGGGCAGTACCCGGCGATGTAGGCCGGGCCGCCGAAGATCAGGTCGGTCCGCTCGACCGAGGGCGGCCGGGCGGTGACCACCCGCCAGATCTCGATCCCGACCTCGCGGGTGACCAGGTCGACGCCGATCTCCCGGCGGACCGCCGAGCGCAGCCCGTCGGCGCCGATCACCAGGTCGTAGCGGGCGGTGCGGTGATCGGTCAGGGTCACGTCGACACCGTCGTCGTCCGGCCGGATCGCGGTGAAGCTGGTGCCGAACCGGATCCGGGCGCCGGCCTGCGCCGCGCGGTCCAGCAGGAGACGGGCGAGAACCGGACGATACGTGCCGAAGGTCGCGGGCAGGTCGGCTCCACCCGTACGGGAATCGGTCACCTCGGCCAGCAGCGTCCCGTGCGCGTCCGGCGCCCTGATCCCGAGCGAATCGAAACCGTGCCCCCGCGCCCGCAACCGATCCCAGACGCCCAGCTCGCGCAGCACGCGCAGCGCGTTGCCCTGCAACGTGATGCCGGAGCCGGCGGCGCCCGCCTCGGGCAGCATCTCGATCACGTCGACCGCGACGCCGCCGGCCGCGAGCCGGATGGCCGCCGCCGCTCCGGAGATGCCGGCGCCGACGACGAGGACCTTGCGGACTGCGGGCACGGGCGGCCACTCCTCGGGTGTTGGTGCGGAAACCGCTCTCACTGTCCACCGGGTCCACCGTGGACGGAAGGGAGACGTGGCTCACTTCCGTCCCACCGGTCCCGTTCGCCAAGGGTGAGGCGTGGTTCCCGCGAGCCCGGGTAACGTCCCGATCGGAAGGGACGAAGGACCCTGCCGCACCGGGGTCCCGGCGGAGAAAAGTGAAGATCGACGAAGCCTTCGTGGAAGGAAAGATCGTGACCGCTGTGCTCGACCAGCTCGCCCACCCCTCGGACACCGAGGTGGTCGCTCTCGACGCTTGGTGGCGCGCGAGCAACTACCTCACCGTCGGACAGATCTACCTGCAGGGCAACCCGTTGCTGCGGGAGCCGCTGACCGCCGAGCACATCAAGCCGCGGCTGCTCGGTCACTGGGGCACCAGTCCCGGTCTGTCGTTCGTCTACGCGCACGTCTCCCGGCTCATCAAGATCACCGGTCAGCAGGCCATCTATCTGGCCGGGCCGGGCCACGGCGGCCCCGCGCTGGTGGCCGCGGGCTACCTGGAGGGCACCTACTCCGAGATCTACCCGAAGGTCACCCAGGACGAGGCCGGCATGCTGCGCCTGTTCCGCCAGTTCTCCAGCCCGGGCGGCATCCCCAGCCACGTCTCGGTGACCACGCCCGGCTCCATCCACGAGGGCGGCGAGCTGGGTTACGTGCTGGTGCACGCGTTCGGTTCGGTGATGGACAACCCGGACCTGCTGACCATCGCGGTGGTCGGCGACGGAGAGGCGGAGACCGGCCCCCTGGAGGGCTCGTGGAAGGGCGTCTCGTTCATCAACCCCGAGCACGACGGCGCGGTCCTGCCGATCCTGCACCTCAACGGGGCGAAGATCGCCGGCCCGACCGTGCTGGCCCGCAAGGACCCGGCCGAGGTCCGCAAGCTGCTCGAGGGTCACGGCTACGAGATCATCGAGGTGTCCGGCGACGACCTGCCCGGCATGCACCACCGCTTCGCGGAGGCGCTCGCGACCGCCTGGGGCCGGATCCGATCCATTCAGACCGCGGCACGCGAGGGCGGCTGGGACGGTCACCGCCCGCGCTGGCCTTTGATCATTTTGCGTACGCCCAAAGGCTGGACCGGCCCGGAGACGGTCGACGGGATCACCGTGGGCGGGACGTGGCGGGCGCACCAGGTGCCGCTCTCCGGTGTCCGGGACAACGCGGACCACCTGCGGCTGTTGGAGGAGTGGCTGCGGTCGTACCGGCCGGACGAGCTCTTCGACGCGACCGGCGCACCGGCCGCCCCGGTGCGTGACCTGGCCCCGGCCGGCGACCTGCGGATGAGCGCCAGCCCGCACGCCAACGGCGGCCGTCTCACCAGGGATCTGGACCTGCCCGACTTCCGGGACTACGCGGTCGAGGTGAAGACGCCGGCGGCCGGCCGGGCCGAGTCCACCCGCCGGCTGGGCGAGCTGATGCGCGACATCTACACCCGCAACCCGGACCGGTTCCGGCTGTTCTGCCCGGACGAGACGAACTCGAACCGGCTCGGCGCGGTCTTCGAGGTCTCCGACCGCGGCTTCATGGAGACGGTCACCCCGGAGGACGTGAAGCTCAGCCGCGGCGGCCGGGTGATGGAGGTGCTCTCCGAGCACAACTGCCACGGCTGGCTGGAGGGGTACACGCTGACCGGCCGGCACGGCATGTTCGCCACGTACGAGGCGTTCGCCATGGTCAGCGCGTCGCAGACGATCCAGCACGGCAAGTGGCTCCAGGAGGCCAAGAACCTGGCGTGGCGGGCCAAGGTGCCGAGCCTGAACATCCTGCTCACCTCCACCGCCTGGCGCAACGACCACAACGGCTTCTCGCACCAGGGCCCCGGCCTGATCCAGAACGTGCTGACCCAGCGCGGCGACGTGGCCCGGGTCTACCTGCCGCCGGACGCGAACACGCTGCTCTCGGTCGCCGACCACTGCTTCCGGTCGCGGTCGTACATCAACCTGATCGTGATCGACAAGCAGCCGCAGCTCCAGTTCCTGGACATGGACCAGGCCGTCGAGCACTGCGCCACGGGCGCCGGCGTCTGGGAGTGGGCCGGCACCGACGACGGCACCAGCGACCCGGACATCGTCCTCGCCTGCGCCGGCGACGTGGTCACCATGGAGACGGTGGCCGCCGCCCGGATCCTGATGGAGAGGCTGCCGTCGCTGCGGACCCGGGTGGTCAACGTGGTCGACCTGATGACGCTGCCGCGGCCCAAGGACCACCCGCACGGCATGAGCGAGACCCTGTTCCGCGAGCTGTTCACCGACCACGTGGACGTGGTGTTCGCCTTCCACGGCTACCCGGGCGCCATCCACCAGCTGGTGCACGGCCGGCCGGACGCCGACCGGTTCCGGGTGCGCGGCTTCATCGAGCAGGGGACCACCACCACGCCGTTCGACATGACGGTGCGCAACCGGGCGTCCCGCTACCACCTGGTGATGGACGCGATCAACAACGCCAGGCGGCTGCCGAGCGGCGCGACCGAGCTCAAGGCCTGGTGCGAGGCCCAGCTTGCGAAGCACGAGAAGTACGTCGTCGAGCACCTGGAGGACATGCCCGAGGTGCGGGATTGGTCACTCGGCGACTGGGCGCAGAGTTGATCTAGGCAGGTTCGGGGGTCTCTCCGCCTAAGAAAGTGTGGGCGGAGAGATACTTCACCCTTTCTTTCGACGCCGGATGACGCGAAGGTGAATGGCACACGCCTACTCGACGTTGAGGAAGGGGACCCCGGATGGCCGGCACACACAACCTTTGGCCGACGACCCGGCAGGGTTCGACGCAACATCCCGTGCCCACCCTGCAATACCTGCTGCAGGCCCACGGGCACACGGTCACGGTGGACGGCGTCTTCGGCGCCCAGACCGGCGACGCGGTACGCGCTTACCAGCGCGCGAAGGGAATCCCCGACAACGGCATCGTCTGCGCCGAGACGTGGCAGGCCCTGATCATGGACGTCCGGCCCGGCGCGCGGGGCAACGCGGTGCGCGGCGTGCAGCACGAGTTCCGCCAGCGCCGCGGCTCCGGCGCCGACCCGGACGGGGTCTACGGCCCGGTCACCGAGTCGGCGGTCCGCGCGTTCCAGTCCGAGGCCGGGCTCATCGTCGACGGCGTCGTCGGGCGCAAGACCTGGCAGGCCCTGGTCTGCGGCGTCGGCAGCCGATCGCTCCAGCAGGCCGCCTGACGTCAGCGAGGGCGCCGGACTCAGCCCCGGCGCGACGCGGCCGCCGCCACCGGGTCGAAGCCGAACGGCAGCTCGAGGCGGTGGCCGCGCATCAACTCCCGGTCGGCCAGCAGCGCGCTGGTCTCGCCGTCCGCGGTGATCCGCCCGTCGTCCAGGATCACCGCGCGCGGGCAGAGCTCCAGCGCGTACGGCAGGTCGTGGGTGACCATCAGCAGCGTCACCGGCAGCGCCTGGAGGATCTCGGCCAGCTCGCGGCGGCTCGCCGGGTCCAGGTTGGACGACGGCTCGTCGAGCACCAGGATCTCCGGGCGCATCGCCAGCACGGTCGCCACCGCCACCCGCCGCCGCTGCCCGAACGACAGGTGGTGCGGCACCTGATCGCGGTGCTCGGTCATCCCGACCGCGTGCAGCGCCTCGTCGACCCGCTCGTCCAGCTCGGCGCCGCGCAGCCCCAGGTTGGCCGGGCCGAACGCGACGTCCTCGGCCACCGTCGGCATGAACAGCTGGTCGTCCGGGTCCTGGAAGACGATGCCGACCCGGCGCCGGATCTCGCCGATCGCGGCCCGGTCACCCGGCCGCACCGGCAGCCCGGCCACCCGCACCGTCCCGCCGCCGCCGTGCAGAATGCCGTTGAGGTGCAGGACCAGCGTGGTCTTGCCGGCGCCGTTCGGCCCGAGCAGGGCGACCCGCTCGCCCGGGGCGAGGGTGAGGTCGACGCCGCGCAGCGCGGCCCGCCCGTCCGGGTAGGCGTAGTGCAGCCCGGCGACCTGGAGCGCGGGAGTCGTCATGCCGATCATGCTAGAGCCACCGCGATCCCGGCCGAGAGCAGCGGCAACACGGCCGCCACCGCCCACTCCCGCGGGTGCGCCCGCCGGGTGTCGAGGACCGGCAGCCGCCCGGTGTAACCGCGGGACACCATCGCGAGGTAGACGCGCTCGCCCCGCTCGTACGACCGCAGGAACAGCGACCCCACGCCGACCGCGAACGCCTTCACCTGCCACAGGAAGCGGGGATCGTAACCGCGGCTCAGCCGTGCGATCCGCATCCGCCGCGCGTCGTCGGCGAGCACGTCGAGGTACCGCAGCATGAACGTGGCGATCTGGGTGAACACGGCCGGCACCCGCAGCCGGTCCAGCCCGAGCAGCAGGTCCCGCATCGTCGTGGTCGCCGCCAGTAGCAGCGAGGCGAGCACGCCGAGCGTCCCCTTGGCAAAGATGTTCCACGCCCCGTGCAGCCCGTCGACCGACAGCGACAGGCCGAGCCACTCGACCCGCTCGCCGTGCCCGAAGATCGGCAGCGCGAGCGCCAGCAGCACGAACGGCAGCTCGATGGTGGCCCGCTTGAGGAGCCAGAGCGCCGGCACCCCGGCCGCCGCCGTGACCACCACCAGCAGCGCGGAATAACCGGCGAAGGCGGCGAAGTGCGTGGGCGGGGTCAGCACCACCACGATCGTGAACAGCAGCACCGCCACGATCTTGACCTCGGGGGCCAGCCGGTGCACCCGGCCGCCCCGGTCCAGATAGAGCGGATGGGCGTGCCCCGCCCCCACCTCAGGCCGCCTTCCGCTCGCGGCGGCGCACCAGCCAGAAACCGCCCGCCCCGATGCCGAAGGTGACCAGCACCCCGGCCGCCCCGGACAGGCCGGTGGAGAGATAGGGGTTGTCGATGCCCTTGATGCCGTAGCCGGCGAGCGGGCTGTCCTTCGCCTGATGCTCCTGCTCGCGCTGAGCCATGCAGGTGCCGCCGGTGATCTCGCCGGCGGCGTCGAAGGTGCAGCCCTCGCGGGCGGTCGCGTCCAGACCGTCCGGGCTGCCGGAGGCGAAGTTGCTCACCACCGCGGCCAGGAAGAGGGCGACCAACAGGCCGCCGGCGAGAAACCAGCCCAGCTTGCGGCTCATGCGGCGGCCTCCATCTCGGGGGCGGTGGTAACGACCGGCTTGCGGAACCTGCGCAGCGCGTAGACCAGGTCGGGCCGGACCCGGGCCACGGTCGCGACCGTGGTGGCGGCGATGATGCCCTCACCGATGCCGATCAGCACGTGCACCCCGGCCATGGTCGTCGCGATCCCGGCGAGCGACAGCTCGGTGGTGCCACCCAGCGCGTACTCCAGGACGAAACCCTGCGAGGCGACGGTGACCGAGACGATCGAGGCGATCAGCGCGGTCGTGCCGAGCCCGCCCGGCGTTTTCGGCAGCACCTTCATCAGGGCCACCACCAGCAGATATCCCGCCGCGGTACCGAGGATCGCCATGTTGGTGATGTTCAGCCCGATGGCGGTCAGCCCGCCGTCCGCGAACAGCAGGCACTGCACCATCAGCACGGTCGCGATGCAGAGCGCGCCCACCCACGGCCCCACCAGGATCACCGCGAGCGTGCCGCCGAGCAGGTGCCCCGAGACGCCGGGCAGCACCTGGAAGTTCAACATCTGCACGGCGAAGATGAACGCCGCCACCAGCCCGGCCATCGGCGCCAGCCGGTCGTCCAGGTCGGCGCGCGCCTTCACCACGCAGACCGCCAGCGCGGCGACGGCGACGACCGTGAAGATCGCGGAGACCGGACCGTTCACGATCCCGTTCGCGATGTGCATCGCTTGCGCATCCATGTTTCCCCCTCGCGGAGCGTTCCCCGCAAGGCGTCAGCATATTAGAAGTTGTGGCTATTGCACATCCATGGCAACTAGAGTGACCGTGATCGTTCTCATTGTCGCCGCGCCCCCGTCACCCATCAAGATCAAATTCAAGAGCCTGCTGACTCGGGCCGCGCTGATCACCGATCGTCGCTCCCGCCAGGGACCCTTCCGGGCTTCGCAGGCCGCTGGCGCGGCCAGAACGCGAAGCCCTCCAGGGCGACGCCCGCGGGTGGTAACGACGTGCCAACCCCAAAACCCGGGCTGGCCTTGGTCGCCCTATCCGGCCTCGGGTTAGGGCCGTGGGAGCCAGCCCGACAGGTCTGGGCTGGTCCTGGTGGCCCTATCCGGCGTCGGGTTAGGGCCATGGGAGCCAGCCCGACGAGCCGGGCTGGTGCTGGTGGCCCTATCCGGCCTCGGGTTAGGGCCGTGGGAGCCAGCCCGACGAGCCGGGCTGGTGCTGGTGGCCCTATCCGGCCTCGGGTTAGGGCCGTGAGGGCCAGCCCGACGAGCTGGGCTGGGCTTGGTGGCCCTATCCGGCCTCGGGATAGGGCCGTGAGGGCCAGCCCGGTCTGGGCTGGTGCTGGTGGCCCTGTCCGGCCTCGGGTTAGGGCCGTGGGAGCCAGCCCGACGAGCCGGGCTGGTGCTGGTGGCCCTATCCGGTGTCGGGTTAGGGCCGTGGGGGCCAGCCCGACAAGCGGGGCTGGTGCTGGTGGCCCTGTCCGGTCTCGGGTTAGGGCTGTGGGAGCCAGCCCGAGAAGCTGGGCTGGTGCTGGTGGCCCTGTCCGGCGTCGGGTTAGGGCCATGGGGGCCAGCCCGGCGAGCGGGGCTGGTGCTGGTGGCCCTATCCGGTGTCGGGATAGGGCCGTGGGGGCCAGCCCGGATCGGGTTTTGCGCCGCAGCCCGGGGACGTCTCGAGCCGGACCGCCGCCCGTCCGAGGGTCTTCTGGCTTGCGCTCAGGGCCCGAGTCCGAGGCCGCGAGCCGGTGGCGGGAGCGCGGCTTCGGCAGCGGCGGGCGGGCCGCAGCGGGGGGGCGGTCAGGTGTCCGGAAATTTCAGGACGTCGTCGATGGGGCGGCGAGGAGCCTGACGGCCGGGCCGGCCGTACCCGATCCGGAGGGCGATCTGCGGGAACCCGGTGCGGCCCAGCGACCGCCGCAACTGGTCGCGAGCGGCCGGAACCTCGATCGGCTGGGAGATCATCGAGCTGGCCAGCCCCGCGTCGGTGACGGTCAGCAGCACCCGCTGGAGCGCCTGCCCGGCCTGGACCTGGTCGAGCCGCCGGTCCCCGGCCGTGCCGAGGATGCCGACCAGCGGCTCCGGCTCGTAGTCCCGGCCCGGCGCCCGCCGCCGGCCGGAGAACGCCCGCTGCGGGATCAGATCCTGGTGCTCGCCGACCACCGCGCCCGCGTAGGCCGGCATGCCGTCCACCGCCCCCTCGGTGTCGCTCCAGGTGATCAGCTCGGCCTGATATCGCTCGTCGCGGCGCAGCACCCGGTCGGCGCTGTGCGCGATCTCCGAGAACCCGCTCAGCGCGGTCATCCCGACCAGCAGGTCCAGCCAGGTGTTCTCGGCGCGGGCCGCCTCGATCAGCCGGACCCGGGTGTCGGCCGGCACCGGGTCGGGCCAGAACGGATCCCGGTTGCTGTGCCGCCGCTCGATCGCGGTGTACAGGTCACGTTCGAGATAGGTGGGTGGGCGGTGCCGGCCCGGGCGGAGCCGGGCGATCAGGTCGGGCTGCTCGACGTCGGGCAGCAGGGCGACCTCGGCCGGGGTGCCGGCCCAGGCCAGCGCCAGCCGGGCGTTCATGGTGGCGGCGCCACAGGCCAGGCGCAGGGCCCAGCCGCTCTGGTCGGCGACGTCGAGCTGGCGGGCCGGGTCGGCCATCACCTCGATGACACCGTCGTGGAGCCGGAAGGTCCACGGCTGGGTGTTGTGCATCGAGGGCGCCTGGATCCCGGCCGCTGCCGCGCGCCGCAGGTCTGACTCGTCGTAGCCGTTCACATGTTCCAAGGTGCCCCGCGGCCGGGGTCGCGGGCAGGGCCGAAGGTCCCGGTTACCCCGGATCGGACGTCAGGGGCACATGCCAGGTCAGCAGGGTGCCGGCGCCGTCCGGGGCCGGGCCGATCTCGAAGGCGCCGCCGAGGTCGCCGGCCCGCTCGCCCATGTTCACCACGCCGCCGCGGGCCAGCGCCGGGTCGATGCCGATGCCGTCGTCGCGTACCTGAAGGAACAGCTCGCCGCCGGCGACCCGGACCGACACCCGGGCGCTGCGGGCCTGCGCGTGGCGGGCCACGTTGGCGAGCGCCTCGCGCAGCACGGCCATCAGCTCCGGCACCACGTCGTCCGGCACCGCGCTGTCCACCGGCCCGGACGTCTCCAGCTCCGGCCGGAACCCGAGCGCGGCCTCCGCGTCGCCCACCGCCTCGCGCAGCTCGGCGCGCAGCGACGGCCCGACCGGCGCGCGCAGCTCGAAGATCGAGCGGCGGATGTCCCGGATGGTGGCGTCCAGGTCGTCGACCGCGTTGTTGATCCGTTTCGCCACTTCGGGCCGGCCCGCCGAGCCGACCGCGCCCTGCAGGTGCATGCCGGTCGCGAACAGCCGCTGGATCACCACGTCGTGCAGGTCCCGGGCGATCCGCTCGCGGTCCTCCAGCACCGCGAGCAGCTCCCGTTCCTCCTGGGCCCGAGCGCGTTCCAGGGCCAGCGCGGCCTGCCCGGCGAACGTGGCGAGCAGCACCGCGTCGTCGGTGCCGAGCGCCGCCTGGGCGGCCGACTGGGAGACGATCAGCACGCCGCGCTCGACCCCGGTCAGCGGCGCGGCCAGGGCGGGACCGGCCGGGACCGGCCCGGGCCACTCGGCGGCGGCCCGCAGGTCGTCCAGCAGCCGGTGGCGTTCCGCCCCGAAGTCCTGGACGACCAGGCTGTCCGCGGGCAGCACCTTGCCGGCCAGGCCGGCCTGCTCCGGCTCGGCCACCTCGATCCGGTACCGCGCCTGCTCCTGCTCGTGCAGCAGCACCAGCACCAGATCGGCGCCGGCCACCTCGCGGGCCCGGCGGGCGATCAGCCGCAGCGCCTCGGTGCGGTGCACGGTGCCCAGCAGCACCCCGGTGATCTCGGCGGCGGCGGCCAGCCAGCGCTCCCGCCGCTGGGCCAGCTCGTAGAGCCGGGCGTTGTCGATCGCCACGCCGGCCGCGGCGGCCAGCGCCACCACGATCTCCTCGTCGTCCTCGCTGAACTCGGCGGCGCCCTGTTTCTCGGCCAGGTAGAGGTTGCCGAACACGTGGTCCCGGGTGCGCACCGGGACGCCCAGGAAGCTGTGCATCGGCGGGTGGTGCGGCGGGAAGCCGAACGAGCGCGGGTGCTTGCGGATGTCCGGCAGGCGCACCGGCGTGGGCTCGGTGATCAGCAGGCCGAGCACGCCGCGGCCGTGCGGCAGGTCGCCGATCCGCGCGTGCACGGCCGGGTCGATGCCGTGGGTGATGAAGTCGGACAGGCTCCGGTTGTCCGGGGCGAGCACACCGAGGGCGCCGTACCGCGCGCCGGCCAGCGCGCACGCGGCCTCGACGATGCGCTGGAGGGTGCTGCGCAGGTCGAGGTCGGAGCCGATGCCGACGACCGCGTCGAGCAGGGCGCGCAGCCGCTCCCGGCTGTTCACCACATCGCCGACCCGATCGAGCATCTCCTGGAGCAGCTCGTCGAGGCGGACCCGGGACAGCGGGCTCAGGCCCAGCGATGGGGTGGATGGTTCGGCCACGGCCCTGAGGTTATCGGGTGCGGTCCCGGTCGGCTCGGGACCTTCGACCCTGTGTGCCCGGGCCGGGCGGGGTTACAAAGGAGACATGATCCGAGTCTTTCTCCTCGACGACCACGAGGTCGTCCGCCGTGGTCTGATCGACCTGCTCCAGTCCGGTGGCGACATCGAGGTGGTCGGCGAGTCCGGCTCCGCGCGGGAGGCGGCGGCCCGGATCCCGGCGCTGCGGCCGGACGTGGCGGTGCTGGACGCCCGGCTGCCGGACGGGAACGGCATCGACGTGTGCCGGGACGTGCGCGCCGTCGACTCGTCGATCAAGGGTCTGATCCTGACGTCGTACGAGGACGACGAGGCGCTGTTCGCCGCGATCATGGCCGGTGCGTCGGGCTACGTGCTGAAGCAGATCCGTGGCACCGACCTGGTCGACGCGGTCCGCCGGGTGGCCGGTGGCCAGTCGCTGCTCGACCCGGCCGTCACCCAGCGGGTCCTGGAACGCATCCGCAACGGCGTCGAGCAGCCCCGCGAGCTGGCCGGTCTCACCGACCAGGAGCGCCGCATCCTGGAGTTCGTGGCCGAGGGCCTGACGAACAGGGAGATCGCCGGCCGGATGTTCCTCGCGGAGAAGACCGTGAAGAACTACGTCTCCAGCCTGCTCGCCAAGCTGGGCCTGGAGCGCCGCACCCAGGCCGCCGTCCTGGCGACGAAGCTGCTCGGTCACAACTGAGCGGCGCGGGGGAGGCGGACGGTCGCGATCGTGCCGCCCGCCTCGCCGGCGGTCAGCGTGATGGTGCCGCGGTGCAGCTCGACGATGACCCGGCTCAGCGCCAGCCCCAGCCCGGCGCCCGGGATGCCGCTGTGCCGGGCGTTGGTGGCGCGGTACAGGCGGGCGAACAGCCGGCTGCGTTCCCCGTCCGGGATGCCCATGCCGGTGTCGGTGACGGTGAACACCGCGGTGTCCTCGTCGGCGGTGAGCGTGACGGTGACCGTGGCGTCCGGCGGGCTGTACTTCACCGCGTTGCCGATCAGGTTCTCCGCCACCTGCCGCAGGCGCGCCTGGTCGCCGGGGATCTCCAGCCGGTCCGGCAGGTCGGTGCGCACCCGCGGATGCGGCTCGCCGGACTCGGCGAGGACCGTCGCGGTCGCCGTCCGCAGCAGCTCGGACAGGTCGACGGTGCCGACGGTCAGGCCGGCGTGGCCGGACTCCAGCGCGGACAGGTCGAGCAGGCGCTCGACCAGCGACCGCAGCCGGGCGTTGTTCCGCTCGATCACCGCGAGCAGGTCGCGGACCTCCCCGATGGTGGTGTCGTCACCGGACTCGGCGATCAGGTCGGTGTAGGTGGCGATCGAGGTGAGCGGGGTCCGCAGCTCGTGGCCGACCAGGGCGATGTACTCGCCGATGCTGGCCGCCAGCTGGTTGGCCAGCTCGTCCGAGCGGCGCCGCTCCAGGTACGCCCCGAGCAGGCCCGCGATGCCGGTGAGCAGCACCGCGAGGGCCGGTTCCGGGTCCTGCCGGTCCGCGGTGAAGAAGGTGATCACCCCGACCACCTGTTCCGCGCTGAGCACCGGCACCGCCCCGGCCGCCTGGTACGCCGTGCCGCCCGCCACCTTGGCCAGCATCGGCGAGTCCGGGGCGTGGATGTCCGGCACCCAGATCAGCTCGCCACGTTCCCAGCACAGCCCGGCCAGGCCCTGTCCGCGCTCGATGGCGGCCGGCAGCGGGGCGGTCCCGGCGCCCGGCACGGCGTGCGTGACGACCGGCCGCAGCCGCCCGGACACCTCGTCGACCAGCCACAGCCGCAGGTACGGCCAGTCCAGGCAGGTGGACACGCTGCGCAGCACGGCGGCACCGGCCTGGGCGACGTCCGGGGCGTGCACCAGCGCCTGGAGCACCTCGGCCTTGCACCGCTCGTACTGGATCTGGTGGTGGTCGGCGGTCACGTCGTGCACCGCGGCGACCGCGCCGAGCACCGTCCCGTCCTCGTCCCGGACCGGCCGGGCGTTGATCGAGAACCAGCGCAGCCGGTGCTGCCGGTCGCAGGCGCGCAGGTCGGCGTGGTGCACCACGTCGCCGCGCAGCGCCCGGTCCAGGGCCAGCTCGCCGGGGCGCAGCGGGGTGCCGTCGTGGTGGCGCAGCTCGAACCGCTGCGGCCAGTCCCGGATCGGCACGGTGGCGCACTCGTCGCCGAAGAACTCGCGGACCGCCCGGTTGACGAAGACCGTGCGGCCGTTCCGGTCGCAGCCCACCGCCCCGGTGTCCAGGCTCTGCATCAGCTCGGCCAGGAACGGCGCCTCCGGCGGCAGCGGCAGGCACTGGCGCAGCGTCTCGGTCAGGTCCTTGACGCTGAACGGCTTGGGTATCACGGCGGCGGCGCCGGCCTCGGCGAGCAGGTCGTCGCCGGGCGGCAGGTAGCCGGTGATCAGCACGACCGGGACCTCGGCGGTGCCGGGCTCGGCGCGCAGGGCGCGGCACATCCGGATCCCGTCCAGGTGGGGCATGTCCACGTCGGCGACGATCAGGTCGAAGCTGTCGGCGACCGCGGCGGCGAGCCCGGCCCGGCCGTCGTCGGCGACCGTGACCTCGTGGCCGAGCCGGCGGACGATCTCGGCGAGCACCGCCTGATGTTCCGGGTTGTCCTCGACGACCAGCACCGCTGCCATCACCGTATGCTAGAGCGACATAAGCCACTTAACTGTTTTAAAACGGCAATCTGCGCGCGTAGGTTTCGCGATCTTCCCGGTGCGGGTACTCTCCGCCCGCACGTTTCGGCGCCGGCTCGCCGGGGAGAGCAAGCATGACCGATCGCACCGAGCACGACGTCCCATGAGCACGCTGACCGCGAACCTGGACCTGCCGTTGCACCACGGCGCGCCCGGCGCCGCCCGCCGGGCGGTCGTCGCGGTGCTGACCGGCTGGGGCTTCCACGACCAGGACTGGCTGGAGACGGCCGCCGTGGTGGTCAGCGAGCTGGTCACCAACGCGGTCCGGCACGGCGGCGGCTGCCTCGCGCTGGCGGTCGAGGCGCACGAGGGCCGGGTGGTGGTGTCGGTCGCGGACGGCTCCGCGGTGGTGCCGCGCCGCCGCGACCCGGACGACGAGGGCGGCCGCGGGCTGGCGCTGATCGAGGCGCTCGCCGACCGCTGGACGGTGCGCAACCATGAGGGCGGCAAGCAGGTACGCGTGCTGCTCCCGCCGAGTGCTCAGGTCGTACCGTAAATCGTTCTTCAGATCTGGAACCGCTGGACGGCGGACCGCAACTGGCCGGCGAGCGTCTCCACGTCCTGCGCGGTGCGGGCCGCCTGGCCCGCCGCGGTCCGGCTGGCCGCGGTGCTGTGCGCGACGCTGGCGATGTTGCCGGCGATGTCGGTCGCGCCCGCCGCCGCCTCGCTCACCCCGCGGTTCATCTCGGCCGTCGTCGCGCTCTGCTGCTCGACCGCCGAGGCGATCGTGGTCTGGTAATCGCTGATCTGCTCGATGATCCGGCTGATCTCATCAATCGCGGTCACCGCCTGCCCGGTGTCGCTCTGGATCGCGGCGATCTGCTGGGAGATCTGCTCGGTGGCCCGCGCGGTCTCCTGGGCCAGGTCCTTCACCTCGCTGGCGACCACGGCGAAGCCCTTGCCCGACTCGCCGGCCCGGGCCGCCTCGATCGTCGCGTTCAGCGCGAGCAGGTTCGTCTGCTGGGCGATCGTGGTGATCACGTTGATCACGTCACCGATCTGCGCGGACGAGTCGCCGAGCCGGTTGATGGTGGCGCTGGTGGCGCGGGCCGCGGCGACCGCGTCCGAGGCGACCTGCGCGGCGTCGCCGGCGTTCCGGGAGATCTCGCTGATCGCCGAGCCCATCTCGTCGGTGCCGGCGGCGACCGTGTGCACGTTGCCGGAGACCCCGGAGGCGGTCGCCGCGGCCAGCCCCGCCTGCTGATCAGCCTCGGACACCGCGCTGTCGATCTCGGCGCTGACCCGGAGCATCGTCTGGGACGCCTCCTGCAACCGGCCGCCGTTCTCCACGATCTCGACCACCGTGCCGCGGATCCCGGCGACCGCCTCGTCGACGGCCCGGCCCATCATCGCGATCTCGTCCTGGCCGGACGTGTCGGCACGGACCGTGAGGTCGCCGCGAGCCATCGCCTGCAGGGCCTGCACCAGGCGGCCGATCGGGCGGGTCAGGCTGCGGGTGACCAGCACGGTGAGCAGCACCGCGGCCACCACCGCGAGCAGGAACACCACGATCATCGTGTTCCGGGCGGCGGCCGCCTGCTGCCGGGCCTGGTGGGTGACCGCCGTGGCCCGCTTGCCGACCGAGGCGACCAGCTTGTCGGTGCCCTCGACGATCTTGAAGTACAGCTCGTAGCCGGGGCCCAGGATGACCGCGTCGCCGCCCTTGACGTCGCCCTTGGCATACAGCGCCGCGGCCTTGAGGTCGGCCGTGAAGTAGTCGTCCCAGGTGGTCGCCAGGCCGGCGAAGATCGCCCGCTCGTCGGCCGTCATCGAGCCGGTGTCGGTGGCCTTCAGCAGGTCGAGCAGGCGCTGCTTGTCGGCCAGGAAGCCCTTCCGGTTCTCGTTGTCCGGGGCGACCGCCTGCTGTGGGCCGAGCCGGTAGGCGTCCCAGACGTAGGCGATCTGCCAGCCCGAGATGTCCGCGTCGAAGTACTTCTGCTCGTCGACCTGGTGCAGCAGATGCTGCAACGCCTGCACCCGGTCGGCGGTGTCGGACTGCCGGTTCAGCCCGGCCGCGCCGACGCCGACGGCGACCCCGAGCAGCACCAGCACGACGGCGAACGCCACCGCAAGGCGGCCGGCCAGCCGCAGACGACGCAACAATGCCATGCGATCAGCAGACCACGGTCAACCTCGCGATGGTGCCCTTTCCGGAACCGTCCGACATCACGGTCAGCGTGCCGTCGTGCGCCTTCATGATCCGCTGGGCGATGCTCAGTCCCAGCCCGACTCCGGGCACCGCCTGCTCCCGGGCGAATCGGCCGCGGTAGAACCGCTCGACCACGTGCGGCAGCTCGTCGGCGGGGATGCCGGCGCCCCCGTCGATCACGTCCAGGCCGGTCCGGTCGACCCGGATCCGGACCTCGGCGCCGGGCTCGCTGAACAGCACCGCGTTGCGGACCAGGTGCTCGGCGGCCTGGCTGAGCCGGGTCAGGTCACCCGGCACCCGGCCCGGGTCCGCGGGGACCTCCAGCCGCACCGTGATCTCCCGCTGCGCGGCCTGCGCCCGGCACGCGGCGAGCGCCGCCTCGGCGACCGTGACCAGGTCGGTCTGCGCCCGCAGCAGCGGCAGCGGGGTGCCCGCGGGCCGGGTGCCGGCCAGCAGGTGATCGACCATCCGGACCAGGCGCTCGCCGTTGCGCTGGATCGGGTCGATCATCATCCGGTACGGCTCCAGCTCCTCGTTGTCCACGAGCAGCTCCAGGTAGCCCTGGATGGTGGTGACCGGGGTGCGCAGCTCGTGCGACACGGTCGCGACGAAGTCCTCCTCGCGGCTGATCGCCCGGGACAGCTCGTCGCCGACCTCGGCCAGCAGCAGCCGGTTGCGGATCGCGGAGAGGTGCCCGGCGGCCTGCCCGGCCATCGTGCGCAGCAGGTCGACCTGCCGGTCCGCGGTGTCCCGCGGCCGGTCGTCGAGCACGCACACGGTGCCGAGCACGTGCCCGTCCTCGTCGGTCAGCGGCACGCCGGCGTAGTACCGGATGTGCGGCGCGCCGACCACGTTCTCCCAGGTCGAGTAGACCGGGTGGGTGAGCGCGTCACGCACGATGAGCGGCACCCGGCTGTCCACCACGTGCCCGCAGAACGAGCTGCTCAGCGGACCGCCGCTGCCCGGCATGCCGGTGGCGCCGGCGAACCACTGCCGGTCCGCGGCGACCAGCGTCACCGTGGCCATCGGGGTCTCGAAGATCGAGCTGGCCAGCCGGGTCAGCTCGTCGAGGACGACCGGGCGGGGCGCGTCGAGCAGCTGGTAGCTGCCTACCGCGGCCACCCGGGCCGCATCACCGACTGTGCTCATCTGGCTTCCTCTCTCACGAGGGTGACATTCGGCGACCGGCCCGGCGCACCTGAGAAGTTCGGCCGAACGCTCATTCGCCGGAACCCGGGGTCGATATGTGGCGGCGGCACATCACGGAGGAGGACGCCCATGCGGACCGAGCTGTACAAATCGGCCGGAGCCGACGACAAGAAACCCCTGGTACTGGTCGTCGACGACGAAGAGACCGTGCTCGAGACGCTGACCCTGCAACTCGGCCGGGAACACCGGGTGCTGACCGCCACGGACGGCGAGCAGGCGCTCAAGGTGCTGGCCGAGCACGGTCCGGCCGCCGCCGTGGTCAGTGACATGCGGATGCCCGGCATGAACGGCATCGAGCTGCTGCGCCGGGTGCAGATGGAGTACCCGGACACCACCCGGGTGCTGCACACCGGATACGGCGACATGGCCACCGCGGTGGCCGCGATCAACTCCGGTGGTGTGTACCGCTACCTGCCGAAACCGGCCGACACCGACGCGCTGCGCGGGGCGATCCGCGAGTCGGTGGCCAAGCACAACCAGGCGATGGCCGAGCGGGACCTGCTCGACCGCACCCTGCGCACCAGCGTGAAGGCGCTGTTCGGGGTCCTCGAACTGTCCAACCCGCCCGCCTACCAGCGGGCCGGCCGGATCAGCACGCTGGTCGGCGAGCTCTGCGACCTGCTCCAGCTGGCCGGCCTCTGGGAGATCGAGGTCGCGGCGATGGCCTCGCAGCTCGGCGCGGTCACCGTGCCCGCCTCGACGCTCGCCAAGGTGGAGCGGGGCCTGCCGCTGACCGAGGACGAGCGGGCCTCGGTCGACGCCATGCCACGGATCGCGCTGCGGCTGCTCGGCGACATCCCGATGATGCAGGACGTGCTCGCCATCGTCCGCGGGCTGCCCGGCGCGCCGGCCGGTCCGGAGGGTCGCTCGGCGCTGGTCGAGGACGGGATCGCGGTGCTGCGCACGGCGATCGCGTTCGAGGCGTTGCAGTTCCGCGGCCTCAACGACGTCACCGCGATCACCGCGATCGAGGAGCGGGAGGACCACTACCCGCACGTGGTCGCGGCGCTGCGCCGGCTCAAGGGGGTGCGCGCGGTCAAGGACACCGTGCGCAGCGTCCGGGTCCGCGAGCTGGAGGTCGGCATGCGGCTGATCGAGGACGTGGTGGCGACCAACGGGCTGGTCCTGATCGGCAAGGACACCGTGATCACCGAGCTGATGCTGGACCGGCTGACGAACTTCGCCCGCGCGGTGGAGCTGGTCGAGGAGGTGCTCGCCTCGGTGCCGTACCGCGCGAGCGTCAAACCGACCGCGTTCGCCGGGCATCGCTGACCGTCGCGGCCGTCTCGTACTCGTCGGCCAGCGCCGTCACCGCCCGTAACGCCCCGGCGGCCTCGGCCCGGATCCGTCCGGCCGTGCCCGCCGGGTCGGTGACCTTGCCCGCGCGCGCCTGATCCTCCAGCGCCGCGCAGAGCGCGGCCAGCGCGGTCGCGCCGATGTTGCCGGCCGACCCCTTCAACGCGTGCGCCCGATCCCGGAGAACTCCCAGGTCGGTCTGCTGGAGTGCGGCGATCACCTGATCGACGGCGGCAGGGGTGCGTGCCGCGAAGTTCCGCAGAAGTCGCAGCACCAGCGCCAGCTCGGCGGGTGTCGGATCCGGGTCGGTGATCGCCGCGATCCGCGCCCGAACGGTTGCCAACCGCTCCTCACTCATGCGCTCATCCTGCGCCCATCGGCTGGTCCTTCGCCGAAGAAGACCTTGAAATGCAAGATCAAATTCTTCATTGACGCGCGTCCGCTTCGGTGCGGATCGCATGCTCCCGCGCGGGCCGAGGGCGGCGATCTGGCCGCTGGCGCGTCCAAACCAATCGCCGCCCTCTTCACTGTCCGCGGCCGGTTCCGGAGATCAACCCCCAGCTGGCCCCCACCGCCCTAACCCATGCCCAGATAGGGCCCTGAGCACCAGCCCGACACTCCCCAGCTGGCCCCCAGCGCCCTGTCCCGTGCCCGGATAGGGCCACCAGAACCAGCCCGACACCCCTCGGCTGGTGCTCAGCGCCCTATCGCGTGCCCGGGTAGGGCCGTCAGGGCCAGCCCGACACTCCCCGGCTGGTGCTCAGCGCCCTGTCGCGTGCCCGGGTAGGGCCGTCAGGGCCAGCCCGACACCCCTCGGCTGCTGCTCAGCGCCCTATCGCGTGCCCGGGTAGGGCCGCCAGGACCAGCCCGACACTCCCCGGCTGGTGCTCAGCGCCCTATCCCGTGCCCGGATAGGGCCGTCAGGGCCAGCCCGACACCCCCGGCTGGTCCTCAGCGCCCTGTCCCGTGCCCGGATAGGGCCGTCAGGGCCAGCCCGACACTCGCCGGCTGGTGCTCAGCGCCCTGTGCCGCGCCCGGGTAGGGCCGTCAGGGCCAGCCCGACACTCCTCGGCTGGTGCTCAGCGCCCTATCGCGTGCCCGGATAGGGCCGCCAGGGCCAGCCGGGCACTTCGCGGCGGGGTGGTCACGAAAACCGGGAACCGTTCTTAGGCTCCCCAGCCGGCCTGCGTGCCGCCGACGCGCTCGGCGGCGGTGCTCAGGGCGTACCCCGAAGCTTTGAAAGCCTTGACCGGGTCGCGCGGCAGCCCCCTGGCCTCGCGCCTGTCCGCGAGCGCCGCCCGCACATCGGTCTCGTAGGCGTCCATCAGGATCTGGTTGGCGGTCAGGACATCACCCTCGCGCTGTGCGGTGGCGAGTGCGTCCTGGTCGACGAGCAGCGCCTTGGCCAGGGCTTGTTCGACGTTGAGGACCGACCTGATCTGGCCGGGGATCTTCTCCTCGATGTTGTGGCACTGGTCGAGCATGAAGTTGACCTTCGAGGACGGCAGGTGTGCGCCGACCGCCACGATCTCCGCCATGATGCGGAACAGCTGGAACGGGTCGGCGGCGCCGACGATCAGGTCGTCGTCGGCGTAGAAGCGCGAGTTGAAGTCGAACGCGCCGAGCCGACCCTGCCGCAGCAGCTGCATCACGATGAACTCGATGTTGGTGCCCGGCGCGTGGTGCCCGGTGTCCAGGACGACCGTGGCCTTCTCGCCCAGCGCCAGGCAGTGCAGCAGCGAGGTGCCCCAGTCCGGGATGTCCATGCTGTAGAAGTACGGTTCGAAGAACTTGTACTCGAGCAGGATCCGGTGGTCGTCGCCGAGCGCGTCGTAGATCCGCCGCAGCGACTCGGCGAGCCGGTCCTGCCGCCCGCGCAGCGAGTCCTGCCCGGGATAATTCAGGCCGTCCGGCAGCCAGATCTTCAGGTCGGTCGAGCCGGTCTCCCGCATGATCTCGATGCAGCGCAGGTGGTGCCGGACCGCGTGGTCGCGGATCGCCGGGTCGGGGTGGCAGAGCGAGCCGAGCTTGTAGTCGTCCTCCTGGAACAGGTTCGAGTTGATCGCGCCCAGCCGGACGCCCAGCTTCTCGGCGTGCTCGCGCAGGCCGGACCAGTCGTCGACGGTGTCCCACGGGATGTGCAGGGAGATCCGCGGGGCGAGGCCGGTGAGCCGGTGCACCTGGGCCGCGTCGGAGATTTTTTCGTACGGGTTCCGCGGCACTCCGGGCTGGGTGAACACCTTGAACCGGGTGCCCGAGTTCCCGTACGCCCAGCTGGGCACCTCGACGCTGAAGCCGTCCAGACCGTCCAGATGCTGAACCGGCAGCGTCATGCCCTCCTGGCCCTCGCCTGCGAGGCCGCTGTCCTGTGCGGGTGGCTGCCGCTCGGTGCGGTCGGTCATGACTAGGTGCCTCCGTATCGGCGGTTCGTGAGCCCGTTGAGCAGGGCCGCGAAGATCAGCACGGCGCCCAGGGCGAGCAACTGGTACTGCGAGCCCTCGTTCCCGACGAAGGCGAGCAGGATCCCGGCGTTGAGCCAGACGATCAGCAGGGTGGCCAGGACGACGCCGGCCACCCGGCCGATGCCGCCGGTGATCGCCACGCCGCCGAGCACCGCGATGGTGATCGCGGGCAGCGCCATGCCGTTGCCGGAGACGCCGGCGTCCGGCCGGGCCGACGCGAACTGGCCGACCGTGACCACCGCGACCAGCCCGGAGAGCAGGCCCGCGTAGACGTACGCCTTGAATCGGGTGTCCCGCACGGGCAGCCCGGCCCAGCGCCCGGCGACGTCGTTGGTGCCGATCGCGTAGAGCCGCCGTCCGTACGTCGTGCGGTTGAGCAGGATCCAGACCGCGACCACGGCCGGCAGCAGGAAGGTGAAGATGCCGAGCGGGACGTCCGGGATGTACTGACCGAACAGCGGCAGCTCGACCGACTTGCTGATCGAGAAGAGCTCCTGGATCGGCCTGGTGCTGATCGGCTGCTGGTTGTTGATCACGATGGCCAGGGACTTGTACGCGTAGTAGGTGGCCAGCGTGGCGATCAGCGCGGGGAACCCGATGTAGGACACCAGGAAGCCGTTGAGCGCGCCGCACAGCGCCCCGAACAGGGCGGCGAGGATGATCGCCGCCCAGAGGGGCCAGCCCCAGTGGCCGTACGCGAAGCCGAAGACCATCCCGGCGAGCGACACGATCGCGCCGACCGAGAGGTCGATACCGCCCCGGCCGGAGAGGATCACCAGCAGTTCCGCGAGGCCGAGCATGGCCAGCGGGACCGCGTTGATCAGCGCCGCGGACATGTAGTCGAAGTCGTAGGGCGCGGTCAGGTAGCCGCCCGCGTCCTGGATGAAGAACGTCACCACGACGGCGACGATCAGCACGGCGAGCAGGGCGATCCGCTGGGTGAGCAGGACCCGCAGGACCCGGGCGCCGGTGCTCTCGGTGGTGGCGGGCGCGGTGGCGGTGGTCATCGGTTCCCTCCCGTCGCGGACTCCAGGCGGCTCCGGCGGGCGCGGGCCCGGATCAGGTCGGCGCCGACCGCCACGATGATGAAGATGCCGACGAACAGGTCGGACAGCTGCGAGCGCCAGCCCAGCTGGGTCACGCCGGAGGCGACCGACTGCACCAGCAGCGCGCCCAGGAAGGTGCCGAGCACCGACCCGCGCCCGCCCATGATCGACGTCCCGCCGATCACCACGGCCGCGATCACGGCCAGCTCCTTGCCGGAGCCGACCGACTGGTCCAGCGTGGACGTCCCCTGCGCGATGACGAAGCACGCGGCCAGGCCGACGAGCAGCCCGGTGATCAGGTACGCCAGCAGCACCCGCCGCTGCACCCGCACCCCGGCCAGCCGGGCCGCCTGCGCATCCCCGCCGATCGCGAAGAAGTGCCGGCCACCGGCGGTGTGCCGCAGGTACCACCACGCGGCCACGGTGAGCAGCGCGGTGATCAGGAACGCGTGCGGGACACCGAGCGTGCGCCCGGCCGTCCCGCGCCCGAAGAACGCCAGGGTCCCGGGGATCCCGTTCACCGTCCCGGACCCGAAGATCCGCAGGCCGAGGAACATGAAGATGTTCGCGGTGCCGAACGTGATGATGATCGCGTGCACCCGCCCGTAGGCGATCAGCACGCCGTTGACCAGTCCCAGCACCCCACCGGCAGCGACCGAGAGCAGCACCGCGACGCCGAGCCCGGCCCCGCCGCCGACCAGGGCCTTGGCGGTCAGCACCGAGCACACCATCAGCGCGCCGCCGACCGAGACGTCGATCCCGCCCGTGATGATCACGATGGTCATGCCGATCCCGACCAGCGCGACCGGGGCGGTGGTGACCAGCAGCGGCTGGATCGAGCCGGCCGTCAGGAACGCCGGGGTGCTGATCGCGAGCGCGGCCCAGAGCGCCGCGATCACGCCGAGCAGCACGACCTCCTGGCTGGTGACCGGGGGCGGGAGGACCCGCGGCCTGCCGTTCACTGATCGCCTCCCGCGGCCGCGGCCAGCAGGTCCACCTGGCTCGCGTCCGGGCCGAACGACGCGGTCGTCGTCCCGCCCCGGACCACCTGGATCCGGTCCGCGATCCGGAGCGCCTCCGGCAGGTCGGCGGTCACCACCAGGACCGCCGTGCCGGCCTCGGCCAGCTCGGTGATGATCCGGTGGATCTCCTCCTTGGCGCCGACGTCGACGCCCTGGGTGGGCTCGGCCAGGATCAGCACCTTCGGCCGTTCCACCAGTTGCCGGGCGAGGACCACCTTCTGCGCGTTGCCGCCGGACATGGCGCTGATCGGCTGGCGTTCGCTGGGTGTCTTCACCGAGAGCCGGCGGATCAGGTCGACCGCGACGGCCTTCTCCCGGGCCCGGTCCAGCAGGACGCCGAAGCGGGAGAGCAGCGTGAGGTGGCCGGCCGAGATGTTGAAGGCGATCGACTGGAAGGCGAACATGCCCTCGGCCTTGCGGTTCGCGGGCAACAGGGCGACGCCGAGCTTCTGCGCCTCGCGCGGCGAGCGCGGATCGACGGTCTCGCCGTCGATCTTCAGAGCGCCGGAGGTCGCGCGGTCGATGCCGTAGACACTGGCGGCGATCTCCGAGACGCCGGAGCCGACCAGGCCGTAAAGGGCGACGATCTCGCCTTTTCTCACCATGACGTCGACGTCGTGGAACTTGCCGGCCCGACCGAGTTTGCGCAGCTCGAGGACCGGCGGGCCATCCGGGACGTCGCGGTGCGGACGCTCGTCGGAGAGGATGCCGCCGACCATCAGCTCCGCGATGCGACGGACCGACAGATCGCCGATCGGATACGTCCCGATCGTCTGGCCGTCGCGCATGACGGTGACCTCGTCGGCGATCCGGAACAGCTCGTCCAGGCGGTGCGAGATGTAGATGACCGCCACGCCGTCCGCGGTGAGCCGGCGGACCACGCCGAAGAGCACCTCGATCTCGGCGTCGGTCAGGATCGCCGACGGCTCGTCGAGGATCAGCACGTTCGCCTTCGCGGCGAGGGCCTTGGCGATCGACACCTGCTGCTGCTCGGCGACCGAGAGGGTGTTGACGGTGGCGGTGGCGTACCGGGCCGGGAGGCCGAGCCGCTCCAGCAGCTCGACCACCCGTCTGTTCTGCTCCGCCCAGTCCACCTTTCCGGTCCGCTTCAGCTCCCGGCCGAGGAAGATGTTCTCCGCGACCGTGAGCTCGGCGAACAGCTGCGGCTCCTGGTACACGGTGGCGATCCCGAGCGCGATCGCGTCGGTGGTGTGCGCGATCCGGACCGGCTCGCCGTCGAACTCGATCGTGCCGGAGTCGGCGGTCTCCGCCCCCGACACGATCTTGATCATCGTCGACTTGCCGGCGCCGTTCTCACCGACGAGCGCGTGGACGCGGCCCGCGCGTACCGTGAAATCGGCTCTCTGAATGGCGCGGACCGCGCCGAACCGCTTCGCGATCCCGGCCAGGCGCAGCCGGGGTTTCTCCTCGGTCATCAGTAGTTGAACTGGTCGACGTTCTCGGCGGTGATCGCCAGCGCCGGGCCGAGCAGCAGCATCTTGCTCGCCGAGTCGTAGGCGACCGCGGGCAGTTTGTCGCTGACGTTGTTGGTGGCCTGGAACTGCTTGCCCTCGGCGATCTGCGCGCCGGCCCAGGCGGTGAGGTAGCCCAGGTTCTGCACGTCCCAGAGGATCGCGGCGGACGAGGACTTGTCCTGAAGGTACGGCTTCATCGACTGCGGGGTGCCGAGGCCGACGGTGAAGACCTTGCCGATCTTGCCGGCGTCCTTGACCGCCTGCGCCACGCCCGGCGCGGAGCTCGTGCACTCGCCGACCAGGCCGGTCAGGTCCGGGTGCGCGTTCATCAGGTCGGTCGCCATCTGCGTCGACTTGGCCTGGTCCTCACCGGCGTAGACGACGTCGACGATGGTCGCGTCCGGGTACTTGGTCTTGGTGTACTCCTGCTGCACCTTGATCCAGGAGTTGAGGTTCTCGGCGGTCTGGCCGCAGGAGACGATGGCATATTTGCCCTTGCCGCCCATGGCCTTGAGCAGGGCGTCCGTCAATCCCTGGCCGATGCCCTCGGCGGTGGCCTGGTTGACGAAGACCTCCCGGACGCTGTTCGGCGCGTCGGTGTCGGCGGTCGCCACGTGGATGCCGGCGTCCTTGGCCTGCTGGAGCAGCGGGGCCATGCTGTCCGGGTCGTTCGGGGCGACGATCAGGGTGTCGACCTTCTGCTGGATGTAGGAGCGGACGATGTCGGCCTGGGCGGCGGCGTCGGCCTGGGTCGGGCCCTGGTAGAGCCACTCGACGTTGCCGAGGGCGGTGGCGGCGGCCTTGCCGCCGGCGTTCATCGCCTCGAAGTAGGGGACACCTTGGAGCTTCGGGACGAAGGCGACCTTGTAGGTCTTCTTGCCGTCGGTGCTGCCGGTGGCGGTGTCGTTGTCATTCTTCTTGGTGCAGCCGGCGAGGGCGACGGCGGCGGTGGTCGTGAGCGCGACAGCAAGGGCCAGTCGGGAACGCATGGATGCCTCCAGCGACTTGAAACGTTCTATCTGGAATGTGGCCCACGTTACGGTGGGGTTATGAGGCGGTCAAGAGCCGTGTTCAAACGGTGTCCTTGATGGGATGACACGTTTCAAGCGGTCCGCTCATCCCTAGATCCTTTTTTCGTACGACCACAGCACCGTCCCGTCCGTCCACCTCCCTCCCGCCCCTTCGCCCTACTCCCTCCGACCCCTCGCCGCTTTCCTTGCGCCGCCTTCGCCCCCTTGCCCTTCCTTGCGCCGCCTCCTACCTCGCGGCCTCCGGGTGCCCGCCTCCTTGCGTCGCGTGGCTTCCTTGGGTCGCGCTGCCTCCTCGGGCCGTGTCGCCCCTTGCGCAGGTGCGGGTGCTGTCCCTCCCGAGCCGCGCTCCCTTCTCCGTAGACGGCTTGGGCAGGGGAAAGGGGTGATTAGGTGGGGTTGGGACGGGTACGTGAAGTCTTCGAAAGCTGCGCAGGACGGAGGGGACGATGGCGCACACGGACGCGCGAGTCGATCAGGCATCGACCGCGGAACTGGTCAGCCGGCTGAGCGAGCAGATGTCGACGCTGGTCCGGGACGAACTGACACTCGCCCGCATCGAGCTGATGGAAAAGGGCAAACGTGCCGGAAAGGGCGCCGGTCTGCTGGGCGCCGCCGGCGTCATCGCGATGTACGGCGTAGGCGCCCTCCTGGTCACCGCCGGCGCCGCCCTGGCCCTGGTCATGCCGGTCTGGGTAGCCGCCTTGATCATCACGGCCGCCCTTTTCCTGACCGCCGGCGTCACCGCGCTGGCCGGTCGCCAGGAGGTCCGCCACGCGGTACCCCCGACCCCGGAGGCCGCGATCGCGAGCGGCCGTGAGGACGTCGACGCCTTCATGACCGCCGCCCGCACCGGGAGGAACCTGTGACCAACAATGCCAGCGGCGGGAAATCCACTTCCGGGACCACCTCACCCTCCGGAAGCGCCCCCGCCGCTGGCAGCAGCCCGGACTCCGGCCGGGACCCTGCCCCCGGCCCAGGCCCGGCCGGAAAGTCCCCGGGCGGCGCCGCCCCGGCCGGCAAGGCCCCTACCAACAGCACCCGAGGCACCACGTCCCCGGGCGCCACCCGAACCGGCAAATCCTCCGCCGGCACCGCCCCGAAGAACCCCACCCCCAAACCCGGTCCACCCCAAGCCACCACCCCGAAACCCGGCCCGCCCCAAGCCGGCGCCGCCAAGCCCGGCCCACCCCAAGCCGGCACCGCCAAGCCCGGCCCACCCCAGGCCGGCACCGCCAAGCCCGGCCCACCCCAGGCCGGTACCGCCAAGCCGGGCTCGCCTCATGCCGGTGCCGCCGGGCCGCCTCAAGCCAGTACCGAGAAGCCCGGCTCGCCCCAAGCCGGTACCACGAAGCCCGGCTCTTTCCAGGCCGGCACTCCGAAGCCAGGCCCGCCTCAGGCCGGGGCTCCCAAGCCAGGTCCGCCGCAGGCTGGTGTCCCGTCATCAGAGCCCGCCGCCGAGCCTGGCGCGGCTCAGACCAGTGCGTCGAAGGCAGCGGCGCCGGAGGCCGCTACCCCGAAGCCCGGCCCGCCCCAGGCTGGCACTCCAAAACCAGGCCCACCCCAGGCCGGTGCCCCAAAACCGGTGCCGCCTGCTTCGAGCGCCGCCGCGAAACCGGTGCCGCCTGCTTCGAGCGCCGCCGCGAAACCGACGCCGCCTGCTCCGAGCGCCGCCGCGAAACCGGCGTCGCCTGCTCCGAGCGCTGGTCCGGTACCGCATTCACCGATCTCAAGCGCGGCTCCGAAACCTTCACCGCACCCTTCAGCGCCGGGCGCGGCTCCGAAACCCGCGCCGCCGCAGAACGGGTCTCCTGCTGCGGGCTCGTCGGCGGGTTCCAGCCCTACGCCGTCGAAGGCCGATGTGCCGTCGCCGCACGCGCCGACTACCACGCCCGCGCCGCCGAAACCCACTTCCGCGGCCGCGGGTTCCGCAGCGTCGGCTGCGGCGAAACCGGGAGCGCCGAAAACGAGCGTTCCGGAGGTGGCGGCGGCCGGCGCCGACCGGGCAGACGCCAAGGGATCGCCTGCTGTGGCGAAGCCTGGCGCATCCAGCGAGAGTGGTCCGGCCGCGGCTGAGCAGCGCGGTCCAGCGTCCATCGGCCAGAGCGAAACGAAAGGTCCCGGTCCGGGCCCTTCGCACGGTGAGGCGCCCGGCCCGGTCAAGGTCACCGAGCCTACGGCCGTGGCCGCCGGGAAGTCCGGGACTGCTCTGTTCGAGGTTCCCGAAGTGGGTGCAGCCCCGAAGCCACTGTCCGCCACCTCGGCGGGCAGTGCACCGGAGCCGGAATCCTCGAAGGCCTCGCCCGCTCCGAAACCTGGCTCGTCACCCGCGCCGACCGCGGGATCTCCGATGAATGAGACGTCGAAGGGGGATTCGTCCATGTCTGTGCAGTCGAAGCCGGGAGCCGCCGGAGCGGGCGGAAAGCCACCGCGTGACGCCGCACAGCTGCGCGAGGAGATCGAGCAGACTCGGGCCGAGATGGGAGAGACCGTCGAGGCGCTGGTGGCCAAGGCCGACATCCCGGGCCGGGTCAAGCAGTCCGCAGCGGAGAAGACCGCGCAGCTCAAGGAATCCGCCGCCGACCTCAAAAACGCAGCCGCCGAGAAAACCGCGGAGCTGAAGGACGCGGCCACGGACAAGGCCGCGGGGTTGAAGGGGTCGGCCACGGACAAGGCCGCGGAGTTGAAGGGGTCGGCCACGGACAAGGCCGCGGGGTTGAAGGAGGCGGCCGTGGACAAGGCCGCGGGGTTGAAGGAGGCGGCCACGGGCAAGGCCGCGGAGTTGAAGGAGGCCGCCACCGACAAGGCCTCGGGATGGAAAGAAGCCGCTGCTGACAAGGCCGCAGAACTGAAAGATGTGGCTTCCGGCAAGGCCGGAGCACTGATGGACGCCACCGCGGAGAAGGCGGCGGAGTTGAAGGGCGCCGCAGGCGGGCAGGCAGCGGACGGAGAAAAGACCGTCAACCTCCGGCAAGCCGCGACCGAAAAGGCGACCGTACTCAAGGAATCCGTCGCCGGAGGAGTGCGCAATCAGGCCGCGGAGAAAATGGAGCACCTTAAGGAGCGCGCGGCGGCCATGGGGGCGCACGCCAAGGAGGCGATGACCCCGAGCGGCCACGCTCCGGCGCACATCACCGAGGCCACGGCCCAGGCCGGCACCAGAGTGGCCACGTCCGCAGCCGACGCCGCCACCGCCGTGATCGACACAGCACGGCGCCGGGTCGCGGCCCACCCCAAGAAGTACGCCATCATCGGCGCCGCCCTGGCCACCGCCGCAGCCGGAGTCGCCCTGATCCGCCGCTCCCGCTGACCGCCGAAAAGGCGAAGGTCCAGCCCGCGCGCCCGCTGACCGCCGAAAGAGCCGACGGCCCAGCCCACGCACCCGCTGACCGCCGACAAAGCCGAAAGCTCAGCCCGCGCACCCGTTGACCGCCGAAAAGGCGAAGGCCCAGCCCACGCAACCCGGGCTGGGCCGCGGCGTCGGGGTTCGAGGGGTTGCCGATCGAGAGGCCGCTGTCCGAGCCCGGACCGCCCCATCAGAGCGGGAACGAGCAGGGCTCGGCGCCGGCGTTGCTCCGCGCGTATCTAAAGATCGATCAAAGACAGCAACGCCTCGTGCGTCTCGGCGTCAGCAGCGGCCAGCAGCCCCGACCCCGACTGCCAAGGCTTCCCGTCCGCCCCGGTGACCACGCACCCCGCCGCCTCACACACCGCGATCCCGGCCGCGAAGTGCACGCTGTTCCTGACGTCCCCATAGGTCAGATAGGCCGCCCGCCGCCCGTCCGCCACCCACAGCAGCGCCAGCGTGGTCGACATCACCCGCGGCCGGAAACGCTCGCGGAAACCCGGTGCGCCGATCACCATGGCCGGCTCGACCGGGAACGGCGGGTCCAGGTTGATGTCGACCAGCGCCGACTCGGGGGAGGGGACCAGCGGCACGTCACTGCCGTCCGGGCGGCGGACCCGGGCCACCGCGCCGTCCGTCCAGTACGTCTCACCGGTGAACGGATCGGCCGACGCGGCCGCCGTCACCCGCGCACCGTCCCGCAGGGCGACGTTGGCGGCGACCAGCGGAGTCCGGACCGCGTAGTTCAGCGTGCCGCACAGCGGATCGACCAGCCAGCGGCGCCGGGCGTCGGCCGGTCCGGAGGCGCCGGTCTCCTCGCCGGTGATCGCGTCGTCCGGGCAGGCCGCCCGCAACACCTCGTGAATGGCCTGCTCAGCGGCGAGGTCCGCGGCCGTGGCGAAGTCGCCGCCACCCTTGTCGACCCGGTCCAGGGCGCGCCCGTACCGGTCCCGGATGACGTCCGCGGCGGCCAGCGCGGCGGCGATGGCGGTCTCATGATCCATGGTTCGGACCGTAGTGCAGGACGTGCGAGGATGGTCCGGCGCCGATCCCCTCCGGCGCAGGACGGCAGGCTCGGTCACCGATGAATCCCCTGGACGCCGAGGACGGGACCGCGGTAAAGAACGGCGATCCGGGTATATCGAAGGGCATGCCCGACGCACCCACCCTGCTCGCGGGCCGGTACCGGCTCGGTGCCGAGCTCGGCCGCGGCGGCATGGGGCAGGTCTGGCTGGCGCACGACGAGATCCTCGAGCGCGAGGTCGCGATCAAGCAGATCGACCTTCCCGAGGAGCTGGCCGGCGGCGACGCCGCGGCCCGGCGGACGCTACGCGAGGCCCGCGCCGCCGCCCGGCTCAGCCATCCCGGCGTGGTTCAGGTGTACGACGTCCTCTCGCTGGACGATCACACCTGGATCGTCATGGAGTACGTTCCGTCCCGCTCGCTGCGCCAGGTGATCGCCGAGGACGGCCCGCTCGACCCGTACCGGGTGGCCCGGATCGGCCAGGACCTGCTCGCCGCCCTGCAGGCCGCGCACCGCGCCGGCGTCCAGCACCGTGACGTGAAACCGGCGAACGTGCTGCTCGCCGACGACGGCCGGGTGCTGCTCACCGACTTCGGCATCGCCGCGCTCGACGACGACAGCCTGACCAGCAAGTCGGACGTGCTGCTCGGATCGCCGCTGTACATGGCTCCGGAACGGGCCCGGTTCGGCATCAGCGGCCCGCCCGCCGACATGTGGGGGCTGGGCGCGACGCTGTACGCGGCGCTGGAGGGGCATTCGCCGTTCGAGCGTTCGTCGACGATGGCCACCCTCGCGGCGCTGGCCACCGAGGAGCCGGCGCGGGCCGAGCACGCCGGTCCGCTCGCCCCGCTGCTGGATGGTCTGCTACGTAAGGACCCGGCGAAGCGGATGACCGCCGAGGACGCCGAGCAGGTGCTGCGCCGGGCCGTCGCCGAGACGGAGGAGAGCCCGGCGGTCGCGGTGGCGGCGATCCCTAAGCCGCGGACTCCGCTCGACGACGACCGTCCGGCGGTGCTCCCCGCCGTACCGAAAAAGAGCCGGCGGCTGATCGCGGTCGTGGCCACCGTCCTGGTCCTGATCGCCGGTCTGGCGATCCTGCTGACGAACCGCTCGTCGACGCGGACGACGGCCGAGCAACCACCGGCGACGACCCGGCCGGCCGAGGCCACCGCCACCGCGACGACCACCGCGACCAGCGCGCCATCGTCCACCGCTCCGTCGGCGCCGCCGTCCACCGCGCCGTCGGCGACCCCGAGCGTCAGCGCGAGCCCGGCGGGCGGGCGGCCGCCACTACCGGACGGCTGGGTGGAATATCGGGACAGCACCGGCTTTTCGGTATACGTGCCGAAGGGCTGGACCACGTCGAAGAAGCCGGGCGCGACGATGCGGTACTGGCGGGACGGCAAGGGGCACGTCCTGGGCATCGACCAGACCGACCACCCGCGATCGAATCCGGTCAAGGACTGGCAGACGCAGCGGAACGCGCGGGTCCGCGGCGGGGATTTTCCGGGGTACGCCGAGATCAAGATCGCGCCGGTCGACTACTTCACGAAGGCGGCCGACTGGGAGTTCACCTTCAACAACGGTGGCCGCCAGCATGTGAACAACCGCGGTGTGGTGACATCGGCGCACCAGGCTTACGGCTTCTGGTTCCAAACCCCGGCCGCCGACTGGGACCAGTATCGTCACGACGTTCTGGATGTGGTCTTCGCCAGCTTCGTCCCCGTCAAGGACTGATCAGAAGTCGAGCAGTTCCTCAGTGCTGATGGAGATGGGGAACGGCACGTCCGAGGTCAGCGTCTCGCCCTGTTTCGCGGTGGCGTGTTCGAGGTAAGCCTTGTCGGCCAAGCGGAGAAGGCGCAGCGTCACCGACTCGTAGTCGGTGAAGTCGGGCTCGACCAGGAGGTACCACGGGATTCCGGCTTCGGCATAGAACGACATTTTCTGCAGGCGGTCGGTGGCCGCGTTGCTCGGCGAAGTGATTTCGCCGACCAGCACGACATCGGTGGCCTCACCGACAAGTACGACGCGGGGACCCCCGCCCACGACGATGTCGGGAATGACGATGCGTCCCGTGCGCAAGCGCAGATTGGTGGCCGGCAATGCTCGGAGGCCGGCGGCGCGCGCGGGCTGGTGGAGTTGAAACATGAGCATGGTGGAAATTCCCTGGTGCGGGAAGTTCGGTGCCGGACTCACCCAGAGGCTCCCGTCGATCAGCTCGATGCGACTGATGGTTTCGCCGAGCGCGAGGTATTCCTCTTCGGTCCAGGGGGCATCGCGATCTTGTAGTGAGACCTGGCTCATGGGGAGAGTGTCGCATGCGCTCATGCCGAAATCATCGCACGACTAGTTGTCGCGGAGCAAGATGTCAGCCGTCAGGGTGATCAGCGGAGGATGGCGGGAGCCAGGGTCTTGGCGGCGCGGGCCAGGTCGGCGGCGACCGCCGCGTGGTCGGTGGTGACCAGGCCGACCGTGATCCGCAGGTGCGGGGTGCTGGGCCCGACCGAGAAGGCCGTCCCCGCCGCGGCGCCGATGCCCGCGCTGGCCAGGCTCAGCAGGGCGGCCTGCTCGTCGGCGACCGGGAGCCAGATGTTGATGCCCTCGCCGTCCGGCAGGTCGATCCCGGCCGAGCGCAGGCCGTCGCGGATCAGCCGCCGCCGGCGGGCGTACTCGTCCCGGGCCGCCCGCACCGCCGCCACCGACGCCGGGTCGGTGAGCAGCGAGAACAGCAGCCGTTGCAACAACCGGCTGGTCCACCCCTGGCCGAGCAGCCGCCGCTCCAGGATCGGGTCGAGCACGGTCGCCGGCCCGCTCACCGCGGCCAGCCGCAGGTCCGGCCCGTGGGACTTGGAGAAGCTGCGCACGTGCACCACCTGCCGCGGCAGGTGGGCGCCGACCGAACAGGCCTCACCGGACGCGAGGTCACCCGCGGAGTCGTCCTCCACGACGTACACCGAAGGGTGGTCGGCGAGGACAGCGGCCAGCGCCGCGGCCCGCGACGGTGACCACGACGCGCCTGTCGGGTTCAGGGCGCGGGGCTGGAGGAAGACCGCGGCGGGCCGGCGCGCCAGCGCGGCGGCCAGCTGGGAGGGGATCATGCCGGAGGCGTCGGTGCCCACCCCGACGACCGGCACGCCGAGCACTTCGAGCAGGTCGAGCAGCGGCGGGAAGCACGGGTTCTCCGCCACCGCGAGGTCACCGAGCCGCAGCAGCCCCGACGCCACCTGGTCGATCGCGTCCATCGCCCCGTCGAAGACCGCGAGGCGCTCCGCCGGGTACGGCCACCGCTCCCGCAGCAACGCCGCCAGCTCCGGGAGCACCGGCTCGTCCAGGTAACTGGTCGGCGTGGGGGAGAGCCCGTGCAGCGCCGGGATCGGCGGCAGCAGCGCCGGATCGGGCACCCCGGTGGAGAGGTCGAGGCCGAACCCGCTGGTCCGGCGCAGCGCCGCCCGGTAACGCCCGGGTCCACCGGCGCCGGGGGTGGCGACGACCGTGCCGCGGCGTCCGTCCGTCCGGATGGTGCCGGCCCGGCGCAGCAGCTGCCACGCTGCGTTGACGGTGCTGGGCGACAGGCGCAGCTCGGTGGCGACCTTGCGGACCGGCGGCAGTTTGGCGCCCGCCTCGACGGCGCCCTCGCCGACCGCCCGGCTGACCGCCTCGGCCAGCCCGCGGGCGCTGGGGTCGCTGAGCCGGGCCACGATCGCATCGAACATTTTTGTGACAGTACATTTTCAGCATTGTTCGGTCCAGGGTCGTCACATAATCTCGGCGCATGATTCACATTGCGCACTGGATCGCCGGCGCGGAGCGTGCCGGCGTGTCCGGCCGGGTCGCCCCGGTCTTCAACCCCGCCACCGGCGAGCAGACCGCCGAAGTAGACCTGGCGTCGGTCGCCGAGGTCGCCGAGGCTGTCGCGGTCGCCAAGGAGGCGGCGAAGGGCTGGCGGTCGGCGTCGCTGTCCAAGCGCTCGGCGGTGCTGTTCAAGTTCCGGGAGCTGCTCGCCGAGCGGACCGGCGAGCTCGCCGCGATCATCACGGCCGAGCACGGCAAGGTGCTCGCCGACGCGGCCGGCGAGGTCGCCCGCGGCCTGGAGAACGTGGAGTTCGCCACCGGCATCCCGCACCTGATGAAGGGCTCGTTCTCCGAGCAGGCCGCCACCGGCGTCGACGTGTACTCGATCCGTCAGCCGTTCGGCGTGGTCGCCGGCATCACCCCGTTCAACTTCCCGGCGATGGTGCCGCTCTGGATGTGCGCCACCGCGATCGCCGCGGGCAACGCGTTCGTGCTCAAGCCCAGCGAGAAGGACCCGTCCGCCGCGCTCTGGCTGGCCCGTCTGTGGGCCGAGGCCGGGCTGCCGGAGGGTGTGTTCACCGTGGTCAACGGTGACAAGGAGGCGGTCGACGCCCTGCTCGTGCACCCGGACATCGCGGCGATCAGCTTCGTCGGCTCCACCCCGATCGCGAAGTACATCTACGAGACCGGCACCGCGCAGGGCAAGCGGGTGCAGGCGCTCGGCGGGGCGAAGAACCACATGATCGTGCTGCCGGACGCCGAGCTGGACGCGGCCGCGGACGCGGCGATCAGCGCCGGTTACGGCGCGGCGGGGGAGCGCTGCATGGCGATCTCGGTCGTCGTGGCGGTCGGGGACATCGCGGACCCGCTGGTGGAGGCGATCGCCGCCCGGCTCCCGAAGATCAAGATCGGCAACGGGGCCGACAAGGACGTCGACATGGGGCCGCTGATCAGCGCGCAGCATCGCGACAAGGTCGCCGGTTACATCGAGGCCGGCGCGGAACAGGGCGCCACGGTCGTCGCCGACGGTCGTGATATTTCGGAAAAGTCCGGCTTCTTCCTCGGCGCCACGCTGCTCGACAACGTTACGCCGGAAATGACGGTCTACACCGACGAGATCTTCGGCCCGGTGCTCTCGGTGGTCCGGGTCGGCACCTACGCCGAGGCCGTCACGCTGGTCAACGAGAACGAGTACGGCAACGGCGTAGCGATCTTCACCCGCGACGGCGGCGCCGCCCGCCAGTTCCAGTTCGACGTCGAGGCCGGCATGGTCGGCGTCAACGTGCCGATCCCGGTCCCGGTCGCCTACTACTCCTTCGGCGGGTGGAAGGCGTCCCTGTTCGGCGACAGCCACATGTACGGCCCGGACGGCATCCACTTCTTCACCCGCGGCAAGGTCGTCACGTCCCGCTGGCCGGATCCCGGAACCTCGGCGATCGACCTCGGTTTCCCGCAGACTCGGTGAGGATGCCAGTTATGTCAGAAGCTCAGGTTCGTGCGGACGACCGCGCCCACGTCTTCCACTCCTGGTCCGCCCAGGGCTTGATCAACCCGCTGCCCATCGAGAGGGCGCTGGGCAGCCACTTCTGGGATTACACCGGCAAGAAGTACCTCGACTTCTCGTCGCAGCTGGTGAACATCAACATCGGCCACCAGCATCCGCGGCTGGTGGCGGCGATCCAGGAGCAGGCCGCGAAGCTCTGCACCATCCAGCCCGCCTTCGCCAACGACAAGCGCGGCGAGGCGGCCCGGATGATCGCCGAGGTCGCCCCCGGCCCGCTCAACAAGGTGTTCTTCACCAACGGCGGCGCCGAGGCGAACGAGAACGCGATCCGGATGGCCCGCCTGCACACCGGCCGGCACAAGGTGCTCTCGACCTATCGCAGCTACCACGGCTCGACGGCCACCGCGATCACCGCGACCGGCGACCCGCGGCGCTGGCCGAACGAGCCGGTCGCGGTCGGCGTCGTGCACTTCTGGGGCCCGTACCCCTACCGCTCCCCGTTCCACTCCGAGAACGAGGCGCAGGAGTCCGAGCGCGCGCTCCAGCACCTGCGCGACACCATCGTCTTCGAGGGCCCGGCGACCATCGCCGCGATCCTCCTGGAGACCGTGGTCGGCACGAACGGCATCCTGGTCCCGCCGCCCGGCTACCTGGCCGGCGTCCGGGCGATCTGCGACGAGTTCGGCATCGTCTTCATCGCCGACGAGGTGATGGCGGGCTTCGGCCGGTGCGGCGAGTGGTTCGCGGTCGACAAGTGGGGGGTCACCCCCGACCTGATCACCTTCGCCAAGGGCGTGAACTCCGGGTACCTGCCCCTGGGCGGCGTGGTGATCTCCGACGAGATCGCCGAGACGTTCCGGGAGCGGCCGTTCCCGGGTGGGCTGACCTATTCCGGTCATCCGCTGGCCTGCGCCTCCGCGGTCGCGTCCATGCAGATCTTCAAGGAGGAGGGGATCATCGAGCACGCCCGGATGCTGGGCGAGGACGTGATCGGCCCGGAGCTCTCCCGCCTTGCCGAAAAGCACCCGAGTGTCGGCGAGGTCCGTGGCCTGGGCGTCTTCTGGGCGATCGAGCTGGTCCGCGACGACCGGAAGACCCCGCTGGTGCCGTTCAACGCCGCCGGCGCGGCGGCCGGGCCGATGAACGACGTGGCCGCGGCCTGCAAGGAACGGGGCCTCTGGCCGTTCACCCATTTCAACCGGGTGCACGTGGTGCCGCCCTGCACGACGAGCGTCGAGGAGGTCCGCGAGGGTCTCACGATCTTGGACGAGGCTTTGGCAGTTGCCGACGGTTTCTACACATCCTGAGCGTTGCAGCTTCTGAATTCTGTTTCCAGCTTGGAAATTACTTCGGATTCCCTTGTCCTCCCCGTGACAGGTGTGACAAGGTTCCCCCACTTCTGGTGAGCACCACCACACGATCGGAAGGCGCTTCCCCCGTGAGCACCGAGTTTCCCGTGCTTCGCAACTTCGTCAACGGGTCCTTCGCGGACACCGAGGAGGGGCGGACGTCTCCGGTCGTCGACCCCAGCACCGGGGAGACCTACGCATACGCGCCGGTCTCCTCGGCGCGGGACGTCGAGGCCGCGGTCGACGCCGCGGCCGCCGGTTTCGAGGTCTGGCGGGACACCACCCCGGCCGAGCGGCAGCGGGCGCTGCTGCGCATCGCGGACGCCGTGGAGGCGCGGGCCGAGGAACTGATCGAGGCCGAGTGCCGCAACACCGGCAAGCCGGTCGAGGCCACCCGGACCGAGGAGATCGGCCCGGTCCTGGACGAGCTGCGCTTCTTCGCCGGCGCGGCGCGGATGCTGGAGGGCAAGGCCGCCGCCGAGTACATGCGGGACCACACCTCTTATGTACGCCGTGAGCCGATCGGCGTCTGCGCCCAGATCACTCCGTGGAACTATCCGCTGGTGATGGCGATCTGGAAGCTCGCCCCGGCGATCGCGGCCGGCAACTCGGTGGTGCTCAAGCCGTCCGACACCACCCCGGTGAGCACCCTGCTGCTCGCTGAGATCGCCGCCGAGTTCCTGCCGGCCGGCGTGCTCAACGTGGTCTGCGGCGACCGGGACACCGGCCGCGCGCTGGTCGTGCACCCCACCCCGCAGCTGGTCTCGATCACCGGGTCCACCCGGGCCGGGATGGAGGTCGCCGCGGCGGCCGCCCCCGACCTCAAGAAGGTGCATCTGGAGCTGGGTGGCAAGGCGCCGGTCGTGGTCTTCGACGACGTCGACATCGCCGCCACCGCCCAGGCGATCGCCGGCGCCGGCTTCTTCAACGCGGGCCAGGACTGCACCGCGGCCACCCGGGTCCTGGTGCACGAGCGGATCGCCGCCGACTTCACCGCGGCCCTGGCCGCCGCCGCCAAGAACACGCACGTCGGCGCCCCGTCCGACCCGGACGCGTTCTTCGGGCCGGTCAACAACGTCAGCCAGCTGGAGCGGGTGTCCGGTTTCCTGGACCGCACCCCGGCGCACGCCGAGGTGGTGGCCGGCGGCAACCGGATCGGCGACCGCGGCTTCTTCTTCGAGCCGACCGTGGTGGCCGGGCTCCGGCAGCGCGACGAGATGATCCAGGACGAGGTGTTCGGGCCGGTCATCACGGTGCAGCCGTTCGCCGACGAGACCGAGGCGATCCGCTTCGCCAACGACGTCCGGTACGGCCTGAGCGCCAGCGTCTGGACCCAGAATCACGGCCGGGCGATGCGCGTCTCCCGCCGGCTGGACTTCGGCGCGGTCTGGATCAACACCCACCTGCCGTTCGTCTCGGAGATGCCGCACGGCGGCTACGGCCACTCCGGTTACGGCAAGGACCTTTCCATGTACGGCTTCGAGGAGTACACCCGGATCAAACACGTGATGAGTTTTCACGGCTGATCCGGCCCCGCACAGTTCAACGCCCCCGCCTCCGAGGTGAACAAATGACCACGTCTCCCCCGCACCAGGCCGTGACGGCGCCGTCCGCCACCGGCGAGCGGACCGGGCATCCGGCGATCGAGTTCGTCGGCGTGCGCAAGGAATACCTGTCGCACGGTGAGGCGGTGCCCGCCGTCAAGAGCCTGGACCTGACGATCGGTCAGGGGGAGTTCTTCTCGCTGCTCGGTCCGTCCGGCTGCGGCAAGACCACCACCATGCGGATGATCGCCGGCTTCGAGGAGGCGACCACCGGCCAGGTGTTCCTGGACGGCAAGGACGTCACCGGCGTCGCCGCCAACAAGCGCGACGTCAACATGGTGTTCCAGTCGTACGCCCTGTTCCCGCACTTGAACGTGGTGCAGAACGTCTCGTTCGGCCTGGAGCGCAAGAAGGTCGCGAAGTCCGAGATCAAGCGCCGGGTCGGCGAGATCCTCGAGATCGTGTCGCTGACCGGCTTCGAGAAGCGGCACCCCAAAGAGATGTCCGGCGGCCAGCAGCAGCGGGTCGCGCTGGCCCGGGCCCTGGTCAACCACCCGCGGGCGCTCCTGCTCGACGAGCCGCTCGGCGCGCTCGACCTGAAGCTGCGGCAGCAGATGCAGATCGAGCTCAAGCGGATCCAGCGCGAGGTCGGCATCACCTTCGTCTACGTCACCCACGACCAGGGCGAGGCGCTGACCATGTCGGACCGGATCGCGGTGATGAACGACGGGCTGATCGAGCAGCTCGGCACCCCGCGGGAGATCTACGAGAAGCCGGCGACCCGGTTCGTGGCCGGGTTCATCGGCACCTCGAACCTGGTGGACGGTCAGGTCAGCCGGGTGGAGGACGGGCACGCGCTGCTCGACCTCGGCTCGGAGGGCCGGATCGTGGTGGCGGTGCCCGCCACCGTGCGGGCCGGCCAGGCGATCGAGGTGTCGGTCCGGCCGGAGAAGATCGATCTGCACCGGAGCGCGCCGCCGCAGTCCGCCGGGAGTGTGCTGGCCGGCACGGTCACCGAGGTCGTCTACCACGGCACATCGACCAACTACACCGTGGCGACTTCCGCCGGATCAGATTTCGTGGTGTTCGACCAGAACGCTCACGATGCCGAGGACGTCGCCTCGCGTGGCGAGCGCGTCTTCCTCACCTGGGCCCCGCAGCACTCGTACCCGATCGGAGTCTGATGTACCCCACCAATCAGCCGGACCCCTCTCTCCTGCGAGGCATGACGCGGCGGCGCCTCGGTCGTCGTGACGCGTTGCGCCTCGGCGGCGTGTCGGCTCTTGGTGCCTTCCTCGCCGCCTGTGGCGTCGAGGGCAAGGGCAAGCCGGAGGCCAGTGTCGCGCCGGACGCGGTGCAGAAGTTCTGGAGCGGCAAGGCCAAGAACGGCAAGGTCGACTTCGCCAACTGGCCGCTCTACATGGACCCGAAGAAGCCGGAGCTCAAGAAGTTCACCGAGAAGACCGGCATCCAGGTCAACTACCAGGAGGTCATCCAGGAGATGGGTCCTTGGTTCGCCAAGGTGCAGCCCCAGCTCTCGGCCGGTCAGTCGATCGGCTTCGACCTCATGGTGATCACCAACTCGCTCCAGTTCGGCCAGTTCCGCAACAGCGGCTTCCTGGCCCCGCTGGACCACTCCCAGCTGCCGAACTTCACCAAGAACGCCGCGCCGAAGTACGCCCAGGAGTCGTTCGACCCGGGCAACGTCTTCAGCATCCCGTGGGCGTCCGGCATCACCGGCATCGCCTACGACCCCAAGAAGACCGGCCGGGAGATCACCAAGCTCGCCGACCTGTGGGACCCGGCGTTCAAGGGCAAGGTCGGCATGTTCTCCGACTCCCAGGAGCTGGCCAACTTCGGCCTGCTCGCGGCCGGCCTCAAGCCGGGCGACTCGGGCGAGGACGAGTGGAAGAAGGCCGCCGCCAAGCTCAAGGAGCAGAAGGACGCGGGCCTGGTCCGCAACTACTACGACCAGAGCTACGTCGACGCGCTCGGCAAGGGCGAGGTCTGGCTGACCCAGGCCTGGTCCGGCGACATCTTCCAGAAGAACGTCTCGGACGGGACGAACTTCAAGTTCATCATCCCGGAGGAGGGCGGCACGATCTGGACGGACAACTTCACCATCCCGGTCACCGCCACCAACCCGGTCGACGCGATCATGCTGATGGACTTCTTCTACGAGGTCGAGAACGCCGCGTCGCTGGCCGAGTACATCAACTACGTCTGCCCGGTGCCGGCCGCGCAGGCGCAGATCTCCAAGGACGCGGCGGCCGCCTCGGGCGAGGACAAGACCCTGCTCACGCAGGTCGCCGGCAGCCCGCTGGTGTTCCCCGGCGACGCCGATTACGCCAAGCTGCACTACTACGTGGACTTCAACACGGCGGAAGAGCAGCAGACCTTCGCCAGCATCTTCGAACCGATCACCTTGAGCTGAGTCGCCGATGAACCGGGTAAAACGTACACTCGCGCCCTACCTGCTCGTGCTTCCCGGCGGGTTGTGGCTGCTGTTGTTCTTCGTGGTGCCGATGGTCACCATGTTCTCGCTCTCCCTGCAGCAGGGCGACATCGTCAACGGGTACGTCTTCACGGGTCACTGGCAGACCTACGTCGACGCGATCACGAACTACCAGACCCAGTTGATCCGCTCGCTGGTGTACGGGCTCATCACGACGGTCGCCCTGGTCGTGATGAGCTTCCCGGTCGCGTACTGGATCGCCTTCTACGGCGGCAAGCGCAAGTCGACCTACCTGTTCCTGATCCTGCTGCCGTTCTTCGTGTCGTTCGTGCTGCGGACGATCTCCTGGCGGCAGATCCTCACCGACGACGGGATGCTGCTGCATCCGCTGAAGGAGGCCGGGCTGCTCTCGCCCGGCTTCCACATCCTCGGCACCTCGTACGCGGTGATCTTCGGCCTGATCTACAACTTCCTGCCGTTCATGGTGCTGCCGATCTACGTGGCCCTGGAGCGGATCGACCCGCGCGTGGTCGAGGCGGCCCGTGACCTGTACGCCAAACCGCTCACCGTGTTCCGCAAGGTGGTCTTCCCGCTCGCCCTGCCCGGCGTCTTCGCCGGCGTGCTGATGACGTTCGTCCCGGCCAGCTCGGACTACGTCAACTCGGGCGTGCTGGGCAGCTCGTCGACCACCATGATCGGTCAGGTCGTGCAGGCGCAGGCCCTGGCCAACTCGAACTACCCGATGGCCTCGGCCCTCTCGTTCTTCCTGATGGCGGTCCTGCTGACCGGCGTCTTCATCTATGCCCGGGTCCTCGGCACCGAGGACGTCATGAATGCGGCGGCCCGATGACGACTCACACCTTGGAACGGCCCACCGCGGCCCCCGCAGCCCGCCGGAAGGCCAGGCTCACCGGCGAGCGAGCGATGTTCCTCTACACCTGGCTGATCATCGCCTGGCTCGTGGTGCCGATCCTGATCATGATCGCGTTCGGGTTCAACGACCCGAAGGGCCGGTACAACCAGACCTGGCAGGGCTTCACGCTCAAGTGGTACAAGGACGTCTTCGCGATCAGCGACCTCACCTCGGCGCTGGTCATCTCGCTGGTGATCGCGGTGGTCAGCTCGCTGCTGGCCGGCGCGCTGGGCACCGGCATCGGGTACGCGCTCGGCCGCTACCGGTTCCGCGGCGCCGACGGGCTGAACCTGATCATGTTCGCCACCATGTCCTCGCCTGAGCTGATCATGGGCATCTCGCTGCTCACGCTCTTCGTCTCGGCGGGCATCGGGCTGGGCGCGACCACCATCACGATCGCCCACGTGATGTTCTCCATCTCGTTCGTCTCCACGGTCGTCCGGGCCCGGGTGATCACCCTGGACCGGTCCATCGAGGAGGCCGCCGCCGACCTCGGCGCCGGCCCGTGGACGACGTTCTGGAAGGTCACGTTCCCGATCATCCTGCCGGCCGTCTTCTCCGGCGTGATGCTCGCCTTCGCGCTCTCCATCGACGACTTCGTGGTCACCAACTTCACCGCGGGCACCACCGTGACGTTCCCGCTGTGGATCTGGGGCGCGACCCGGGTCGGCCTGCCCCCGCAGGTCAACGTGATGGGCACGCTGATCTTCGCGGCCGGCATCCTGATCGCGGTGATCACCAACCTGCGCTCGCGGAGCAAGACCAAGAAAGCCTGACCGTGGTGTCGCGGCGCCGGCCCCCCATGCGGGGCCGGCGCTTTAGTTTTTCTGCCGAACAACGCGGAAATAGTTGTATCAGGGGTTGTGCGCGACGGAATCCGTAGGCAGGATCGAGAGTAACAGCAGGAACTAGTGGTGTGGAGAAATCGTGACCGACCGACAGCCCGATGATGTGGACGCTCTCTCCGCGACCGCCCGCGACCACCTGTGGATGCACTTCACCCGGCTCTCCGCGTACCAGGACGCTCCCGTACCGGTGATCACCCGAGGCGACGGCTGCTACGTGTGGGACTCCACCGGCCGTCGTTATCTGGACGGGCTCTCCGCCCTGTTCGTGGTGCAGACCGGCCACGGCCGGCAGGAGCTCGCCGACGCCGCCGCCAAGCAGGCCGGCGAGCTGGCGTACTTCCCGATCTGGTCCTACGCCCACCCCAAGGCGATCGAGCTGGCCGCCCGGCTGGCCGACATGGCCCCCGGCGACCTGAACCGGGTCTTCTTCACCACCGGCGGCTCCGAGGCCGTCGAGTCGGCGTGGAAGCTGGCCCGGGCGTACTACAAGCGCGTCGGCAAGCCGATGAAGCACAAGGTCATCTCGCGCGCGGTGGCGTACCACGGCAGTTCGATGGGCGCCCTGTCGATCACCGGCATCCCGCCGTTCAAGCAGGACTTCGAGCCGCTGATCCCGAGCACCATGCGGGTGCCGAACACGAACTACTACCGCCGGCCCGACCCCTCGATGACCGAGGAGCAGTTCGGCGTCTGGGCGGCCGACCGGATCGCCGAGATGATCGAGTTCGAGGGCCCGGACACGGTCGCCGCGGTCTACCTCGAGCCGGTGCAGAACGCCGGCGGCTGCTTCCCGCCGCCGCCCGGGTACTTCCAGCGGGTCCGCGAGATCTGCGACCGCTACGACGTGCTGCTCGTCTCCGACGAGGTGATCTGCGCGTTCGGCCGGCTCGGCGAGTTCTTCGGCGCCGACAAGTACGGCTACCAGCCCGACATCATCACCGCCGCCAAGGGTCTGACCTCGGGTTACGTGCCGCTCGGCGCGATGATCGCCTCGGACCGGCTGGTCGAGCCGTTCAAGAAGGGCGACAACATGTTCGCCCACGGCATCACCTACGGCGGCCACCCGGTCGGCGCCGCCGTCGCGCTCGCCAACATCGACATCATGGAGCGCGAGCAGCTCAACCAGCACGTCACCCGGAACAGCCCGGTCTTCCGGTCGTACCTGGAGCGGCTGCTCGACCTGCCGATCGTCGGCGACGTCCGCGGTGACGGCTACTTCTTCGGCATCGAGATGGTCAAGGACAAGGCGACGAAGGAGACCTTCAACGCCGAGGAGTCCGAGCGGCTGCTGCGCGGCTTCCTCTCCACCGCCCTGTTCGACGCGGGTCTGTACTGCCGCGCCGACGACCGTGGCGACCCGGTGATCCAGCTCGCGCCGCCGCTGATCGCGACCGAGACGCAGTTCGCGGAGATCGAGCAGATCCTCCGCTCGGTGCTCACCGAGGCCTGGAACCGTCTCTGACGCTTTTTTAGGAAATGCCCGCCTTCCATCGCCGGAGGCGGGCATTTCCGCGTTATGCGGGTGCCCCGGTCCAGAAAGTCGCCGCGGTGCCCTTTTCGACCTCCGCCGCATAGGCCCGTACCTTGTAATCGATGACGTCGCGGAATTTCTCCAGCCGCCGGATCTCCTCGGTCACCCGTTCCCGATGCTCCTGGAGAATGGCGAGCCGCTCCCTCTCGTTCCCGGCGCCGGCCCGCACCAGATCGGCGAACCGCCGGATCTCACCGAGCGGCATCCCGGTCCGCCGCAGATTCGTGCAGATCTCCAGCCAGCCCTCGTCCTCGACCCGATAGACCCGCCGCCCCGCCGCATCCCGCTCCACCGGCCGGGTGAGCAGCCCCTCCCGCTCATAGAACCGCAGCGTGTCCACACTCAAGCCGGTCCGTCGCGCGATCTCCCCGATGCTCAGCCCGATGTCCGTCATGCAAAAACCCTAATTCAAACCCCGCTTCGCGTACGCCCCGAGCACTCCCGCCGTGACCGGGCCGGGACGCGGTCCCGCGAACACCCGCGGCGTCCCGGAGTCAGCCCTGGTCGAGGTGCCCGCCGGCCTTGCTCAGCGCCTCGGCGTCGACGGTGATCCCGGCGCCCCCGGCGGCCGCGGCGTGCGTCAGCCGGATCGCGTAGGCCACCAGATCGGGCGCCTCCTGCGGGATGCGGTGCCCGGCGTCGTCCGCGACGATCAGCGGCGCCCCGGCGTCCCGGGCCAGGATCCGCTGGCCGGCCAGCCACAGCTCCTCGACGCCGCCGGGCAGCCGGGCGGTCGACGCGTGGTGCGGGGTGCGGGTCAGCACCACGGTCGGCACCGGCGCCGGGGTCGCGGTGATCACCTCGACCTGCCCCCGGATCAGATCCAGCTCGGTGGCGCCCGGTTCGTCGCCGTCGACCGGGTCCTCCGCGCCGTCGAACAATCGCAGCTGGGGGAGCGAGCCGTCGACGTGCACCAGCCCGGCGACCCGGTGCGGGTGCCGGTCGGCGTACACCCGGGCGATCAGGCTGCCCAGCGAGTGCGCGGCCAGCACCGCCGGGCCGGTGATCCCGCGCTCGTCGAGCAGCGCGGCCAGCTCGTCGGCGAGCGCGCTGTAGGGCAGCGGGGGATTGGGCGCCGGCCGGGGCGGGGCGTCCCCGGTGCCGGGCCGGTCGTAGGTGACCGTGGGCAGGTCGCCGAGGCGGTCCAGCACCGGCTGCCAGTTCCGCCCCGGCTCACCGAGGGCGGCGATGAACACGATGGGTGGTTGAGCTGTCACCCGATCGAGGGTATCGACGAATGCCGTGATCCGCCCGGCTCGGCGCCGGGCGGATCAGTCGCGTGTGATCAGTGGCGGGTGTGCAGGCCGTATCCGTACAGATAAAGGGGTTTATAGGTTTTGTCGCCGATGTTGATCGGGACCTGGTCGGTCGAGCGCGGCCAGGTCACCGGCAGCCGCCCGGTGAACGGCTCGCGGCCGAACAGCACGTCGGCGACCCCGGCGCCCTCACTGCCCGGCAGCCAGGAGGCGACCAGGGCGTCCATCTCGGCGAGCTGATCGGTGATCACCTGCGGGCGGCCGGAGACGATCAGCACGACGCACGCGGCGGCCGCGGCGCAGACCTTGTCGACGACCGCCCTGTCGCCCGGTTGCAGGGTGAGCGACTTGGGTTCGTGCTGCGGCTCGGTGCACCACGAGCAGACCGGTCCGCCGACGTCGCCGAAGCCCTCCGCGTACGGTGTCTCGCCGACCACCACCACGCCGATGTCGTCCTTGCCGACCGGCGCCGAGGCGTCCTTGCTGTAGGTGACCCGGGCGTGCGGGGCGACCTGCTTGATCCCGGCCAGGATGGTGGTGCCCGGGATGGCGTCACCGGAGCGGCCCTGCCAGTCGATGGTCCAGCCGCCGGCCTGGTTGCCGATGTCGTCGGCGTTGCGCCCGGCCACGTACAGCTTGGCGTTCTTCTTCAGCGGCAGCAGGTGGTGGCTGTTCTTGAGCAGCACCTGCGACTCGGCGACGGCCTGCCGGGCGAGGGCCCGGTGCGCGGCGCTGCCGACCTGGTCGATGGCGGCCGTCGTGGCGTACGGATGCTCGAAGAGCCCGATCTGGAACTTCGTCCGCAGGATCCGGCGCACCGCGTCGTCGATCCGGCTCATCGGCACCCGCCCGGCCTGGACCTCGGCGGTGAGCAGTTCCTCGAAGCGGGCCGCGGTGTTCGGCTCCATGAACATGTCGGTGCCGGCGTTGACCCCGTCGCGGACCTGCGCGGCGGTGGGGCGCGGGTCGGTGCTGGTGTCGGGCAGCTGGTGGATGCCCTCCCAGTCGCTGATCACGAACCCCTGGAAGCCCAGCCGGCCCTTCAGCGTGCCGGTGATCAGCTCCCGGTTGCCGTGCATCTTGGTGGGGTTGCCGACGCCGTCCTCGGTCCAGTCGACGCTGGAGAACGACGGCATGACGGCGTAAAGACCCGGCACACCCCGGTAGGGCGCCAGGTCGATCCGGTCGAAGTCCCGGCGGCTGGTGACCGTGATGCCCTGGTCGATCGTGTAGTCGCCGCTGCCGGTGCCGTACTCGGTGTCGCCGTCCCCGGCGTAGTGCTTGAGCGTCGGCAGCACGCCGCCGCGCTGGAGCCCGGTGACCGCGGTGCGCATCCGCACGACCAGGTCCGGGTCCTCGCCGAAGCTCTCGTAGGAACGGCCCCACCGCTCGTCGCGGCTCACGCAGACGCACGGCGCGAAGTCCCACGGGATGCCGGTCGCCCGGACCTCCTCCGCGGTGGCCCGGTAGACCTGTCCGACCAGGCGCGGGTCGCGGGTGGCGCCGAGGCCGACGTTGTGCGGGAAGACGGTGGCGCCGTACACGTTGCCGTGCCCGTGCACCGCGTCGATCCCGTAGATCATCGGGATGCCCAGCGGGGTGGCCAGCGCCGCCCGCTGGAACTCGTTGACCATGGCGACCCAGGCCTCCGGGGTGTTCGGCGTGGGCACCGAGCCGCCGCCGGAGAGCACCGAGCCGAGCCGCCACCGGGTGATGAGCGACGGGTCGGCGGCGACCGCGCCGCGCTCCGCCTGGGTCATCTGGCCGATCTTGTCGGCCAGGCTCATCCGGCCCAGCAGGTCGGTGACTCGTTTCTCCACCGGTTGCCGGGCGTCTCGATACAGTGGCGTGGTGGCCGCCGTCGCGGCGGCGCCGGGCAGCAGCGCGACGACAGTCGCGCACGTGGTGACGCCGGCGAGGGTCCGTCTGTTCATGTCGCCCTCCTCTGGTATCGGTCACTCTCGATACTCGGTATCGTCACGCCCTGTTTCCAGGTGGTTGTTTCCAGTGGGTTGCGGCAACCGACATTGCTGGAAAAGCTCCCGCTGTGCTCATTGCCGGGCGCATGCTGACGGAATGGCCGTGTTGCTGATCGCCGAGGATGACGAGGACATCGCCGCCGTTCTGACCCGGGTGTGCAAGCGGGCCGGGGTCACCGTGCTCCGTGCGGCGGACGGGCAGGCCGCCCTCGAAATGATCGAGGACGAGCATCCGGACGCGCTGCTCACCGACCTCGGCATGCCGCGGATGGACGGCTGGGAGCTGATCCAGAAGGTGCGCGCCCACCCGGAGACCCGGGATCTGCCGGTGGCCATCCTGAGCGGGCAACTCACCCCCGGTGACCCGCGGGCCGCAGCGCTGGCCTGCGCGGTGCTGCTCAAGCCCTGCCCGAACGATCGGCTGGTCGAGGCGGTCAAGAAGTTGCTGGCGCACGAGCACGATGAGGAGTGCTCGACCTAAAACGTACATATAGTATTAATAGGGCAGCGCCCCGCAACGGTGCGGGGCGGCTTCGGAACGGGCGGACCATGGCGGTGCTCGGAGCTCCGGTCACACCGGACAGCGATGCGTTCCTCGGCACCCTGATGCAGAGCCTCTCCGTGGGCGTGGTCGCGTGCGACGCCACCGGCCGCGTCGTCTTCATCAACCGGGCGATGCGCGAGGTGCGTGGCTTCCCGCTGGACGGACCGGTGCCGGACGACTTCGCCGCACGCTCCGAGCGGGTGATGACCAGCCCCGACGCGCGCCCGCTGCCCTGGTCGCAGACCCCGCTGATGCGGGCGCTGCGCGGCGAGCACATCGTCGCCGAGGACGTCTGCATCCGCAGACCGGACCAGCCTGTAAGGATCTTCGCCTGCACCGCCCAGCCGATCTTCGACGCGGCGCACCAGCTGCTCGGCGCGGTCTCGGTGGCGCACGAGGTGACCGCGCTGCGCCGCGCCGAACGGTTCCGGGCCTGCCACCTCGCCGTCGAACACGTGCTCAAACAGGCCAGCTCGGTGCACGCGGCCGCGCCCGAGGTGCTCCGCGCGGTCGCCGTCACGCTCGGCTGGCCGTGCGCCGAACTGTTCCTGATCGACGAGTCGGCGGCCGGCGCGCTGCGGTCGGTCGGGTACTGGGACACCGGCACCACGACACCGGACGGCTTCTTCGGGCACACCCCGCGGCGCGGGGAGGGGATCACCGGGCGGGTCTGGGAGACCGGGCGGGCCATCTGGGTGCCGGACATCGGGGCCGAGCTCAACCTGCGGACCCCGCACGAGCGGGAACGGGTGCAGGTCTGCATCGAGCGGGGGATCCGGACCGTGCTGGCCGTGCCGGTGCAGGACGGCACCACCATGCTCGGCGTGCTGACCTGCTATGCCGGCTCGCAGGAACGGCACGAGGAGCTGCTCACCGTGCTGATGGACGGGGTGGCCGCGCAGATCGGGGTGTTCGTGGCGCTGCGCCGCGCCGAGGAACTGGCCCGGCAACTGGCCCGGGCGCAGAACGACTTCGTCGACCTGGTGGGGCACGAGATGCGTACCCCGCTCACCTCGATCACCGCGAACGCCACCATCCTCGCCGAGGACGCGGCCGGGCTCGACCACGACGGCCGCCAGATGGCCCGGACCATCGCCCGCAACGCCGCCGTGCTCCAGCGGATCGCCGAGGCGCTGCTCGACCTGGCCGGCCTGGACGGCGGACACCTGGCCCTGGAGAAACGCCGGGTCGACCTGGCCGCCCTGGTCGCCGAGGCGGTGACCACGGCCCACTCGACGATCACCACCGACCTGCCCGGCGAGCTGCTCCTGCCCGGCGACGCCGACCGCCTCCGCCAGGTCCTCGGCGACCTCCTGGCCAACGCGGTCAAATACAGCCCACCCGGCGCCCCGATCCGGGTGACCCTGCAGAGCGCCGACGGCTGGGCCTGCCTGCGCATCGCCGACACCGGCATCGGCACCCCGGAGTCGGAACGCGACCGGGTCTTCGACCGCTTCTTCCGCGGCAGCAACGTGCGGCATCAGGGCAGCCACGGCAGCGGCCTGGGGCTGAGCCTGGCCCGAGCCATCGTCCGCCTGCACGGCGGCACCATCCGCCTGACCGCCAACACCCCGACCGGAACCGTCGTCTGCGTCCGGCTCCCGCTTCACGGCTGACCCGCCCGCCGCTGCCTCTCCCGTCCCCCCGCTCCGCCGCCACCCGCCCACTCCCGCTCCGCCGTCCGCCTTCGGCCCGCTCCGCCGCGCTTACAGTTGCGGCCGGCGGTCGCGGTCGCTGGCTGGTCGCGGTTGCGGCCGGCGGTCGCGGTCGCTGGCTGGTCGCGGTTGCGGCCGGCGGTTGCGGTCGGTGGCTGGTCGCGGTCTTTGCGCGCCAGGCCACGGAGTTGCTGGTCGCGGTTGCGGCCGCCGGTTACGGCCCGCCGATGCCCCCGGTTCAGATCGGGTGCGCAGCCGGTTCCGGTCAGCCGCCCACTTTCCGACATGAGCCGATTTTTCCGGTACGCCGCGAACCCCTCAAACTCCGAAACGCCACCCCGCCCCGCCCGTCCAGTCCAGCCGGTCCTGATGGTCCTGGTCCTGTCGGCGACAGAACCGTGCGCCGAAGTCCGACACCCCGGCTGGGCGTGGTGGCCCTTTCCCAGCAGTCGATAGGGCTCTGCTGTCCAGCGCGGTGACTCGGGCTGGCCTTGGTGGCCCTTTCCCGGTGGTCGATAGGGCGCTGTGGTCCAGCTCGGTGGTTCGGGCTGGCTTTGGTGGTCCTTTCTCGGTGGGGGATAGGGCGCTGTGGTCCAGCTCGGTGGTTCGGGCTGGCTGTGGTGGCCCTTTTCCGGTGGGGGATAGGGCGCTGTGGTCCAGCTCGGTGGTTCGGGCTGGCTGTGGTGGCCCTTTCTCGGTGGGGGATAGGGCGCTGTGGTGCAGCTCGGTGACTCGGGCTGGGCTTGGTGGCCCTTTCCTGGCGGTTGATAGGGCTGTGAGGTCCAGCTCGGTTACTCGGGCTGGACCACAGAGCCCTATCTCGGTGGGGGATAGGGCTGTGGGGGCCAGCCCGACGTCCCGGCTGGCCCTGGGCTCTGCTCGGTGACTTCGAGCTGAGCGCGGGAGGGCGTACCGGAAATGGCGGACCGTGAGGGAGGCGGCGGTCCGCTTTTGATCGTCAGCGGTCGAGGGCGTCGAGCAGGGCCGTGCCGTGCAGCCCACCGTTGATGCCGAGCCAGCGGACCGGCTCCGGCTCCCATCGGCGCGAGCGGTGACCGACCCAGGGCAGCCGCGTCAGGTCGGTCCGGCGGCCCAGGATCAGGTCGGTCAGGGTGCGACCGGCCAGGTTGGTCGCCGCGACGCCGTCGCCGACGTACCCTCCGGCCCAGGCCACGCCGTCGCGCAGGCCGACGCTCGGCATCCAGTCGCGGGGGATGCCGAGCGGGCCGCCCCAGCGGTACGCCACCGGCACCTCGATCCCGAACAGCTCCTGGACGGTGTGCCGGAGCTTGCCGAAGACCGCGGGGACCCGGTCGAACTCCGGGCGGACCCGGGAACCGAAGTGGTACGGCGCGCCCCGGCCGCCGAACGCCAGCCGATCGTCCGCGGTCCGCTGGCCGTAAATAATCATCCGGCGCTCGTCCGTGAACGTCTCCCGGCGTTTCAGGCCGATCCGGTCCCAGACCGAGGCCGGCAGCGGCTCGGTGGCGATCATCAGGGAGTAGACCGGGGCCAGGTCCCGGCGGTGCCCGGGCAGTTCCGCGGTGTAGCCCTCCAGGGCCCGGACCACGGTGTCGGCCCGGACCGTGCCGCGGTCGGTGACCACCTCGCCGGCCGTCACGGACAGCGCGCGGGTGCCCTCGTGGATGGTGACGCCGAGCTCCTCGACCGCCGAGGCCAGCCCGCGGACCAGCTTGCCGGGGTGCAGCGCGGCGCAGTGTTCGCTGTAGACGCCGCCGAGCACGCCGGTCGCGTTGCAGATCGCCCGGGCCTGGTCGGCGTCGAGCCGGTCGGCGGGCGCGCGGCGCAGCTGGCCGGGGGTGCGCAGCAGCGAGATGACCCCGCCCTTGGCGTAGTCGCAGTCGATCCCGGCCCGGCCCACCTCGTCGACCGCGTCGGCCAGCGCCGCGTGCATCGCCCGCGCCGCGTCGGCGCCGAACCTGCGGGTCAGCTTGGCCTCGGAGACCGGGAACAGGCCGGAGGCCCAGCCGCCGTTGCGGCCGGACGCGCCGAAGCCGCAGAACTCCGCCTCCAGCACGACGATCCGCAGGTCGGGCCGGGCCCGGGCGAGGTAGTACGCGGTCCACAGCCCGGTGTAACCGCCGCCGACGATGGCCACGTCGGCGTCCCGGTCGGCGGGCAGGGCGGAGCGTCGCTCGATCGGGCCGAGCGACTCAAGCCAGAAGCTCATGTGTTATCTGGTTCCCCAGGCGTAGGTCTGTTTGGCGAGCTTGAGGTACATGAAGGTGTCCACCGCGGCGACGCCCTGGATGGTCCGGACCTTCTCGTTGAGCAGGTCCAGCAGGTGCTCGTCGTCGGTGCAGACCAGCTCGACCAGCAGGTCGTAGCGGCCGGCGCAGATCACCACGTAGTCGACCTCGGGGATGGACGCCAACTCGTCGGCGATCTCCCGCAGGTCGCCGTTCACCCGCAGGCCGACCATCGCCTGCCGGGCGAAACCCAGGGTGAGCGGGTCGGTCACGGCGACGATCTGCATCAGGCCGTTGTCCAGGAGCCGCTGTACGCGCTGGCGCACAGCGGCCTCCGAGAGCCCGATCGTCTTGGCGAGCGTGGCGTAGGACATCCGCCCGTCCCGCTGCAGGTGATCGATGATCTGCTTGTTGATCTCGTCCAGGGCCACGTCGCTCACGTCGCGATTCTTCCCTGTGAGGACATGTCCGGGCAAAGAGAGTCCTAGTTGTTCCGTAGAGCGGTGGTCAGGATGGTGATGCCGCGTTCCAGATCCTCGTCGGAGATGACCAGCGGGGGCAGGAAACGCAGCACGTTGCCGTAGGTGCCGCAGGTCAGCGTGAGCAGACCGGCGTCGTGACAGGCCTTGGACACCGCCGCGGTCCGGACCGGATCCGGCTCCAGGCCACCGGGCTTGTTGATCTCCACGGCGATCATCGCACCCCGGCCACGCAATTCCGCTATGGCCGAAATTTCAGACAAAGAGGTTTTCAGTACGGTCTCGATGCGTCGCGCCGCGGCGGCCAGATCGAGCTCGCGCATGGTCTCGATGGCGGCCAGGGCGGCGGCGCAGGCCACCGGGTTCCCGCCGTAGGTCCCGCCGAGTCCGCCCGCGTGCACCGCGTCCATGAGGTCCGCCCGCCCCACGACACCGGCGATCGGCAGCCCGCCGCCCATGCCCTTGGCCGTGGTGATCAGGTCCGGTTCCAGGCCCTCGTGCTCGGAGGCGAACCACTGCCCGGTACGGCAGAACCCGGTCTGGATCTCGTCGGCGATGAAGACCGCGCCCGCCTCGGCCGCCCAGGCCGCGAGCGCGGGCAGGAAGCCCGGAGCCGGGACGACGAAGCCGCCCTCGCCCTGGATCGGCTCGATCAGCACCGCGGCCACGTTGCCCGCGCCGACCTGCTTCTCGATCACGTCGATCGCCCGGCGGGCCGCCTCGGCGCCGTCCAGCCCGCCGTCGCGCAGCGGGTAGGACATCGGCGCCCGGTACACCTCCGGCGCGAACGGCCCGAACCGGTGCTTGTACGGCATGTTCTTCGCGGTCAGCGCCATGGTCAGGTTGGTCCGGCCGTGGTACGCGTGATCGAACACCACCACCGCCTGCCGCCCGGTGGCGTGCCGGGCGATCTTGACGGCGTTCTCCACCGCCTCGGCGCCGGAGTTGAACAGGGCGGCCCGCTTCTCGAACGTGCCCGGGGTCAGCTCGATCAACTGCTCGCAGACCGCGACGTACGACTCGTACGGCGCGACCATGAAGCAGGTGTGGGTGAAGCGCTCCACCTGCGCCCGCACCGCCTCGACGACCTTGGGCGCGGCGTTGCCGACGTTGGTGACCGCGATGCCGGACGCGAAGTCGATCCACTCCCGCCCGTCGACGTCGGTGAGGGTGCCCCCGCCTGCGTGGTCGACGTACGCCGAGATGGTCGAGCCGACGCCCCGCGCGACCGCGGCGACCCGTCGTTTCTGCAGGTCCTCGGACTTGGACATCAGGCGCCCACGTTGTGCATGACGTGCTTGAGCCGGGTGTAGTCCTCCAGGCCGTACACCGAGAGGTCCTTGCCGTGCCCGGAGTGCTTGAAGCCGCCGTGCGGCATCTCGGCGACCAGCGGGATGTGGCAGTTGACCCAGACGCAGCCGAAGTCGAGCCGCTGCGTCATCCGCATGGCCCGCCCGTGGTCCTTGGTCCACACGCTGGAGGCCAGCGCGTAGTCGACGCCGTTCGCGTAGCGGACCGCCTCGTCCTCGTCGGTGAACTGCTGCACGGTGATGACCGGGCCGAACACCTCGTTCTGGATGATCTCGTCGTCCTGGCGCAGACCGGCCACGACCGTGGGCGACCAGAAGAAGCCGCGGTCGCCGACCCGGGCGCCGCCCGCCTCGATCGAGGCGTGGTCGGGCAACCGGTCCAGGAAGCCGCTGACCCGGGCCAGCTGGTTCGCGTTGTTGACCGGGCCGTAGAGCACGTCCTCGTCGTCCGGCTGTCCGGTCTTCGTGGCCCTGGCCTGCTCGGCGAGGGCGGCGACAAAGTCCTTGTAGACGGCCGGGGCGACCAGCACCCGGGTGGCCGCGGTGCAGTCCTGGCCGGCGTTGAAGTAACCGGCGACCGCGATGTCCGCGGCGGCCGCCGCGATGTCGGCGTCCTCGAAGACCACGACCGGGGCCTTGCCGCCCAGCTCCAGGTGGGTGCGCTTGAGGTCGGCGGCGGCCGACCCGGCCACCTCCATGCCGGCCCGCACCGAGCCGGTGATCGACACCATCTGCGGGGTCTTGTGCTCGACCAGGGCCCGGCCGGTGTCCCGGTCGCCGAGCAGCACGTTGAAGACGCCGGCCGGGAGGAACTCGGCGGCGATCTCGGCCAGCATGACACTCGTGACCGGCGTGGTGTCGGACGGCTTGAGGACCACGGTGTTGCCCGCGGCCAGGGCCGGCGCGATCTTCCAGACGGCCATCATCAGCGGGTAGTTCCACGGCGTGACCTGCGCGCAGACGCCGATCGGCTCGCGCCGCACGTAGCTCTCGAAGCCGTTCATGTACTGCCCGGCGGAGCGGCCCTCGAGCAGCCGGGCGGCGCCGGCGAAGAACCGGATCTGGTCGACCGCGGGCGGCAGCTCCTCGCTGGCGGTCAGGCCGAGCGGCTTGCCGGTGTTCTGCGACTCGGCCGCGACCAGTTCGTCGGCGCGGGCCTCGACGGCATCGGCGAATTTCAGCAACGCCTTCTGCCGGTCGCTGGGAGTGGTGGTGCGCCACTGGTCGAACGCGGACGCGGCAGCCGACATGGCCCGGTCGACATCCTCCTGGCCGGACACCGGAGCGGAGGCGAAGACCTCGCCCGTGGCCGGGTCGACGAGGTCGGTGTACCGGCCGTCCGCGGGCGCGACCGCGGCGCCGGCGACGAAATTGTGCAGAACCTTCTTGGCGGTCATCCGGCCTCCAGCTTCGGGATCAGTGCGTGCCGCCCCATCTTTTCCGCTGAATCCGTGGTGAACAAGGGGGCTAGGGCATTTTTCCGTGTTTCACGGATGGCGCCGCACGGCCAGCACCGCGACGTCGTCCCCGGGTTGCTCGGTGCCCGCCGCGCTCATCACCGTGGCGCACACCGTCTCCGCATTCTCCGCCTGAACCAGCTCGGTGAGGTGGCCCAATCCGCGATCGATCACCTGGTCCCGGCGTTCGATCAGGCCGTCGGTGTAGCAGAGCAGCACCGCGCCGGGCGGAAAGTCGAGTGTCGTGCTGCGCCGCGGGCGCGGGGTGCGGCCGACGCCGAGCGGCGGGTCGACCGGGATGCCGGCGAGCTCGGCCGGGGCGCCCGGGCGGGCCAGCACCGGGCGTAGGTGGCCGGCCGAGGAGAGCACGATCCGGTCCCGGTTGGGGCTGATCATGGCGTACAGCGCGGTGGTGAGGCTGCCCGCCTCGAAGTGCTGCACCTTGCGGTTCAGCAGGGTGAGCGCCTCGGCCGGGTCGTCGCAGATCAGTGCGTAGGCACGGAGCGCGCTGCGGATCCGGCCCATCACCACGGCCGAGGCCAGGCCGTGCCCGGAGACGTCGCCGATCACCACGCCCAGGTCGCCGGTGGGAAGGGTGAAGACGTCGTACCAGTCGCCGCCGATGCCGAACGCGTGGCCGGGGACGTACCGCGCGGCCATCTGGACGCCGGGGATCTCCGGCAGCCGGGCCGGCAGCAGGCTGCGCTGGACGGCCAGGGCCGCGGCGTGGTCCAGCTTGTCGGCGCGGAGCCGGCCGGCCAGACCGGCCCGGTCCGCGACGAGCTGGAGCAGGCGTACGTCGTCCGCCCCGAACCGCCGCGGCGTCAGCGACCCGACGTGCAGCACCCCGACCAGGTCGGTGCCGACCATGATCGGCACGCCGAGCAGCGACCGGATGCCCTTCTGCACCAGGATCGGGTTGACCCCGTCGTCCGGGGTGAGGTCGGCGATCCGGACCGGGCGGCGGCCGGCCGCCACCCGGCCGGCGAAACCGCGCCCGACGGCGACCCGGAACCCGGCCCGGACCTCGTCCTCCAGCCCCTTGGCCGCGGTGGCGACCAGCTGCTGGGCGTGCACGTCGAGCAGCAGGATCGCCGCGGTGTCCACGTCCAGCAGGTCCCGGACGCGATCGAGCAACTCGTCGAGCAGATCGGCGGCGTCGAGGCGGGACAGCGCCGCATCGGTGACGGCCTCGAATCGCCGGATCCGTTCGTCGTCATTGATGCGTCGGGGCACGGTTTCAGCCTAGTGTCCGCTCACCGGAGCGGACGGTAACCAGCAGTCACGATTCGATCGGCCGCACCTCCGCCGGCGTCACCAATCGGCGGTCGGCGCCGGCCGGCCGGACCGGGCCGGTCAGCCGGACGGTCGCCTCGCAGGGGAGGTCGCCGGCCGACGTTCCGACGAGGATGCGCAGGTCACCGGGCTCCACCACGCGCCGCAGATCGCGGCCGGCGAACGCGGTGCGGTCGGTGTGCACGTGGAAGGTCACCTGGGCGCCCGCGCCCGCGGCCAGCTCGACGCGATGGAAACCGGACAGTTGGCGCACCGGACGAGTGACCTGGGCGACCGGGTCGGCGAGGTAGAGCTGGACCACCTCGGCGCCGTCGCGCTCGCCGGTGTTGCGGACCCGGACCGAGACGGTGAACTCGCCGTCGGTCGGCACGGAGTCCGCGCTGACCCGCAGCTCGTCGACCGCGAAGCTGGTGTAGGAGCCGCCGTAGCCGAACGGGTAGAGCGGCGTCGGGTCGAGATTGCTGACCCCGCTGTGCGTGGCGCCCAGGATCGGCTGGAGGTAGGTGCCCGGCTGCCCGCCCGGGTGCCGCGGGATCTGCACCGGGAGCTTGCCGGTCGGCTGGATCCGGCCGCTGAGCACCCCGGCGATGGCGTGCCCGCCGGCCTGGCCGGGCATGAACGCCTGGACCAGGCCGGCGACCCGGCCGTCCAGGTCGCCGAGGGCGTACGGCCGTCCGGAGACCACCACCACGACCAGCGGGGTGCCGGTGGCCAGCAGCTCCTCCAGCAGCTCCGGCTGCACGCCGGGCAGCCGCAGGTCCTCGGCGTCGCAGCCCTCGCCCGAGGTGCCCTTGCCGAACAGGCCGGCCAGGTCGCCGACGAAGGCCACCGCCAGGTCGGCGCCGCGGGCCGCCTCGACCGCCTCGCCGAAACCGCCACGGTCGTCGCCGGACACCTCGCATCCCCGGGCGTGGGTGATCTCGGTGGCCGGGAACTCCGCGCGCAGGCCGTCCAGCGCGGTCGGGATGTCCAGGCCGAGACCGAGCTGCGGATACCGGGGGAGCACGTGGTTGGGGAAGGCGTAGCAGCCCAGGAAGGTCCGGGCGTCGTCGGCGCACGGGCCGATCGCGGCGATCCGGAACGGCCGGGTCTCCGAGGGCGCGGTGACCGGCAGCGCGCTGCCCGCGTCGAGCAGCACGACGGAGCGCTCGGCCAGCTCGGTGGCGAGGCCCTGGTTGGCCGGCCCGTTCAGGTCGGTGACCGGCGCGGCCAGCACCGACTCCTCCGGCGTCCAGCCCGGGTCGAGCAGGCCGAGCTGCGCCTTCTGGGTCAGCAGCCGGCGGGCGGCGCGGTCGACCAGCTCCTCCGGCACCTCGCCGCCGCGGACCTTGGCGACCAGCTCGGCGCCGTACCCGATGGTGTCGGGCAGCTCGACGTCGATGCCCGCGGCGAGGGCCTGCGCGCCGGCGTCCGCGTTGCCGGTGGCGACGCCGTGCATGGTGGCCAGGAACGGGATCGCCCAGTAGTCGGAGACGACCGTGCCGGTGAAGCCCCACTCGTCGCGCAGCACCTCGGTCAGCAGCCACGGGTCGGCGCCGGCCGGGACGCCGTCGACGTCGGAATAAGAGTTCATGACCGAGCCCGCCCCGCCGATCTGCACGGCGGTCTCGAACGGAGGCAGGATCAGGTCGATCAGCTCACGGCGGCCCATCGGCACCGGGCCGTGGTTACGGGCGCCACGGGAAGCGGAGTATCCGGCGAAGTGCTTGAGCGTGGCGATCACCCCGGAGCTCTGCAGGCCGCGGACGTACGCCGAACCGACCATCGCCACCAGGTAGGGGTCCTCGCCGATGGTCTCCTCGACCCGGCCCCAGCGGTAGTCGCGGACCACGTCGAGCACCGGGGACAGGCCCTGGTGGACGCCGAGCGCGGCCATGTCCCGGCCGATCGCCGCGGACATCCGCTCGATCAGCTCCGGGTCGAAGGTGGCGCCCCAGGCGAGCGCGGCCGGGTAGACGGTGGCGCCGAACGCGGTGAACCCGGTCAGGCACTCCTCGTGCACCAGCGCCGGGATGCCGAGCCGGCTGGCCATCACCACGCGCTGCTGGCGGATCAGCTCGGCGGCGCCCTCGGCCGGGGTGAGCGGGACGCTGCCGTACACCCGGGTCAGGTGACCGAGGCCGTGCTTGGCGGACTCCTCCAGCGGGATCGAACCGCCGGCGGCGAAGACGTCCTGCATCGGCGCGACGTTGTGCTGCTCCTCCGGGTCGTATCCCGGCTCCTGGCCGGAGTCGCCCATGTCGTTGCCGACCCAGCGGCTACCCAGCTGTGCGACCTTCTCCTCGAGGGTCATTTCGGCGAGCAGCGCCTCGACGCGGTCGGCGACGGGCAGCGCCGGGTCGCGCCACGGCTGGGTCACCTGTTCTGTGGTCAACGTTTCCTCCGAACGGTTCCCGAAACTTTCGGGGGCCTTGTACAGCACGCCGGCGTAACGAAAGTGCCTGCCGACGGTGCCTACTCTGGCGCTCAGGGCACGGTTAGGGCAAGGGCCTTGACACCCGTCACAGCGAAACCCTACGTTAACGAAACCTCGCGTTAATTTGCGGCTGTCACTCGAAAGTTCCGGAACTCAGTGACCGCCGTCGCCATCGCTTTATCACCTCCCGCGGCTCGCCGCGGCTTGCTTCGAGTACGGAGAACAGCGTGAAGCGCAGGAACTTTCTGAGTCTCACCGCGGGTGCGGCCGCGGCCACCGGCCTCGCCGCGTGCGGCAGCTCCGGTCCGTCGGACACCAGCAGCAACACCGGCTCCGGCAGCGCCGACGCCGCCAGCTACTGGTTCCTCAGCGGCCCGCCCGGTGAGCCGATCCGGCAGGGCGCCGTGGACCGGTTCAACAAGCTCGGCCAGGGCCAGATCAAGGTCACCACATTCCAGAACGACACCTACAAGGACAAGCTGAAGACCGCCCTCGGCGCGGGCCAGGCACCCAGCATCATCTGGGGCTGGGGCGGCGGCGGCCTGAAGAGTTACGTCGAGGCCGGCCAGGTCGACGACCTGACCGACTGGTTCAGCCAGAACGCCGCGGTCAAGGACCGGCTGTTCAAGGCGTCCTTCGGCCCGGCCACGGTTGACGGCAAGATCTACGCGATGCCCGCCGAGACCGTGCAGCCGATCATCATGCTGTACAACAAGGAGGTCTTCGAGAAGGCCGGCGTCTCGGCCCCGCCGCAGACCTGGGGTGAGCTGATGGCCATGCTCCCCAAGTTCAACGACAAGGGCATCGCGCCGTTCTCGCTGGCCGGCCAGTCCCGCTGGACCAACATGATGTGGCTGGAGTTCCTCTTCGACCGGATCGGCGGCCCGGAGGTCTTCGGCAACGCCTACAACGGCCAGAAGGACGCCTGGAGCAACCCGGCCGCGATCGAGGGCCTGACCAAGATCCAGGACCTGATCAAGGCGAACGGCTTCGTCAAGGGCTTCGCGTCGGTCACCGCCGACTCGAACGCCGACCAGGCGCTGCTCTACCGCGGCAAGGCCGCGATGGAGCTGCACGGCTCCTGGTCGTACGGCATCATCAAGGCCGACGGCGGCAACTTCATCAAGGACGGCAAGCTGGGCTTCTTCAACTTCCCGGCGGTCGAGGGCGGCAAGGGCGACCCGACCAACACCGTCGGCAACGCCGGGCAGTACCTGTCGATCTACTCGAAGGCCTCCGACAAGCAGAAGGAAGCCGCGAAGAACTTCTTCAAGACCCTGCTCGACGACACCGAGCAGCAGGGCTGGATCGAGACCGGTGGTGTCCCGATCGTCCAGGGCTCGAACTCCAAGCTCGCGTCCTCGCCCGACAAGGACTTCCTCAACTTCATCTACGACGTCGCCAGCAAGGCCGGCAACTTCGCCCAGTCCTGGGACCAAGCGCTGAGCCCGACCGCCGCCGAGACGCTGCTGGAGAACATCGCCAAGCTGTTCCAGCTGAAGCTCACGCCGCAGGAGTTCGCCACCAACATGAACGCGGTCATCGGCAAATGACGATCGCACCCCCTGTAGTGCGGTCCGCTCCCTCCACCGCTTCCCGCGGTGGGGGGAGCGGTTCCGTCTCCTGGATGGCGTGGCCGGCACTGGTCGCCTTCTCGATCTTCGGGATCATCCCGTTGTTCGGCGTGCTCTACCTGAGCTTCACGTCCTGGAACGGTCTCAGCCAGAATGTGCCGTTCGCCGGGCTGGAGAGCTGGAAGTCCGTGCTGAGCGACCCGGGTCTGCCGCACGCCCTCTGGGTCACCTTCCTGATCATGGCGCTCTCCTGGCTGGCGCAGACCCCGATCTCGATCCTCCTCGGTGTCTTCATCGCCAAGCACTCGCGGTACCGCAGCGTGCTCGCGGTGCTCTTCTTCGTCCCGCTGCTGCTCAGCCAGGCGGCCATCGCCATCACCTACAAGATGCTGCTGGACCCGAACTTCGGGCTCGGCGCCGGTCTCGGCCTGGAGTTCCTCCAGCAGGACTGGCTCGGCGACAGCACCCTCGCGGTCGGCGTGGTCATCTTCGTGGTGTCCTGGCAGTGGATCCCGTTCCACTCGCTGATCTACCAGGGCGGCGTCCGGCAGATCCCGGCCTCGATGTACGAGGCGGCGGAGATCGACGGGGCCGGCCGGGTCCGCAAGTTCTTCAGCATCACGCTGCCGCAGCTGAAGTACACGATCATCACATCGTCGACGCTGATGGTGGTCGGCTCACTGACCTTCTTCGACCTGATCTGGGTGCTCACCGCCGGTGGTCCCGGCGACGCCACCCGGGCGCTCGCGGTCGACATGTACCAGCGCGGCTTCAAGGCGACCCTGATGGGTCCGGCCAGCGTCATCGCCGTCATCCTGGTGCTGCTCGGTCTGGGCCTGGCCCTGCTGGTGCGCCGGCTCGGCGGACGCGACGCGGCCGAGAGCCAGCTGGAAGGAGCCTGAGATGACGACGATGCTCGACAGCAGCCGGCAGTCCGGGAAAGCCGCGCACGCGGCGCCACCGTCGACCGGCCGCCGCTCCAAGCTCTTGCAGTACAACTGGTTCGGCGGCCTGGCCGGCTGGCTCTGGCTGGGCGTGGTGATCGTCCCGATCTACTGGATCGTGATCACCAGCTTCAAGCTCCAGGCGGACTACTTCTCCACCAACCCACTGGCCCCGCCGACCGACCCCACCCTCGAGAACTACCGGTTCGTGATCGAGCACGACTTCATCCGGTACTTCTTCAACAGCGTGATCGTCACCGTCGGCGCGGTGGCCCCGGCGATCGTGGTGTCGTTCATGGCGGCGTACGCCATCGTGCGGGGCAGCGCGGTGAGCCGGTTCCTGCGTACGGTGAACGCGGTGTTCCTGATGGGTCTCGCCATCCCGTTGCAGGCGGTGATCATCCCGGTCTACCTCTTGATCATCAAGCTCAAGATGTACGACACGCTGGGCGCGATCATCCTGCCGTCGATCGCGTTCGCCATCCCGCTCTCGGTGCTGGTGCTCTCGAACTTCATCCGGGACATCCCGAAGGAGCTGTTCGAGTCGATGCGGATGGACGGCGCCACCGAGTGGGGCACGCTGTGGCGCCTGGCGCTGCCGCTGACCCGCCCGGCCCTGGTGACCGTCACGATCTACCAGGGTCTCCAGGTGTGGAACGGATTCCTCCTGCCGCTGATCCTGACCCAGAGCCCGGAGCGGCGGGTCCTCCCGCTGGCGCTCACCGCGTTCCAGGGCCAGTACAACATCAACATCCCGGCGGTGCTGGCCTCCGTCGTGCTGACCACGCTGCCGATCCTGACCCTTTACGTCATCGGCCGCCGTCAGCTACTCAGTGGTCTGACCGCGGGTTTCGGCAAGTGACTTCGTGCTCTCCCGCACGATCAGCTTGGTGACCAGCTCCACCCGGGGGGTCTCGATGGTCTCGCCGCGCGACAGTCGCAGGACGGTCCGCGCGGCGAGCGCCCCCATCTCCGCCAGCGGCTGACGGATCGTGGTCAGCGGCGGCGAGGACCAGCACGCGTCCGGCAGGTCGTCGAAGCCGATCACGCTCAGGTCATCCGGCACGCGCAGGCCCCGGCGGCGGGCCGCCTCGTAGACGCCGAGCGCCATCTGGTCGCTGGAGGCGAAGATCGCGGTCGGCCGGTCCGGCCGGTCCAGCAGCCGCCCACCGGCCTGATATCCCGACTCGTTGCGGAAGTCGCCCTGCTCCATCAGGCCCGGGTCGACCGGCACCCCGGCCGCCTCCATCGCCGCCCGGAACCCGTCGAGGCGGGCGCGGCTGCACAGCAGATCTTTCGGCCCGGCGATGAAACCGATGCGCCGGTGACCGAGACTGATCAGGTGGTCGGTGGCCGTGCGCCCGCCCGACCAGTTCGTCGCCCCGATGGTCGGCACGTCGGTCGCGGCGCCGCCGGCCGGATCGATGATCACCACCGGCACGCGCAGCCGGTGCAGCTCGGTGTGCACCGGCTCGGCCACGTCGGAGGTCACGAAGACCACCCCGTCCGAGGCGCGGGCCCGCAGATTCTGCAGCCACTGGCGGGTCGCGGTGGTCCGCCGGTGCACCTGGGACACCACGGTGCCGACGCCGGCTGCGTGGGTGACGTCCTCCACGCCGCGGACCAGCTCCAGGGCCCACGGGCTGTCCAGGTCGTTGAAGACCAGGTCGATCAGGCGGGCCCGGCCGGAGTGCCGAGAGTTGCGGGGCCGGTAGTCGTGCTCGCGCAGCAGTCGCTCGATCAGCTCACGGGTCTGCGGCGAGACGTCGGAGCGTCCGTTGAGCACCCGGGAGACGGTCGGCACCGAGACGCCCGCGGCGTCAGCGATGGCCGCGATGGTGACGCGTTGCTTACCGGCAACCATGGGCGCGCACTCCTTACCCGCCGGGGTGCAGCGTTTTCGGACTGCGATGTCTGCAACTTCCGGGCCCGGCACCGAAATCATGCCATGCCTCAGTGATAGTTCAACACGCTGGAAACCACCCATTTTCGGTTAACCGGTTAAGCGTGTCCTGCGGTTTTGCGGTGGGAGCGCTTCCGACGGGAACTCCGAAACTTCCGGAGAGCGCTTCCACGAACAGGTCAACGACAGGCCTGCCCAGGTCAGCGCAAGGTTGCCGGTTGCAGCGCTGTATCGAAGTACGGCACAAGCCGAGGTGGCCGTTCAGCGAACGGCCGGTGACGCAGCTCATGATCGGCTGAGCCGCCTTCGGTGGGGAGCCGGGCGCACCCGGCTCCCCACCGGCCGGGAGAGCGGCTCGGAAGCCGCTGGAGAGCCGTCCGGAGCCGCTCGGGAGAGCCGCCCGGGGCCGCTCGGGAGAGCCGTCCGGGGCCGCTCGGGAGAGCCGTCCGGAGCCGCTCAGGGGAGTCGCTCAGGAGAACTGCGGGATGACCTCTTCGGCGAACGCGAGCAGCGGCTCGTGCTCATACGCCACCCGCGGGATGTAGGCGATCACGTAGTCCGCCCCGGCCTCGGCGATCCGCTCCACCCGCGAGCGGATCGACGCGATCGACTCGCCCGGCTCCAGGTGCAGGCTGGTCGACTTGGCGATCCGGTCGTAATCGGTGCCCTGCTCGTCGCAGTGCCGGCGCAGCACGTCCAGCTTCTGCGTGATCAGCTCCGGGTCGCCGCCGCCCACGTTGCAGCCGTCCGCGTACTTCGCGACCAGCTTCAGCGTCACCTTCTCGCCACCGCCGCCCAGCCACAGGTCCGGCTTGCGCTGCCCGGCGCCCTTCGGCTGGTTGATCGCCCCGTCGATCCGGTAGTGCTTGCCCTGAAAGACCGGCGTCTCCTCGGTCCACATCCGGTGCACGATCTCCACGGCCTCCCGGAACGCCCGCATCCGCTCCGGCACGTCCGCCCACTCGTAGCCGTAGGCCTTCCACTCGTGCTCGTACCACCCGGCGCCCAGCCCGGCATACAGCCGGCCGTGGCTGGCCACGTCCACGGTCGACGCGATCTTGGCGTACAGGGACGGCTGCCGGTACCCGTTGCACCCCACCATCTGTCCGATTTTGACCCGGCTGGTGTCCCGCGCCAGCGTCGCGCTCACCGTCCACGCCTCGAACGTGGTGTTGATCGTCGGCTCCGGCACGGTGTGGAAGTGGTCGTACACCCACACCGAATCCCAGGGCCCCGCGTCGGCCAGCTTGGCCACGGCGGTCATCGCCTCGTACTGCTCGACCGGATCGTCGATCTCGACCAGGTCCATCCGCCAGCCCTGCGGCACGAAAATGCCGAACTTGATGCTCATGCAAACAACCTACCGACCCCGACAAGATCAAAATTCCTTACCGTACGCCCGGAGCACCATCCCGCTGCCCTCAGCGCAGGCGGCGGCGGAGACCGTCGATCGGGCCCCGGGGCGCCGGCTCCGGCAGGAGCGCCCGCAGTTCGGCATCGGTGGCGGGACGGGCGGCGAGGACCGCGTCCCGGAGGCGGGACCGGTCCACGGCGAGGCCGCCGTGGACCTCGACGAGGTGGGGCGAGCGCTGCTGCACGTAGGCGTGCCAGCCCCGCGCCCGCTGATAGATCAGCCCGTCCGGCTCCGTGGTGCACGTGTAGTCCAGGGGGCAGACGGACGGCGCGGTGACCGAGCGGACCTGGAGGCCGATCATCGCGTCCTCGATGCCGCTGATGCCGTCGGCGGGCTCGTAGGTGGCGCCACGCTCGCTGAAGCCCTGCAAGCGGTAACCGGTCGCCGGCGCGACGAACGGCATGTCGCCCGCGGCCGGGTGGACCCTGAGCTCGGCGGCGCTCGCCGGCCGGGCGGCGCGGACGGCCGCCCGCAGCGTGGCCCGGTCCACCGTGTCGACGCCCTCCACGGTGATCAGCGTGGCCCCGGCGCGGCGCAGGTAGCCGTGGCTCCCGCCGCTGTCGGACGTCAGGTGGAGCAGGCCGCCGGGCTCCGCCGCGCACGTGCCGACGGTGGTGGTGAACGCGCCGGACCGCGTCGCGTACCCGGCGGTGCCGGCGCAGGTCCACGGGTGGCCGGCCGGCTCGAACGGCTGCGTGTGGACGGTGTAGAAGCGCACCGGCGGGATCAGCGCCGGGTCGACCGGCTCGAACTCGCCGCCGCCGGCCCACGGGCCGTAGGCCACCGCGCCCACCGGGCGGTATCCGGGGATCTGGACGGCCCAGAACTCGTCGCGCTGCTTGCCGGCGTGCGCGAGCCGTTCGGTCAGGTCGTCCGGCGCGGACGCGCGCAGTCCCAGCAGGCCCGCCGCGGCCAGCACGGTCAGCAGCACCGCGGCGGCGACCGGCACCGGCCACGGCCTCGCCAGCAGGCCGGCGATCAGCGCGAACGCCAGACCACCGAAGAGCAGGATGCCGAGGTCGCCGCGGGACAGGCCGAGTCCGGCGGCGTCGCTGACCCCCCAGCCCAGGCCCCAGAGCGCCGCGCCGAGCCCGGCCACCAGCACGGCCCAGAGCATCAGCCGCCCGGTCGTCGCGCCCAGCCAGGTCGCCTCCCGGGTGAGCCGGGCGATCAGGAACAGCACGCCGACGTCGGCGGCCAGCACCACCGGCGCCAGCACCTGCGCGGCCGGGCCGCCGCCCCAGACGGCCGCGAGCAGGAACCCGCCGCTCACCAGCGGTGCGATCGCCCCGAACAACCACACCGCGACCAGCTGCCCGGCGACCCGGGCACCCGGCCCGGCCACGGGCTCGTCGTCCATTCCCGACATCCTGGCACCCGGGCGCACATCGGTGACCCGCGACGGTGTGTCAGGTGTGCCGGCGGAGCAGGCTGCGGAGGTGCTCGGTGAGGGTCACTCCGGGCGCCTCGGGCAGGTTGGCGACCAGCTCGGACTCGGTGGCCGGGCGGGACTGGTCGAGGGCCTGGACCAGGATCGTGCCGTCGACGCCGCGGTCGCCGGTGAGCCGCAGGTAGACCTCGCCGCGGCGGATCACCGCGGCCGGGCCGGCACCCGGCTCGAGGCGGGCCTGGCGGGCGTCCTCGTCCGCGTCCTCGCAGTCGAGCAGCTCGCAGGCCGCGTCCACCGGGGCGGCGACCAGGTGGAGGTGGCCGCCCGCGCCGGCCGGAGAGTACTCGTCGCCGCCGTCGCCCAGACCGAAGGTCTGCCGGTTGCGCCGGTAACCGGGCACGTCGACCACCCAGGCCTGGACCGGGAGCGCGTTGAGCCGGTCCACCCGGTGGTCGCCGTCGCTCGGGCCGTTGTCGCGCAGCGCCAGCAGGCCGGCGCCGGCCAGCGCCACCAGCACCAGGGCGGCCGGGGTGCGCAGCCACCAGCCGCGGGCCAGCAGCGCCGCGACCGGGATGATCAGGGCGCCGCCGAGGAACACGGTGAGCCGGCCGTCGTGCATGAACGCCAGGCCGTGCGCGTCGGCCACCGCCCGGCCGGCCAGCCAGGTGAGCGCGCCGAGGCCGGCCACCAGCAGGGCCCAGATCAGCCGCCGGGCCGGGGTGGCGCCCAGCGGGGTGACCACCGGCGTGGCCCGCACCAGCAGGACGAGCAGGCCGAGGAAGACCAGCGCGGCCACCGCGAGCAGCGCCACGGTCGCCACCGTCGCGCCGGTGCCGCCGAGCTTGAAGCCGCGGGCCATGCCGGTCAGCACCAGTGGGACGCAGCCGCCCAGGATCCACAGCGAGAGGAACTGCCAGATCGTCTGCCCGGGCCGGGACGCGGCGGGATCCGTCCACCGTGGCGTGTCGCCCGGGGGAGCGGTACGGACGGCGGGCCGTGCGCTGTGACGGGGTGCGGACATCGACACAGGGTGGCATCACCATCGCCCGCCGTGGTGCCCCGTTCCGGGTCCGGAATTAGCACATGGGATGAACGAACGGCGGATGGCGGCCCCGGCGCGCGCCATCTGAGGAAGTTCTCCTACTGGTTTTGGAGAGATAATTCTGCCGGATCGTTGACGGAAAAATTGGAGGCTGCCGACAATGGCCGCGTGTCCGGAACAGTTGGCGTCCACGCGCTGGTCAGACGCGCTCACGAGGAGCGCGTGCTGGCCATCCTTCGCGAGCACGGAACCCTGAGCCGGGCACAGATCGCGGCCCGCTCGGGCCTGTCCCGCACCACGCTCTCCGAGATCACCGGCGACCTGCTGGGCCGCGGGGCGATCGTGAAGGTGACCACCGACGCCCACCAGCGGGCCGGCAGCGGCCGCCCGGCCGAGCTGCTCGCCCTCGATCCGCGCTCCGGCCAGTTCCTCGGCGTCGACCTCGGGCACACCCGGGTGCGGGCCGTGGTCACCGACGCGGCCCACGAGATCATCGCGAGCGGGGTCACGCCGTACCCCGCGAGGACCTCGCTGCCGGCCCGGATCCGCGCCGCCCTCGGTCTGATCGACCGGCTCGGCCGGGAGCAGGGCCTCGGCCTCTCCGCGTTGCAGGCGGTCGGCGTCGGGGTGACCGGGCCGTATCCGGCGGACACCGCCCGCGCTGACGTCTCCGCGGTGTTCCGGGAGCGGTTCGGCGCGCCGGTGCTGGTGGACAACAACACCCGGTTCGCGGCGCTGGCCGAGGCCGGCACCACCGCCGCGCGCGACGTGCTCTACATCCGGCTGGCCGCCGGGATCGGCGGCGGCCTGGTGGTCGGCGGGCGTCTGGTGGCCGGGGCCGGGGGAGCGGCCGGCGAGTTCGGGCACGTGCTCGCCGAGCCGGGCGGCGCGCCCTGCCGCTGCGGCAAGCGCGGCTGCCTGGAGACGGTCGCATCGGTCGGCCCGGCGCTGGCCGCGGCCGGCGTCGACGACCTGGACACACTGCGGGCCCGGCGGTTCGAGCCGCCGGTCGCGGCGGCCATGGACCGGGTCGGCACGGCGGTCGGGCAGGTGCTCGCGTCGGCCGCGCTGATCCTCGACCCGGAGCTGATCGTGATCGGCGGCAGCCTGCCGCGCGCGGTCCCGGCGATCGTCGACCGGGCCGCCGAGGTGGTGGCGGCCGGACGGATCCCGGCCGGGCACGACGTCGCCGGGATCGGCCGGACCGGCGACGGCCCGCTGGTCCGGGCCGCGCGCCTGGGTGACGACGACGGGGCGCGCGGGGCGGTCGCCGCTCTCTACCGGCAGTCCCCGCTGCTGGCCGGATATGCGAATCTCGAACGGAGTACCCGATGACCTTGGTACGCGCGGACACCAGGGTGACCGCCCCGCGGGCGCCGGGCAAGCGCCGGCCGGTCGTACCGAAAACGGTCTTGACCTTGATCTCGATCGTGGCCGGGGTGGGTGTCTGGTGGGGGCTGTCGCTGACCGGCCTGGACATCCCGGCGCCGGTGGTGGTGCTGAACCGGGCGATCGAGCTGATCGAGGACGGGACGCTCGGCGCCGACATCCTGGCGAGCCTGCGACGGGTGCTGATCGGATTCGGCCTCGGCGTCGGGCTGGCCGTGCCGATCGGTTTCCTGATGGGCTGGTACGCCCCGGTCCGCGCCCTGATCGAGCCGTGGATCCAGTTCTTCCGGACCATTCCGCCGTTGGCCCTGATCCCGCTCGCGATCGTGCTGATGGGCATCGAGGAGACCCCGAAGATCTTCGTGATCTTCCTGGCCGCGTTCCTGTCCTGTGTGATCGCCACCCTCCAGGGCGTGCTCACCGTGGATCGCACGCTGATCAACGCGGCCCGGGTGCTGGGCGCCCGCGACCACACCATCCTCGCCCGCGTGGTGATCCCGGCGTCGTCGCCGTTCATCCTGGTCGGGATGCGGATCGGGCTGGGCTCGTCGTGGGCCACCCTGGTCGCCGCCGAGCTGATCGCGGCCCAGCAGGGCCTCGGTTACCGGATGCAGAGCGCGCAGCTCTACTACGACCTGCCGACCATCTTCGTCGGGCTGCTCACCATCGGCGTGCTCGGCCTGCTGATGGACCGCGTCCTGCTGCTCGCCGAACGCCGCCTCACGTCCTGGCAGGAGACCCGATGATCACGCTGGAGCACGTCGGCAAGGTCTACCCGCCGAAGGACTTCGTCGCCCTGGGCGACGTCTCGCTGCGGATCGGGAACAACGAGTTCGTCACCGTCGTCGGACCGTCCGGTTGCGGCAAGACCACGCTGATGAACATCCTCGCCGGGCTGGAGACGCCGACCTCCGGGCGGGCGCTGGTCGGCGGCCGGCCGGTGGACGGGCCCGGCCCGGATCGCGGTGTGATCTTCCAGCAGTACGCCCTGTTCCCGTGGCTCACCGTCCGCAAGAACGTCGAGTTCGGCCTGCGCGAGAAGGGCGTCCCGGCGGCGGAGCGGAGGCGGATCGCCGACCACTTCATCGCGCTGGTCGGACTGACCGAGTTCGCCGACGCGCTGCCCAAGACGCTGTCCGGCGGGATGAAGCAGCGGGTGGCGATCGCCCGCGCCTACGCGGTCGACCCGTCGATCCTGCTGATGGACGAGCCGTTCGGCGCGGTCGACGCGCTGACCCGGGTCCGGCTCCAGGAGCAGCTGCTGGCCACCTGGAGCCGGGAGAAACGCACCGTCGTGTTCATCACCCACGACGTCGACGAGGCGGTCTTCCTGGCCAACCGGGTGGTCGTGATGGCCGCCCGGCCCGGCCGGATCGCCGAGATCGTCGACGTCGACCTGCCCTACCCCCGTACCGAAGAGATCCGTCTCAGCCCACAGTTCACCGCTCTGCGCCATCGCGTGTGGAGCGCGGTCCATCACCAGGAGCTCGTACCGTGAAAAAGCTTGTCGCGGCCCTGTCCGCAGCGTCTCTGCTGTTCGTCGCCGCCTGCGGCGACGACGCCGCGGGCGAAAAATCATCAGAAAAAGTCACCTTTGGCTACATCGCCGACTACAACGGTACGAGCCTTCTGGCTGTCGCGCAGGACCAGAAGCTCTGGGCCAAGCAGGGTCTCGAGGTGAGCACCAAGGTGTTCACCAACGGTCCGCTGCAGGTGACCGCGATGAACGCCGGCGACCTCGACTACGGCTACATCGGCCCGGGCGCGGTCTGGCTGCCCGCCTCCGGCAAGGCGAAGATCGTCGCGCTGAACTCGCTGGGCAACGCCGACCGGGTGATCGCGCGGGCCGGGATCACCGACCTGAGCCAGCTCAAGGGCAAGAAGGTGGGCGTCCCGGAGGGCACCTCGGGCGACATGATCCTCACCCTGGCGCTCCAGAAGGCCGGCCTGAAGAACTCCGACATCCAGCGCGTGCCGATGGACGCGGCCACCATCGTCTCGGCCTTCGGCGCCGGGCAGATCGACGCGGCCGGCATCTGGTACCCGCTGCTCAACAACATCAAGGCGAAGAAGCCGGACCTGGTCGAGCTGGCCAAGGACGCCGACTTCGCGGACACCATGGCGTTTCCCACCGCGTTCATCGGCAGCAACGCCGCGGCCGGTGACGCCGCCAGGACCGGCAAGGTGCTGGCCGTGCTGCACGAGGCGATGGCCTACCGGGCGGCGCACCCGGACGAGACGGCGCAACTGGTCGCCGCGCTGAACAAGCAACCGGTGGACGCGGTCAAGGCGGACGCGGCGAACAGCAAGATGCTGGACGGCTCGACCGACGACGCGACGGCGAAGAAGTGGCTCAGCGGGCTGGGCGAGTACTTCGTGACGGCCGGCAAGCTGCCGTCCAACCCGGACCCGGCCACCTACTACGTCGGGACCGCCGCGAAGTGAACTTCCTGTTCCTGATGACCGATCAGCACCGGGTGGACACGCTCGGGGCGTACGGGAACCCGCACGTCAGCACCCCCAACCTGGACCGGCTCGCGGCGAGCGGGACGCGGTTCGACCGGTGGTACACACCGACCGCGATCTGCACGCCGGCGCGGGCGAGCCTGCTGACCGGGCAGGCGCCGTTCCGGCACAAGGTCCTGGCCAACCAGGAGCGGAACGTGGGATATCAGGAGGATCTGCCGGCGTCGGCGTTCACCTTCGGGCTCGCGTTGCGGGAGCGGGGGTACAACTGCGGGCTGCTCGGGAAGTGGCACGCGAGCACGGCGGCGACGCCGGCGGACTACGGGTTCGACGGGCCGCACCTGCCGGGGTGGCACAACCCGGTCGAGCACCCGGACTACCTGGCGTATCTCAAGGAGAACGACCTTCCGCCTTATGAGATCCACGATCGGATCAGGGGGACGCTGCCCAACGGCGGGCCGGGGAATCTGCTCGCCGCGCGGCTGCGGCAGCCGGTGGAGGCGACCTTCGAGCACTACCTCGCCACCCGGACCATCGAGCTTCTCCAGCGATATGCCGGGGAGGATCGCCCCTTCTACCTCGCCACCCACTTCTTCGGGCCGCACCTGCCGTACATCGTGCCGGACGAGTACTTCGACCTGATCGACCCCGCTGTCGTGGAGCTGCCCAAGTCGATCGCGGAGACGTTCGAGGGCAAGCCTGCGGTGCAGCGGAACTACAGCGCGCACTGGACCTTCGACACGATGCCGATCGAGGTCACCCGGAAGCTGATCGCGGTGTACTGGGGTTACGTGTCGATGATCGACCATGAGGTCGGCCGGATCCTCGGCGCCCTCGATGATCTCGATCAGGGGGACAAGACCACCGTCTTCTTCACCTGTGACCACGGCGAGTTCACCGGCGCGCACCGGCTGCACGACAAGGGCCCAGCGATGTATGAGGATATTTACCGAACACCGGGGATTATCCGGACGCCGGGGGCGCCCTCCCAGGTCCGCAACGAGTTCGTCAGCCTGCTCGACTGCACGGCCACCATCCTGGACCTGGCCGGCGTCGACCCCGCCCCGGCGGTCGACTCGCGCAGCCTGGCGCCGCTGGTGCGGGGCGAGACCCCGGACTGGCAGCCGGACATCGTCTGCGAGTTCCACGGGCACCACTTCCCGTACCCGCAGCGGATGCTCCGCGACGACCGTTACAAGCTGGTCGTCAACCCGGAGTCGGTGAACGAGCTCTACGACCTGGAGCGCGACCCGGACGAGCTGATCAACATCTATCGCCACCCGGAGACGGCGCCGGTCCGGGAGCGGATGCTCCAGCGGCTGTACACCCTGCTGGTGGAGCGGGACGACAACTTCTATCACTGGATGACGTCGATGTACCCGGTCGGCGCGGTGGACCACGATCCGACCCTGAGCGGTCTCGACGACCAATCCTACCTATCCTAGCGGTCATGAATTGTTGCACTCCCTCGGCCGAGGACCGGCCCGGCCTGGCCGTCGTGCCGGCGCCGGTCCCCGGCGCGGGTCCGCACGGCGTCGCGCAGGTCGTCGTACCCGGCCAGACGTTCGCGATGGGCGACGCGCACGGCGACGGCATCCCGGCCGACGGCGAGCAGCCGGTGCACCCGGTCACCGTCCCCGGGTTCAGCATCGACGCCACCTCGGTCACGGTCGCCGACTTCCGGGCGTTCGTGGCCGCCACCGGCTTCCGCACCGACGCCGAGCGGTACGGCTGGTCCGCCGTCTTCCACCTGGCCGTCACCGACCCGGACCGGATCGCCGGCGAGATGGCCGGGACACCGTGGTGGCTCGGCGTCGCCGGGGCCGACTGGGCGCACCCGGGAGGGCCGTCCTCGACCGCCGCCGACGATCACCCGGTGGTGCACGTGAGCTGGAACGACGCTCAGGCGTACTGCGCCTGGGCGGGGCGCCGGCTGCCGTCCGAGGCGGAGTGGGAGTGCGCGGCCCGCGGGGGCCTGGCGTCCCGGCGGTACCCGTGGGGCGACGAGCTGCCGGAGGACGACTGGCTCTGCAACATCTGGCAGGGCGAGTTCCCGGGGCGGAACACCGCGGCGGACAGGTATGTCACGACGGCGCCGGTGCGGACTTTCGCGCCCAACGCGTACGGGTTGTACCAGTGCGTCGGCAACGTGTGGGAGTGGGTGCACGACTGGTTCTCGCCCCGCTACTACGCCACCTCGCCGATCGGCGACCCGCGGGGCCCGGCGCTCGGCGCGGCCCGGGTGATCCGCGGCGGGTCGTACCTGTGCCACGACTCCTACTGCAACCGCTACCGCAACGCGGCCCGGTCCTCGAACACCCCGGACTCGTCGACCGGCAACATGGGTTTCCGGACCGTGGCACAGTCCATATCAGAGGGATAACGGTCTGACCCTTGGGGCATGCGCCGCAGCCGCCCGGGCGCGAGGCTGAGTCCCAGGGGGTGAGACGGGGCATGTTCACGATCCTCTGGGCCGCGGTGCGCTCCCGGGCCGCGCAGACGTTCACGCTGATCATCCTCACCGCGCTGCCGGCCGCCGCGGCCGCCGCCGCGCCGTGGTACGCGCTGTCCGAGTCCGGCCGGGCCGCCGCGGTCACCGCCGGCACCGTCCCGGCCGCCGAGCGCACCGTGACCGTGCACTGGGACAGCGACACCGGCGTCGACCCGGAGGCCGCGCTCGACGCCTTCGGCGAGACCGTCGGGCGGAGCCTGCCGATGCCCGGGGCGGACGGCGCGCTCGGCCTGAGCCGGGCGATGACCGTCCTCGACCCGGCCGGGGTGCCGGACCGGGTCAACGTCGACTATCGGGCCGGCTTCTGCGAGCGGGTCCGGCTGACCGGCACGTGCCCGGCCCAGGCCGGCGACGCCGCGATCACCCGGGCCGTCGCCGACCGGCTCGGCGTCCGGCCGGGCGCCACCATCACCGTCCGGGCCAGCTCCGACGTCAAGGCCACCCGCGTGCCGATGCGGGTCACCGCGCTCTACGAGATCGCCGATCCGGCCGGCGGATACTGGGCCGACTCGCTGTTCAAGGTGGACAGCGGCCTCGACCCGATCTTCACGGTGCCGCGCACGTTCACCGGCAGCCCGCTCGGCGAGCCGGTCTTCACCTGGTCCGCCGAGGTCCCGGTGCCGCTGCTGCGCGGCGACGGCGGCTACGACCTGGGCGACCTGGTCGCCCGCTCCGGCGCGATCGGCAAGGTCACCGACCCGACCGGCCCGCTCCGCGCCGATCTGGCCGACGCGGGCGTCCGGCTGCTGCGCGCGGTGCTGCTCGCCGTCGTCCCGGTGCTGCTCCTCGGGTGGTACGCGATCGCCCTGGCCGGCCGCTACACGGCGCGGGACCGTCGGCGCGACGCGGCCCTGCTGAAGATGCGCGGCGGCACCCGGAGACGCCTGATCGTGCTGCTCTCCGGGCAGCACGCCGGCCCGCTGCTGGCCGGTGGGCTGCTCGGCGCGGCCGCCGGGATCGGGGCCGGCCGGATCCTGGCCGGGAGCGGCTCGCTCGCCGCGGGCGGGTGGTCGCTCGCGGCGGTCGCCGGTGTGCTGCTCGGCGCGCTGGTGATCCTGCTCGTGGCGGACCTGCTGCTGATCCGTACCCCGGTGGTGGCCCTCCAGCGGGAGCTGCCCGCCGCCCGGACCGGCCGGGCCGCGCTGCTCGCCGACATCCTGCTGGTCGCGGTCGCCGTGGCGGCCGTCTATCAGGCCCGGTCCGGCAGCCCGGACACCGGGGTCGGCGCGATCGCCCCGCTCGCCGTCGCGGTCGCGGGCACCGTGCTGCTGGCCCGGCTGCTGATCCGGGTGGCCGACCGCGGCGGCAGCGCGGCGCTGCGGGCCGGGCAGCTGCGGCTCGGCCTGACCGCCGTCCGGATGTCCCGGCTGGCCGGCCTCGACCGGGTGTTCGCCCTGCTGGCCGTCGCGGTGTCGATGCTGATCACCGCGACCGGCGCGGCCGCCGCCGACCGGGCGGCGCACACCGCCCGGGCCGAGGCCGAGCTGGGCGCCGCCCGGGTGCTCACCGTCCGCGCGGCGAACTGGACCGCGCTGCGGCACGCCGTCGCCGTCGCCGACCCGCGAGGGCGGTACGCCATGGCCGCCGCGGTCGACCGGACGGCCAGCCCGCCGCTGCTGGCCGTGGACACCGCCCGGCTCGCCGCGGTCGGCGCCTGGCGCCCCGAGTTCGGCCCGCTCCCGGCGCCACCGCCACGACTCGATCCGGTCCCGCTGATCACCGGAAATGCGCTGGTCCTGCGGGTCCGCAACGACCGCCCGGTGCCCGCCACCGTCGACCTGATCCTGCTCGACGAGGTGACCGGCGCCAAGGTCGAGGCCGGTTTCGGGCCGGTGCCGCCCGGCGAGCACACCGTCACCACCGCGCTGGCCGGCTGCGCCGGCGGGTGCCGGCTGGCCCGGTGGCAGATCCCCGCCCCGGTCGGCCCGGACGGCCTCCCGGCCCGGGAGCCGGTCACGCTGCGCTCACTCGTCCAGCGCGGCCCGGACGCCGAGGTGCTCGGCCCGGACCGGCTCGCCGACGCCGGCGAGTGGCGGACCGGCGCCACCGATCCCGGCCTGGTCCTGGCCGGTGGCCCCGGCGGCCTGGCCGTCGCGGCCGGCGACGGCGGCGGCAAGCCCGGCGGTGACCGGTTGTTCCCGGTCGACGCCCCGCTCCCGCTGCCGCTGGTGCAGTCCGGCCCCAGCCCGGTGCCGTGGCGGTTCGCCGAGCCGGCCCTCAACGTGAGCGGCACCCTGATTCCGGGCCGGATCACCGCGACCCTCCCGGCACTGCCGGTCCTCGGCGGCGCCGGGGTGCTCACCGACTTCGACGCGCTGCGCCGGGTGGCCGCCGACACCGGCGCGCCCGGGATCACCCAGGTCTGGCTCACCGCCGACGCCCCGGCCGTGGTGCTCGACCGGCTGCGGGACGCCGGGGTGCTGGTGCTCGGCGACGAGACGGCCGTCGCGCGCGCCGCCCGGACAGCCGGCCGGGGCACCGCGCCGGCCGGGTCGTTCGCCCTGCTCTGCGCGGTGATCGCGGTGCTCACCGCGGCCGCGATGTGCGCCGTGGCCGCCTCGGTCGACCGGGCGCCGCAGCGGGCCGCGATGGCCGCCCTGCGGGTGCAGGGCCTGCCCGCCACGACCGCTGCCGCGAGCCGCTATCTGGGGCCGTTCATCCTGGCCGCGGGCGGGGTCGCCGGGGGTGTGCTGGCGGCGCTGCTGGCCCGGCGGCTGACCGGTGAGCCGGACTCGTACTTCGAGGACGGCTGGCGACTGCTGCCCCCGCCCGAGGTGCTCGGCTGGCAGCCACTGCTCCTCTCCGCTCTGGCAGCCATGCTCGGCCTGGCCGCGCTGGCCGGGATGACCGGCATGCTCGGTGATAAAGGCAGGTCCCAGTGATCGCGTTGGTGTTCACCATGGTCTGGGCCCGGCGCGGACCGGCCATTGTGCTCGCCGTGCTGGCCGCCTTCGCGGTCGCGCCGGCCGTGGCGGCGCCCGCCTACCTGCGCGCCGCCGACCGGGTGGTGGCCGCCGGGCAGGTCGCCGAGGCCGATCCGGCCGAGACGGCGCTGAGCATGCGGACCACCGACCGGGACCGGCGCGCCGGCGGCGACGTGCCGGGCGGTGTCGATCTGACCGCCGCCGGCGCCACCCTGGTCGAGCTGCCCGGGTTCCGATATGTCTACTCGGTCGAGTTCCCGGTGATCGGCATGGAGACCGACGACCGGGTGCGGACCCGGCTGGTGCACCGGCAGGACGCCTGCGCCCACCTGAGGATCGTGGCCGGTCGGTGCCTGCTCGGCGAGAGTGACCTGGTGGTGGGGGAGCAGGCCGCGCGCCGGCTGCACCTGCACGCCGGGCAGTCGGTGCCGCTGAGGTTCGCGAAATTCGACGCCGACCCCGACGCCCTGGAGTTCGTCGCGGACGGCGCCGCGAAAAAGTTCTTCGTCGCCGGGATCTACCGGGTCACGGATCCGGCCGAGGCGTACTGGGGCACGCACGACTACTTCGCGCCGGAGGACGTCGCCGGCGGCAGCCGGCCCGGCGAGCCGGCCTTCACCAGCCTGTCCACGATCTCCCTGATGGACCACGGCGACGCCGAGCTCAGCGTCGACGGGTACGCCGGACCGGGCGCCCTGGACGTGGACCGCCTGCCCGCCCTGCGCGACGCCCTCGTCCACCTGGAGTCCGGCGTCGCCGACCTGGGCGCGGCCGGCGCCGGCGGACCGGGCAACGCCCTGAACCTGTCGACCTCGATGCCGGCGCTGATGGCCCGGATCGACGAGGGTCACGCCGCCGCCCGCCGGATCGTCCCGGTCCCCGCCGTCGCCCTGATCGTGCTCGCCTGCCTGGCCGTGCTGCTCGCGGTCGGGGCCGGCGCCGAGGCCCGCCGCCCGGAGACGGCGGTGATCGCGCTGCGCGGCGCCCGGCTGCCGCACCGCTGGTGGCTGGCGTCCGGGGAGAGCCTGGTCGCCGTGCTGGCCGGCACGATCGCCGGGGTCCTCGCCGGACAGTGGCTGGTCGACGCCGTCGTCGCGATCCGCTGGCCCGGCGTCGGCGCCGACCCGGACCCGGCCTCGCTCAGGTACGCCCCGCTCGCGCTCGCCGCGGTGCTGATCACCGTGCTGGCCGCCCAGGGCGGCCCGATGCTGCGCCCGGTCGCCGAGCTGCTGCGCCGCGCCCCGATGCCCGGCCGGTACGCCGGTATAGCCGTCGACGTCCTGCTGGCCGCCCTCGCCGCCGGCGCCGCGGCCCAGCTCGCCCTGGGCGGCGGCGACCTGGCCGGGATCGGCTCGGCCGCCCCGGCCCTGGTGATGCTGGCCGCCGCGCTGCTGGTGGCCCGCGCCCTGCGCCCGCTGGCGGCTCGGTCCGGTCACCGGTCGCTGGACCGTGGCCGGCTGGGCCGGGGCCTGACCGGGCTGCTGCTGTCCCGCCGCCCGGCCACCGGCCGGGTGCTGGCGCTGCTGATCGCGGCGGTCGCGGTGAGCGGCTACATGGTGGCCGCCTCCGAGGTGGCCGCCCGGGGCCGGCAGGTCGAAGCGGACCTGGGCACCGGCGCCGCCCGGGTGCTGTCGATCGGCGCGACCAGCCGCAACCAGCTGGTCACCGCGGTCCGGGCGGTCGACCCCGGCCAGCGGTTCGCGATGGCCGTGGTGCCGGTCGCGCAGGACCCCGGCGCACCGCCGCTGCTGGCGGTCGACACCGGCGAGCGCCGGCTGGCCGCGACGGCGAACTGGCCCGGCGGCGCCGACGACGCGGAACGGATCAGCCGGGCGCTGCGACCGCAGCCGCCCCGGCCGCTGGTGGTGCCGGGCGGCTCGGACATCGCCCTGGACCTGACCGCCGCCGAGTTCGAGCCCGGCAAGGCGGTCAGCCTCGACATGATCGTCACCCCGGTCGACGGGAGCGGGCCGGACGCGGTGCTCCCGATGGGTGTCGTCGTCCCGGGCCCGCACACGTACCGATACGCCCTGCCCCAGTGCCACGGCGGCTGCCGGCTGAACGCGTTGAAGATCTCCGGCGGTCAGTCGCTGGGCACCCACGGCGTCATCACCGTGCACAACCTGGGCAGCGGCGACCCGGCCGCCTGGCGGGTGTCGCCCGGCGGCCGGCTCAGCGCCGCGCCGGACGGCCTGCGGATCGAGGTGACCAGTCTGGACGGTCACCCGGAGGGCCTGCTGGTGCAGCCGGCCGCCACCCCGTGGCCGCTGCCGGTGGTGGCGACCGGCACCTTCGTCCCCGGCTCGGTGTCCGGTCTCGACTTCCGCGCGATCCCGGTGACGGTGGCCGGCCGGCTCCCGGCGATCCCGTCGCTCGGCGCCCCGGCCGTCCTGGTCGACCTGGATTACCTCGACCCGATCTCCACCGACGCCGCCCCGCTCGCCGGGCAGGTGTGGCTCGCCGCGGACGCGCCGCCCGACGTGGTGCGCCAGCTCACCGCGCACGGCCTGACGGTCACCCGCGACCTGGCCGCCGCCCAGGTCGCCAGCCGGCTCGACCGGCAGGGTGCGGCGGTCGCGCTCGGCTACGCCGGGCTGGTCGCGGTCCTGGTCGTGGTGCTGGCCGCCGGAGTGCTGGTGCTGACCGCCGGGGCCGGGCGGGAGCGGCAGGCCGAGGACCTGGCCGCGCTGCGGGCGCAGGGACTGAGCCGGCGGGAGGTGCGCCGCGCCGCGCTGTGGGCCTATCCGATGCTGGTCGTGGCGGCGGTCCCGGCGGGGGTGGCGATCGCTCTGGCGGGGTGGGCGGTGACCGGGTGGGCGCTGCCGTTGACCGGGGTGGATCCGCCGCCGCTGCCGCGCCCGTCGTGGCCGGGAGTGATCAGTCTGGTGGTGACCGCGGTGGTGCTGGTGATCGTGCTCGGCGGCACCGCCCTGCTGGCCGGTCGGCGTACCCTCCGCCGGATCGGCTGAGCCTCCCGGGGTGATCGTGCCCGCCGGTGCCCCTGGGCCGGATGAGGCCGCGCGAACCGCCCCGCACGGGGCAAATCCCCTCGTACCGTGAAAGGCGGCCGACGACGGGGGACCTGATGAGCGCGACGATCCTGCCCGATCCGCCCGGGTGGCGCAGCTTCCTGGCCGACCTCGGGGTCCGGCAGAAGATCGGCTCGATCATCGGGATCGGCGTGCTGATCTCGATCGTCGCCGGTGTCCTGGCCACCCGCGCGCTGAGCCGGTCGGCCGCCGCCGCCCACGAGCTCTACGCCTCGAACATGGCCAGTGACGCCGCGCTCGCCGAGCTGGAGACGATCGCGGTGGCGGTCCGCAACGACATGGCCAACCTGCTGATCTCCCGGTCCGCCACCGACAACACCAAGTACGAGCAGCGCGTCCGGGACGGCTTCACCGGCTTCGACAGCGGGCTCGCCGACTACCGCGAGACGGATCCGGCCGGGACGCCGGAGACGATCGACGCGCTGGTGCGCAGCTGGAACGAGTACCGCCGGCTGGTGGAGAGCAAGCAGATCGCCAACGCGCTCAGGAAGGACATGATCGCGTACGCCCAGGTCCGGGACGAGCAGACCTCGCCGATCATCGACCGGGTGAAGGCCAGGTTCACCGAGCTGGGCGAGGCCGAGTCGGTGGAGGCGGCGGCGGCCGCCGCGGGCGCCGCCTCGACCTATCGCACCAACCGCAACCTGATCATCACGGTCGCGGTGCTGGGCAACCTGCTCGCCGTGCTGGTCGGCTGGCTGGTGATCCGTTCGGTGGTCGGGGCGCTGACCCGGGTCAAGGTGGTCTGCACCGGGCTGGCCGCCGGGGACCTGACCGGTCGTACCGGGCTGACCGGCAACGACGAGACCGGGCAGATGGGCCGGGCGCTCGACGCCGCGCTGGTCAACCTGCGACACACGGTGGCCACCATCGACCGGTCGGCGATCTCGCTGGCCGGCGCCGCGGAGCGGGTCAACCAGGTGGCCACCGAGATCGCCGGCTCCGCGGAGCGCACCACCAGCCAGGCGCAGACCGTGTCGGCCGCCGCCGAGGAGATCTCCCGCAGCGTCGACACCGTCTCCGCGGGCAGCGAGGAGATGGGCGCGTCGATCCGCGAGATCTCCCAGAACGCCACCGAGGCCGCCCAGGTCGCGGGCGCCGCCGTCGACCTCGCGTCGCGGACCTCGGCCACGATGAACCAGCTCGGCGCCTCCTCCGCGGAGATCGGCGACGTGATCCGGACGATCACCAGCATCGCCGAGCAGACCAACCTGCTCGCGCTCAACGCGACCATCGAGGCGGCCCGCGCGGGCGAGGCCGGCAAGGGTTTCGCGGTGGTCGCCAGCGAGGTCAAGGATCTGGCCCAGGAGACCGCACGGGCCACGGAGGACATCTCCCAGCGGGTCGAGGCGATCCAGGCCGACACGTCCGGCGCGGTCAGCGCGATCGAGGAGATCACCCGGGTGATCGCCCGGATCAGCGACTTCCAGACCACCATCGCGTCCGCTGTGGAGGAGCAGACCGCGACCACCGCCGAGATGAACCGCAGCGTCAGCGAGGCCGCCGCCGGCACCGGCGACATCGCCCAGAACATCACCGGCGTGGCCGAGGCCGCCCGCTCCACCAGCGACGGCGTCGAGCGCTCCCAGCAGACCACCGCCGAGCTGGCCCGCATGTCGACCGAGCTGACCGCCCTGGTCAGCAAATTCAACTACTAGTTTCGGTACGCCCGGAGCACCGGTCCTACGCTGATCGGGTGCAGCTTCTCACCGCCCACGCCGGGAACTGGACCGGCGCCGGCACCGGCGTCACCGTCATCCTGCCGCCGCCGGGCACCGTCGGTTCCGGCGAGGTCCGCGGCGGCGCCCCGGCCACCCGCGAGTTCGACCTGCTCCACCCGCTGCGGACGGTCGACCGGGTGGACGCGGTCGTGCTCTCCGGCGGCTCGGCGTTCGGCCTGGCCGCCGCCGACGGCGTGATGACCGTCCTGCGCGAGCGTGGCCTCGGCTTCCCGACGCCGTACGGCCCGGTCCCGATCGTGGTCGGCATGTCGATCTTCGACGAGTCGGTGGCCACCACCCCGCCGGACGCGGAGTCCGGCCGGCGGGCGGCGCTCGCGGCGCTGGCCGGCGACCCGCTCGCCCTCGGCCGGGCCGGGGCCGGCGCCGGCGCGAGCACCGGCAGGTGGCGGGGTCGCGCCGACCCGGGCGGCCTGGGCCGCGCGGACGGCCGGGCCGGTCCGGCGCGGGTCACCGCCCTGGCCGTCGTCAACGCCTGGGGCGACGTCCTCACCCCCGCGGGCGAGCCGGTGTTCGGCGGCGACGAGACCTATCGGCCGGCCGCCCCGTTCGGCCGGGAGAACACCACGATCGCCGTGGTCCTCACCGACGCCGCGCTCGGCAAGGCGGACTGTCACCTGCTCGCCCAGAGCGGCCACGGCGGGTTCGCCCGCGCCCTGCACCCGGCGCACTCCCGCTACGACGGTGACGCCGTGGTCGCCCTGGCCAGCGGCGAGGTCACCGACGGCGTCGACCTGGACCTGCTCCGCGCGGTCACCACCGAGGTGATGGCGTCGGCGATCCGGCGCGCCGCCGGGACCCACCCCTGACGATCACCCGAAACATGCCGGTGTTATCACTGTGTGATGCTGGTTGACTTCAGCGCGCCCGTCGCCGCGTCCCCCGCCGAGGCGGAAGCCGCCGCCGTCTCGGCCGAACAGGTGGGATATGACGGCTTCGGCGCCGCGGAGACCAAGCACGACGTCTTCACCACGCTGGCCCTGGTGGCCCGGGCCACCGAGCGGATCTCGCTCCAGTCCGGGATCGCGGTGGCGTTCGCGCGCAACCCGATGACCGTGGCGGTGCTCGGCAACGACCTCCAGCTGATCTCCGAGGGCCGGTTCCGGCTCGGGCTCGGCTCGCAGGTCAAGCCGCACATCGAGCGCCGGTTCGCGATGCCGTGGAGCAGGCCGGCCGCGCGGATGGAGGAGTTCGTCGCCGCGCTCCGGGCGATCTGGCAGGCCTGGGCCACCGGCGAGCGGCTGCTGTTCCGCGGCGAGTTCTACAAGCACACCCTGATGACCGAGTTCTTCGACCCGGGGCCGAACCCGCACGGCAACCCGCCGGTCGAGCTGGCCGCGGTGGGGGAGCGGATGACCGCGGTGGCCGGGCGGGTCGCCGACGGGCTGCTGGTGCATCCCCTGACCAGTGTGGCGTACCTGACCGAGCGCATCCTGCCGACCCTGCGCGAGGCCCGCGGCGGCGCGCTCGACGACTTCAGCCTGGGCCTGAGCGCCATGGTGGTGCTCGGCGCCGACCCGGCACAGCGGGCCCGGGCCGAGCAGGCGGTGCGCGGGCAGATCGCCTTCTACGCCTCCACCCCGGCGTACCGTCCGGTGCTCGAGGTGCACGGCTGGGGTGAGCTGGCCGACCGCCTCAACGCGTTGTCCCGCCGCCAGGAGTGGGCCGCGATGGCCGCCGAGATCTCCGACGAGGTGCTGGACGCCTTCGCCGTCGCCGGGGACCCGGCCACGGTGGCGGCCGGGCTCACCGCGCGGTTCGGCGCCACCATCGACCGCATCTCGCTCTACACACCGTACGAAGCGGACCGCTACCAACTGGCAGCGGTCCGCAGCGCGTTGCGTACGTCTAACCGATCTTGATCTCGTCGACCCGGTCCGGATAGAACGCGACGTGGTCCTTGATCTGCGCCACCGCGGCGGACGGCTCGCGGTACTCCCAGATCGCGTCGACGGACCGGTCACCGCCGATCGGAATCGAGTAGTAGGTGGCGTCTCCCTTGTACCCGCAATAGGTCTGCGTCGTGCTGCGCTCCAGCAGCGACCGGTCGACGTCGGCCAGCGGCACATAGTGCACCACCGGATACGTCGCCTCCTTCAGGCTCAGCGCGTTCACGGTGTCCGCCACCACCTTGCCCGCGACGGTCACCACCACGCGCTTCCCGGTCGGCGTGACGGTGATGGGGTGGTCCGGTCCGGGCACCAACTTGGGCCGCTCTGTCATCGGGGTTGCCTCCTCAGTCGGACGATTCCGAAGCTACTACGGTGATCCAGTGACGAATGCCGCGATCGCCGCCGTGACCGAGTCCGGGATCAGCCACGAGGTGATCCGGCACGGCCCGGCCGGCAGCGCCGCCGAGGCCGCCGCCCAGCAGGGCGTCGAGCTGCGTGACCTGGTCAAGACCCTGGTCGTCCGTCGTGGCCCGGACGACTACCTGTTCGTCCTGGTCCCCGCCGACCGGTCGATCTCCTGGTCCAAACTGCGCGCTCTCCTCGGAGTCAACCGGCTGTCCATGCCGGACGCCGCCACCGCCAAGGCGGCCACCGGCTACGAGCGGGGCACGATCACCCCGTTCGGCTCGGCGACCGCATGGCCGGTCGTCGCCGACTCCCGCACCGTCGGCCGCACCATCAACCTCGGCGCCGGCGAACGCGGCGTCGGCCTCCGCGTGGCCGCCGACGCCGCCGTCGCCGCCCTGGGCGGCACCTTCGCCGACGTCACCGACCCCGCCTGACCGCTCAGTCCGCACCGGGATGCGGCCCTACCCGAACCCGGTCCTGCAATGCCCACCCCGTTCGACGCCGTCGCGCCGGCGTTCTACGCGGTCGCCCTGGCGTTCTACGCGGTCGCGCCGACGTTCTACGCGGTCGCGCCGGTGTTCTACGCGGTCGCGCCGGCCCGGAAATCGCCCGGGCCCGAGCCCGGTCCGGTCCCGGCCGCCGGGTGCGGTCCGCACTTGGTCGCTGTCTGCGTGCCAGGCAACGGAGCTGTTGCTCACGGCCCCGGCCGCCCTGGCATGGCGTCGGCCGGCCACGGTCAGACCTGGTCCGCGCCCGGTCCCGGTCCGCGGCCACCGCTCCTGACCGCGGCACGCCCTTTCCAGTACGCCGCGCGGCGTACCAACCCCGGTAACGCCGTCTGCCCTGCCTACCGCGTTAGCTGGCTGGTCCTGGTGGCCCTATCCGTATCCGGGTTAGGGCCATGAGCGCCAGCTCGGTGGTGCCGGCTGGTCTTGGTGGCCCTATCCGTATCGGGGTTAGGGCCATGAGCGCCAGCTCGGTGGTTCGGGCTGGCTCCTGTGGCCCTGTCCAGGTCCGGGTTAGGGCCGTGGGTGCCAGCTCGGTGGTTCGGGCTGGCTCCTGTGGCCCTGTCCAGGTCCGGGTTAGGGCCGTGGGTGCCAGCTCGGTGGTTCGGGCTGGCTCCTGTGGCCCTGTCCAGGTCCGGGTTAGGGCCGTGGGTGCCAGCTCGGTGGTTCGGGCTGGCTCCTGTGGCCCTGTCCAGGTCCGGGTTAGGGCCGTGGGTGCCAGCTCGGTGGTTCGGGCTGGCTCCTGTGGCCCTGTCCAGGTCCGGGTTAGGGCCGTGGGTGCCAGCTCGGTGGTTCGGGCTGGTCTTGGTGGCCCTTTCCGGGTGCGGGTTAGGGCTATGAGCGCCAGCTCGGTGGTTCGGGCTGGCTCCTGTGGCCCTATCCGGGTCCGGGTTAGGGCCGTGAGCGCCAGCTCGGTGGCTAGGGCTGGTCTTGGTGGCCCTTTCCGGGTGCGGGTTAGGGCTATGAGCGCCAGCTCGGAGGTTCGGGCTGGTGCTGGTGGCCCTGTCGGGGTGCGGGTTAGGGCTGTGGGTGCCAGCTCGGTGGTTCGGGCTGGTTCTGGTGGCCCTATCCGGGTGCGGGTTAGGGCCGTGAGCGCCAGCCCGACCACCTCGGGCTGGGCCTCATGGCCCCATGCCCGCCTGGGATGGGGCCATGGGCGCCAGCCCGTGCCGCCGACCGTTAGCCGGCGGCGGTGGCGGACCGGGAGTGGGCGGGGTCAGGCCTTGAGGGCGGCCGCGACCGCGTCAGCGAGCGGCGTGGTCGGGCGGCCGATCAGATCACGCAGGTCGCTGCCCGGGTTGTCGAGGACGCCGTTGGCGCGGATGTGGACGTCGGTGTCGGCCAGGATGGCGGCGAAGCCCTCCGGTACGCCAGCGCCGCTCAGGATCTCGACCAGCTTGTCGGCCGGCACGTCGGTGTAGCCGATCTCGGCGCCCACCTGGCGGCTCACCTCCGCGGCCAGCTCGGCCATCGTGAACGGCGCGTCGCCGCCCAGCTCGTAGACGCTCTTGGGATCGCCGGCGGTGAGCACCGCGGCCGCCGCCTCGGCGTAGTCGGCCCGGGTCGCCGCGGCGATCCGGCCGTCGCCCGCGCTGCCCAGGAACGAGCCGGTGGCCCGCACGGTCGGGAGCTGCGCCGTGTAGTTCTCGGTGTACCACCCGTTGCGCAGGAACGAGTGCGCCAGCCCGGACGCGGCCAGCACCGACTCGGTGGCCTTGTGGTCGGCGGCCAGCAGGATCGGCGTGGTGTCGGCCCGCAGCACGCTGGTGTACGCCACGAACGTCACCCCGGCCGCCTTGGCCGCCTCGATCGCCGCGGTGTGCTGCTCGATCCGGTTGCCGACCGCGTTGCTGGAGATCAGCAGCAGCCTGTCGACGCCGGCGAACGCGGTGGCCAGCGTCTCGGGGCGCTCGTAATCGGCCTCGCGCACCTGCACGCCGCGGGCGAGCAGGCCGGCCGCCTTCGCCGGGGTGCGCACCGCGGCGACGATCGAACCGGCCTCGACACCCCGGCTGAGCAGGGCCTCGACGACGAGACGGCCGAGGTGCCCGGTGGCGCCGGTGACAGCGATGGTGGTCATGTCGAACTCCTAGACGGTTCGTTGGGAAGTGCTGCATCACAGAATGCACTAACTTTTCGAAAGTGCCAACTCCGGGGATGTACTCTGTGACGCATGACAGATCCCGCCGACGACCTGATCCCCAGCGTCTTCGCCCGGGACTGCACCTCCCGGCACGTGATGGCCGACGTCACCGGCAAGTGGGGCGGTCTCGCGCTGGCCGCGCTGCACGACGGCAGCTACCGCTTCAACGCCCTGCGCCGCCGCGTCGACGGCGTCAGCGAGAAGATGCTGGCCCAGACCCTCCAGGCGCTGGAGCGCGACGGCCTGGTCGTCCGCGAGGTGCAGGCCACCATCCCGCCCCGGGTGGAGTACAGCCTGACCCCGCTCGGCACGCGGGTGGCCGGCAAGCTCAAGGAGCTGATCGATCTGCTGGAGAGTGAGATCGGTCAAGTTAGGGTCGCCCAGGCCGCGTACGACGATAGGTTCCACCCGTGAGCGCGTCGATTCAGCCCGATGTCCCGCCGTCCGGCACCGGTTGCGTGGAGTGTCTGGAGTCCGGCGGCTGGTGGGTCCACCTGCGCCGGTGTGCGCAGTGCGGGCACGTCGGCTGCTGCGACACCTCGCCGGCGCAGCACGCCACCGCCCACTTCCGGGCGACCGGCCACCCGGTGATCCAGTCCTTCGAGCCGGGCGAGGACTGGTTCTGGGGCTACTCGACCGACCAGGTGCTGACCGGGCCCGAGCTGGCCGCGCCGACCAGCCGCCCGGCCGAGCAGCCGACCCCCGGCCCGGCCGGCGCGGTCCCCGCCGACTGGCGCTCCAAGATCAACCGTTAGGTGCGAGTCCGCTAAACATCGGACATCAGGGGCGGCAACCGGAAAGAAACCCGGTAAACCGCCCGAACCGCTCGCGTCCCCCTCAGGTGGCCTGAGTCACCGCCGAATTGGTGGTCAGTCAGCCAACCGTGGAGGGAAGATGCTCGGCCTGGAAAACATCGGTACCGCCAAGCGGCTGGGCATCATCGTCGCCACGGGCGCCGTCGCCCTCTGCGGCATGGGCGCCATCGCGCTTGTCGGTCAGGAGCGGGTGGCCCAGCAGGGCCTGCGCGTCAGCGAGTTGCAGTGCGGCCTGGCCGCGCTCAACCACCTCAACAACCGGCAGAGCGAGCTGAAGGTCGACGCGTTCCGGTCGGCCCTCGGCCACAACGTCAACGGGGACGCGAAGGACGACGTGCAGTCGTCGGTCGAGGCATCGCAGGGGGTGCACGACTGCAACCTGCCGTCGGCCGTCATCGACCAGTTCGCCGGCTACAACGGCGACTTCGAGGCGTTCAACACGTTCATCACGCAGTTCGTCAGTGAGGGCGTCAAAAACCCGGATGCGGTGAAGAACCGGACCGACGAGATCTCCGAGATGAACAACAAGACCGACGACGAGCTGGACGCCATCACCGAGGCGGTGACCGCACAGGTCGAGGCGCAGCAGGCGCTGACCGAGCGTACCGTCAAGCAGACCCGCTGGATCGCCATCATCGTGGTCATCCTCGGCCTGGCCCTGCTGATCGGCATGGCGATCCCGATGGTCCGCTCGATCCTCGGCCCGATCCGGCGGATCGGGCTGGTCATCGACGCGCTGGACAAGGGTGACCTCACCGTGCGCAGCGGCATCACCAGCCGCGACGAGCTCGGCACCATGGCGCAGAGCCTGGACCGCACGCTGGACAAGCTCCGCCAGTCGATGATCACCATCGCCAAGGACTCGGACGCCCTGGCGACCGCGTCGACCGAGCTGGCCGCCGTCTCCGGCGAGATCGCCGCCGCGGTCGACAACACCGACCGGCAGAGCAGTTCGGCCGCCACCGAGGCGGACGAGATCTCCCGCAACGTGCAGAGCGTCGCGGCCGGCTCGGAGGAGATGGGCCTGTCGATCCGGGAGATCTCCCGCAACGCGGCGGACGCCGCCCAGGTCGCCTCGGTCGCCGTCTCCGAGGCCGCGATGGCCACCGAGACCATCCGCAAGCTCGGCGAGTCGTCCGCCGAGATCGGCAACGTGATCAAGCTGATCACCAGCATCGCCGAGCAGACCAACCTGCTCGCCCTGAACGCCACCATCGAGGCCGCCCGGGCCGGCGACGCCGGTAAGGGCTTCGCCGTGGTCGCCAGCGAGGTCAAGGACCTGGCCCAGGAGACCGCCCGGGCCACCGAGGACATCGGCGCCCGGGTCACCGCCATCCAGCAGGACACCAGCGGCGCGGTCGAGGTGATCAACCGGATCTCCGAGGTGATCGCGCAGATCAACGACTTCCAGACCACGATCGCCTCGGCCGTCGAGGAGCAGACCGCCACCACCGGCGAGATGAGCCGCAGCATCGGCGAGGTGGCCGCCGGCTCCTCCCGGATCGCCGCCAACATCAACGACGTGTCGTCGGCCAGCCAGGCCACGGTCAGCGGCGTCAACCAGACCCGCGAGGCCAGCGAGGAGGTCTCCCGGACGGCCGAGGAGCTGCGCGTCCTGGTCGGCGGATTCAAGTTCTGAGGGCGTACGCAAAAGAGGTCGTACTGAAAAAGCAGTGAGCGGGCCGGTTGCGCGAGCGACCGGTCCGTTCTCATGTTCCGGTGTTCCTTGCCGATGGAACGCATATGCCTGTGCCGCCGGATGAGTCCCTGCTGACGCGTCGCCGGACGGTCGAGCTCTCCGCCCTGATCACCCGAGGACTCGGCTGGCTCTCCACGATCGCCTACCTGATGCAGGTCACCACCGCCGGTCCGGTGCCGGCGCCGCTGGAACGCAGCCTGATCGCCGGGATCGTCGCGATGGCGGCCGCCAACCTGCTCGCCTTCGCCGGGTGGCGGCGTCCGGGAGGACGCTGGTACAGCGCGCTGAGCGCCGGTCAGGTGGCCCTGGACAGCGTGGTGGTCGCCGGGCTGGTGACCATCTCCGAGGCCTACACCGGTCAGGTGACCTGGCCGATCATGGCGGTTCCGGTGGTCGTCGCGGCCATCCGGCACCGGCTCGCCGGCGCGCTGTTGGTCTGGGCGTTCACGTCGGCGTCGTTCGGCCTGGTCGTGAGCCTCGCCCTGGGCTCGTCGCAGCCCCGGGACGCGATCTTCGGCGCCCTGATCAACCTGCTGATCGCGCTGGTCACCGGCACCCAGTCGACCGCGTTCGCGCGCCAGCTGGACACCCTCAACCAGGTCCGCCGCGAGTTGCAGCACCAGGCCCGGCACGACAACCTCACCGGCCTGCCGAACCGGGCCCATCTCGCCGAGCGCGCCGCGCACTGTTCCGGCCGGCGGCTCGCCGTGCTGCTCCTCGACCTCAACGGGTTCAAGCAGGTCAACGACACCTATGGGCACGCGGCCGGAGACGAGCTGCTGCATCAGGTCGCGCTGCGGCTGAGCGCCATCATCGGCTCCGGCGACCTGGTCGGCCGGCTCGGTGGCGACGAGTTCGTGGTGCTGCTGCCGGACGCCGGCCCGGAGCGGGCGGCGCAGGTCGCGGACCGGATCCGCGAGGTGATCCGCCGGCCGGTCCAGATCGGCGACGGCCGTGCGGTGACCGTCGGGGTCAGCGTCGGCCAGGCGGTCCGCCCGGTGGACGGGACGGCCGATCTCGACACGCTGACCGCGGAGGCGGACGTCGCCATGTACCGCGAGAAACACGCCCGGCGAGCGGCATGATTCACCATCTGATGATCCGCGACATCGGCGCGACCTAACGCCCGCGCACGCGTTGATCCCACGTCGCGCCACGAACGCCGCCCAGCCGGGCCGGTCCGGCAAACGGTCCGGCTGGGCGGCCCCGCGCGATCAGCTCCAGGTTTCCAGGATCTCCGGCACGGTCGCGGTCCGGCTCGGTTGCGGCACGCTTGCCGGCGTACGCCCGAAGCGCGGCGCCGGAGCCGGTTGCAACTGCCCGCCCACCTCGACGAAAGCGGCCCGGGCCCGGTTGTGCGGATGCCCGGGCGCCTCGGCCGGGCTGAGCACCGGGCTCACGCAGGCATCCAGCCCGTCGAAGACCTCGGCCCACGCGTCCCGGCTCCGGGTCAGGAACCGCTCGGTGAAGATCCGCCGCAGCTCCGGCCAGGCCCCGCGGTCGAACTGCGCGGGCAGGTCCGGGTCGTCGTCCAGCCCGAGCCCCTTGAGCAGCGCCGCGTAGAACTGCGGCTCCAGCGCGCCGACCGCGACGTAACCACCGTCGGCGGTCTGATAGGTGTCGTAGAACGGCGCCCCGCCGTCGAGCAGATTCTCGCCCCGCCCGCCCCGCCACTGCCCGGCGTGCAGCATGCCGTGCAGGAACGTGGTGAGCAGCGCCGACCCGTCGACCATCGCGGCGTCGACCACCTGGCCCCGGCCGGAACGTTCGCGTTCCAGCAGCGCGGCCAGCACCCCGACGGCGAGCAGCATCCCGCCGCCGGCGAAGTCGGCGAGCAGGTTGATCGGCGCGTGCGGCCGCTCGCCGGCCCGGCCCAGCGGCTCCAGCGCGCCGGCGATCGCCAGGTAGTCGATGTCGTGCCCGGCCGCCGCGGCGAGCGGACCGTCCTGTCCCCAGCCGGTCATCCGGCCGTAGACCAGCCGCGGGTTCAGCTCGGCGCACCGCTCCGGGCCGAAGCCGAGGCGCTCGGCGACGCCCGGCCGGTAGCCCTCGACCAGCACGTCCGCCTTCTCGATCAGGCGCAGCAGGCCGGCCCGGCCGTCCTGCGACTTGAGGTCGAGGGTGACCGTGCGGCGGCCGCGCTGCAACGGCCCGGCCTGCGGAACGAGCGGTCCGGTCCCGCCGGGCCGGTCCACCAGCACGACGTCCGCGCCCAGGTCGGCGAGGACCATGCAGCCGAACGGGCCGGGCGCGAGCCCGGCCAGCTCGACGACCCGGATGCCGCTCAGGGCGCCGGCGCTCATGCCGGCGCGAACCGTTCGCCGTACCGCGCGGCCAGCTCGGCGGCCCGCCCCTTGAAGTCCGGGTGCTGCTCCACGTAGCGGAGCACGCCACCGGTCCACGCCGGGAACCCGATGCCGAGGATCGAGCCGATGTTGCCGTCCGCGTCGGTCCGCAACACCCCCTCGGCCCGGCACCGCAACGCGTCCAGCGCCTCGCTGAACAGCAGCCGCTCCTGGAGGTCCGCGAACGGCACCGCGCGCCCCTCGTCGGTGGCCAGCTCGGCGAGCCCGCTCCACAGCTTCTGGCGGCGGCCGCCCTCGTACGCGTAGAACCCCCGCCCGGACGACCGCCCCGGCCGGTCGTGCGTCTCCAGCATCGCCCCGACCAGCGCGTGCGCCTTCTCGTATCCGGCGTTCACCCCGGCCGCCAGGTACGCCTTGTGGATCTTCGCCATCAGCGTCAGCGTGACCTCGTCGGCCAGTGCCAGCGGCCCGGTCGGGTAGCCGGCCTGCAACGCGGCCTGCTCGACCGACGCGGCCGGCACCCCCTCGGCCACCATGGTGACCGCCTCGTTGATGAACTGCCCGATCACCCGGCTGGTGAAGAAGCCCCGCCCGTCGTTCACCACGATCGGCGTCTTGCTGATCTTGCGGCCCAGGTCGAACGCCCGGGCGATCGCCGCGTCGCCGGTCTCCCGGCCGACCACGATCTCCAGCAGCGGCATCTTGCCCACCGGCGAGAAGAAGTGCATCCCGATGAAGTCGGCCGGCCGGCTGACGCCCTGGGCGAGGCCGGTGATCGGCAGCGTGGAGGTGTTCGAGGCGAGCAGCGCGCCGGGCGCCAGGACCGGCTCGACCTCGGCGAACACCTGGTGTTTCAGCTTCGGGTCCTCGAAGACCGCCTCGATCACCACGTCGCAGCCCCGCAGGTCCTCGACGTCGGCGGTGGTCGTGATCCGGGCCAGCACGGCCGGGTCGCCCTCGGCCTTCGCGCGCGCGGCGGCCTCCGCCGACACGTCCTTGACCACGACCTCCAAGCCTGCGCGGGCACAGGCATAGGCGATCCCGGCGCCCATCATCCCGGCGCCGAGCACCGCGACCTTGGTGGCGGCCGGCACCTCGACGGCCGGCCGGGCCGCGCCGCCGTTGACCGCCTTCATGTCGAAGAAGAACGCGCCGATCATGTTCTTCGCGATCCGCCCGGTGAGCAGCGTGATCAGCTTGCGGGTCTCGATGACCAGCGCGGTCTCGAAGTCGACCTGGGCGCCCTCGACCGCGGTCTGAAGGATCGCCTCGGGCGCCGGCATCCGGTTGCCCTTGAGCTGCTTGCGCAGCGTGGCCGGGAAGGCGGGCAGCTGCACGGCGAGCTTCGGCGTCGACGGGGTGCCGCCGGGGATCCTGTAGCCCGGCCGGTCCCACGGCTGGGCCGCGTCCGGGTTGGCGGCGATCCACTCCTTCGCCTTGGTGATCAGCTCCTCGGGCGACGAGACCACCTCGTCGATCATCCCGGCCTCCCGGGCGGCGGCCGGCTTCAGCCGCTTGCCGGTGAGCAGCCAGGTCATCAGGGCCGGGGCGATGCCGAGCATCCGCACGGTCCGGGTGACGCCACCGGCGCCGGGCAGCAGGCCGAGCGTCACCTCGGGGAAGCCGAGCCGGGTGCCCGGGGCGTCCAGCGCGATCCGGTGGTGGCAGGCCAGGGCGATCTCGAACCCGCCGCCGAGCGCGGCCCCGTTGATCGCGGCGACCACCGGCCGGCCGTAGGTCTCCAGCCGGCGCAGGTCCCGCTTGATCGTGCCGAGCAGCTCGAACAGCGCGGGCGCGTCCTCAGGCCGGGCCTGGCTCATCGACGGCAGGTCGCCACCGGCGAAGAAGGTGTTCTTCGCGCTGGCCACGATCACGCCGGTGACCTGGTCCTTCTCGGCCTCCAGGCGATCCAGGGCGGCGGTCATCGCGGCCACGTAGGTGGCATTCATCGTGTTGGCCGATTGGTCCGGGTCATTCATCGTCAGCGTGACGATGCCGGCTGCGTCCTTCTCGTACGAGATCACTTGGCGAACTCCGTAACGCGCTCGATGACGGTCGCGACGCCCATGCCGCCGCCGATGCAGAGGGTGACAACGGCCCGGTGCAGGTCGCGCCGCTCCAGCTCGTCGACCACGGTGCCGACCAGCATCGCGCCGGTCGCGCCGAGCGGGTGGCCGAGGGCGATCGCCCCGCCGTTGACGTTCACCTTCTCCGGGTCGAGGTCGAGGTCGCGGATGTACTTCAGTACCACCGCGGCGAAGGCCTCGTTGATCTCGAAGAGGTCGATGTCTTTCGTGCTGAGGCCGGCGATGGAAAGCGCCTTCTCCGTCGCCGGGGTCGGGCCGGTCAGCATCAGGGTCGGGTCAGCGCCGCTCACCGCCGCGCCGACGATCCGCGCCCGGGGTACAAGTCCGAAATTTCGGCCTATCTCCTCTGATCCGATCGCGACCAGAGCCGCCCCGTCCACGATCCCCGACGAGTTCCCCGCGTGGTGGACGTGCTCGATCGCCTCCAGCCAGTGGTACTTCTGCAACGCCACCGCGTCGAACCCGGCCTGCTCGCCGATCCCGGCGAAGGACGGCCGCAGCTTGCCCAGCCCGGCCCGGGTGGTGTCCGGCCGCGGGTGCTCGTCGACGGTCAGCACGTCCAGGCCGTTCGGGTCGCGGACCGGGACGATCGAGCGGCTGAACGCGCCACCGGCGATCGCCTTGGCGGCCCGCTCCTGCGACTGGATCGCGTAGCCGTCGACGTCGTCCCGGGTGAACCCCTCGATGGTGGCGATCAGGTCGGCGCTGATCCCCTGCGGGACGAAGCTGGTGGCCAGCGCCGTCTCCGGGTCGAGGAACCAGGCGCCGCCGTCCGAGCCCATCGGGTTGCGCGACATCGACTCGACGCCGCCGGCCAGGATCAGGTGCTCCCAGCCGGAGCGGATCCGGGACGCGGCCTGGTTGACCGCCTCCAGGCCGGACGCGCAGAACCGGTTGAGCTGCACCCCGCCGGTGGTGTCCGGCAGGCCGGCCACCAGGGCGGCCGCGCGGGCCAGGTCGCCGCCCTGCTCGCCGATCGGGGTGACGATGCCCAGCACCACGTCCTCGATCCGCTTCGGGTCGAGGCCGGGATTCCTCTTCTGCACGGCGTCGATCAGCCCGGTCACGAGGGTGATCGGCTTCGTCCCGTGCAGGGCGCCGTTGTCCTTGCCGCGCCCGCGCGGGGTGCGTACCCCGTCGTAGATGTAGGCCTCAGAGGGCACGGGCGATCAGCTCCTTCATGATCTCGTTGGTGCCGCCGTAGATCTTCTGGACCCGGGCGTCGGCGTACATCCGGGCGATCGGGTACTCGGTGGTGTAGCCGTACCCGCCGAAGATCTGCAGGCAGCGGTCGACGACCTCGCACTGGCCCTCGGTCAGGTACAGCTTGGCCATCGCGGCGGTCGCCACGTCCAGTTCACCCCGCTGATGCCGGGCGATGCAGTCGTCCAGGAAAACTCGTGACACGCGCGTGCGGGTGGCGCACTCGGCCAGCACCATGCGGGTGTTCTGGTGCCCGACGAGCGGTCTTCCAAAAGCTTGACGTTCCTTTGCGTACACCGTGGCCAGCTCGACCGCGCGCTGCATGGCGGCGACGGCGCCCACGCCGATCACCAGGCGTTCCTGGGGGAGCTGCTGCATCAGCTGATAGAAGCCGGTGTTCTCGGCCTCCGGCCCGCCCAGGATGTTCGCGGCCGGCACCCGGAACTCGTCGAAGAACAGCTCCGCGGTGTCGTTCGCGTGCAGCCCGATCTTCTCCAGGTTGCGGCCCCGCCGGAAGCCGGGCGTGTCCTCGTCCAGCTCGCAGACCAGCAGCGAGATGCCGTGCGCCTTGGCGGACTGATCGGTCTTCACGGCCAGGACCAATAAGTCCGCCAAATACCCGTTGGTGATGAAGGTCTTGGACCCGCTCACCAAGAAGTCCTCGCCGGTCCGGACCGCACGGGTCCGTATCGCCTGCACGTCGGAGCCGCCGTCCGGCTCGGTCATCGCGATCGCGCCGATCATCTCGCCGCTGCACAGCCTGGGCAGCCAGCGCTGTTTCTGCTTCTCGGTCCCGTAGGCGGCGAGGTAACCGGTCACGATCCCGCTGTGCACGGCCAGGCCGAGGCTGCCCTCGCCGGCCCGCATCTGCTCGTGCAGGAGCACCGCCTCGTGGGTGAAGTCGCCGCCCCCGCCGCCGTACTGCTCCGGCACCGAGAGGCCGAGCAGGCCGAGCTCGCCGGCTCTCGCGTAGTGCTCGCGGTCGGGGTGGCCCTGCTGCTCCAGGCGGGCGGCGTGCGGCACCACCTCTTTGAGGAAGAAGGACCGGGCCATCTCGGCCAGGTCGTCGTGTTCCGGCTTGCGCCACGGCTCGGCGTAGCCCTCCAGTCCAGGCGTCGGCATCGATACACCCTCGATCACTATTGGCGCTGTGTCAACAAGGGTGTGATGAATTGGCGTCATCCATCTGACCGCCCGATCGAAACATAGACGAAACGCCCATCTCGCCACCCGATGAATCGACGTGCCGTAAGGTCACCGCTGTGCCATCACCAGTCCGGCCGCCTCGTTACCCGGGGCCGGTGGGGCTGCGGTGAACAGGGAGGATAGCGGGACGGTGGCGATCAGCGAAGCAGAGCCGGCGCCCAGGACGATGCCGGTGATCCGCCGGCGGCGGCTGGAGCCGGACGCCCGGCGCGAGCAGATCATGTCGGTCGCGGTGCGGCTGTTCGGCGAGCGTCCCTACGCGGAGGTGTCCACCACCGACGTGGCCCGCGACGCCGGCGTGGCCCGCGGCCTGGTCAACCACTACTTCGGGACGAAGAAGGAGCTCTACCTGGAGGTCGTCCGGGTGATGCTCACCGTCCCCGAGGTGGCCCTGGAACGCCTGCCGACCGGTGGCCCCGCCGAGCGCGTCGACGCCATCGTCACCTGGTTCCTGGACGTCGTCTCCCGGCACAGCACGTCCTGGCTGGCCGCGATCACCGCCGGCGGCATGGCCGGCGACACCGACGTCGACCAGGTGATCGCCGAGGCCATCGACGTGGCGGCCGACAGCGTCCTGGCCGCCGTCGGCGTCACCGAACGCTCCGACGAGGCCCTGCGCGGCATGGCCCGCGCCTACGTCGGCATGTGCACCTACACGGCCCGCGAGTGGCTCCAGCGCGGCGCCCTCACCCGCGCCCAGGTGCACACCCTGCTCACCACCACCCTGCTCGCCATGGTCGAGAAGGTCTTCCCCTAGGCCGCGCCTCCAGGACCATCCTCGCTGCCGCAACGCCGTCCGCACGTTCCCGACCGCCGGCAAACCATCCTCGCTGCCGCGATGCCGTCCGCACGTTTCCGGTTCCTTTTCTGGTACGACTCGGAATCCCGTGCCCGTCGGCTCGCGATGCTGCGGCCCGCCCCGGACCGCAGCGCGTGTCGTGCGGGTTCGCTCAGCGCGCGATGCTGCACCCGACCCATGTCCGCAACGCACCCTCAACCCGAGCCGGGCCTCACGGTCGTCGTCGGCCGCGCAAGACGACCCAGAGGTACCCCGCTCGTCAGTCGATTGGCCCAGAGCCGACCGGTGTCGCACTGAAAACATCCCGTGTGCCCGGAATGTCAAGCGCCGTAGCCCGATCCCGCGTCTGCCAGGCCCCTGAGGACCAGCCGGGGGTGTCGGGCTGGTCCTGACGGCCCTTCCCAGGGTTGGGTTAGGGCGTTGAGGGCCAGCCGGGGGTGTCGGGCTGGTCCTGACGGCCCTTTCCGGGGTTGGGTTAGGGCGTTGGGGGCCAGCCGGGGGTGTCGGGCTGGTCCTGACGGCCCTTTCCGGGGTTGGGTTAGGGCGTTGGGGGCCAGCCGGGGGTGTCGGGCTGGTCCTGACGGCCCTTTCCGGGGTTGGGTTAGGGCGTTGGGGGCCAGCCGGGGGTGTCGGGCTGGTCCTGGTGGCCCTATCTGGGGTTGGGTTAGGGCGTTGGGGGCCAGCCGGGGGTGTCGGGCTGGTCCTGACGGCCCTTCCCGGGGATGCGATAGGGCGTTGGGGGCCAGCCGGGGGTGTCGGGCTGGTGCTGGTGGCCCTTTCCGGGGTTGGGATAGGGCGCTGGGGGCCAGCCGGGGGTTTGATCTCTGGAACCGGCCGCGGACGGTGACGTGGTCCGCCGATTCGGGACGCCGTGGAACCGCACCCGTCACGCGGTCTCGGAACCCCGTGACGGCCGGACGGAAACGCCTGCACGAGAATGGCGGCATGATCGACCACGGTCAGAGCGCCTCAGCGCTCGGTACGGAGCTGCCGGACGTCCACGACTCGGGCGCGGTCACTGTGTGGCGGTCTGTCGGGCAGGGCGAACTCGACGCGGTTGCGTCGTCAGGATGGCGTGCTTGGCCGCCACGGCTACCGGACCAGCCGATCTTCTCGGTCGTATCCGACCGCCGGCATGCGGTGAGGATCTGCCGCGAGCGGATTGTGCCCGCTGAGGGCGTGGGATACGTGGCCCGGTTCGACCTGCCCCGGCGATTTCTGGATCGGTTCGAGGGCACCGGCCGAAATGAGTCCGAGTATCGGATCCCGGCGAATGAGGTGGCCGGACTCAATACCCACGTCATCGGCGTGATCGTGGAGGACGCCGACTACCGGGGCCCGGTCGACGATGCGGAGTTCGCCGAAGCCGAGCAGGCCCTTGGCCGGCCATTGCCGCGAGCTTGGCGAAGCTACCTGCAAGGCGCGTCCTGGTTCCGCCGAGGCTGGCTGGCGAGCGAGACGTACGTGTGGCTCAACACCCCACGCGAGATGCTCGGCCTCCATGAGGCATGGGATGAAGCCACCGACGCACATCCGGGCATCGCGATCATCGGCGGGAACGGCTCCCGCGAGCAGCTGGTGCTGGATCTGCGGAAGGACCCCGCACCGGTGCTGCTGCTCGAGACCACCAGCGCCGGGTGGGAGACCGGCATTCGCCAGACCGGCGATGTCGGCGAACTCGTCGATCGGATCGAGAGCGGCGAGTTCGAGTTCAGCTTCGATGAGTGAAGCCTGTCAGGCTGCTCGGGCGGGGTAGCTTGCGGGCGGGACCGAGCTTGACTCGGGGCGGTTGCTCGGCGGGCCCGGCTGTGTGGCGGCGTTGCGGAGCCGGTGGGCGGTGCGATGGCCGAGGAGGACGGTGAGGGCGGCCAGGGCCGCCAGGAACGCGCGGTCGGGCCAGGAGGCCGCGTTGGCGACCAGGCCGAACAGGGTGTGGCCGACCGTGGCGCCGATCGCGACGGCGAGCAGATGGCGCGGATTCCAGGACGGGTGTGCGTGCCGGCGGCGCAGTGTGACGCCGGCGCCGAGCACCAGCAGTGCGGCCACCGCCATCGGCAGCAGGGACCAGGCGCCGCGGGTGAAGAACGGCTGGTCGGCCCCCGCGAACGGGAAGACCAGCGCGAGGAAGCCGAAGGCGGCGGCGCCGGCCGCGAGCCCGGTCACGGCGGGGGAGGGGAGGACTCGCGGCGGGTTCGCGGGGCGGAGGTGCTTTGTGCGTACGATAATCGCCGCGGCCGTGACCAGCAGCGCGACCGTGACGATGACCGCGGCCGCGACCGGCGCCAGGGTGTAACCCGGGTCTTCGGACGGCGGGATCGTGACCCGCAGCAGCAGCGCGCCGAGCACCGCGACCACCGCCGTCGTGATCAGCCCGCCCCGGCGCAGGTAGGGCTGTCGCCCGTGCGCGGGGAAGAGCAGCTCGACCAGGATGATCGGGATGGTCACGCTGAAGACCGGGTGATAGATCAAATTCAGTTCGGCGTACGCGGTGTTCAGGCCGGCCAGCCTCGGCGCCCAGTCCGCCGCGCCGTACAGATGCGGGCTGGTCATGCCCTGGAGCACCAGCCCCTCCTCGACCAGGCCGTAGGTGACCCCGAGCAGCAGCAGGCTCGGATACCCGCCACCGAAGCGGCGGACGGTCTCCCGGATCAGCAGCGCCCCGGCGCCGTAGAGCGGCACGAAGAACAGGAACACCCAGGCGACCCGCAGCGGCGCCAGCCCGAGGCAGAGCTCGGCGACCACCGGCGCCAGGAACACCAGCGTCCAGGCCGCGGCGCGGTTCCGCGGCCGGGTGTCGACCAGCGCCACGGCGTCGAAGGCGGACCGGACGGTCCGGCGGTTCGTGGTGACCGCCAGCGCGGCCAGCAGCAGCACCTGCACAATCTCGACCACCCGCAGCCAAGCGGGGTATTCCGCGCTGACCAGCAACCACCCGAGCCCGCCCAGCCCGAGGACGGCGACGATCCGGACCCGGCGCAGCGCCGCCGCGGTGCCGGCCCGCAGCTGCCGGACGATCCGGAGGTACAGCAGCGCGACGAGGAAGACCGTGACCGGGCGGGACCACAGGGTCCGTTCCAGCGCGGCCGGGTCGGTGCCGGGGTGGTGCTGCCGCTGATATGCCAGGACGGCGTCGTGGCCGGCCAGGGTGAGGACGGCGAAGAGCAGGCTGAGGGCGAGGTTCGCGATGACCAGGGTGACAACGGCTCTGGTCGCCGCGGTGCGGGTCGTCGGATGCATGCTTGAAACGCTAGGAATTCCGGCGGCGCCGATCCTCCGGCCGAGGAGGGGTCTTGCGTCTACGACTTCAGGATGAGGGGCGGGGGCGGACCACACCGAGGTCGTAGGCGAGCACCACGGCCTGCACCCGGTCGCGGACGTCGAGTTTCCGCAGGATGGCCGAGACGTGCGTCTTCACGGTGGCCTCGGTGACGGTCATCCGGGCGGCGATCTCGGCGTTCGACTCGCCGCGGGCTAGCAGTTCCAGGACCTCGCGCTCGCGGCCGGTGAGCCGATCGAGGCGGGCGTCGGCGCCGGGCGGGTTGAGGTCGGCGGCGACGAACCGGTCGAGCAGCCGGCGGGTCGCGGTCGGGGCCAGCAGCGCCTCGCCGCGGGCCACCACCCGGATCGCCTCGACCAGGTCGCCGGGGCGGACGTCCTTGAGCAGAAAACCGCTGGCCCCGGCGCGCAGCGCGGCGTACAGCGACTCGTCCAGGTCGTAGGTGGTCAGCATGATCACGCGCGGCGCGTCCGGGCCGGCGGTCAGCCGCGCGGTCGCGGTCAGGCCGTCCGTCCCGGGCATGCGGACGTCCATCAGGACGACGTCGGGCCGGGTCTGCGCGGCCAGCCGCAGCGCCTGCTCGCCGTCGCCGGCCTCGCCGACGACCTCGAGATCCTCGCGAGCCTCGATGATCATCCGGAACCCGACGCGGACCAGGGCCTGATCGTCGACGATCAGCACGCGGACGCTCATGCCGCGGCCTGCCGGGGAAGAGCGGCACGCCGGGGAAGAGCGGCCTGCCGGGGAACAGCGGCCCGCCGGGGAACAGCGGCCCGCGACGGAAGAGCGGCCCGCCCGGGAAGACGCGCGTCGGCGTTCATGCCGCGGCCTGCCAGGGCAGCCGGGCGCAGACCCGGAAGCCGCCCTCCGGATCCGGCCCGGCGGTCACCGTGCCACCGAGGACGGCGGCCCGCTCGCGCATGCCCCGGATCCCGTTGCCCGGCCCGTTGCCCGCATCCCCGCGACCGTCGTCGCGCACGTCCAGCTCCACCTCCGTGCCGGTGATCCGGATGAGCACCTCCGCCTTGGCCGCGCCGGAGTGCCGCAGCGTGTTGGTCAGCGCCTCCTGCACGATCCGGTAGGCCGACAGCTGCACGCCGGCCGGCGGCTCGGCGTCGCCCTCCCGGCGCAGCGTCACCGTGAGCCCGGCCCCGCTCATCGTCTCGACCAGCCTCTCCACATCGGTCAGCGCGGGCTGCGGCGGCGCGTCGTGCCGCGCGTCCCCCGGCACCGGGGCCGGGTCGCCGTCCCGCACCGTACGCAAAAACGTCCGCAACTCCGCGAGCGCCTCCCGCCCCGCCGCCTCGGTACGCCGGATCGCCGCGCGGGCCTGCCCCGGGTTCAGCTCGAAGACGTCGTCGGCGGCCGCGGCCTGCACCACCATCACCGACACCGTGTGGGACAGCACGTCGTGCAGCTCCCGGGCGATCCGGGCGCGCTCCTCGAGCACCGCCTGCCGCCGCTCCGCGAGCCGCCGGGCCTCCCGGGCCCGCCCCAGCGCACCCCAGCTCCAGGCCAGCAGCGAGGCCGCCAGCCAGATCCCGGCGAGCGCCCACCGGCCCTGAAGCGCGGGCGGCCCGCAGACCGCGACCACCGTGGCGGCCAGCCCCCCGAGCGTCTCCCGAGCCGGCCGGGTCCAGGCATAGGTGCACAGCACCACGAAGACCAGCCCCGGCCCGACCGCGGGCACCAGCCATTGCAGGGCTGTCCCGGCCACCAGGACGACCGCGATCACCCGCCGCGGCGCCCGGTCCAGCCACCAGAGCGCGGCCACCTGCCCGGCCGCCAGTCCGGCGGCCACCAGCCGATCCACGGTCCCCGCCGGGCCGGCCCACAGCGCCGGCGCGACCAGCACCGCCCCGAGCAGGAGCAACAGCCGCCGCCACCGCGGCGAGAGCCGTGCCCGGTAGCCGTCCCCCATACCGTCGCACCCTACTGCCCCGACACCCGGCAGGCGGGCTGGGCACTTGCCTAGCCTCCTAGGACACCCTAACGGCTGTGCCGGAACTTCCGGGGAGTGAAGAAGGGTGGACAAGCGGAGACGGCGGCGGCAGCGTCAGATCATGGCTGACTACCGGGAGACCTACCAGCGCAGCATCGCCGACCCTGACGGATTCTGGCGGGATGCCGCCGCCGCGATCTCCTGGCACGTCGCGCCGACCCGGATCCTCGACGACAGCGAGGCGCCGATCTTCCGGTGGTTTCCCGACGCCGAGCTGAACACCTGCTACAACGCGCTGGACCGGCACGTCGACGACGGGCACGGCGACCGGGCCGCGCTGGTCCACGACAGCCCGGTGACCGGGGTGACCAGGACATATTCGTACGGGCAGCTGCGGGACGAGGTGGCGGTCTTCGCCGGGGCGCTGCGGCGGCTCGGGGTGGAGCGCGGGGACCGCGTGGTGATCTACATGGCGATGGTGCCGGAGACGGTGATCGCGATGCTGGCCTGCGCGCGGCTGGGCGCGGTGCACTCGGTGGTCTTCGGTGGGTTCGGGGCGCGGGAGTTGGCCGCTCGGATCGACGACGCCCGTCCGAAAGTGATCGTCGCGACGTCGTGCGGGGTGGAGGCCGGGCGGGTGGTGGCGTACCAGCCGATGCTGGACGCGGCGCTGCGGCAGGCGGCGCACCGGCCGGACCGCTGCGTCATCCTGCAACGCCCCGAGCAGCCGGTCGGCGTGCTCGCCGAGCGGGACCTCACCTGGGCGGAAGCGGTCGCCGACGTGGCGCCCGCGGAGTGCGTGCCGGTGCGGGCCACCGACCCGCTGTACATTTTGTACACGTCCGGGACGACCGGCCGGCCGAAAGGCGTGGTCCGTGACAACGGCGGGCACGCGGTCGCGCTGCGCTGGTCGATGGAGCACATCTTCGGGGTGCGCCCGGGGGAGGTGTTCTGGGCCGCGTCCGACGTCGGGTGGGTGGTCGGCCACTCGTACATCGTCTACGCGCCGCTGCTGACCGGCGCCACCACGATCCTCTACGAGGGCAAGCCGGTCGGCACGCCGGACGCCGGAGCGTTCTGGCGGGTGGCCGCGCAACACCGGGTGACCAGCATGTTCACCGCGCCGACCGCGTTGCGCGCGATCCGCAAGGAAGACCCCGAGGGCAAATTCCTCTTTCCGTACGACCTGAGCGCCCTGCGCCTGCTCTTCCTCGCCGGCGAGCGCCTCGATCCGCAGACCTACCGCTGGGCCGGTGACCTGCTCGGCGTGCCGGTGATCGACAACTGGTGGCAGACGGAGACCGGCTGGCCGATCGCCGCGAGCCCGCGGGGCATCGAGGAGTTGCCGACCAGGCCGGGCTCACCGTCGGTGCCGATGCCCGGGTACCGCGTCCGGGTCGTCGACGAGTCCGGTAATGATCTGCCGCCGGGCGCGGAGGGAGCGATCGTCATCGGTCTGCCGCTGCCACCGGGCTGCCTGCCCACGCTCTGGCAGGACGACGAGCGGTATGTCCGCTCCTACCTCACCACGTTCCAGGGCAACTACCTGACCGGTGACGGCGGGCGCTTCGACGAGGACGGCTACCTGTACGTCCTGGGCCGCACCGACGACGTCATCAACGTGGCCGGCCACCGCCTCTCCACCGGCGCGATGGAGGAGGTCCTCGCCGCGCACCCGGCCGTCGCCGAGTGCGCCGTGATCGGCGTCCACGACCCGGTGAAGGGCCAGGCGCCCCGAGCCTTCGTGGTCCTCAAGTCCGGCGCCGACCCGACCGGTGTCGAAGCCGACCTGATCGCCCGGGTCCGCACCGAGATCGGCCCGGTCGCCGCCTTACGCCGGGTCGACGTGGTCCCGGCCCTCCCGAAGACCCGCTCCGGCAAGATCCTCCGAGCCACCATGCGGGGCATCGCCGACTCGGGCGACGCCCCCATCCCGTCCACCATCGAGGACCCCGCCGTCCTCGAAGCCCTCCGCCCCCTGCTCCACCCCTAGCCCGTCCCCCAGGCTGGCGCTCATGGCCCTTTCCCAAGCACGCATAGGGCCACCAGGGCCAGCCGGAGTTACCGGGCTGGCGCTCATGGCCCTTTCCCGGGCGCGGTTAGGGCCGTCACGGCCAGCCGGGGGTTCCGGGCTGGTGCTCATGGCCCTTTCCCGGGCGCGGTTAGGGCCGCCAGGGCCAGCCGGGGGTTCCGGGCTGGTGCTCATGGCCCTTGCCCAGGCACGGTTAGGGCCGCCAGGGCCAGCCGGGGGTTCCGGGCTGGCGCTCATGGCCCTTGCCCAGGCACGGTTAGGGCCGTCACGGCCAGCCGGGGGTTCCGGGCTGGCGCTCATGGCCCTTGCCCAGGCACGGATAGGGCCACCACGGCCAGCCCGGTGGGGGTTGGCGATCGTGGCCAGCCGCGGACGTCGCCCTGGAGGGGTTCGCGTTCTGGCCGCGCCAGCGGCCTGCGAAGCCCGGAAGGGTCCCCGCGGGAGCGGCGATCAGTTATCAGCGCGGACCGTGGCAATGAAGGATGGGATCTTCATGGGCGAACCGAGCGGGCCGAGGCGATCAGTGGCTTCCCTCGCTCATGGTGGTGAGGAACTTGTCGCGGAAGGTGTTCATCGGCCAGACCGGCGCGTCGGGGGCGGGCTTGAGGCCGTCGGTCCAGTTCCAGCTCGTGATGCGGTCGAGGACGGCCGGGTCCTTGGCGACGATGGTGATCGGGACGTCGTGGCTGGCGTTGTCGCCGGTGACGACCGGGGACGGCTGGTGGTCGCCGAGGAAGACCATGACCAGGTTGTCCTTGCCGTACGTGGTGATCCAGTCGACCAGGGTGGTGAGGGTGTACTGGATCGACTTGCCGTATTCCTGGCGGACCTTGGACGAGGCGGTCCAGATCTCCGCCTTGGTGGGCTGGTTGGCGACGATGCCGTTGTAGACCGAGCCGTCGCCGACCTTGTCCCAGTCGAGGAACTCGGGGATCGGCGCCCACGGGGTGTGGCTGGAGACCAGCGGCATCTCGACGAAGAGCGGCTTGCGGCCGGCCTTGGTGTACTCCACCTCGGAGAACTTCTTGAGGGTGTACTGGTCGGGCATCGGCGCCCAGCTGAACTTGGGGCCGGTGTAACCGAGGTTGCGGGAGTCCCAGATCCGGTTGAAGCCGTAGAAGTTGCCCTCCGGCCAGGCCCGGGTGGCGCCCGGCATGACGCTGACGGTGTCCCAGCCGGCCGACCGGAACAGGCTGGGCAGGGTGAGCCGGCTGCTGGCGGTCAGGTTGCGGTACCGGCCCTGGTTGTTGATCCACAGGCCGGACATCGTGGTGGAGTGGGCCAGCCAGCTGCCGCCGCCGAAGGTGGGCGAGGTGAGCCAGCCGCTGCGGGCGCTGAACCCGGCGGCCTTGAGCTTGGCGGTGCCCTCGTCCAGGACCGGGTCGACGCCGGGGGCCAGGTTCGGTGCCTCGACGGCGTTGCGGCCGTAGCTCTCCACGAAGGTGAGCATCACGTCCTTGCCGGTCAGGCCGGTGAGCAGCTGGTCGGGCGGTACGTTCTGGAACGCGTCGACCTTGACCTCGCGGGCGAACGCGGCCTCGTTCTTGATGCCGGCCCGGGCCTGGTTGGCGCGATCCCACGCGTAGCTGACGGTGGTGCGGGCGGCCACCGGGACGTTCGGCATCAGGGTCGGGATGCCGAACGCGAGCGAGAGCGCCCACGCGGTCGCGATGCCGCCGGCGGTGAACGCGGACTTGCGCCGGTCCTCGCCGAGCAGCCGGTTGACCCGCAGCGTGGCCCAGGTGGTGACGCCGAGCACCACGGCGACCAGCAGGACGATCGCGGCGATCGCGCCGTACGCGCCGGCCGGGCCGTAGGACTCGTGCACGAAGTCGTAGGCGTCGTCGAAGAGCACCCAGTCCAGGACCGGGTCGAACGGCCGGTTCAGGACCTGGAAGAAGCCCATGTCCAGGCACTTCTCGATGACCAGCCAGCCGAGCGCGACGCCGGCGATCGCGGCGACGATCCGCCGGGGGCGGCGGGGGAGCACGATCAGCACGGCGATGCCGAGCGCGGCCTCGATCGGGATCCGGGTGAAGCTGCCCAGGGTGAGGCGCTTGAGCACGTTCGGGTAAAGCAAGGCCACGAAGACGATCAGGCAGGCCAGGACGGTGAGGCCGCGGCTGAACCCGGGGCTGCGGAGGAAGCGGCGGACACGGCCCGGTTCCTTCGGGGTCTCGGCGATCTCGCCGACCGGGCTTTCCTCGATCTCGGCGGCCGGGCTCTCCTCGACCTCGGCGGCCGGGCTCTCCTCGATCTCGGCTCCCTCCGTGATCTCGGCCACCTCGGGGACCTCGGTGATCTCCGCGGCGGGGTTCTGCTCGTCGGCGACGTCAAGTTCTGGCACGTCTGAGGGAACGCATGCCGGGCTCAGATGGTTCAACCCCTTGTCTTTTACATATCTAGCCGATAGGAAAAGAAGGTGGCGAAGCAGATTATCCTGGCCGCGCACTTCCCGGGGGTGAACAACACCACCGTGTGGAGCGACCCGGACGCGGGCAGTCAGATCGCGTTCACGTCCTTCGAGCACCTGGCCCGCACCGCCGAGCGCGGGAAGTTCGACTTCTTCTTCCTGGCCGAGGGGCTGCGGCTCAGAGAGCAGCGCGGCCGGATCCACGACCTGGACGTCGTCGGCCGGCCGGACACGCTGACCGTGCTCGCCGCGCTGGCCGCGGTGACCGAGCACCTCGGCCTGGCCGGGACGCTGAACGCCACCTTCCACGAGCCGTACGAGCTGGCCCGCCAGCTGGCCACCCTCGACCACCTGTCCGGCGGGCGGGCCGCGTGGAACGTGGTCACCTCGCACGGCGCGTTCTTCGGGGAGAACTTCCGGCGCGGCGGCTTCCTGGAGCACGCCGACCGATATCGGCGGGCCGGGGAGTTCATCGAGGCCGCCCGCGCGCTGTGGGACTCCGACGGCGGGGACTTCGCGGTCGGCAGCTCGCAGTTCGACATCCGGGGCCGCTTCGGGGTGCCGCGCAGCCCGCAGGGCCACCCGGTGATCCTCCAGGCGGGCGACTCGGACGAGGGGCGGGAGCTGGCGGCGCGGCACGCCGACGCGATCTTCTCGCGGCACCACCGGCTCGGTGACGCGCAGCGGTTCTACCGCGACGTCAAGGACCGGCTGGTCCGCCACGGCCGTCCCGAGCAGTCGCTGAAGATCATTCCGGGTGTCTCGTACGTTCTCGGCGACACCGACGCGGACGCGCAGGAGCGTGCGCACCACATCCGGCGGCAGCAGGTCAGCCCGCAGACCGCGATCCTGCTGCTGGAGCAGCTGTGGAACCGCGACCTGTCCGGCTACGACCCGGACGGCCCGCTGCCGGCGGCCGACCCGCTGCTGGACGAGGACGACACGATCATCAAGGGCCGGGCCGGGATGTACCCGGACCGGCTGCGGACCGCGAACGAGTGGCGGGCCCTCGCCGAGGCGAAGAAGCTGTCGATCCGGGACCTGATCATCGAGGTGACCGGCCGGCAGAACTTCATCGGCACGCCCGAGCGGGTCGCGGCCGAGCTCGACGAGTACGTGCAGAGCGACGCCTGCGACGGCTTCATCCTGGTGCCGCACCTGACCCCGACCGGCCTCGACGACTTCGTCGACCGGGTCGTGCCGCTGCTCCAGGAACGGGGCGTGTTCCGCACGTCCTACGAGACGACGACTTTGCGGGGCCACCTCGGCCTCGGTGGGGAGTGACCATGGGTGTGCCCCTGTCCGTTCTTGACCTCGCGCCGCTGGTGGCCGGCGGGGATGTCGGCGACGCGCTGCGACGCACCCTCGACCTCGCCCAGCGGGCCGAGCAGTTCGGCTATCACCGGTACTGGGTGGCCGAGCACCACTTCACGCCCGGGGTGGCGTCGGCGCAGCCGGCCCTGCTGCTCGGGCAGATCGCCGCGGTCACCGACCGGATCCGGCTCGGGTCCGGCGCGGTGCAGACCGGCCACCAGACCGCGCTCTCCATCGTGGAGCAGTTCGGGCTGCTGGACGCGCTGTATCCGGGGCGGTTCGACCTCGGGCTCGGCCGGTCCGGCCAGGCCAAGGCCGAGGCGTTGCGGCAGCAGGCGGCGGCCCCGGCGCGGGAGCGCGAGGTGGGCGGGCTGCTGATCCCGAAGCACTTCTCCTGGGCGCCGATCTTCGCGTCCGACCGCAGCGCCCTGGTCGGCCGGCTGCTCCAGCAGCCCGGCGCCGAGTCGCTGCCGCTCGGCGAGATCCTCGACCAGATCCAGGCGCTGCTGGCCGGGCCGTACTCGGACGGCAAGGGCAACGAGGTGACCGCGGTGCCCGGGGCCGGGGCCGACCTTCAGGTGTGGCTGCTGGGCAGCAGCGGCGGGGAGAGCGCGCGCACGGCCGGGGCACGGGGCCTGCCGTTCGTGGCGAACTATCACGTGGCGCCGGCCAAGGTGCTCGACGCGGTGGAGGCGTACCGGGCGGCCGGCGGGACGCACCTGATGGTCTCGGCCGACGTGGTGGTGGCCGAGGACGACGAGACGGCGCGGCGGCTGGCGCTGCCCTACGCGCTGTGGGTCCGCAGCATCCGGACCGGCCTGGGCGCGGTGCCGTTCCCGAGCATCGAGCAGGCGCTCGCGTACGAGTGGACCGACGCCGACCGGGCGCTGGTCGCCGACCGGGTCGACACCCAGTTCGTCGGCTCGCCGGCCACGGTCGCCGAGCGGCTGCGCACCCTGCGCGAGGTGACCGGCGCCGACGAGCTGCTGATCACCACGATCACCCACCGGCACACCGACCGGGTCCGGTCGTTCGAACTGCTCGCCAAGGAATGGGCGGACTCCTGATGTTTGTGGCAGTGGCTCTGGACGGCGACTCGTTCGCCGCGCGGGACTGGGCCGACGTGGTGCGCCAGGCCGACGACGCCCGGGTCGACCTGGTCACCTTCGACGACGACTTCGGCCGGCACGGCCCGGATGCGGTGCTGACCGCGGCCCGGGTCGCGCCGCTGACCCGGCACGTCGGGCTGGTGCCGGTCGCCACGACCACGCACACCGAGCCGTTCCACCTGTCCACCGCGCTGGCCACGCTCGACCACGTGAGCAACGGCCGGGCCGGCTGGCAGGTGCGGGTCTCCACCGATCCGGCCGAGGCGGCGCTGCTCGGGCGGCGGGCGCCGCTGGAGCGGGACGAGCTGTTCGCCGAGGCCGCCGACGCGGTCGAGGTGGTCCGGCGGCTCTGGGACAGCTGGCAGGACGACGCGATCATCAAGGACGTCGCGACCGGGCGGTACATCGACCGGGATCGGCTGCACTACACCGACTTCGCCGGGCGGTACTTCTCGGTCAAGGGCCCGTCGATCGTCCCGCGCCCGCCGCAGGGCCAGCCGGTGGTGGCCGTCGCCGACGGCGAGGCGCCGGACGACGCGGCGGACGTCGTGTTCGTGGCGGACCGGCTGGCCGGGCCGCGGCCCGGGCGCAAGGTGTTCGCGGACGTTCCGGTCCGGGAGGGCGGCAATCGGGACGCGATGGTCCGGATCCTGGCCGCCGCTGCGGCCGGGGTGGACGGGGTGCGGCTGCGCGGCGACCTGCTCACCGTCATCCGGGACCTGATCCCGGAGCTGCGCTGGCGCGGTCTGTTCCACCCGTCGCACGCCGCCACCCTGCGGGAGCGGCTCGGCCTGCCGCCCGCGATCAACCGCTACGAGCTTCCCGCCCCGGCCTGACGACCGGGTCCGCTCCGGCTTGCGACCGGGTCGGCTCCGGCCTGACGACCGGGTCCGCTCCGGCTTGCGACCGCCGCTTTCCGGTACGCCCACAGCGCCGTCCCGGCAGGAAGCGGCGGTCGCCCGTGCCGCGCTGCCCGGACGCCGAGCGGCGGACGCCGAGCGGCGGTCGCCGGCTCGGCGTCCCGCCGCCCGAGGGTCGCCCACCCGGTCAGATCTCCAGGACGAGCTTGCCGCGGGTGCGGCCGGTGGCCAGCCGGCGGTGCGCCTCCCCGGCCTCGGCCAGCGGCAGCACCCCGGCGACCTCGACGTGCACCCGACCGGCATCGATCAGCCCGGCGATCTCCGCCAGCGCCGGCCCGTCCGGCTCGACCAGGAACCCGGTGGCCCGCACCCCGGCCCGCCCGGCGGCCTCGGACACCGCCGGCGACACCCCGGACGGCACGGCGATCAGCAGCCCGCCCGGCGCCAGCGCCGCCACCGACCGCACCCCGGTGTCCTCGTCCCCGACCAGGTCCAGGACCACGTCGACGTCCTTGGCCACCTCCTCGAACCGGGTGGCCCGGTAGTCGACCAGCTCGTCCGCGCCGAGTGTGCGCAGCCAGTCGTGCTTGTCCGCCCGCGCGGTCCCGATCACGTGCGCCCCGAGGTGCTTGGCGAACTGGACGGCGAAGTGCCCGACCCCGCCGGCCGCCGCGTGCACCAGCACCCGCTGACCGGGACGGATCGTGGTCGCCGCGGTCAGCGCCTGCCACGCGGTCAGCGCCGCGAGCGGCACCGCGGCGGCGGCCGTGTGCCCGATGGTGGCCGGTTTGCGGGCGAACTGCCGGGACGGCGCGGTCACGTACTCGGCGTAGGCACCGGCCTGCCGCGGGAACCACGGCATCCCGTAGACCTCGTCGCCGGCCGCGAGGGTGTGCACGCCGAAGCCGACCTTGTCCACCACGCCGGACACGTCCCAGCCGAGGATGAACGGCGGCGCCCCGAGCACCCCGGCCATCCCGGCGCCGGCCCGGGTCTTGTGGTCCACCGGGTTCACCCCGGCCGCGACCACCCGGACCCGCACCTCGGTGGGCAGCGGCTCGGGGATCGGCACCTCGGCCACCCGGAGCACCTCGGGGCCGCCGAACTCCTGCTGTGTGACTGCTCGCATGTTGTTCTGCACGCCGCGAAAGCTATCCCCGGGACGGTAGTTACCCGCAAGGGAGACTACTATCTTTTGGTAACCAAGGAGGTCGGATGACTGCCACCTGCGCCACCGGCGAGCACGACAAGCACGACGTCTATGCCGAGCTGTGCCCCTGCCGCGGCCTGCTCGACCTGATCGCCAACAAGTGGACCACCCTCGCGGTCGGCGCGCTGGAGTCCGGGCCGCTGCGCTTCGGCGCCCTCCAGCGGCACATGGAGGGCATCAGTCCCAAGGTGCTGACCCAGACCCTGCGCCGGCTGGAGGACGCCGGCCTGCTGACCCGCACGGTCTACCCGGCGGTCCCGCTGCATGTGGAATATGAGCTGACCGCCGTCGGCCGCAGCCTGATCACCCCGCTGCGCGGCCTGCGCGACTGGGCCGAGCACCACCTGCACGAGCTGACGATCTGACAGCCGAGTCGGGCGAACCGCTCAGCCGTCGCTGCGGTAGGTGAACGAGACCAGCCGGGTCTCCTCCGCCCCCAGCGCCCCGATCCCCAGCATCCGCCCGGTGAACCCGCCCGCCACCTCGGTGGACAGATAGCGCCCGTCGAGCCGGGCGAGTTCGGCGTCCCCGGCCGTGAGGACTATCTCGTCCGGGCCGGCCTGCGCACCGGGGTCGCCGGCCGGAGCGACGGCGGACAGTCGCAGCGGGCCGGCCGGGCCGGTGCCGACCACCTGTTCCAGATCCCCGATCCGGGCGATCGCGGTGGCGACGCCGTCCGCGACGTGCAGGGCGTACCAGTGCCGATCGTCCAGGCGCAGCACCAGGCGGCCCGGTCCGTCGAACGTCGCGATGGCGGTCCAGGCCTGGTCACGCACCCGGACACAGAGCAGGTCCGCCGAGCGGAGTCGCGCGCCGCCGTCCGGGTGCTGCTCGGCGATCGTTGCCGGGTCCGCGCCCGGCGCCACCCACCGCTCGTCGAAGACGCCATCGGTGACCGTGAACGAGTGGTCGGCCGGGCCGCCCGGCCGGGACACCGTGGTCAGCCGCGGCCAGCCGCCGGCCCAGTCGGCCCGCGCCAGGAACGTCTCCCGTCCGAGCACGTAGTAGTGCGGCGTTACCCCGCGCGGCCGGACCCCGAGGTGCACCGCCCACCAGCTGCCGTCGGCGGCCCGCACCAGGTCGGCGTGCCCGGTGTTCTGCACCGGGTGCCCGGTGCTGCGGTGGCTCAGGATCGGGTTGTCCGGGCAGCCGGCGAACGGGCCGGACGGCGTCGGGCCGCGGGCGATGGTGACCGCGTGCCCGCGCTCGGTCCCGCCCTCGGCCAGCATCAGGTACCAGCTCCCGTCGATCCGGTACAGGTGCGGTCCCTCCGGGTGCACCAGGCCGGACCCCTGCCAGACCGGGTAGTGCTCGCTGAGCTCGGCCCCGGTCTCCGGGTCGATGCGCACCTGGGCGATGCCGGCCGGCTCACCGGACCGGTAACTGGCGTAGGTCAGGTAGCAGGTGCCGTCGTCGTCCCAGGCCAGGTCCGGGTCGATGCCGAGCGCGCCGGGCACGTACACCGGGTCGCTCCACGGGCCGGCCGGGTCGGTGGCGTGCACGATGAGCTGCCCGGACATCATGCGGCTGACGTTCGTGGTGATCATCCAGAACCGGCCGTCGTGGTGCCGCAGGGTCGGCGCGAAGATGCCGCGTGACGGGGTCAGCCCGGCCGGGTCGAGCTGCGACGGCCGGGTCAGGACGTGGCCGATCTGCCGCCAGGACGCCAGGTCGCGGCTGTGGAAGATGGGGACGCCGGGGAAGTACTCGAAGGACGAGGTCGCCAGGTAGTAGTCGTCCCCGACCCGGCACACGGTCGGGTCGGGGTGGAAGCCGGCGATGATCGGATCGAAGGACATGCCTCCGATCTTGGGCTATGCCGACCGGGATGTCCCATAGGCGGCGAACGACCGACGGTCGCCCTGCCAGGCCAGAGCGTCGAGGAAGGCCAGGTCATCGGCGCTGAGGACGAGCTCGGCGGCGGCTGCGTTCTCGGCGATCCGGGAGGGGCTGCGCGTCCCGGGGATCGGGACCACGTCGTCGCCCTGGGCCAGCAGCCACGCCAGGGCCAGGTGACCGACGCTCACCGCGTACGCCGAAGCCTTGGACCGCAACGCCTCGACGACCGCGAGGTTGGCCGCCAGCGCCTCCCCGGCGAACCTGGGGTCTCCGGCCCGGAAGTCGCCGGGCCCGAAGGGGCCGGCCGGCAGCGCGCCGGTCAGCAACCCGCGCCCGAGCGGGCTGTACGCGACGATCCCGGCCCCGCCGGCCCGCGCCGCCGGGATGATGTCGTCCTCCGGCTGCCGCCACGCCAGGGACCACTCCAGCTGCACCGCGGCGATCGGGTGCACCGCGCGGGCCTGCGCGAACTGTTCCGGGCTGACCTCGGAGAGGCCGAGGTGGCGCACCTTGCCGTCGGCGACCAGGGCGGCCATCGCGCCGACGGTGTCCGCGATCGGCACGGCCGGGTCGACCCGGTGCAGGTAGTAGAGGTCGATCACGTCGACACCGAGCCGCCGCAGGGAGGCGTCGCAGTAGTCCCGGACCCGGTCCGGGTGCGCGTCGAGGCGCACCCCGTCCGGGCCGCGGACGATGCCGAACTTGGTGGCGACGAAGGCGTCCGCGCGGCGGCCCGCGATCGCCCTGCCGATCAGCTGCTCGTTGTGGCCGGCGCCGTAACTCATGGCGGTGTCCAGCAGATGGACCCCGTGGTCCAGCGCCGTCCGTATCGTGAGGATCGACTGCTCGTCGTCGGCGGGGCCGTACGCCTGGGAGAACCCCATGCAGCCCAGCCCGATACGTGTGGAGAACATGCGTCCAGCCTCGTCCCGGCGGATTGATATGTCCAAGACACGTTCACGATCGCATTCATCGTGCGGCACGATGAACACGTGGAGCTTCGACAACTCAGCTACGTGGAGGCGGTCGCCCGGTACGGCGGGTTCACCCGGGCGGCCGAGCGGTTGCACGTCGCCCAGTCGGCGGTCTCCGCGCAGATCCGGGCCCTGGAGGCGGAGCTGGGCGTGGCCCTGTTCGCCCGGACCACGCGGCGGGTCGCGCTCACCCCGGCGGGGGAGATGTTCGTGGCCCGGGCCCGCCGGGTGCTCGCCGAGCTGGACGGCGCCCGGCTGGAGATGGGCGAGATCACCGCGGTGGTCACCGGCCGGGTCACGGTCGGCGCCACCACCGTGCTCGGGTCGTACGACCTGCCGAAAGCGCTGGCCCGTTTCCACGAGCGGTTTCCCGGCATCGCGTTACGGCTGCGCTCCGGGCTGATCACCGGGCTGCTCGGCGCGCTCGACGGCGGCGAGGTGGACCTGGTGCTCGGCCCGGTGCACGCCGACCTGCCGGCCCGGTTCGAGGCGTTGCCGCTGGTCGACGAGCATCTGGTGCTGGCGCTGCCGGTCGGGCACCCGCTGAGCGGGACCGGCCGGCTCACCCTCGGCGAGTTCCGCGACGAGGCGTTCGTCTGCCTGCCCGAGGGCAGCGGGCTGCGCTGGATCCTGGACGACGCGGCCCGCACCGCCGGGTTCACGCCCCGGGTGCAGTTCGAGACGCACAGCCCGCAGAGCATGCGGGAGCTGGTCGCGGCGGGTCTCGGGGTGGCGCTGCTGGCCCGGTCGGTGGCGGAGAGCCCGGACGGGCCGGCGATCACCGTCCGGCAGTTGCACGCGGCGCCGGCCCACCCGCCGATCGGCATGATCCATCACCGGGACCGGCCGCTCACCCCCGCCGTCCAGGCCTGCCGGCACGTGATGACCTCTGATATGCCGTGAAGTCGACGGTCCGCCGCAGCGTGAAGCCCAGCTGCTCGTAGAGCCGGATCGCGGTCGTGTTGGCCGCCCCGGTGTGCAGGAACGGGGTCTCGCCCCGGGCCAGGATGCCGGCCGCCACCGCCCGGACCAGCCGGGTCGCCAGCCCCGCCCCCGGTACGCCGGATCCGTGCACACCGCGCTGATCTCGGTCCACCCGGCCGGGCGCAGCCGCTCCCCGGCCATCGCGACCAGCCGTCCCTCGTCGCGCAGGCCCAGGTAGGCGCCGAGCTCGATGGTCCGTTTCAGGTACGGCCCGGGCTGGGTCCGCGCGATCAGATCGAGGATCTCCGGCACGTCGGCGGCGGTCAGCACCACCGCCTCCGGATCCGGCTCGGCGTGCAGCGCGACGTCGACCAGCTGCACGCCGGGGATGCTGCGGACCACCTCCCAGCCGGGGTGCGGCAGCCCGCCGAGCCCGGCCAGCATCACCACGGTGTCCGGCCCGACCAGCTCCGCGAGATCGGCCCAGGATCGTGGGTCCTCCGGCTCGGCGAGCGCGTGGAACGGCGCCACGTCGCTGTGGTAGCGGCCCGCCCGGCCGTGCACCTGCGCGAACGCCGCGTGTGCCCCGCGCAGCGCGGACCAGGCCGGGTTGTCCAGCACCTCGTCGAACCGGGTGTGTGTGGTCATTTGCCCTCGATCGGCAGGCCCTGCGGGTTGATCTCGGAGGCGGTCACCGCCTCGCCGGCCAGGTTCCAGCGCTGGAGGATCTTCTGGTAGTCGCCGGTCGCGATCAGCTTGTCGACCGCCGCGCCGAGCGCCTTGACCAGCCCGTTGTCCTTCTTCGTGGTCAGCGCGATCTTGCCCTGGAGGTTCGCGCCGGCGCCCGAGTAGGTGCCGACGATCTCGAACTTGGGGTCGAGCGCGACCTGGTAGGCGACGCTCGGGTTCGGGCCGAGGTAGAGGTCGATCTGCCCGGAGCCCAGGGCCAGGTAGGTGGCGTCGTTGGTCTGGTAGTACTTGATGTCGACCGGCTCGAGGCCCTGCTTCTCCGCCTGCTTGCTCCACTCGACCAGGATCTTCTCCTGGTTGGTGCCGGAGCTGACCGCGACCTTCTTGCCGGCCAGGTCGGCCGGCCCGGTCACCTTCGTGCCGCTGCCCTGCCGGGCGACGAAGGCCAGGTTGTCCAGGCGGTAGGTGGCGAAGTCGTACTTCTGCTTGCGCTCCTCGGTGACCGTGATGTTGGAGACGCCGACGTTGTACTTCCCGCTGTCCAAGCCGATGAACAGGTTCTCCCACGAGGTGTTCTCGACCGCCGGCTCCAGCCCGAGCAGGCCGGCCACCGCGTACGCGAGGTCCGGCTCGTTGCCGATCAGCGTCTTGTTGTCGGTCGCGGTGAAGGCGAGCGGGGGAAAGCCGGAGCCGGCCGCGCCGACCCCGATGGTGAGCTTGCCGGTGGCCCGGATGCCGGCCGGGACCAGCGCGGCCAGCGCGTCGTCCTTGGCCGGGACGATCCGCTGCTGGTCCGGCGTGGTGTTGATCCGCGCGGCCGCGGGCGCGGCGGCGGACGCCGCCTTCTCCTCCGGCGCGGCGCAGGCGGTCAGGCTCAGGGCCGCGGCCACGACAAGGGCAACAGCGATTTTCGTACGCACGGAATCTCCTTGTTTCTACGCAAGGACCTTGGACAGGAACGCCCTGGTCCGCTCGTGGGTGGGCCGGTCGAGCACCTGCGCGGGCGGGCCCTGCTCGACGATCCGGCCCTCGTCCATGAAGATCACGGTGTCGGCCGCCTCCCGGGCGAAGCCGATCTCGTGCGTCACCACGATCATCGTGGTGCCCGCCGCGGCCAGGTCCCGCAGCACGTCGAGCACCTCGCCGACCAGCTCCGGGTCGAGCGCCGAGGTGGGCTCGTCGAAGAGGATGAGCCGGGGCTCCAGGGCGAGTGCGCGGGCGATCGCCACCCGCTGCTGCTGGCCGCCGGAGAGCTGCCGCGGGTAGGCGTCCACCTTGTCGGCCAGCCCGACGCGGGCGAGCAGGGCGCGGGACCGGGCGTACGTCTCGGTCTTGTCCTTGCGCAGCGCCGAGATCGGCGCCTCGGCGACGTTCTCCAGCGCCGTGAGGTGCGGGAACAGGTTGAAGTTCTGGAAGACGAAACCGATCCTGGCGCGCTGCCGCAGGATCTGCCGCTCGCCGAGCTCGTGCAGCTTGTCGCCGGCCTGGCGGTATCCGATCAGCTCGCCGTCGACGCGGACCCGGCCGCGGTCGACCTTCTCCAGGTGGTTGATGCTGCGCAGCAGGGTCGACTTGCCGGAGCCGGACGGGCCGAGGATCACGGTGACCGTGCCCGGCCGCACGGTCAGGTCGATGCCGCGCAGCACCTCCAGGGTGCCGAAGGACTTGTGCACGCCGGTCAGCTCGATCATCAGCGCACCGCCCCGCGGGCGAAGTGGCGCTCCACGTAGTACTGGAGCACCGACAGCAGCGCGGTGAGGACCATGTACCAGACGGTCGCGACCATCAGCAGCGGCACCACCCGGCCGTTGCGGCCGTAGATCACGTGCACCTGGTAGAACAGCTCGCCGATCGCCAGGACGTACACGATGGACGTGCTCTTGAGCAGGTTGACCAGCAGGTTCGCCGCGTTCGGCAGGATCGCCCGCATGGCCTGCGGCAGCACGATCCGGACGAACTGCCGACGCCGGGGCAGGCCCAGCGCGGCGGCCGCCTCGTGCTGGCCCTGGTCGACGCTGAGCAGCCCGGACCGGATGATCTCGGCGGCGAACGCGGCCTCGTGCAGCGCCAGCCCGAGCAGCGCCGCCCCGAACGAGCTGATCAGGCCGGTGGTGCTGAACGACCAGCCCGGCCCGAACGGAATGCCGATCTGCAACGTCTGGTAGAGGTAGCCGAGGTTGGCCCAGAACAGCAGCTGCACGATCAGCGGGACCGAGCGGAACACCCAGATGTAGGTCCAGCTCACCGCCGACAGCACCGGGTTGCCGGACAGGCGCATCGCGGCGAGCGGGATGCCGCCGAGGAAGCCGAGCGCCGCGCCGGCCACGGTCAGCAGCAGGGTGACGCCCAGCGCCTGCATGACCGACTTCTCGAACAGGTAGCCGGCGAAGGTCGGCCAGTCCCAGCCGGGGTTGGTGGCCAGGCCGTGCCCGAACTGGGCGAGCAGCACCAGGACCAGGGCGGTGCCGGCCCAGCGCCACGGGTGGCGGGCGGGCACGACCTGCTCGCCGGCCCGCCCGGCGGTGCGTGGTGGGGAGAGGACGCTCACAGCGCTGACGGTAGGGAGCCGCCCGCGATGCCCACAAGTCCTATCTGTCTAATATGTTTTACGACATTGTTCCAGGGAGCGGGACGGGAGCGCTCTCCGTATTGCGATTAAGCCCATCGGCACGATAGGAATAGCAGGCATTGCCACGTACCTCTGCCTGGAGTTCTCCGTGACCACCTTGCTTGCCCCGGCCTCCGCGCCGGAGAGCGCCACCAAGCCGGCGCCGGCGCTCGCGCCCGGCGGCGGCCTGCGCCGCCGCATCGCCCTGAGGCTGCTGGCGCTGCTCGCGCTCGGCCTGCTCTGGGAGGTCGCGGCGCGGGCGCTGGACAACCCGGCCTTCATCCCGTCGCCCGGCGCCGTCTGGCGGCAGCTGATCCTCACCTCGACCACCCACGACGGCGTCCGCGGCTACAGCGGCCACCTGCTCATCGAGCACCTCGGCGTGAGCCTGCGCCGGATCGTGATCGGCTCGGCCATCGGCGTGATCGGCGGCCTGATCATCGGCGTGCTGCTCGGCACCGTCTCCTGGTTGCGGGTGATCGCCGAGCCGGTGGTCACCTTCGTCCGGGCGCTGCCCCCGCTGGCCTACTTCAGCCTGTTCATCATCTGGTTCGGCATCGACGAGACGCCGAAGCTGTGGCTGCTCTCGATCGCCGCGCTGCCGCCGGTCGCGGTGGCCACCGCCGCCGCCGTGCACGGCGCGCCGTCCGGACTGGTCGAGGCGGCCCGGGCGCTCGGCGCCGGGCGGTGGCAGACGATCCGCGACGTGGTGCTGCCCAGCGCGCTGCCGGAGATCTTCACCGGGGTCCGGCTGGCGGTCGGCGTGGCGTACTCGTCGGTGGTCGCCGCCGAGACGATCAACGGGGTGCCCGGGATCGGCGGCATGATCCGCGACGCGCAGCGCTACTCGCAGACCGACGTGGTCGTGCTCGGACTTTTCGCCATCGGCCTCTCCGGCCTGCTCATCGACGCCCTGTTGCGGATCAGCGAAGAACGCCTGATCCCGTGGCGGGGCATTAGTTAAGGAAATCCGCAATGAAGAAGAAGCTGCTCGCGGCTGTCTCCACCCTTTCCGTCCTGCTCCTGGCCGCCTGCGGCAACGGCGCCGCCTCCGGCGGGGGTGACGCGTCGAAGAAGTCGATCCGGATCGCCTACCAGGCGTTCCCCAGCGGCGACCTGATCGTCAAGAACCAGGGGCTGCTGGAGAAGGCGCTGCCGGACTACAAGATCACGTGGACCAAGTTCGACTCGGGCGCGTCGATCAACACCGCGTTCGTCGCGAAGAGCCTGGACATCGCGGCCATCGGCTCCAGCCCGGTCGCCCGTGGACTCTCGGCGCCGCTGAACATCCCCTACCAGGTGGCGTTCGTCCTGGACGTCGCCGGGGACAACGAGGCGCTGGTCGCCCGCAACGGCAGCGGGGTCACCGACATCGCCGGGCTCAAGGGCAAGAAGGTGGGCACCCCGTTCGCCTCGACCGCGCACTACAGCCTGCTCGCCGCGCTGAACAAGGCGGGCGTCAAGGAGTCCGACGTGAACATCGTCGACCTGGAGCCGCAGGACATCCAGGCGGCGTGGACCCGGGGCGACCTGGACGCGGCGTACACCTGGCTGCCCTCGCTCGACGAGCTGAAGAAGACCGGCAAGGTGCTGATCAGCAGCCGGGAGCTGGCCACCGCCGGCAAGCCGACCCTGGACCTCGGCGTGGTGGACACCGCGTTCGCCCAGGCCCACCCGGAGGCCGTGGACGCCTGGCGCAAGGCCGAGGCGCAGGCCCTGGACCTCATCGCGAACGACCCGGCGGCCGCGTCCAAGGCGGTCGGCGCCGAGCTCAACCTCTCCGCCGACGACGCGCTCAACCAGCTCAAGCAGGGCGTCTTCCTGAAGCCCGCGGACATCGCCTCGCCGGAGTGGCTGGGCACCGAGGGCAGCGTCGGCAAGCTCGCCGACAACCTGGTCAGCGCCGCCGAGTTCCTCAAGTCGCAGCAGAAGATCGACGCGGTGCCGGCGCTGGCCGACGTGCAGAAGGCGATCTACGTGAAGGGTCTGCCCAGTGTCCTCAGCTGACGCTGTCGTGCTCGACGCGGTGACGCGCTCCTACGGGGACGTCACCGCCGTCGGGCCGGTCGACCTGACGCTGCCCGCCGGGGAGTTCCTGGTCCTGGTCGGCGCGTCCGGCTGCGGCAAGAGCACGCTGCTGCGCCTGATCGCCGGCTTCGAGCAGCCGACCACCGGCACGGTCCGGACGGCCGGCGAGGCGCCGGTGCCGGGCCGCGGGGCCGGCCTGGTCTTCCAGCAGCCGCGGCTGTTCCCGTGGAAGACGGTCGGCGGCAACATCGCGCTGGCGCTGCGCTACGCCGGGCAGCCGGCCACCCCGGCCCGGGTGGACGAGCTGCTGGCCCGGGTCGGCCTGCACGACGTCGCGCACCGGCGTACCTGGCAGATCTCCGGCGGCCAGCAGCAGCGGGTGGCGATCGCCCGGGCGCTCGCGGTGGAGAACCCCCTGCTGCTGCTCGACGAGCCGTTCGCGGCCCTGGACGCGCTCACCCGGGAACGCCTGCAGGCCGACCTGCGGCAGGTCAGCGCCTCCTCCGGCCGGACCAGCATCTTCGTCACGCACAGCGTGGACGAAGCGATCTTCCTGGGCAGCCGCGTCGTGGTCCTGACGCCCCGCCCGGGTCAGATCGCCCTGGACCTGCCGATCGGCCTGCCCCGCACCGGCGTCACCGCCGACGAGCTGCGCGGCTCCCCGGAGTTCGCCGCGCTGCGCGCCGAGGTGGGCCACGCCATCCGGGACCGCGCCACCGTCTGACGGCAGGAGCCCGGGCCTGGTTCCGGCAGATCCCGGCGACGGACTGTTCGCCGGGGCCTGCCGGCCAGGCCTGGCCCGATGCCGGACGACACCTGTTGACTTGCCGCATGCCCTCGACTATCCCTGCGGGTCCGCCGCCAACCTTGACGCCGAACCTGTCGAGAAATGGCTTCCGAGAGTGGATCTGTCCCACGAAGAGTGATCGATCTTCGTAGCGGGGACCCTCGGGCTCTTCTCGCTCTAGCAGGCAGTCGGTCGCGCTGGGGTATGAGAGTTCGCCCTGGACCTATGAACGGTATGGTCCAATCGTGAGCTTCTCGTCGATCAAGGCGGGCACGGTCTTCCGCTGGGCACATGATGAACGACCCGCGCGGGTCCTCGTCCACGCCGACGAGATCGTCATGTACGACAGCTGGTGGCCTCATCTCAATGCCTGGGGACACGCCAACCTGAGGGAAGCTCGTCGTGGGGCGACAAGCTACTACGCGACCTCCGCGTCAACGGTGTTGGCGAAGGCCAACTACCTCCGAGACGAACCGTTGACCGACGAGGAAGAGGCGTTGCATCGTCCCGACTTGCCATTCGCGGTGGTGCGTCGACCGGAGATCTCCTGGCCGGCGAGCGCGGCTGACCTGAGTGGATTCATAGCGGCGTTCGAGACTGAAGATTTCGCCCTCGCCGCGCCTGACGTCTGTCTCGAGCCATTCGGTCCCGGCGGTGGTACCAAGCGGGCGATCCGGGTCAGTGCCGATGACAAGACCCGTCTGCCCGCTGCTGAACTGCTGCGTAAGGCGGCTGAACTCCAGATGCCGAATCTCCGCGACCGCTCTGTTGTGGAAGGTGTCGGTATCTACCGGTCGGGCCTGTATGGTGGTCGCCCGTCCTTCTACCTCTGGGGAGCTGCAAGCAAGCTCGGCTCCGTTCCGTCGCGGTAACGGGTCGATGTATATCAAGATCGACGGCTGCCGGCTGACCTTCCCGGCCTCGGCGGCCGGGTAGTGCGTCCAGTGCCGCCGGTGAGTAGGGGGCTCGGTGCGGGATCGCCCTGGCGTGAGGTGCGCGGGCGGGACGGGTGCTCAGGGCGTACCGGAAACGGGCGGCCGGAAAGGGGAGCGGGCCGGGTGTGGGCGGCGGACCTCAGTCGATGACCGGCGCGGCCTCCAGGGCCGCGTCGATCAGGGCCGCCGGGCCCGGCTTGGCGAAGAAGTAACCCTGCGCGTAGCGGTAGCCGAGGGCCTCCAGGCGGGCGGCCTGTGCCTCGGTCTCCACGCCCTCGGCGACCGCGCGCAGGCCCAGCGTCGTGGCGATGGTGCTCAGCGAGGTGGCGATCGCCTCCTGCTCGGCGGTGCCGTTGAGCTCGTCGATGAACGACTTGTCCACCTTCAGGGTGGTGACCGGGCAGGTGCGCAGCAGGGTCAGCGACGACTGGCCGGTGCCGAAGTCGTCCAGGGCCACCCCGACACCCAGGGCCCGCAGGTCGTGCACGGTGCTCAGGGCGGCGCCGCCGCCGAAGACCGCGGTCTCGGTGATCTCCAGGGTGATCTTGTCGGGGTCCAGCCGGTACCGGGCGATCGCCGAGGCGACCTGGTCGGGCAGGTCCGGGTCGAGCAGTTGCCGGGCCGAGACGTTGATGTTGACCCGGGGCGCGTCCTTGCCGTGCCGCAGCTGCCACCGGGAGGCGTCGGCGCAGGCCGTCTCGATCACCCAGAGGCCGAGGTCGAGGATCAGCCCGGTCTGCTCGGCGACCGGGATGAACTCGGCCGGCGACACCGGCGCGCCGTCCGCCGGGTGCCAGCGCACGAGCGCCTCGACGCCGGTGATCCGGCCGCCGGGCAGCTCCACGATCGGCTGGTAGGCCAGCCGGAACTCGCCCATGTCCAGGCCCCGGCGCAGGGCCGCGGCCAGGTCGGCGTCGTGCTGCGCGGTGCTGTCCATCGCGGCGGTGTGCTCGGTGTACCGGTTGGCGCCGGCCCGCTTGGCCGCCTTGAGCGCCAGCTCGGCGCGGCGCAGCAGGTCGGGGACCACCGCGTCGCGGCCGGCCGCGACCCCGACGGTGGCGGTGACCAGCAGGTCGTGGCCGTCCACCTGGAGCGGGAGGCGGAACGCGCGGACCAGCCGCTCGCCGAGCTGCTCCTGGTCGCCGTCGATCAGCACGCCGAACTCGTCGCCGAGCAGCCGGGCGACGATCGCGTCCGGGCCGAACGTCTCGGTGATCCGGGCCGCGGCGGCGCGCAGCAGGGCGTCGCCCCGCTCGTCGCCGAGCCGGTCGTTGAGGGTGCCGAAGCCGTCCAGGTCGCCGACCGCCACCACGGCCGGGGCGGTGCGCGCCTGGAGGGTGGCGGCGAACATCCGCCGGTTCGGCAGGCCGGTCAGGTCGTCGTGGTTGGCCTGCTCCTCGAGCCGCTCCATCAGGTCGGTGTTGTCGGACAGGACGGCGATCTGCCGGATCACCACCAGGGTGATCAGCACGATCGAGCCGCCGGCCAGGCCGGGCGGCAGGAAGCCGAGGTGCAGGGTGACCGAGATCAGCATGCCGACGGTGAGCGCGACGGCGGCGTACGGGACCACGCTGATCCTGCTCCACCGGCGTACCCAGCGGGCGCTGACCGTGCGCGGCGGCAGCCCGCCGTAGCGGATCTGCGAGCGGGCGGCGAGCGCGAACAGCAGCCCGAGCGGCACCATCACGATCGCCGTGACGCTCAGGTGCGGGTGATCCTTGGTGGCCGGGTAGATCAGCCAGGAGATCGGGGCGAGCAGGCCGAGCGGAGCCAGGTACCAGAGGACCGGGCCGTGCACCGGTCCGGCGCCGGTGATCCCGACCCGGATCACCGCGACCACCGCGGTGACCGCGGTGATCAGCACGATCAGGGTGAGGCCGGCGGCCAGCCCGGGCATCTGCGGCCCGTCCGGTGCCGGCGGCGGGCCGCCCGGCGCGCCGGGGACGCCCGGCACCGGGAAGCTCCACAGGAAGTGCGTGGTGACCAGCGCGGCTGCCACCCCGACCACGGCGATGTCCAGGTAGATCGCCAGGCTGGCCCGCCAGGAGCGGGGCGGGTGCGGCAGGCGCACCATCGCGTAGGCGATCCCGGCCACCGAGCTCAGGTAGCAGACGGCGCTGAACGGGTTCATCGGGGTGGGGTGCCCGGCCAGCGTGGTGGCCAGGGCGTGGCCGGCGGTGCCGGCGGTGAGCAGGCCGACGGAGGCGGCGAGCCGCTGCCAGAACCGGCGGGCCACGCTCTCGCCGGCGGCCGCGGCGGCGACCAGGCTGGCGTACGCCGCGGTGCCGGCCGCACCGACCCCGGCCGGCCAGAGCAGCCAGGCGGGCGGCGCCGGCACGAGGACACCGGCGACGCCGAGCACCACGCTCAGCACCGCCCAGACGACCGCCAGGATCAGGATGCGCCCGGCTGTCCGGGCCGGTCCGTCCACTGGTCGCATGCCGCTCCACCGCCTTCAGGTCACCGTGCCTGATCGGTGGGCGCACTCGGGAACTGAGGAAAAAAGGTGCGGGCGTGACACGTCCCCCCACGTGTCACGCCCGCAGCACCCGCCCACCCGCACCGTCCGCGGGTGGGTGGGACGGTTCTAGCTCGGGATGGACCACCAGACGGTGGTGTCCGGCGGCAGCACGACCTCGTCCGGGCCGCCCTCCACCGGGCCGCTGGCCAGCAGCAGCTCGCCGGGCCGGCCGACGGCCACCGGCTGGTCGCTCATGTTGACCGTGCAGCGGAACACCGGGGCGCCCTCGACCGCGCGGTCGAACGCCAGGACCCCGGCCGGGGCGGTCACCCAGGTCAGGTTGTCGGTGCCCTGCAGCGCCGGGTCGGTCTTGCGCACGGCGAGCGCCCGGCGGTACAGCTCCAGCGTCGAGCCGGGCACGTCGGCCTGCGCGGCCACGCTCAGCCGCGCCCAGGACGCCGGCTGCGGGAGCCAGCTGGCGCCGCCGTCCGGGCCGAAGCCGTAGGGCGCCACGTCGCCGCTCCACGGGATCGGCACCCGGCAGCCGTCGCGGTAGCCGTCCTGGCCGGTCGCCCGGTGGAACGCCGGGTCCTGGCGCACCTCCGGCGGCAGGTCCAGCACCTCCGGCAGGCCCAGCTCCTCACCCTGGTAGAGGTACGCCGATCCGGGCAGCGCCAGCATCAGCGCGCTGGCCGCCCGGGCCCGGCGCAGCCCGGCCGCCTCGTCGACCGCGACCGCCTTGCGGCCGGCCACCTCGCCGTCGGCGGTCTGCATCAGCCGGGTGGTGTGCCGGACCACGTCGTGGTTGGAGAGCGTCCAGGTGGTCGGCGCGCCGACCGCGGTCATCGCGGCCAGCGAGTCGTCGATCATCTGGCGCTGCTCGTGCACGTTCCACGCGGTGCCCAGGTAGCTGAAGTTGAACGCCTGGTGCAGCTCGTCGTCGCGGACGTAGTGCGAGACGCGGGCCAGGTTCGGCGCCCAGGCCTCGGCGACCGCGATCCGCTCGCCCGGGTACTCGTCCAGGATCTGCCGCCAGGAGCGGTAGATCTCGTGCACGCCGTCGCGGTCGAAGCACGGGCTCTCGCCGACGCCCAGCAGGTGCCACTCGGCGTCCGCGCCGACGTCCGGCAGGCCGTCCTCCTTGACCAGGCCGTGCGCCACGTCGATCCGGAAGCCGTCGACGCCCAGGTCGAGCCAGAACCGCAGGATGGTCTTGAACTCGTCGCGGACCGCCGGGTGCTCCCAGTTGAAGTCCGGCTGCTCGGGGGCGAACAGGTGCAGGTACCACTCGCCGTCCTCGACCCGGGTCCAGGCCGGGCCGCCGAAGATGGACGGCCAGTCGTTCGGCGGCAGCTCACCGTTCTCGCCCTTGCCGGGGCGGAAGTGGTAGCGCTCGCGGAACAGCGAGCCGGGGCCCTCGGCGATCGCCTTCTGGAACCACTCGTGCTGGTCGGACGAGTGGTTGGGCACCAGGTCGACGATCACGCGCAGGCCGAGCGCGTGGGCGCCGGCGATCAGCTCGGAGGCGTCGGCGACGGTGCCGAAGATCGGGTCGACGGTGCGGTAGTCCGAGACGTCGTAACCCGCGTCCGCCTGCGGCGACGCGTAGAACGGGGAGAGCCAGACCGCGTCGACACCGAGATCCTTGAGGTACGGCAGACGGCTGCTGATGCCGGGCAGATCACCGATGCCGTCGCCGTTCGAGTCGGCGAAGCTGCGCGGGTAGATCTGGTAGATGACCGCGTTGCGCCACCAGGAAGCCGGTGGCGCCTCGACGGTGGGCGGTGCGACCAATTGATCTGTCATGGCGAGGAACGCTAGCAGGCAACTAACACGTGTTACATAGCCCGACGGCTGCTTTCTTTCAGCAAGTTCTTTCAGGGCGCCGTTATGCCGGATTTGTTGCTGAATCCCGGACGATCAGATGGGTGCCGAGCATCTGGTGCGGGTGCTGATCCTCGCCGCGGATGGCCGAGATCAGGAAGTCGGCGGCCATCCGGCCCTTGGTCACGATCGGCTGCCGGACCGTGGTGAGCCGCGGGCGGAACCAGGCCGACTCGGCGAGGTCGTCGAAGCCGGTGACCGAGACCTGCCCCGGCACCTCGATCGCCATCTCCTGGAGGGCGTCCACCGCGCCGTAGGCGAGGATGTCGGAGAGCGCCAGGATCGCCGTCGGCCGGTCTCCCGGCTCGGACATCAGCGCCTTCGTCGCCCGGTATCCGTCGGCGCGGGTGACCGGGGCCTCGGCGAGCCGCACGTCGCCGAGCGTGAGCCCCACCTCGGCGAGCGCGTCGGTGATCCCGGCCAGCCGCCGGGCGAGGGGACCCCGCTGCCCGGGATCAGCCGCCGGCCGTGGCCCGATGGACAGCACCGCGAGCCGTCGATGACCGAGTTCGAGCAGGTAGCGAGCCACCTCCCGGGCGCCGCCCCGGTCGTCCACCTCGACGTGCGGCGCGCCCTCGTGCCGGTCCGAGTCGATCAGCACGAACGGGATGCCGCGCCGGTCCAGCTCGGCCACCTCGCCCCGGTCGATCTCCAGCCCGCAGACGATGAAGCCGTCCACCGCCGCGTACGGAATCGCCTTGAGCACCGAGTCCTGCAACGGCGGGGTCAGCAGCAGCGTGTATCCCTCCCGGTCGCAGACCTGCCCGGCGCCCATCAGGAACCGGGCGTAGTACGGGTTCTCCAGGATCTGCGCCAGGCCCTGGGGCAGCAGCACCCCGATCGAGTTGGTGGTCCCGGCCTGGAGCATCCGGCCCAGGGTGTTCGGCGTGTACCCGAGCTCGTCGGCGACGGCGAGGATCCGGTCCCTGGTCGCGGTGGAGATCCGCTGCGGGTTGTTGAACGCGAACGATACCGCGGAACGGGACACACCGGCCATTTTGGCCACGTCGCTGGAGGTCGGCTTGCCGGTCTTGAAACTTCTTGCAGTGGGGCTGCCCGGCTTCCTCGACGGCATGCACGCTCCCTGGTCTGAGCGCTCACCATAACTCAGTCGGCGGCGGCCCCTCCGCGGCGCGTGGCGGGCAGCACCGTGTGCCGGCGGGCGGCGGCCCGCGGGAACCGGTCCAGCTGGCGGTCCAGGGTGACCGCCGCGTCGATCAGCGACAGGTGGGTGAAGGCCTGCGGGAAGTTGCCGAGCTGCTCGCCGGTCAGCCCGATCTCCTCGGAGTACAGGCCCAGGTGGTTGGCGTAGGTGAGCATCTTCTCGAACGTCACCCGGGCCTTGTCCAGCTCACCGGCCCCGGCCAGCGCGGTCACGTAGGCGAACGTGCACAGCGAGAAGGTGCCCTCCGAGCCGCGCAGGCCGTCCGGGGAGGCGGCCGGGTCGTACCGATAGACCAGGCTGTCGGTGACCAGCTCGCTCTCCATGGCCCGCAGCGTCGACAGCCACATCGGGTCGCCCGGCGTGATGAACCCGACCGTCGGCATCCGCAGCAGCGACGAGTCCAGCACGGTGGTGTCGTAGTGCTGCCGGAACGCCTGCCGGGCCGGGCTCCAGCCACGCTCCATGATCTCCGCGTAGATGGCGTCCCGCTGCCTGCGCCACTCGTCCAGCGGAGCGGGACGGCCGAGCTCACCCGCCATCCGCAGACCACGATCAAGAGCAACCCAGCACATCAGCCTTCCGTACGTGAAGTCCTGCCGCCCGCCCCGGGTCTCCCAGATGCCCTCCTCGGGCTGCGACCAGTTGCCGGCCACCCAGTCGAGCATGTGCCGGATCGCCTGCCAGCCCCGATGCCCGGGGGTGATCCCCTGCCGCTGACCGACGTAGATGCTGTCCATCGCCTCGCCGTAGATGTCCAGCTGCAACTGCCCGGCCGCGCCGTTGCCGATCCGTACCGGGCTGGACCCGCGGTAACCGGACCAGTGCGGCAGCGTCTCCTCGACCAGGTCGCTCGACCCGTCCACCCGATACATGATCTTCAGTGGGCCGGTCGGGTCCTTCTCCTCCTGCTCGTACACCCGGTCGCGCAGCCACCGGCCGAGCGCCGCCGCCTCGTCGGTGAAGCCCAGCGACAGCAGCGAGTACACCGAGAACGAGGCATCGCGTACCCAGGTGTATCGGTAGTCCCAGTTGCGCTCGCCGCCGAGCTGCTCGGGCAGCGCCGCGGTCGGCGCGGCGACCAGCCCGCCGGTCGGCGCGTACGTCATCAGCTTGATCGTGATCGCCGCCCGGTACACCATCTCCCGCCAGCGCCCCTGATAGGTGCAGCCGCCCAGCCACGACTCCCAGAAGTCGACCGTGTCGTCGAGCAGCCGCATCGCCTCGGCGAGCGGGAACTGGCGCAGCGGCCCGGCCGGCCCGGTCTCCAGCACCAGCCCGCGCAGCTGACCGGCGTGCAACTGGAGCTCGGCGCGGACGTCGCCGTCACCGTCGATCCAGGAGCGGCCCGGGTCCTCGAACGGCTCCCGGATCAGGCGTACGGTCAGCGCCTCCCGGTCGCTCTCGAACACCACGGCCTGATCGGTCGCCCGGGTCCGGAACGCGTCCCGTCCGTACCCGAACCGCGGGGCGATGTGCACCGCGAAGGTCATCTCCCCGCGCACGCACCGCACCAGGCGGACCAGCCGGTGCCGGTCGGTCGCCGTGGCGCTGTCCGAGACCGGCATGAAGTCGACGATCTCGCCGACCCCGGTGTCGGTCATGAACCGGGTGACCAGGACCGCGGAGTCCGGCAGGTAGAGCTGCTTGGCGGTGTAGGCCGCGGTGGCCGGGCGGGTGGCCAGGTGGCCGCCGCGCTCGGCGTCGAGCAGGGCGCCGAAGATGCTGGGCGAGTCGAAGCGCGGCGCGCAGAACCAGTCGACGGTGCCGTCGGTGGACACCAGGGCCGCGGTCTGCAGGTCACCGATCAGCCCGTGGTCGGCGATGAGCGGGTAGTCCGGCATGCTGCCAGGATGAGATCACCTGACCGATCGCGCCTCATGCGTTACGGATGAGCCCGTCCGGGTATCAGCCTCACGAGAGAGAGTTCTGGATTCCTCCGGAGGTTGTGATGGCTTTCGACGAAAAGGTCGACAACAAGGCCGAGGAGATCGGCGGCAAGGTCAAGGAGGGCGTCGGCAAGGCCACCGACGACGAGCGGCTCGAGGCCGAGGGCAAGGCCGACCAGACCAGCTCGAATCTCAAGCAGGCCGGCGAGAAGGTCAAGGACGCGTTCAAGTCCTGAGTGGAGTGCAGGCGGGCCGGGGCGGAAGTCCCGGCCCGCGCCCTGTTCAGGCGGCGCTGACCGGGACACGCACCACGGCGTCGAACAGGTAGCCCAGCGTGTTGTACCGGGCCACGTCCGGCTGGGTGTTGCCGTGCACGTCGGTGGCCCGGGCCAGCAACTCGTACGCCCCCGCGGCCGGTCGCCAGTCGAGTTCCCACTGCTGCCAGGCGCCGTCCCGGGACGGTCCGGTGAACCGAGCGTGCCGCCAGGTCGCGCCGCCGTCGGTGCTCACCTCGACCCGGCGGATCCGGCCGCCGGCCGACCACGAGCGGCCGGTCAGGCGGACCCGGTGGCCGGCGGCGACCGTGGTGCCCGGCTCCAGCTCGGACGCGCTCTTGATCACCTGACGGTCGAACGGCCGGCCCTCGGCCGGGAACTCCGGCCCGAACAGCCGGTAGAACTGGGTGTTCCACGGGGAGAAGAGCGGCTCGGCGGACACCTCGATCCGCCCGGCCCACTTGATGCTCGCGATGCCGATCCAGTGCGGGACGATCACCCGGACCGGGTGCCCGTGGTCGGCGGGCAGCGGCTCGCCGTTCATCTCGTAGGCCAGCAGCACGTCGTCGAACGCCTTGGCGATCGGGAACGGGCGGCGCACCGGGCCCAGGTCGACGCCGCCGGACACGAAGTTCGGGTCGAGGCCGATCGGCTGCACGTCGACGGCGTCGCGGCGCACGCCGGCCCGGCGCAGCACGGTGGAGAGCCGGACGCCGCGCCAGCGGGCCACGCCGACGGCGCCCAGGCCCCAGGCCGTACCGGAAACTGTCTGGCCTTGCTGCGAGCTGTAGTAGCCGCGGCCGTTGCCGGCGCACTCGACCGCGACCGTGTGGGTCTGCGCCGGCAGGCGCCGCAGGTCGGCGAGGGTGAAGTGCGCGGCGTCGCCGCGCAGACCGGAGCCGGAGACCTCCAGGCTCCAGGTCGCGGCGTCGATGATCGGCGTGCTGGTGTGGTTGCGCACGAAGAACCGGTCGACCGGCACGAGGTAGCCCTGGTCCTTGAGCGCCGACCACTTCGTCTCGGCGTTGGTGCCGAGCACCCGGAACAGCTCGGGCGGCAGCGGCTTGACGATCGGCGAGCCGGCCGCCGCGGCCGGGCTCGACGGGAGGCCGGCCGCACCGGCGCCGACCGCCGCGGCCAGCGCGAACAGGTCGCGGCGAGAGAATCCACGGGCCCGGCCGGCCAGCCAGTCACGGAGCCGGGTCTCGTCGTATGCAGCCTCATCGATCATGGCGGGGATCCTATCGAGCCGATGGGAGTGCTGGGTAGGCTCCGCGCATGGACTTCCACTGGTTTCTGCCCACCAACGGCGACAGCCGGGACATCGTCGGCGGCGGGCACGGCACGCCGTCCGGGTCGGCGGGCGGGGTACGGCCGCTGACCATCGGCTACCTCGGCCAGATCGCGCGCAGCGCGGAGCAGCTCGGGTTCGTCGGCGCGCTCACCCCGACCGGTGCCTGGTGCGAGGACGCCTGGCTGACCACGGCGATGCTGACCGAGGTCACCGAGCGGCTGAAGTTCCTGGTCGCGTTCCGGCCGGGGCTGATCTCGCCGACCCTGGCGGCGCAGATGTCGTCGACGTTCCAGCGGCTGTCCGGCGGGCGGCTGCTGCTCAACGTGGTGACCGGCGGGGAGTCCAGCGAGCAGCGCCAGTTCGGCGACTTCCTGGACAAGGACGCGCGCTACGCGCGCACCGCCGAGTTCCTGAGCATCGTGCGCCCGCTGCTGCGCGGGGAGACCGTCTCGCTCGACGGTGCGTTCATCAAGGTGGAGAACGCCCGGCTGGCCCGGGTGCCGGAGGTCGCGCCGACCGTCTACTTCGGTGGCTCGTCCGCGGCCGCCGGCCCGGTCGCCGCGGAGCACGCCGACGTCTACCTCACCTGGGGCGAGCCGCCCGCCCAGGTCGCCGAGAAGCTGGCCTGGATCCGCACCCTGAAACCGGACATGAGGTTCGGCATCCGCCTGCACGTGATCACCCGGGACACCGCCGAGGCGGCCTGGGCGGAGGCGGCCCGCCTGCTCCAGAATGTGTCCGAGGCCGACATCGCCAGCGTGCAGGCCGGGCTGCGCAGCAGCGAGTCGGAGGGCCAGCGGCGGATGCTCGACCTGCACGGCGGCAGCCGCGACGGCCTGGTCGTCTCGCCGAACCTGTGGGCCGGTGTCGGCCTGGTCCGCGGCGGCGCCGGCACCGCCCTGGTCGGCAGCCACACCGAGGTCGCCGACCGGATCGAGGAGTACGCGGCTCTCGGCATCTCCGAGTTCATCCTGTCCGGGTATCCGCACCTGGAGGAGGCGTACTGGTTCGGCGAGGGCGTGCTGCCGGAGCTGCGCCGCCGCGGCCTGTGGCGGCACCCGGCGGGGGAGAAGGGAACCGCACCGGCCGCGATCCCCTTCGCCGGTGTCCCGTCCACCCCTTCCTGATCCGGGCCACGGGCGTACCTCCGGCGGTTCGCCACCGGTGTCGTCTCGACCATCACCGATAGGATGTTGAGGGAACGACGGACCGCCTTCGCCGAGACTCTTGCGCATTCCCGACTGCCTGGAGCGTCCCGTGATCTCCAACATCGTCGCCGGCCTCATCACCGCAGTCCTGCTCGGCATCGCCGGTCTCCTCTGGGGCAACCGTAAGTACCTTGCCGTCCTCCCGGCGTTGTCCCCCGGGGCCCGGCGGGTCCGCGTCTCGATGGCGGCGCTCCTGCGGGTGAAGGACGAGGACTGCTACGTCCTGTTCAGCCACCCCTACCGGCCGGGTGTCTACGGTCCACCCGGCGGCGTCGTCAAATACGCGGAAGGCGCACGGCGGACCCTCGACTCGGTCGGCTTCGTGGAGCAACGGTCCGCGGCCCGGCAAGCGGCCATGCGCCACGATCTGCGCGGCTTCCTGCCACTGCGGAGCGTCATCTCCTTTCTCCGGTGGTACGCCTCCGGCCGGGACCGTGAGTCCGCGGTCGACTGTGTCCGGCGCGAGCTGCGGGAGGAACTGGCCGAGGTCGGCCACCCCGAACTGGTCCCGCTGGCCGGGGCGCTCACCCTCACCCTGGTTCGTGGCGTCTTCGAGAGACCGCCGAAGTACGGCCGGGCCGAGCGGGTGGTCCGCAGGTTCGACGTCTACGACGTCATTCCGGACGATCCCGATGCGGTCGAGCTGGTCAACCGCCTAGTGGCGCTCGGCCGGGACCCGGCGGAACAACAGGTCATCGCGGTGAGCAGCGCCGACATCGAGCTGGGCAGGCACGGCCCGTTCCTGGTGGCTCCGCAGTCCGCGTTCCTGCTGGGAACCCGGCGATTCAACGCGGACCTGCCACCTCTGCGGTGACGCCGTCCGGGCAGCCAAGTGACGACGAAGGGCAGCCGAGTTGCCGATCCTGGAAACCCCCCACGCCCCGGACGCTCCGGGAACGTATCTGCTGCACTGCCGGCCCCAGGTGGTCTTCCATCTGGGGCATCTGCGGATGCTCAACGTCTTGTACCAACTGCTGACCAACGGCAACACCGTGATAATCCTGTTGATCACGTATGACGAGCACGATCCGAACAACCGGACCATGAAACGCCGGCTCGCCGAGGACACCGAGTTGACGAAGGAGTTCTACAAGGCGTATCTCGGTTTTTCGCACCCGAATCTGCGCATCGTCACCACTGCCGAGATTCCGTCCGACGAGGCCGCCATCCGCCGGATCCAGAAGAACTACGCCGCGCTCTACGCGGAGGGCAACAGCGCCGTTCGCTACCTCGTCGACAAGCATGCTCGTCCCTGGTCGTCGCCGAACATCCTGTTCGTTCCCAAGTGCATCCAGGCGATCGAGGCGCTCGCTCCGGACGCGCTGATCGCCGGCGCCAAGCACCGGCCCATCGCGGATTGCTTCGACGCGATCCTCGAGCGTGAGGGCCGCGGGACGACGTCATATCTTTTCGACCACTTCTACGACCTGTCGATGGCGACCGCCATGGATCACGTCCGCAGCGTTCAGAACTACATCGACGTCAGCGATCACGAGGACCTGGTCCTGCACAAGCTGAATCTGCTCAGCGAGCAGGTCGACCGGCGCTCCACGTGGGTCTCGCACTTCTTCGACATGATTTTCGTGCCCGCTCCGGAGCGGATCAAGACCGGCATTCCGGCGGTCCATTCGTACGAGTCCGCCCGCGTGCTGGCTCTCACGAAGTTTCTGGCGAATGTGCGACACCTCATTCCGTACGCGCCGGCGGAGAAGGACCAGGTCGTCGACATCAACTGGTCGGATGCGATGTTTCGGCAGCTCGGTCCGGAGGAACAGTCCGACGTCGAGCGCATCGCCACCTCGCTCTACGTCGGCCAGACCTATCGAAGCATCGCCATTCACAAGATCATGAAGGGTGGGAAGTCGGGCAGCCGGGTGTTCGGCGTCCGGGAGTTCGAGGACGAGAATGCCGCACGGATCGCGAATGTGTCCGTGCTCAAGGTCGGTCCCGCCGAGCACATCCTCGCTGAACGGCGGAACTATCAGCGGTTCATCGAGCCACGCCGGACCGGCGCCTTCATGGCGGTCCGCTCCTCCGACGCGATAATCGGCAACCAGGCCGGCATCGTCTACGACGACGCCGGTCGCTTTCTCGGCATCGAGCCGACGGGGCAGCTGGAGCCGCTGACCGCGCTGTTCACTCCCGGGCTGCTCGGGCTCGAGCGCATCCGCGAGGTTCTCGACGACCTCTACTCGCGGCATCTCCACGAGGTTCTCTACAAGCACGGCGTGCGTCGTGACGTGGCGCAGATCCGCAGGCCGCTGAACGAGTTCCTGCCCGCGGACTTCCGGGTGCTGGTCGGCACCGTGGACCGCCGGCCGGTGGGTGAGCACCCGTCAGCGCCGGTTCTGGGCTCCGACGACGTTCTCCGGGTGGGTATCCGGGTCACCGAGACGGACCTCGTGCGGTCCTTCTGCCGGGGCTACACGCTGAGCACACATCAGAAGATCGATCTGGACCTCTCAGAACTCGGCGAGCGTCAGCTGAATGTGATCGCTGTCGACGCCGAGCTGGTGGTGACCGGTGTCGTTCAGGAGACCCGCGATTCCTGGTTCCGGCGCACGCTGGGCGAGATCGGCCTGAACTATGCGGACGGCAAACTGGTTTTCAGCCCGGGCAACGCCATCGAGGATCCCGTCGCCCGGCTCGACCGGGTTCTCGATCGGGAATATCGCAATGTCGTCATGTCGGCGATCCACGGTGACCTGCACGCGGGCAATGTGCTGTGGGGATCCGAGAAGTACGGCATCATCGATTACGGCAAGATGCGGCAGGACTGGCCGGCCCTCTACGACGCGGCATTTCTCGCCGCCGATGTGCAGTCGGCGGTCACGGCGGGACGACTCAGCCTGGCGGGCGTGCACGCGGTCGAGCAGCTCCTCGCATTCGGGACGCAGAAAGGTGACGTCCTCGTCGCCGACGATCTCCAATCCATTCTCGACCTGTTCCAATACGAGAATCAGTGCGTCGAGGTTCGTGACCTCGGGCCACGTGACCTCTACTATGCTCTCGTGGCCGCGGTTCTGCTCGGCCGCCTCAAATTCGACCTCCCCCGCCAGGAGAAACGCATGAGCGTGGCATTGGCTGATTGGTTTCTGCGGAGGGTCGCATGACGTCGCCGGTGAACGCATATCCCGATCTGGTGATCTGCTATTCGGTGGAGCAGGGGCAGAGTGAGAGCCTGCGCAAACGGATAGAACAGATCACCGAGGGCGCGGCTGACCATGGTCTGTCCACTTTCGCCCACGTCCGTGACGTCCAGGGCTGGGAAATCGGTGAGATCGATTACCGGGAAGCCTTCGCCAAGGTCATCGAACGGATCAGGACCGCTCGCGGTGTGGTTCTCGATCTGACCTCGCACGCCGGCGCGGCTCGCACCGGCTTGAGCGTCGAGGCGGGTGGAGCGCTGGCTTTGGGCAAGCCGATCATCGCGATCTGGCGGCAGCCGGATCGGCCGGAAAAGATCCTGTCGGTCGCGAGTGTCTCCGGAGGCTACGAAGAAGGTGAATCCCTGCGTAAGCTGACATCGATGCTGATCTGTCAGCTTGAGAGTGAGCTGGCACTCGTCTGATGGAGTGCGAGGGAGCGGGCGTTGATAGATCTTCTGCTCGTCAATGCGCCGGTGCATGATTACGCTCATTACCCGCGGACCTCGACACCGCACTCGCCACCACTCGGGATTCTTTCCATCGCGACCGCGGCCGACCGGGCCGGGTTCCGTGTCGAAGTGCTCGACGCGGAACTCGAAAGGCTTTCGCCCGAGGCTATCGTCGAGGCGGTTCGTGCGCGCCGGCCGAGATGGGTCGGCATCAATTCGTTCTCGATAAACATCGACATCGTCAGCCGGATCGTCGGGCTGGTTTGCCAGGAGCCGACCCGGGTGGTCGTCGGTGGCCCCCACATCACGAACGTCTCGGACGAGCTCGTCGCCAAGCAGTTCGGACCCCGGGCCGTCTACGTGCGAGGCGACGGTGAGCGAGCGGTCCTCGAACTGATCGGAGGTGCCGATCCGGCCGGCGTCCCGGGAGTCCTGACCGGAAAGGCGGCGGGGCTTCCCGGTGCCGCCATGATATCGACGTCGATCACCGTCCGGCCGACGTATGTCGATGTCACCGCCATGCCGATGATCGACCGGCGATTCAGCCGGGGTGAGCCGTTCGAAAGGTTGGGCCGGCGCTGGTACGGCCTGACGATGAGCCGGGGCTGCCTTTTCCGCTGCGCGTTCTGTGCGGGAAGCAGCCACAGCAGCGGCATTCCGTACCGGGTGAGTTCCTACGACAGCGTGTTCCGTGAGGTCGACTATCTCGTCGGGCTCGGCGCGACCGGAATCAGGGTCTTCGACGACCTCCCCTTCAAGGGCAAACGGCCGCTGCTCGATTTTCTCGGCCAGGCGCACCGGCGATACGGCGATCGGCTCGCCTGGGAACTCAGTTTTCCGCTTCAGTACGGCGTCGGCCTGAGCGCCGACGAGTGGCGGCACCTGTCCGAGTACGGCCTGGCCACGGTCATCTCCGGGGTCGAGGCGGCCGACATGACGCTGCGATACCAGTTGGGGAAACGCGTCACCGACGGCCGGATCTGGGACATCGTGAACGGCGCCGCCCGAAGCGGAATCGATCTCCGGTTCTACTTCATCATCGGGCTTCCCGGCGAGTCACGTGAGTCGACCGAACAGACACTGTCCTTCGCACGTGATCTGGCGTCGGTCGGCTCCCGCAGCGGCCGGCAGGGTGTGCGGTGCCTCGTGTTCGGTTACAAGCCGATGCCCGGGTCGGCGCTGTGGGCTGATCTGCTGCGTGCCGGGCACACGGAAGAGGAACTGCTGAGCTTCACGGACTTCACGCTGACCGTGCCGGAGTTCCAGAAACACGCCTGGCGGTCGTCTCTCACGCTCTCCGAGCTGAACCCCGAGGAGATCTCGCAGATGATCGACGAGTTCTATGTCCAGACGCAGACGTTCAACTCGGATCTCATGACGACCGACTCGCCGATGGTGTGACCTCGCGCGTTCGGGGCGAGGCACGGAGCGTACGGGCGGTCGTCTCGCCGGGCGGGAGCCGCCCGGCGAAACAACGGGCGACGATCAGCCGCGCTCGGCCGGCTCGGTCAGTTTCGTGCGGTCGACCGCGTCCCAATCGGCCCGGGCCGACGGTTTCGGCTGCTCGGCCGTCACCGCCTGCGGACGGCCCGGCCACCAGAACCGGTCACCGAGGATGGTGGCCAAGGCCGGGACCAGCACGGTACGCACCAGCAGGGTGTCCAGCAGCACGCCGATCATCACGATCACGCCGATCTGGGTCAGCGTGATCACCGGCAGCACGCCGAGCACCGCGAACACCGCCGCCAGCAGGATCCCGGCACTGGTGATCACCGCGCCGGTGACCGCGACGGCGTGCACCATGCCGTCCTTGGTGCCGCGCTTGCCGGCCTCCTCCCGGGCCCGGGTGACCAGGAAGATGTTGTAGTCCACCCCGAGTGCGACCAGGAACAGGAACGAGAAGAGCGGCACCTGGTTGTCCAGCGCGTGGCCGAACAGGAACGACCCGGCGCCCAGCGCGGCCGCGAAGCTGATGATCACCGTGACGATCAGCAGCAGCGGCGCGACCAGCGCCCGCAGCAGCACCACCAGCACCAGCAGGACCACGAGCAGGATCACCGGCACGATCACCCGCAGGTCGTGCCGGGTGGCGTCGCGGGTGTCCAGGCTGGTCGCCACGCTGCCGCCGACCAGGGCCGTGTCGTCGAGCTCGGCGCGCAGCGCGCGGATCGCGTCGTACGCCTCGCCGGTGTCCGGCGCCGCGTTCAGGATCACCTGGATGCTCGCCTGGGTGGCGTTCTGCTCGGCGATCCGGGCCTGCGCCACCCCGTCGGTGGCGGACACCGTGGCGAGCACCGCCTGCGCCCGGTCCGGGCTGGTCAGCACCACGGTCGGGCTGGCCGCACCGGCCGGGAAGTACTGCGACAGGGTCTCCAGGCCGGCCACCGACTCGGACTTGACCCGGAACTGCTCGGTCTGCGACAGGCCGAGCCGGGTGCCGAGCCCGCCGGCCGACAGCACGCCCAGGATGATCACCGAGGCGACGGTGACCGCGACCGGCTTGCGGGAGACCGCCCGGCCGACCCGCGCCCAGACGCCCGTCTCCGCCTCCACACCGGCCTGCCCGACCCGCGGCACGAACGGCCAGAACAGCCCGCGCCCGCAGACCACCAGCGCGGCCGGCAGCACCACCAGCGCGAAGATCGCGGCGACCGCGATCCCTGCGGCGGCCGTGACGCCGAGCGACACGTTGCTCTCCAGGCTGGCCAGCAGCAGGGTGAGCAGGCTCAGGATGACCGTGCCGGCGCTGGCCGCGATGGCCGGCCCGGCGCCGCGCAGCGCCCGGCGCATCGCGACGAACCGGTCCTCGTGGCCGTGCAGCTCCTCCCGGTATCGCGAGATCAGCAGCAGCGCGTAGTCGGTCCCGGCGCCGAACACCAGCACCGTCACGATGCCGGTGGTGGAGCCGCTGACCGGCAGGCCGGTGTGCTGCGAGAGCAGCGCGATGATGCCGGTGGTGACCCGGTCGGCGAGCCCGACCACGACGAGCGGGACCAGCCAGAGCAGCGGGCTGCGGTAGGTGACCAGCAGCAGCACCGCGACCACCACCACGGTGACCAGCAGCAGCCGGGTGTTCGCCCCGGTGAAGCTGTCGGCCAGGTCGGCGGTGAACCCGGCGCCGCCGGTGACCTGCGCGGTCACCCCGGCGGGCAGGCCCTGGCGGGCCTTGGCGCGCAGGTCGGCGACCTGCTGGATGGTCTCCTCGGAGGAGAGGCCGGCGGGCAGCGGCACCGAGATGATCGCGGCCTTCCGGTCCTGGCTCACGATCGGCCGGCCGAGCGGCTGGACCGCGGCCAGGTCGGCGTCGGTGAGCGCCGCACCGCCCTTGGCGACCACCACCAGCGCGGCGGTGGTCCGGCCGGACGGCAACTGTTTCTGCAGCTGAGCCACCCGGGTGGACTCGGCGGACGACGGCAACGATGCGTTCGGGTCGTTGGTGACCTTGGTCGACCCGGAGAGGCCGATCACCAGACCGCCGAGCACCAGGGCCAGGAGCAGGGATGCCCATGCCCGTCTCATTGAATCCTCCAAGATAAAGAATCTCGACAATCGAGATTCTTACCCACGGGGACGGAATCTGCAACACTGGGCCTCGTGGAGGACCAGAAAGACCAACCGGCGGAACGGCAGCGGCTGCGCTCCCGGCTCGTCGACCTGCTCAACTCGTATGCCAGCGAGGCCAACCACATCGGGCATGCGTTCGCCGGGCGCCACCATCTGCACGGCCCCGACCTGCACGCGCTGCTCGCCGTGATGCACGCGGAACGGGCCGGCGCGCCGCTGACCCCGGGCCGGCTGGGCGAGGCGATGGGCCTCTCCTCCGGGGCCACCACGGCGATGATCGACCGCCTGGAGCGGGCCGGGCACCTGCGCCGCAGCCGGGAGAGCTCCGACCGCCGGGTGGTGCATCTGCGTTACGGCGACACCGGGATGGCGCTGGCGCAGGCGTTCTTCACCCCGCTCGCGCCGCGCACCGACGCGGTGATGGCCCAGTTCGACGTGGCCGAGCTCCAGGTGGTGGAGCGGTTCGTGCAGGGCATGGTCGACTCGCTGTCCGGATACCGCGACGAGCTGCGCTCGTAGGTCGTCCGAAGACGCAACTGGGCCGCAACGCGCGGTTCGCCAAAGTCGGCCGGTCGCCGGCCGATCAGCAGCCTCGTGCGAACCGAGCCCCTCCTTTCCCAGGCCGACGACCTGCTCGCCCGTGGTCGTGCGGCGAACGCCGCCCACCTGCTCGCGCCGATCGTCGGCCGGCAGCCGGAGAACGTCGAGGCCTGGCACCGGATGGCTCGCGCGCACCTGGACATGGGCGACCTGGACGGGGCGCTGCGCTCGGCCACCGCGGCCTGGCACCTCGACCCGCACGGCCCGGAGACGCTCTACTGGCTGAGCCGGGCCGCCACCGAGCTGGGCCGGCACCGCGAGGCGGTCGACGCCGCGGCCGCCGCCTGCCGCGAGGACCCGGGCAACCCGCGGCTGCACAACCGGCTCGCCCAGGCGCAGCTCGCGGCCGGCCGGGTCGGTGACGCCCTGGACGGCCTGAAGATCGCCGTCGAACTGGCCGGCTACGACGCGGACCTGCACGTCACGCTCGGCCGGGCGATGTTCGCTGCCGGCCGCCCGCTGAGCGCCCGCGAGTCGATCAACCGGGCGCTGGCCCTGGAGCCCGGCCACCACGGCGCGCACCGGGCCCTGGCCCTCTTCGAGATCGCGATGGAGTCCGTGGTGGACGCGTCGTCGCTGGCCCAGGCCGCCGACGAGTTCGCCGAGTCGATGCGGGTCGGCCCGCACGGCCGGGTCGACGAGCGCGCGATCCTGGCTCGCGACGCGATCGGGTACGCCGCCCGGGTCACGGTGAGCTGGTGCCTGATCTTCCTACTCGCGCTGGCGGTGCTGGGCGCCACCTCGATCGTCGCGGTCCCGGCCGGCCTCTACGTGGCCCTGCTCGCCTTCGGCGCCTCCGCCGCCTGCGCCGCGGTCCTGTTCCGCCCGTCCCTCGCCCGCCGCTTCTGACCCGGCCAAGACGCCAGACAGCCCAACCCCGGGCTGGTGCTCATGGCCCTATTCCCCGCCCGGATAGGGCCACCAGGGCCAGCCCGTGACGGTCGGGCTGGTGCTCATGGCCCTGTTCCGTGCGCGGGTGGGGCTGTCAGGGCCAGCCCGTGACGGTCGGGCTGGTGCTCATGGCCCTATTCCGCGCCCGGATAGGGCTGTCAGGGCCAGCCCGTAACGGTCGGGCTGGTGCTCATGGCCCTATTCCGTACCCGGATAGGGCTGTCAGGGCCAGCCCGTAACGGTCGGGCTGGTGCTCATGGCCCTATTCCGTACCCGGATGGGGCCACCAGGGCCAGCCCGTAACCGCAGACTCAGGCGAGCTTGCGCAGGATTCGGCCCAGCTCGGCGCGATCCTCCGCGGACAACGTGGTGAACAGGCGCTCACTGGCCGCTGCCCGGGCCGCCCGCACCCCCTCACCCGTGGCGCGCCCCTGATCGGTGAGCGTCACCAGCGTCGCCCGCCGATCAGCCGGGTCCGGCCGGCGCTCCGCCAGGCCACGCTGCTGGAGGTCGTCGACGACCTCGGTCGCCGAGCGCGGGGCGATCCGGAGGTGCTCGGCGAGCGTGCTGAGCCGCATCTCACCATGCCCGAGCAGCACGTTCAGCGCACGGAACTGGGACGGGGCGATGCCCCACGGCTCCATCTCGCGTTTGGCGTGCTCGCGCAGCCGCCGGCTGACCGCCCAGAACGCCTCGTGCAACGACTCTTCCTCCACGGGAACAACTTAACAGCGATTACCGTTGCTACCTCATGTTGAGGTAACCTCACTTTGTTCACGGAGGCGTACGGGAAAGGGTTTGAATTTGGCTGGAGGACAAGGCCGGGGCGCGGCACGGACCGTGACCCCCGCGGAGAGGGCGCAGGCCCGATCCGTTTCGATGCGCCGCATCGGCGCGCTCTTCAACGGTCACCGCAAGCAGCTCGCGCTCGTGGTGGCGATCATCGTGGTGTCGTCCGTGCTGGGCATGACGTCACCGTTCCTGCTCCGCGAGATCATCGACGTCGCCCTGCCGCAGAGCGACCTGCGCCTGCTGGTCTGGCTGGTCCTCGGCATGGTGGTGGTCGCCGCGATCACCTCGGTGCTCGGCGTGGTGCAGACGTGGATCTCGACCACCGTCGGCCAGCGGGTGATGCACCGGCTGCGCGTCGACGTGTTCCGGCACCTGCAACGGCAGTCGGTCGGCTTCTTCACACGGACCCGCACCGGCGAGGTGCAGTCCCGGATCACCAACGACATCGGCGGCATGCAGACCGTGGTCACCTCGACCGCGACCAGCATCGCGGCCAACCTCACCACCGTGGTCGCCACCATCGTCGCGATGGTCGCGCTGACCTGGCAGCTCACCCTGATCTCGCTGCTCGTGCTGCCCCCGGCGATCTACCTGACCCGGCGCGTCGCCCGGATGCGGCAGAAGATCACCGCCGAGCGGCAGCGCGAGCTCGCCGAGCTCAACGTGATCATCGAGGAAGGGCTGTCGATCAACGGGATCCAGCTCAGCAAGACGATGGGTGCGGGCGCGGCGCAGGTCGAGCGCTTCACCGGCTCGTCGACCCGGCTGATCGATCTCGAGCTCCGCTCCGAGCTGGCCGGACGCTGGCGGATGGCCGCGATGAGCGTGATCTTCGCGGTGATCCCGGCGACCATCTACCTGGCCGCCGGGCTGCCGTTCGCGGCCGGTGCGATGAGCATCGGCACACTCGTCGCGTTCACCGCGCTCCAGGGGAACCTGTTCCGCCCGCTGATGAGCCTGCTCGACGTCAGCGTGACGCTGACCAGCTCACTCGCGCTGTTCGCGCGCATCTTCGAGTACCTCGACCTGCCGGTCGAGATCGAGGACCCGGTCCATCCGGTCCGTCTGCCCGAGGTCCGCGGCCACTTGCGGTTCGAGGACGTCACTTTCGCGTACGACGGCAGCACCGCGGCCGCCCTCGTCGGTGTGAACCTCGACGTGCCCGCCGGGACGTCCCTCGCGCTGGTGGGGGAGACCGGCTCCGGGAAGAGCACGATCGCCGGCCTGATCGCCCGACTGCACGACCCGACCTCGGGCCGCGTCACGATCGACGGCGTCCCGCTCAGCTCCCTCGCCCTGACCGACCTGTCGGACATAGTGGGTGTGGTGAGCCAGGAGACCTACCTGCTGCACACCACGATCCGGGAGAACCTGCGTTACGCCAAGCCCACCGCCACCGACGACGAGATCGTCGCCGCCGCCCGGGCAGCGCAGATCCACTCTCTGATCGCGTCCCTCCCGGGCGGCTACGACACCATGGTCGGCTCCCGCGGCCACCGCTTCTCCGGCGGCGAGAAACAGCGGATCGCGATCGCCCGCACCCTGCTCCGCGACCCGCGCATCCTGGTCCTCGACGAGGCCACCAGCGCCCTCGACACCGAGACCGAGCGCGCCGTGCAGCAGGCCTTCGACGAGCTGTCCCGCGGCCGGACCACGATCACCATCGCCCACCGCCTCTCCACCGTCCGCGACGCCGACCAGATCGTCGTCATCGACCACGGCCGCATCCTGGAATCCGGCACCCACGACTCGCTGCTCTCCGAGGGCGGTCGCTACGCCACCCTCGCCTCCTGACCGCTGTTCCGCGCCCTATCCGGTGGCGACCACCGCCCACACCCGATGGGGAACGGGCAGCGGGTCGCCGCGGAAGCCGGCGGCCAGTTCGGCTCGCAGCGCGACAGAGAAGTGCTCGACCCCGGGCGGCGGGAGGCTGGCGGCGACACCGGCGCTGGCGCGGATCCGTCCGACCCAGTCCTCGTGGGTGTAGAGGACGTCGATGTCGTAGGAGAACGTCTCCAGGTCGCTGAAACCGGCCGTGCGCAGGTCGGTGAGCCAGCGCGGGTGGAGACCGGTGCCGCCGGACAGCGACCAGGCCGGGTTGTGGGCCAGGATCAGGCGCTCGGTGGCTTCGACCACGGTGCCCGGCAGCGGCAGCCAGTCGAAGTGGGCGATCACCATCCGGCCGCCCGGGCGGAGCAGGCGGCGGGCCTCCGCGGCGGCCTCGGCGGCGCGGAACCAGTGCCAGCACTGGCCGGCGCTGACCACGTCGAAGGTGGCGTCCGGCAGGCCGGTCCGCTCGGCCGCACCGACCACGTAGGTCACCTCGGCGCCGGCCTCGCGGTCCAGCCGGCGGGCCTGGTCCAGCAGCGGCTCGGCGGGATCCAGGCCGGTCACGGTCGCGCCGCCGAGGGCGAACAGGCGGGCCAGGCTGCCGGTCCCGGTCCCCAGGTCCAGCACGGTCTGCCCGGGTCCGCCGACGCCGTAGCCGGCGAGCCGGTCCAGCAGGCTCGGCGGGAAGCCGGCCCGGTGCCGCGCGTAGTCCGCCGCCGTCCGCCCGAAGTCCACAGTCGTCATGTCGTCCCTTTCCTCGGTGAATGCGCCGCGCCCGGCGACGGCGGCTGCGCGCTTGGCGCGCCGGTCAGCTGTTGCGGGTCACAGCGGTGGCCCAGCCGGGCAGGTCGGCGGCCTCGCGGGCGCCCGGGCCGACGTAGTCGGCGGACGGGCGGATGATCTTGCCGAGGCGTTTCTGCTCCAGCACATGCGCGCTCCAGCCCGCGGTCCGCGCGCAGGTGAACAGCGACGTGAACAGCTCGGCCGGCACGCCGGCGAAGTCCAGCACCACCGCGGCCCAGAACTCCACGTTCGTCTCCAGCACCCGGTCCGGCTTGCGCTCGCGCAGCTCGGCGAGCGCGGCCAACTCCAGCTCCCGGGCCACCTCGTAGCGCGGCGCGCCCAGCTCGAACGCCGCGTCCCGCAGGATCCGGGCGCGGGGGTCCTCGGCTCGGTAGACCGCGTGCCCGAAGCCCATCAGCCGCTGCCCGCCGTCGAGCACGGCACGGACGTAGCCGCGGGCGTCGCCGGACCGCTCCACCGCCTCGATCATGCCGAGGACCCGGGCCGGCGCGCCGCCGTGCAGCGGGCCGGAGAGGGCCGAGATCGCCGCGGACAGGCAGGCCGGGACGTCCGCGCCGGTGCTGGCGACGACACGGGCGGTGAAGGTGGAGGCGTTCATGCCGTGCTCGGCGGCACAGACCCAGTACCGGTCGAGCGCCGCGACGTGCCGGGGATCCGGTTCGCCCTGCCAGCGGATCAGGAACTGCTCGGTGGCGCTGCGCCCGGCCTCGACGAGGCGCTGCGGGACCGGCGCCGCCGTGCCCCGGGCGGCCTGCGCGACGTAGGACAGCACCATCGTCGAGGCCCGGGCCAGGTCGTCGCGGGCCTGCGCCTCGTCGATGTCGATCAGCTGGCGCAGCCCCCAGCGCGGGGCGAGCAGCGACACCGCGGCCTGCACGTCGGCCCGGACGTCGCCGGAGCGGACCGGGATCGGGAGCGCCTCGGCGAGTGGCAGCGGCCGTTCGAAGTCACCGTCGGCGAGCAGTCCCCAGACGTCGGCGTAGGAGACGTGGCCGGCCAGGGAGCGGATGTCGACACCGCGGTAGCGGAGCGAGCCGCCGTCGCGGTCGGGTTCGGCGATCTCGGTGTCGAACGCGACGACACCGGCGAGTCCTGGATTGACAGTCAACATGAGTTCAACATGTGACTTGACGTACAACTCGTCAATGTTGATCCAGTCAACATGAGAGCATCCGCACATGTCTTCCGAACAGCTCATGACGACCGAGCAAGTGGCCTACCGCCTCGGCGTCAAGCCCTCCACCGTCTATGCATACGTAAGCCGCGGCATCCTCACGAGCCGTCGCAATGCGGCCGGGAAGGGCAGTCTGTTCGCCAAATCTGATGTAGACGACTTGATAGCTAGTCGAAAACGGGCCACACCGAATATTCAGACCGGAATCACCCTGATCCGCAACGGTGAGCTGTTCTACCGGGGTCACGATGTCACCGCGCTGGCGCGCACCGAGCCCTATGAGGCCGTCGCCAATCTACTCTGGGACGGCGACCTCCGGTTCGAGCGCTTCGCGATCAATCGTGACCTTTCGCTTCTCGCGCACCGGATCGGTAAGTTGCTCCCGCCGACCGCCCGCCTCGCGGACCGGCTGCGCGTGACGGTCGCCGCGATCGCCACGGCCGATCCGCTGCGCTTCGACACCAGCCCCACGGCCGTGGCGAACACCGCCCGTACGCTGATCGCGACGATGGTCGACGCGTTGCCGTCCCGGGCCGGGCTCCGCCCCCTGCAGCCGGATTCGCTCGCCGAGTCGCTGTGGTACCACCTCACCGAACACCCGCTGACCGACGACGGCCGGCGCACCCTGAATGGCGCTCTGGTCCTTCTCGCCGACCACGACATCGCCGCGTCGACGCTCGCCGCCCGGGTGGCCGCCTCCACCCGAGCCGATCCCTACGCCGTGATCAGCGCCGGACTGGCGGCGCTCGACGGGCCGCTGCACGGGGCCGCCAGCGAGCAGGTCCACCCCCTGCTCGCCGAGGCGCTGACCGGCACCGACCCGATCGGGATCATCTCGGAGCGGCTGCGGACCAGCGGCGGGCTGCCCGGTTTCGGTCATCCGCTCTACCCGTCCGGCGATCCGCGCGCCGCCGCCCTGTTCGACCTGCTCGGGGACCACCCGGTGAGCGACGCCGCGACCCGCCTGGCGGCCGCCGTGCGGACCCGGTCGGGCATCGTGCCCAACATCGACCTCGCGCTGGCCACGCTGACCCTGCGCTACGACATGCCGCCCGACGCCGGCGAGGCGATCTTCGCCGTGGCCCGGACCGCGGGCTGGCTCGCGCACGCCCTGGAGGAGTACGCGAACCGCCCGGCCCGCTTCCGCCCGACAGGTCAGTACTCCGGCCGTCCACCCGCGTGAGGCGCCGGGACGTGCCGGGAAGCGCCGGTCCGCTGACGCGGCGGCCCGGGGCGTACTGGGAAGCGGCGGTCCGGGGATGCGGCGGCCCGGGGCGTACCGGGAAGTGGCGGTCCGGCGATGCGGCGGCCCGGGGCGTACCGGGAAGTGGCGGTCCGGCGATGCGGCGGCCCGGGGCGTACCGGGAAGCAGCGGTCCGGGGATGCGGCGGCCTCGCGCCGGCGGGCTGGTTAGGCTGCGTGCATGACGACTCCCGCGCCGCAGGACCTGCCCCTGCTGGAGGCCCTGCACTCGACCCCGGCCCGTCGCTACCTGTCGGCCGATCCGATCGACGACGACGTCGTCCGCGCCATCCTGGACGCCGCGATCCGTGGGCCGTCGGCCGGTAACGGGCAGTTCTGGGCGTGGATCGTGGTGCGCGATCCGGAGGTCAAGAAGCAGATCGCCGGGTGGTACCGCCAGGGGTGGGAGCGCCACTACGGCTCCCGCCGGGAGGAGATCCTGAACTCGCCGGACGGGCCGATGAGCAGCCGCAGCTTCCTGGCCGCCGACCACCTCGCCAACCACATCGAGGAGGCGCCGGTCTGGATCGTCCCGGTGGTGCTCGGCGCGGCGGCGTCGAAGAATCCGCGGCTGGGCTCGTCGATCTACGGTGCGGTGCAGCAGCTGATGCTGGCAGCGCGTGCCTACGGTGTCGGGTCGACGCTGACCACGTTGCACATCGGGCACGAGGAGGACGTCCGGAAGCTGCTCGGGCTCCCGGACGACGCGCTGACCATGGCGATCGTGCCGCTCGGCTATCCGGCCAAGGGCCGCTGGGCGCAGCCGAAGCGGCGGCCGCTGGACGAGGTCGTCTTCTTCGAGAAGTACGAGCAGCGGTAAGGCGCCGGCCGGCTCAGTTGTCGCGGCAGCGCAGGGCGGGGACGGCGGCGTCCGCGTCGTGCAGCGGGAGGTCCTGGCTGCAGATCCGGCCGGGGATGCTCACCTCGACCGTCAGCTTGCCGCTCTCGCTCGTGGCCGCGAGCGTGGTGCGCGCGATGCCGTCGGCGCCGGCCGGTGCCAGAGAGCGGCCGAGGATGAGCTTGGTGCCGTCGAAGGCGTAGCCGTCGAGTTCGACGTCCATCGGCCGGCCGGGGTCCAGGCCGGGCATGACGACCTGGACGGTGACCCCGCCCGGGTCGCCCTGGCCGGTGGTCTGTGCGCTGATCTGCGGGGTGCCGGGCGTCCAGGCCGGGCCGGGCGCCGTCCGCCCGGAAGCCACCACCAGGCCGGACGCGGTGATCAGGAGCAGGCCGCAGACGCTCAGGAGCCCGGCGGCGGCGGTGCCGCCGGTCGAGCGTCGCCGGGTCAGCGACAGAAGTCCGCTGAGCACCGCGGCGGCGACCGCCAGGGCCGCGGCCCCCACGCCGATCCCGGCGAGGATCTTGGTGATGACGGTGTCCGCCTGGCTGAGCGCGAGCCACAGGCCGGTGCCGGTGACGGCCAGCCCGAGCAGGCCGATCGCCGCGTTCACCGGTCCGGTGTCCCGGATCCGGTCAGCGCCGGTGTCATGCTGATTTTCGGTCATCGGCTCGCCCCCGTGGTTTCGGTGTTCGCCCCAGGCCGCCGCGGGCTTGCTGGGTCAGCGGAGGATGCCACAAATCCGGGAATTCCTCACGGGTGCGTTCGCATAATCACTAACGGTCGCTCAGCCGGTGATCCAGGCCAGCGCCGTCCCGGCCGGCGTGCTGAGCAGGAGGTGGGCGCCCGCCCCGGCCGCCCGGCCGAACGGGATCTGCCAGCTCTGCGCGACCCCGGCGTGCAGCGTCCGCGCACCCCGGCTGGCCCTCTCGAGCACCGGCGTGCTCTCCGCCCCGTCCGCGGACCGCATCCGCACCGCGGCCGGGCCGAACTCCCAGGTCCCGCGCAGCACCCGCACCGAGACCTGCACCGCGAACCCGGAACCGGCCGCCACCTCACGGACCGTCACCCGGGCCGCGAGTTCGGGCGTACGCAAATCCTGTCCTGATCCCATCGGCCGTGCCGGGCCGGCCGCGACCGTGGGTGCAGCGCTCTCGGGCGCGGACAGCGGTCGCGCCCGGACCGCCGTCGGGTGCGGCGCCGAACAGCCGGCGAGGGTAACCGCGAGCAATCCACCGATCACAAGGCGCATGTGTCCATCCAACCTGGACTGTGGAGTTCCGCAACCGCACCGCCGAGTGAAAGAAGGTCAACATCCCGACTGTGGGGCCGGGCGGCGCCCCCTTGCCCGCCGCCCGGCCCCAGCTCTCAGACGGCCACCTCGGCGAGCATCGGGCGGACCAGGCCGGCGAACTCGTCCGGCCGTTCGATCTGCGGCATGTGGCCGGTGTCGGGGAACAGGTGCGACTTCGCGTGCGGGAACGCCGTGCGGGCCGCGGCCAGGTGGGTACTCGGCAGGATCATGTCCCGGTCGCCCCAGACGATCATGGTCGGCTTGACCTGAGCGGCCAGCGAGTCCAGCAGCGACGTGCGCCAGGCCGGCGCCACGCCGCGGAAGCCGCCGAGCGCCTTGGCGATCTCCAGGTAGACCGGGGCGAAGTCCGGCTGCTTGGCGATCTTGATGGCCATCGCCACCCGTTCCGGGGTGACCAGGGCCCGGTCGCGGAACAGGGTCCGTTCCACCCGCGGCGCGGACACCTTGTTGATGTTGCGCAGCATGGTCCGGCCCAGGCCGGGCAGGGCCAGCACGCGCAGCGCCCAGGTCACCTCCTTGCCGAACCCGGCGCTGTTCACCAGGGTCAGCGTGCACACCCGCTCCGGGGCGGCGGCCAGCATGGTCATCGAGACCGCGCCGCCCAGCGAGTTGCCCATCAGGTGCACCGGCCGGGTCTCGCCGAGCGCGTCCAGCGTCGCCCAGACCCCGTCGGCCAGGACCGGCAGCGTGGTCGGCGCGGGCAGCCGCTGGGACAGCCCGAAGCCCGGCATGTCGATGCTGATCACCCGGTACCCGTCGTCGAAGCGGGAGTGCTGCAACGACCAGTCCTCCAGGCTGCGGCCGATGCCGTGCAGCAGGATCACGGGCGGGGCGTCCGGGTCGCCGGTCTCGTGGTAGCGGATGCGGCTGTCGCGTACCGTCACGTAGTTCATCGCCCCGCACCGACCTTGGGTCGCGTCGCGGCCTTGACCGTGGCGGCGGCCAGCGACCGCATGACGTTGGCGGTGATGACCGGCGCGATGCGGGCGAAGAGGTCCGGGCCCTTCGCGTTCGCCGCGATCAGCAGCCGGGCCTTGCGCCGGGCGACCGCGCGCAGGATCTGCTCGGCGGCCTTGTCGGCGGGGTAGCTCAGCAGCGAGGCGAACAGCTTGCGGGTCGGCGCGACCTCCGACTCCGGTACGCCGGTGCCGATCAGCGCGCTCTCCGCGATCCGGGTGCGGATGCCGCCCGGGTGCACGGTGGTGACCCCGATCCCGTTCTCGAACAGCTCGCCGCGCAGCGACTCGCTCAACCCGCGCAGCGCGAACTTGCTCGCGCAGTACGCGCTCTGCCCGGGCGGCGCGATCAGCCCGAACAGGCTGGACACGTTGACCAGGTGACTGCCCCGGTCCAGGCTCGGCAGCAGCGCGTGGGTGAGCAGCAGCGGAGCCCGGAAGTTGACGTTCAGCACCTGCTCGAACTGGTCCATGCCGACCTGGTCGAACCGGCCGCCGAGGGCGATCCCGGCGTTGTTGATCAGCAGGCCGATCGACGGGTGCTCGGCGCGGATCCGGGTGGCCAGCGCCTCGACGGTGGAGCGGTCGGCGAGATCGGCGACGATCGTTCGGACGTCGAGGGCGGGGTGCGCGCCGCGGATCCGGGACGCGACCGGATCCAGCCGGGCCGCGTCGACGTCGACCAGGACGAGGTCGCTGCCGCGCTGGGCCAGGCCGTAGGCGAGCTGTTCGCCGATGCCGCTGGCCGCGCCGGTGAGCACGGCGGTGCGACCGGCGAACCGGTAGGGATCAAGACGGGCCATTCAGACCACCTCGGTGTGGGGGACGGGAGCGGGAACGGTGTGCGGGACGAAGGTCATGTCCTGGGTGACGTCGGCGCGCGGGGTGGAGACCACGTCGCGCAGGTAGTTCTGCCGGACCAGCCACGGGTCCCGGTCGCCCTGACGCGGGAACTTGTCCAGCGCCCGCTGGACGTACCCGGAGGAGAGGTCGAGCAGGGGGCGGCCGGCGCCGGCGGGCTGGGTCGGGGTGGCGACGGCGTAGCCGTGCCGCTCCATGTGGTCGAGCAGCTTGAGCACGTACCGGGTGGAGAGATCGGCACGCAGCGTCCAGGAGGCGTTGACGTAGCCGATGCAGTAGGCCAGGTTCGGCACGCCGGAGAGCATCAGCCCGCGGTAGGCAGAGAGCCGGCCGAGATCGACCGGGGTCCCGTCGACGCTGACCTGGACCCCGCCGACCGGCAGCAGTGACAGTCCGGTCGCCGAGACCACGATGTCGGCCTCCAGGACCTTGCCGGACTTGAGCCGGATGCCCTCCGGGACGAACGCGTCGATGTGGTCGGTGACGACCGAGGCCCGGCCGGAGCGGATGGTGGTGAACAGGTCGCCGTTCGGGATCACGCAGAGCCGCTGGTCCCACGGCTCGTAGTGCGGCTTGAAGTGCTCCTCGACGTATCCGGGGTTCTTGAGGAACCGGCCGGCCAGGCCCTGGAGGACCTTGCGGACCTGCTTCGGGCGTTTGCGCGCGACCTGGTAGAAGACCTGGGTGACGAAGACGTTCTTGGCGCGGGCCACCCGGTTCGCCGCCCGGGCGGGCAGAACCCGGCGGGCCACGTTCGCGATCAGGTCCTTGTTGGGGAGCGGGATCACGTAGGTGGGGGAGCGCTGGAGCATGGTGACGTGCTCGGCGTCGGAGGCCATGGCCGGGACCAGGGTGACGGCGGTGGCGCCGCTGCCGATCACGACGACGCGCTTGCCGGTGTAGTCGAGGTCCTCGGGCCAGAACTGGGGGTGGACAAGCCGGCCCCGGTAGTCGTCGAGTCCGGGGAAGTCGGGTTGGTAACCCTCCGCGTAGTTGTAGTAGCCGGCACACGCGTACAGAAATTTGGCGGTGTAGATATCGCCTTTTTCCGTTTTCAGCGACCAGCGGGCGGTCGACGAGGACCACTCGGCGCTGACTACTTTCGCGTTGAAACGGATATTTTTCGAGATGCCCGACTCGTCGGCCGTCTCCTGGATGTACCGGCGGATCTTGTCGCCGGACGCCAGCGACTCCGGCTCCCGCCACGGCCGGAACGGATAGGACAGCGTGAACATGTCCGAATCGGATCGGACCCCGGGATAGCGGAACAGGTCCCAGGTGCCGCCGATCGCGTCCCGCGCCTCGAGGATCGCGTAGGTGTCCCGCGGCCGCTGCCGCTGCAACCGCCACGCCGCGCCGATCCCGGACAACCCGGCGCCGATGATCAGTACGTCGACGTCATTCACCGGCCACCACCGGGAACCACGGGGGAGTGCCGGCCCCGGTGATCCGGACGCCGCCCCACGGGTCGGGCTCGCTGAGCTTCACCGCGGTCTCCGGCGCTCCGGGGATCGCGATGGTGGCCTTCCGCAGTCCGCTGCTGACGCGTTCCCGCAGGTCGTCCACCGGGTTCGTGCGCCCGGCCCAGCGGAACCGGCCCTCGATCGGCTCGAAGTGCGCGGACATCCGCACCTCGACCGGGACCGGGCCGTCGTCCAGCATCAGCGTGGCCGGTCCCCGGTACTCCTCCTCGTCCGTCATGCGTTCGCCCACCCTTCTTGTTGAGCTGCCAGGCCACCGGGCATGTCCGCGGCGCGGCTGATGCCGGCGACGCCACCCCAGAGGAACGTCGTCAGGTACTCGCCGAGCGCCTCGCGGCTGATCGGTTGCTGCTGCCGGAGCCACCAGTCGCCGACCGACTGGACGTAGCCGACGACGCCGTACGCCCACGGCAGCGAGGCGCCGGAGTCGAGCCCGCGGGCCCGCAGCCGGTCGCCGAAGATCCGGGCCAGACCGCTGGCCACGGTGTCCATCACGTCGGCGACCACGTCGCGGTGCCGGGCGATGTCGGGTTGGTGCACGACGAACCGGTACAGGTTCAGATCGCCCTCGATGTGCGCCAGGTAGACGTCGATGGCCGCGGCGATCGCGGCCCGCTCCTCGCGGACCTCGGCGACCGCCGGGATCATCGCCTCCAGGACCATCGCCCCGGCGGCCTGCCCGACCGCGAGCCACAACTCGGACTTGTCGGCGAAGTATCTGTAGAGAACGGGTTTGCTCACGCCGGCGTGCGCGGCGATCGCCTCCATGCCGATCTCCGGCCCGTGCTGCCGGATCGCCTCTATCGCCGCCGCGGTGAGTTCGGTGCGGCGCTGCTCGCGATGACCGTCCCATCGATTGCGGCGACCGTCGGTGTTGACGGGTGGAGTGACCGAGTTCATAGTACTAGAAGTAACTGTTACCCCGGGTAACGTCAAGTACCTGAGGCTCCTGGAGGCCGCCATGACGACAGTGACCCCGCCTGACCGGGACCGCACCGCCACCCGGCTGCTGCGGTCCTCAGCCGAGCACTCCTACGACCCGGAGATCGAGATCGACTGGGACGCCCCGTTCGTCGAGGGCAAGTACTTCGTCCCGGAGCACCGGTCCAGCCTCTACGGCACCGCCCTCTGGGACCGCCTGACGGTGGAGCAGCGGATCGAGCTCACCAAGCACGAGGTGGCCAGCATCGCCGGCCTCGGCGTCTGGTTCGAGACGATCCTGATGCAGCTGCTCATCCGCGGATATTTCAAGCAGGACCCGACCGCCGCGCACGCCCAGTACGGCCTCACCGAGATCGCCGACGAGTGCCGCCACTCGATCATGTTCGGCAAGATGATCGGCCGCCTCGGCACCCCGGTCTACCGCCCGCACGGCCTCGACCGGCACCTGGGCAACTGGATCGCGCACACCGCCACCGGCCCGCGGATGTTCGCCGCCATCCTGATCGCCGAGGAGATCCTGGACACCCTCCAGCGCGAGGCGATGGCCGACGAGAGCGTGCAGCCCCTGGTCCGGATGGTCTCCCGCATCCACGTGGTCGAGGAGGCCCGGCACGTCCGCTTCGCCCGCGAGGAGCTGGCCCGCCAGATCCGCGTCGCCGGCAAGTCCCGGCTCGCCTTCGACAAGATCGTCATCGCCCGCGCGGCGTACCTGACCGGCACCCGCCTGGTCGACCCGCGCGTCTACAAGGCGGTCGGCATCGACCCCGAGGAGGGGCGGCGGGCGGCCCGCGCCAACCCGTACCACCGCGAGACCATGCGCTGGGCAGGCGAGCGGATCGTGGGATATCTGTCCGATCTCGATCTGATCGGCGGCGGCCCCGCCAAGTCCCTCTGGAAGGCGAGCGGGCTTCTCTCGCACTGATTTCCGTGCGGCCTTCCGCGCCGCTCGCTTCCGGTCTTTCTCTCCGCCTCGATCGTCCCGGGTGACCGGTCCGGGGCGCGTCCGGCCCGCGTCCTCCGAAGGCGCGGGCCGGTGCGTTTCCCGATCAAGATCTTCATTTACGCGGGCCCGCCCGGGTACGGATCGCATGCTCCCGCGCGGGCCGGGCGGCCTGATCTGGCCGCTGACGCGTCCAGGGCGATCAGCCCACCCTTCACTGTCCGCGGGTGGTTCCGGAGATCAAACCCCGGCTGGTCCTCAGCGCCCTATCCCACTCCCGGATAGGGCCACCAGGTCCAGCCCGACACTCCTCGGCTGGTCCTCGGCGCCCTATTCCGCTCTGGGATAGGGCCACCAGGTCCAGCCCGACACTCCTCGGCTGGTCTTCAGCGCCCTATGCCACGCTCGGATAGGGCCACCAGGTCCAGCCGGACGCTCCTCGGCTGGTCTTCAGCGCCCTATGCCACGCTCGGATAGGGCCACCAGGTCCAGCCCGACACTCCTCGGCTGGTCCTCAGCGCCCTGGGCAGACGCGGGATCGGGTCAAGCGGCTTGACATTCCTGGCACATGGGATGTCTTCGCTGTCCGCGGGTGGTTCCGGAGATCAAAACCCGAAACCCGGCTGCGGCATCCCGGCCCGAAAATGGCGCGCGCGGTGGAGCGGGACCGTCGAAGATCCACGGGCATGGAAGAGCTGACGTATGGCCGGGCCGCACTGCTCCACGCCTACGTTGCCGCGGATGGCGGCAACGGCCTCGGCGACTACGGGTCCGAGTCGGAGTCCTACGACGGCGCCTTGCGGGCGCACCACCGGGCGATGCTCGACGGCCTCCAGCGGCTCTTCGCGATCGAACTGACCTTCGAGGGCATGCCGGATCAGCGCGCCAGGGTGCTCTTCATGCTGTTCCGATCCACGGCCGGCTCCCTGAACCGGCTGACCACCCCGTGGTCCGGCTTCCTGGAGGCCGGCTTGCTCCATCGTCACCTCGACGACACCGGCGACGCGGGCGCCCGCGTCTACGAAGCCAGCCACCGGATCGCCACCCGCACCGACGAGAACCGCCAGGACCACCTGGCCATCCTCGACGATCTGCTCACCGTCATCCTCGGTGAGCGCGCCGAGGCCCGCTTCACCGAGTCGGACCTGCGAGCCCTCGGCATCGACCCGCAGCCACCGGACGTGGCCGACTTCGACGACCTCGACGGCTACTGATCCGCTCGACCGGCTCCGGCGCCGGTTCGTGTGGCGGCGGCTCCGGAGTGCCGGTCCGGGTGGCGGCGTGAGGGACGTCGCTCGGGTGCGGGACGGTTTCAGCTTGGTTGCCGGTTGCGGGCGACGAGCGGGGGAGCGCCACCAACCGACGGGCGGATCCAAGGCGGCCGAAGGGCGGTGGGCCGGGTGTGCGGCGGCGTGCGAGATTGACGCCCGACGTATGCCGGGTGGGGAGAGGGATCGATGGACGACGCGCTGGTGGCCTACAACGCCGGACGGGTGGACGGGGCCGCCGGATTCCGCGACCCGCAGATCGCCGAGGACCCCGAGGTCGGCCCCGACTACCGGGTCGGCATCCTGGACGGCCGGATCGCCGCCTTCCACATGCTCAACGAACTGCGCGGCATCCTCGGCGTCACCGATTCGCTCTTCGAGCACCCCGACGACCCCCGCTGACCGCTCCGGGGCGGCTGTGCGGAAACCCCGCGGTGCCACCGGTGACCGCGAGGGCGGCCTCCCACGGACGCATCCGCCATCGGTGTCCCTCCGCCACCAGCCGAGTGTCAGGTCGCCGCTGATCCCGGCATTCCGGAGCGCGGCACGAGCGGTGTGTTCTGCTTCACCGGTGAGCGGGGACCTGCTGGAGGACCATGAGGTGCGGCGGGGGCCCTGTTCAGGAGCCCGGCCCGGCAAATGATCATGGGGGTCACACGGCCGGAGCGCGAGAAGTGACGCGGCGTTATCGGGCCGGAAACATTCGGGTGGCGGGCCCGAAACCAGGTCTGGGGACTCTTGCAGCGGAAACGGTGACACAGGATGGAGACCGGATGACCGAGGGTGCACTGGCCGGCTTCACCGTGGCGGTCACCGCGGAGCGGCGCCGCAGCGAGATGACCGCGCTGCTGGAGCGGCGCGGTGCCCGCGTGGTCGGCGCGCCGACGATCACCATCGTGCCGCTGATCGACGACGACGCGCTGCGCGCGGCGACCGAGGCCTGCATCGGGCTGGAGCCGCACATCGTGGTGGCGACCACCGGGTTCGGGTTCCGGGGCTGGCTGGAGGCGGCCGAGGGCTGGGGCCTGGGCGACGCGCTGCGCCTGTCGCTGCGCGGCGCGGCGATCATCGCCCGTGGGCCGAAGCCGTGCGGGGCGATCCGGGCGGCCGGGCTCAGCGAGGACTGGGCGGCCAAGACCGAGGCGTCCGAGGAGGTGCTGGAGCGGCTGCTCAGCGACGGCGTGGCGGGGCGCCGGATCGTGGTGCAGGAGCACGGCGAGCCGCAGACCGAGTTCGTGAACGCGTTGCGCTCGGCCGGTGCCGCGGTGGTCGAGGTGCCGGTGTACCGCTGGGCCTTCCCGCCCGACATCGCCCCGGTGCGCCGGCTCGCCGAGCAGGTCGCGGCCGGGCAGATCGACGCGGTCACGTTCACCAGCGCGCCGGCGGTGAAGGCGTTCCTCCAGGTCGCCGGCGAGATCAACGCCGACGTGGCGGGCGCGTTCCGGGACAAGACGCTGGCCGCCTGCGTCGGGCCGGTGACCGCGGCGCCGCTGGCCGACCTGGACGTCCCGGTGGTGATGCCGGAGCGGTACCGGCTCGGCGCCCTGATCAAGACGGTCACCGACGAGCTGCCCCGCCGGGCGGTGCGGCTGGCCGTGGCCGGTACCACGCTGGAGGTGCGCGGGCACGCGGTGCTGATCGACGGTGTTCCGCACGCGCTCGCCCCGGCCGCGATGGCGATCCTGGCGTCGCTGGCCCGCCGGCCGGGCGCCGTGGTCTCCAAGGATCAGCTGGCGGCGGCGCTGCCGCGCGGCAACGACGGGCACGCGGTGGACGTCGCGGTGGCCCGGCTGCGGGCCGCGCTCGGCTCCGGCAAGCACATCGAGACGGTCATCAAGCGCGGCTACCGCCTCCGGGTGGACGAGGCCGCCTGACCGAGCACCGCGGGCGCCGGTGTGGGGGGCGCCGTCCGGGTTTTCCGTCTCCACCCGCGGGCGTCGCCCTTGCGGGCTTCGCGTTCTGGCCGCGCCAGCGGCCTGCGAAGCCCGGAAGGGTCCCTGGCGGGAGCGACGATCAGTGATCAGCGCGGATCCGAGTCACCATGAATTTGATCTCAGATCGGGAGGGCCTGATGTCTACTTTGATCGCTGTTGCGCACGGGACGCGGTCGGCGACCGGGCGTCGGGAGGTGCGGGAGCTCGCCGCCGCGGTGGCGCGCCGCCGCCCCGGCCTGGACGTGCGGCTGTGTTACGTCGACGTGCAGGAGCCGAAGGTGGCCGACGTCGTCCCGGCCGTGACCGACGCGGTCGTCGTCCCGCTGCTGCTGTCCTGCGGCTATCACGTCCGGGTCGACATCGCCGAGGCGGTGGCCGGCACCGGCATCCCGGTGACCGCGCCGCTCGGACCGGACCCGGTGCTGCTCGCGAGCCTGACCCGTCACCTGCCGGAGGCCGACGCCGTGGTGCTGGCCGCCGCCGGATCCTCCGACCCGGGCTGGCGCGCCGATGTGGAGGGCGTCGCCGCGCAGCTGCCCGGGCAGGCCCGGATCGCCTACGTCTCCGGCACCGGGCCGCGCGTCCCGGACGTCGTCGCCGAGCTGCGGGCCGCGGGCGCGAAGCGGATCGCGATCGCCGCCTACCTGCTGGCCGACGGACTGTTCTACCGCTCGTTGCACGACGCCGGCGCGGACACGGTCACCCCGCCGCTGTGCCACGACGGTGCGGTCGCCGACCTGGTCCTGGGTCGATTCGACGGCGCGCTGGTTAACTGCGGGAAACAGGTCCTCACAACCGCCGGCAGCCCCTTGTAGTCACATCGGTGGCACCGCGGTTGTGGGGTTTTCCGAACAACAGCGTCACCGCAAGTGGTCGTCGGGGTTAACGCCGGGCCGACAGAGTTCCTCTCGTGACGGCGACCCAGACGCATTGCCCCTACTGCGCTTTGCAGTGCGGGATGACGCTGACGCCCGAGATCCCTCGGGTGCGGCTCGAGCCGGCCGATTTCCCGGTCAACCGGGGCGGCCTGTGCGCCAAGGGCTTCACCGCGGCGGACCTGCTGGACCATCCGGACCGGCTGCTGACGCCGCTGGTCCGCAAGGAGCCCGGCAACCGGGAGTCTCCGCTGCGGGAGGCGTCCTGGGAGGAGGCGTACGAACGGATCGTCACGGCGATCCGGGACAGCCAGGCCCGGTACGGCAACGACAGCGTCGGCGCCTTCGGCGGGGGCGGGCTGACCAACGAGAAGGCGTACGCCCTCGGCAAGTTCGTCCGGGTCGCCCTGCGCTCCTCGGCGATCGACTACAACGGCCGGTTCTGCATGTCGTCGGCGGCGACGGCGGCGAACCGGGCGCTGGGCATCGACCGCGGCCTGCCGTTCCCGCTCGCCGACCTGGCGCAGGCGCGGACCGTGCTGCTGGTCGGGGCGAACCCGGCGGACGCCATGCCGCCGTCCATGCAGTACCTGGACGCCGGCCGGGCCGCCGGCGCCAAGCACATCGTGGTCGACCCGCGGCGCACGAACACGGCCAACGGCGCGTACCTGCACCTCCAGCCGCTGCCCGGCACGGACCTGGCGCTGGCGAACGGCCTGCTGCACATCGCGATCAGGGAGAACCTGGTCGATCTCGGCTTCGTCGGGGCCCGGACCGAGGGCTTCGCGGCGGTCCAGAAAGCGGCCAACTCCTACTGGCCGGAGCGGGTCGAGCGGATGACCGGCGTCCCGGAGGCCCAGCTGCGCGAGACCGTGCGGCTGCTGGCCACCGAGGGCCCGTCGATGATCCTCACCGCCCGCGGCGCCGAGCAGCACAGCAACGGCACCGACACCGCACAGGCGTGGCTCAACCTGGCGCTCGCGCTCGGCCTGGTCGGCAGACCCTTCTCCGGGTACGGCACGATCACCGGCCAGGGCAACGGGCAGGGCGGCCGCGAGCACGGGCAGAAGGCCGACCAGCTGCCCGGATATCGCCGGCTGGACGACCCCGCGGCGCGAGCGCACGTCGCCGCGGTGTGGGGTGTCGACCCCGGCGAACTCCCGCAACCGGGGCGTTCGGCGTACGAAATGATCTCCGGAATCCAGGAGGAGGGCGGCGTCCGGGTTCTCCTGGTGCTGGCCAGCAACCTGGTGGTGTCCGCCCCGCACAGCAACCACGTGGTGGACAAGCTGCGCGCCCTCGACTTCCTGGTGGTCTCCGACATCTTCCGGTCGGAGACCGCGGAGCTGGCCGACGTGGTCCTCCCCACCGCCCAGTGGGCGGAGGAGGAGGGCACGATGACCAACCTGGAGGGCCGGGTCATCCGGCGCAAGAGGGCGCTGCCGCCCCCGCCGATGGTCAAGACCGACCTGACGTTCCTCACCGAGCTGGCCGGTCGGCTCGGCCGCGGCGAGTTCTTCACCGACGAGCCGCGCGCGGTCTTCGAGGAACTGCGCCGGGCCAGCGCCGGCGGTGTCGCCGACTACGCGGGCATCAGCTACGAGCGGATCGAGGCGTCGAACGGGGTCTTCTGGCCCTGCCCCAGTGAGGACCATCCGGGGACGCCGCGGCTGTTCGCCGACGGTTTCCCCACGGCCTCCGGCCGGGCGAGATTCATCCGGGTCGAGCATCGCGATCCGGCCGAGGTCCCGGACCGGAGTTTCCCGTACGTCCTGACCACCGGCCGCAACATGCAGCAGTACCAGAGCGGCAACCAGACCAGGCGGGTGAAGGCGCTCACCGTGGCGTTGCCCGAAGCCCGCGCCGAGATCCACCCCGACCTCGCCCGCCGGCACGGCATCGCCGACGGTGACCTGGTCGTTCTCCGCAGCCGCCGAGGCGTCGCGACGTTGCGCGCCCGGCTCTCCGACGGCATCCGCCCGGACACGGTGTTCGCGCCGTTCCACTGGCCCGGCGCGAACGCGCTGACCGATCCGGCCCTGGATCCGCACTCCAAGATGCCCGCTTTCAAGGTGTGCGCGGTCGCCATCGCGCGTGCCGGCGCACCAGAAGGGACCGACCAGTGACTCAGCGTTTGGTGGTAATCGGCAACGGCATGGCGGGCGCCCGCACGGTCGAGGAGATCCTCGCCCGCAACGGGGACTTCACCGTGACGATGTTCGGGGACGAGCCGTACGGCAACTACAACCGGATCATGCTGTCCAACCTGCTCGCCGGGGTGGAGACCGAGGAGGGCATCTTCCTCAACGATCTGGCCTGGTACTCCGAGAACGGCATCACGCTCAACGCCGGCGTCAAGGTCGAGCGGATCGACGCGAAGAACAAGACGGTCCACGACAGCAACGGGGTGGTCACCCCGTACGACAAGCTGATCATCGCGACCGGCAGCTACTCGTGGACGCCGCCGATGAAGAACGTGCACAACCCGAAGCGCGGCTACCACCAGGGCGTCTTCGCCTTCCGGACGCTCGACGACACGCGCGGCATGATCCGTTACGCCCGGGACCACGAGCGCGCGGTCGTGATCGGCGGTGGCCTGCTCGGCCTGGAGGCGGCCCGCGGCCTGCAGAACCACGTCAGCCACGTGACCCTGCTGCACGCCATGGGCCACCTGATGGAGCGCCAGCTCGACCCGAAGGCCGGGCAGATGTTGCAGGCCAGCGTCGAGGGCAAGCTGGGCATCAAGGTGATCACCAACGCGATGACCACCGAGATCCTCGGCAAGGACCGGGTCACCGGGGTCAAGCTCGCCGACGGCACGGTCATCGAGTGCGACGTCGTGGTGATCGCCGCGGGCATCCGGCCGAACACCGAGATGGCGGCGAACAGCGGTCTGCCGGTCGAGCGCGGCATCGTGGTCGACGACCAGATGCGCGTCGAGGGCCAGCCGGACATCTACTCGGTCGGCGAGTGCGCCCAGCATCGCGGCAGCCTGTACGGCCTGGTCGCGCCCCTGTGGGATCAGGCGAAGGTGCTCGCCGACCACATCACCGGCACCACCGACGTCGCGTACACCGGCTCGAAGCTGTCGACCAAGCTCAAGGTGGCCGGCATCGACGTCGCCTCGATGGGCCTGATCGCCCCGGAGCACGACACCGACGAGGTGGTCGTCTACAACGAGCCGAAGAAGGGCGTCTACAAGCAGCTCATCATCCGCGACGACGTGCTGGTCGGCGCGGTGCTGGTCGGCGACAACAGCAAGGCGGCGTCGCTGATCCAGGCCTTCGACCGGGGCACCGCCCTCCCCGAGGAGCGCGCCGGGCTGATCTTCGACATCGGCGGCCCGGCCGGTGAGGTGCCGCCCGCCGAGATGGCCGACGACGCGCAGGTCTGCAACTGCAACGGCGTCAGCAAGGGCGCCATCTGCGGCGCGGTCTCCGCCGGCTGCAAGACGGTCAGCGGCGTGATGGACTCCACCCGGGCCGGCAAGGGCTGCGGCACCTGCAAGCCGCTCGTGCAGCGGATCGTCGAGTGGGCCAACGGCGGCGCGGCCGAGGAGGACCCGGCGGCGTCGTGGTACGTCCCCGGCGTCCCGATGCCGAAGCCCGAGCTGATGGCCGCGATCCGCAAGTACGAACTCAAGAGCGTCTCGTCGGTCTTCGACAAGCTGGTCCCCGGCGGCGAGCACGACGCGAAGAGCAAGATGGGCCTCGCGTCGCTGCTCAAGATGATGTGGGCCGACCAGTACATCGACGAGCGGGACGCCCGGTTCATCAACGACCGGGTGCACGGCAACATCCAGAAGGACGGCACCTTCTCGGTGGTCCCGCAGATGAAGGGCGGCGTCACCACCCCGGCCGAGCTGAAGCGGATCGCCGAGGTCGCCGAGAAGTACAACGTCCCGATGGTCAAGCTGACCGGCGGGCAGCGCATCGACCTGCTCGGGGTGCCCAAGGAACAGCTCCCGGCGATGTGGGCGGACCTGGACATGCCGTCCGGCTACGCGTACGCCAAGAGCTTCCGCACCGTGAAGACCTGCGTCGGCTCGGACTTCTGCCGGTTCGGCGTCGGTGACTCGACCGCGCTGGGCATCGCGATCGAGGAGCGGTACCAGGGGCTGGAAGGTCCCGGCAAGATGAAACTGGCCGTCACCGGGTGCCCGCGGAACTGTGCCGAGGCGTACGTCAAAGATCTTGGTGTGGTCGCGATCGACGGCGGCAAGTGGGAGATCTACGTCGGCGGCGCGGCCGGCGCCCACATCCGCAAGGGCGACCTGCTCGTCACGGTCGACTCGGCCGAAGAGGTCATCAAGCTGACCGGCCGGTTCCTGCAGTACTACCGGGAGAACGCCAACTGGCTGGAGCGGACCTACGCGTTCGTCCCGCGGATCGGCATCGACCGGATCCGGGAGATCGTCATCGACGACGCGGACGGCATCGCTTCTCGGTTGGACGCGGCCGTCGACGAGGCCGTGCAGTCGTACAAGGACCCCTGGAAGGAGCGGGCCGAGCCGGCCACGCCCGGCCAGTTCCGTACCTCCCTTCCCCTGACCGTTCTCCCCCAGGTTCCGGTGCGCGCATGAACACTCTGTCCCTGACCAACCTCGGCCCGGTCACCGACATCCCGCTGGGCGAGGGACGTACCTACGCCGTCGACGGCGACATGATCGCGGTTTTCCGCCTGCGCAACGGCTCCCTGCGCGCCGTCTCGGCGGTCTGCCCGCACAAGGGCGGCCCGCTGGCCGACGGGCAGATCGACAACTCGATCGTCGTCTGCCCCCTCCACCTGTTTGCTTGGGACCTCGCCACCGGGTGTTCCCAGTCCGGACAAGCCCCGATCAGCGTCTACCCGGTCCGGGAAGACGACGGTCAGATCCTTCTGGGAGAGTGACATGACCGCGACCATTCCGACGATTGAGACCACCCGGCCTGCCGCCAGAACGCTGCGCGGCCACTGGATCGACGACTGGAACCCCGAGGACCGCACGTTCTGGGCGAACGGCGGCGAGAAGATCGCCAAGCGCAACCTGTACTTCTCGATCTTCTCCGAGCACATCGGCTTCTCGGTGTGGTCGCTGTGGTCGGTGATGGTGCTCTTCCTCGGCCCCGCCTACGGCTTCGACCCGGCGCAGAAGTTCCTGCTCACCGCGGTGCCCACGCTGATCGGCGCGCTGCTGCGGATCCCGTACACGTTCGCGGTGGCCCGGTTCGGCGGCCGCAACTGGACGATCATCAGCGCGTCGCTGCTGCTCATCCCGGCCGGGCTGGCGGCGTTCATGATCAAGCCGGGGATCGAGTTCAACACGCTGCTGCTCATCGCGGCGACCGCCGGCGTCGGCGGCGGCAACTTCGCCTCCTCGATGGCGAACATCAACGCCTTCTTCCCGGAGCGCCGCAAGGGGTGGGCGCTCGGCTTCAACGCCGGCGGCGGCAACATCGGCGTCGCCACCGTGCAACTGGTCGGCCTCTTCGTCCTCGCGGTCTTCGGGGCCGGCAACCCGGGCATCGTGGCCGGCATCTACATCCCGTTCATCGTGATCTCCGCGGTCTGCTCGGCGTTCTGGATGGACAACCTGTCCCAGGCCCGCAACGAGAAGCGCGGCATGCGTGACGCCCTCCGCGAGTCGCACACCTGGGTCATGTCGCTGCTCTACATCGGCACGTTCGGTTCGTTCATCGGCTTCGGCTTCGCGTTCGGCCAGGTGCTGCAGGTGCAGTTCGCCACCCAGTTCAACACCCCGATCAAGGCCGCGTACCTGACCTTCCTCGGCCCGCTGCTGGGCTCGCTGATCCGGCCGCTCGGCGGGGCGCTCGCCGACCGGCTCGGCGGCGCGAAGGTCACCTTCGTCAACTTCCTGGCCATGGGGGTGGGCGCCGGCGTCGTCTTCGTCGCCGCGCAGCAGCGGTCGCTGCCGCTCTACATCGGCGGCTTCATCACCCTGTTCGTCCTGAGCGGGCTGGGCAACGGCTCGACCTACAAGATGATCCCGGCGATCTTCAAGGCGAAGTACGCCGGCGACGCCCACCAGGCGCGGCGGATCTCCGGCGCGGTGATCGGCATCGCCGGCGCCGTCGGCGGCATCGGCGGGGTGCTGGTCAACCTGGCCTTCCGTCAGTCCTTCCTGACCTACAAGGACGCGGACGCGGCGTACCTGGCCTTCATCGGGTTCTACGCGCTCTGCGTGGTGGTGACCTGGGTGGTCTACCTGCGGCCCGGCGCCCGCAAGACGATCGCCGTCTGACCCTCGGCTCCGCTCACGGCGGCCCGGTGCGCTCGCGCACCGGGCCGCACTTCTTGTCCGCCACTGCGGTTGACGCTCGGTGAATCCTGAATGAGCTGCGGAAATGCCTTGTCGATCAACGTTCATCGAAGATCGAATTGCACGCGGGTCACCTGATCGTGTTCGTGTGTCGCCAACCCGAAAGGCGCCCGATCCATATGATCAGTTTGTCCGAAATTACCTTTCTTACCGAAAAGGTGATCCCATGAATAAGCTGATGCGCACTGTCGCGATGTCCGGCCTGGCGGTCGCCGCAGGCCTCGCGATCGGGGCCGGTCCGGCCGCCGCGTCGACCGGCTCGGCCGCGACCCCGCAGCCGTCCGCCAAGGCCTCGGCCACCGAGAAGGCCCCGGCCAAGTCCTGGTCCCGGGACCGCATCGTCGGGTTCTACCGCAGCCCGATGACCTGCCACCGGATCGGCCGGATCGGCGAGTGGCGTGACCAGTGGGAAGACCACGACTGCATCCCGATCCGGCGCGGCTTCCACCGCGGCGACTGGATGCTGAAGGTCTACTACGGCTGGGCCGGCCCGGGTGGCTTCCACGACCGTGACCACCGGGGTCCGGGTGGCTTCGACGACCACCGCGGTCCGGGCGGGTTCGACGACCACGACGGCCCGGGCCACGGTCCGTGGAAGAAGAACTGAGAAACGCTTCTCTCGGCCGAGGGCCGCATCCATCGAGGATGCGGCCCTCGGCCGTTTCAGGACATCTTTCGGTACGCCCGGAACGGCGCCCGCCGCCATTCCGCCGGCCTTTTATCCCGCCCATGTTTAACGTCCGGCAAATTCGGAAATATCCTACTTTTTCTGTTTCATTCTGGCCGAATGGCCGATGGGGTATCCGTCGGCTGGAGCCGCGGGCGCGGCGCGTCGTCTCCGTGGTCATTCGCCGGCAGCCGGGGTTACTTCAGCGGGCGGGCAGCCCGCTTTACTTCAGCGGGCGGCGCCCCCAGAGGACCAGGCCGGTCAGCAGCATCGCGGCCCCGAGCGTGACCATCCCGAGCGCGACGGCGGTGCGCGCACCGCCGCTCAGATGGGAGGCGACGATCCAGCCGCCGTGCACGTCCAGGACCAGCACCAGCAGCCCCTGCGGGAGCACCGGGACCCACCCCGCGGTCAGCAGGATCAGCGCCCAGGCGGTCGCGCGGTTGTCCCGGTACCACTGCGGGTCCCAGGTGAGCGGGACCGCCGGTGGCGGCGGCGCGCTCCGGTCACCCGCGGCGGCCAGGACCTCGGTGCCGCGCCGGGCGAGCCGGTCGTCGGCCAGCCACAGCGCGCCACGCCCCACCGCGATCCCGGCGACCAGCCCGGCCACCGGCGCGAGCCAGCGCAGGCCGTGCGGTCCCCACGCCACCAGGGCGAACGCCGGAACCGCCGCGACCAGCGGACCGGCCATCGCGAGCAGCACGCTGACGATGTCGGTCGGGTTGTCGGCCGCTGTCGGGTGCCGGGCGTCGAGCACCGGCTTGACCCGCAGCAGCGCGACCCAGACCGGGGTGGTCGCCCCGGCGCCGAGCAGGGCGGGCAGCACGGCGAGCGCGGGGAGCGGGTCTGCACCGGGTGCGATCAGGATCCCGGCGACGGTCAGCACCAGGCCGATCGGGACCGCGAGGAGCAGCCAGGCCAGGGCCCGGCCGCGGGTCTCGACGGCCGGCCCGCCGGGAGTGAGCAGCGGGATCCACAGGGCGGTGCCGTCCAGGCCGACCAGGCTCGCGGACATCGCGGCCGCCCAGAGCACGGCGAGCGGGCCGGCCCAGGGCGCCAGCAGGTCGACGTGGGCGAGCAGCGGCAACGTGGCGAGGAGCAGGCCGTAGACGACGGCGAAGGTGAGGTATTGCAGGCGCAGGGGATGGCGTACCCAAGAGAGCAGCTCGCGGACCGTGACCGCGCCGAGCGGCGTGGTGCCGATGGCGGTCCGGGCGGCGGTCGGGGTTCCGGTCGTGCTTCCGGCCGTTTTTCCGGTCGTGCTCCCGGAGTCGCTTCCGGAGGCGCTTCCGGTCGTGCTCCCGGGGGCGCTTCCGGTCGTGCTCCCCGCCGCGGGCCCGGCCGCGCTCCCAGCCCGCCCTCCCTGGGGGCGCCCCCGCCGGTCAGTGTGCCCGGAAAGTGCGGGCTTCACCGAGCCCCCTGTGGACAACCCGCCACTGTGCACAGCCCGCGCCCCGCGTGGCCGGAACGGCGCCCCGGCCGCCAGCACCCGCCTGACCTGCGCCGCATACCCGCCGATCAGCAGCCCGGCCAGCGCCGCCAGCCCCAGCAGCAGCCCCGCCGCCTTCCCCGGACCGCCCGTCGCCGCCGCCAGCGGCCAGTCGCTGGGCACCCGTTCCAGCATCCCGAGGACCGCGACCGGCGGGCCGGTCACCAGCAGCGAGCCGATCCACGGCGCGACCGCCCACACCGACCCGGTGACACCCATCACCGCGCCGGTGAACGTGCCGGTGAGCACGGCGCCGACCGCTCCGGTGGAACGCCCGACCGCTTCGACCGCGACCGCGGACCCGGTCAGGCCGATCAGCCAGAGCAGGACCGCACCGCCGGCCGCGACCGCAGCCGGCCCGGGACCGTGCTGGACGGCGGCGTGCACCGGCAGCGACGACAGCGCGGCCAGCGACACGGCCGGGCCGATGCCGACCGCCGACGCGGCGAGCAGACCGGCGGTCATCGGGCCCGCGGTGATCGGTTCGAGCCTGAGCTGGGTGGGACGCAGCCGGCCGCGGGTGCCGCCGAGCAGCAGGGGCAGCACGATCCAGCCGAGCACCCACGCGCCGGTGAGGACGGCGAGCGTGTGCGGATTGCCGCGTACCGCGTACCGGATCAGCCAGGCGGCCGCGAGCAGACCGGCGATCGCCGCCACCATCGGCGCCGGGTTCTCGCGCAGCGCGCGCCGCAGCATCGTGGTCCGCATCCGGACCAGTGTCGTGACCGCCGCCGGCGGCGGGGTGCTCGCCGGCGACCTGACAACCGTGGCCGTCATCCGGCGATCAGCCAGCTCAGGTCGGCGGCGCCCGGGGCGTCCGCGCCGACCAGCTCGACGAACCGCTCCTCCAGGCCGGCCTCGCCGGCCACCTCGGCGACCGGGCCGGCCGCCACCACCCGGCCCTGGTGGATCACCGTGAGGTCGTCGCACATCTGCTCGACCAGCAGCATCGAGTGGGTGGAGAGCACCGTCGTGCCGCCGCCGGCGACGAAGCGGCGCAGCACCCGGCGGATCGCCGCCGCGGACACCGGGTCGACCGCCTCGAACGGCTCGTCCAGCACCAGCAGGCGCGGCGCGTGCAGCAGCGCCTGGGCCAGCCCGACCTTCTTGCGGGTGCCGGTGGAGCAGTCGGCGAGCGGCGTGGCGGCGCCCTTGGCCAGGCCGAGCACCTCGATCAGCTCCGCGATGCGAGTCCGCGGGGAGGTGACGCCGCGCAGCCCGGCGCAGTAGTGCAGCAGCTCCGCGCCGGTGAGCCGCTCCGGGAAGTCCAGGCCGTCCGGCAGCACGCCGGTCAGCGAACGGGCCCGCGTCCGGTCGGCCAGCGCGTCGCCGCCGAGCAGGCGGATCGTGCCCGCGTCCGGCGTGATCAGGCCGACCGCCATGCCGATCGTGGTCGATTTCCCCGCACCGTTCGGTCCCACGATGCCGTGGAACGTGCCCGGCCGTACGGTGAGATCGACGTGATCCACCGCTCGATAGGCCCCGAATGTCTTCGTCAGGCCACGGATTTCCAGAGCTGCCTCAGTCACTTGATCACCCTATGTAAATTCGTGACTGGCCGGGGTGCGGGTACGTGAGTGCCATTCTCATCTGGCAGGATCCGCCGCATGCTCGAACAAGAGCGCCGATGGCGCTGATTCTTCGGCGTGCGGCGGCAGCTCGGGGACTGCTCGCCGCGGCGGCCGCGGTCATGCTGGCCGCGGTGCTCCTGCTCACGGGGCTGACCGCGTACGCTTCCGCCTCGGCCGGCGCGGGCATCCGCGCCGCGGTCACGGCCGCTGACCCGGACGAACGCTCGGTGCTGGTGCGTGGCGCGCTCGGCACCGATCCGCAGGCGCGCGACAGGGCGGTCCGGGCCGCGTACGCCCCGGCACACGTCAGCAGCGTCCAGTACGGCTCCGGCTGGGCCGTGCGTGGCGCGACCGGCACGGCGGTCCCGGACGCGGACGGCATCGTCTACGCCTCGCTGGTCCGGCTCGACGACCTGCACGAGCACGCCGACCTGGTGGACGGCGCCTGGCCGGCCGGGAAGGACGAGGTGGCGCTGGCCCAGCCGGCCGCCACCGCGCTCGGGCTGACCGCCGGTCGCACGCTGGCGCTCACCGACCGGAACACCGGGCGTGCCGTCGCCCGCAAGGTCAGCGGCGTCTGGCGGCCGCGGGACTCGGCCGACCCGTACTGGCTGCTCACCCCGGACGTGTTCGCCGGGCACCTGCCGCAGACGGCGACCTACGGGCCGATCGTCGCCGGCGACCCGGCGTTCTTCACCGGGGCGTCCGGCGGCTGGCTGGTGCTGCCGGACCTCTCCGCGCCGACGCTGGACTCGGTCGGGCGTACGTCGGACCAGGCGGTCGCGACCAAGGCGAGCCTGCCGCGGACCTCGGGTCTGGGGACGTCGGCGACCGTGTCCACCGGCCTGCCGGAGCTGGCCGATCGCCTGACCAAGGCGGACCTGGTCCGGCGTTCCACCCTGGTCACCCCGATGCTGCTGGTGGTGGTCCTCGGCGGCTACGCGCTGTCCCTGGTCGCGCTGCTGCTGGCGGAGTCCCGGCGCGGCGAGACCGCGCTGCTGCGCGCCCGCGGCGCGTCCCGCCGCCAGCTCGCCGGCCTGGCCGCGGTCGAGGCGTGCGGGCTGGTGCTGCCGGGCGTGCTGCTCGGCCCGCCGCTCGCCGTGGCGCTGGCCCGGGTGCAGGAGCCCGGTGCCCGGCTCGACACCGGGATCTGGCTGGTCGCGGCCCTGGTCGGGGTCGGCGGCGTGCTCGCCCTGAGCCTGCCGGCGATGCGCCGCGGCGGCACCTACGTCGCGGAGACCGCCGGCCGCAAGCGCCTGTCGATGGTCCGCCGCGTCGGCCTGGACCTGGTCGTCGTCGCCCTGGCCGTGCTCAGCTGGCTCCAGCTGCGGCAGTACGCGGCACCCACCGGCGCCGCCGGCCTCGGCATCGACCCGCTGCTCGCCGCCGCGCCCACCCTCGGCGTGCTGACCGGCGCCGTCCTGGCGATCCGGTTGCTGCCGCCGGTGGCCCGGGCCGTGGCCGCCCGGCTGGACCGCAGCCGGGCCCGGTCCGCGCTGCTGGGCACCTGGCAGGCCGGCCGGCGCGCGCACGCCGGCCCGATGGTGATGCTCGCCCTCGCGGTGGCCGCGGCCACCGTCTCCTGGTGCCTGGCCGCCACCGCCCAGCAGTCCCGCATCGACCAGGCGGTTCAGCAGGCCGGCGCGGACCTGCGGCTGGTCGAGACCGGCGGGATCGCCCCGGCCGGCCGCGGCGATCAGCTGGCCGCGCTGCCCGGAGTACGCGCCGTGGCGCCGGCCTGGCGAGACTTCGTCCCGCTGGTCTCCGGCAAGGACCCGGCCGAGCTGGTCGCGCTGGACGCCGCGATCGGCCGGGACGTGGTCCAGGCCCGCGACGACGCCTTCGGCGCACCGGTCTCCGAGGTGCTCGGCAAGCTCGCCTCGGACGGCGGGCCGGGGGAGACCGGCACCCTGAAGCCGGGCCGGATCACCAGCTCCGCGCCGATCCGCACGGTCGCGGTCTTCACCGGCGGACGACGCGTCGACCTCGGTCTCAGCGATCGCGGGCATCCGATCACGTTCACCGCGAGCGGACCCGGCCTGCTCGGTTTCAAGGTCGCCGGTACCGGCCGCTGGAAGATCACCGGGCAGGACGGCGACTTTCAGGTGACCGACCAGGGGCATGCGCTGCTCTACCCGAGCCCCGAGGGTGCCTACCAGGTCACCGGCGGCCTGACGATGGCCTTCCAGGGCGCCTGGACCCCGGTGCCGATCGTGGTCACCGCGGGGGTGAAGGACGCCCTCGGGAAGGTCACGTTTCTCAACCTGGGCACCGGCGGGGTGCCGGTGAAGGTGGTCGCCGTGGTCAGCCGGGTCCCGGGCACCGCCGGCGGGCCGGCGATCCTGGCCGACCGGGCCGCGCTCGACGCCCGGCTCTTCGGTTTCGGCGTCGTGCACGACACCAGCGAGTGGTGGCTGAGCGGCACCGCGCCGGACCTCACCGGCCTGCCCGGACTGCGCGTGCTGGACCGGCGGGCGCTGGCCACGACCGGGGACGCGTACGGGACCGCGGCCCGGATCGCGCTCTTCGGCGCCGCGCTCGGTGCGATGCTGCTGGCCGCGGCCGGCATCGCGGCGGATGCCCGGGCCACCGCCCGGCACCGCTCGGTCGAGCTGGCCGTGCTGCACACCCTGGGCGCCGGGCCGCGGCTGCTGGCCCGCTCGCTGGTCGTCGAGCAGGCGCTGCTGGCCGGGCTCGGCGCGCTCGCCGGCCTCGGCGTCGGCCTGCTGGTCGCCACCACGATGGCTCCGCTGCTGGTGCTCACCCCGGCGGCCGGGCGCCCGGTGCCGGACGCGCTGCTGCAGATCCTCTGGGGCCGCACCCTGGGCAGCGCCGCCGTGCTGGTCGCGATCGCCCTGGCGGTCAGCGCCACCACCGCGCTGTCCGCCACCCGCCGGCTGCCGGCAACCCGCCTGCGACTGGGGGAGGACCAATGAGCGAGCTCGGGAGCGAATCGGCCGGCTCAGTTTTCCGCTCATGGCGGCGCCGGAGCGCAGCGGAGGTGACGGCATGAGCGAGCTCGGGAGCGTGCTGAGGCGGGTTCGTGCGTTCGCCGGCCAGCTCACGCTGCTCGCCGTGCTCGCCGCGCTGGCCGCGTTCCTGGTCTCCGGCCCGGTCCGGCTGGCCAACGGCCGCACGGACGACGGCCTGCGCGGCGACATCGCCAAGCTGCCCGCCGCCAGCCGCGACCTGACCTACTCCGGCATCCGGCAGGGCGGCGAGCCCAGCCGGGCGGAGGGTTCCGGCCGGTTGGAGCCGATCCATCGGGGTCTGCCCGAGCCGCTGCCCGGGATGGTCGCCGGCTCCTGGTACATCGCCGAGACCGAGCTGTCCTCGATCCGCCCGGCCGGGGTCGAGCCCGGCGAGTGCCCCAACCTTGTCCGGGTGCGCTGGCAGACCGGCTCGAACGGGACCGTCACGATGGTCGACGGCAGGGGACCGAAGTCCGGCCGGACGCCCGAGCTGGTCATCGGGCGGGACGCGGCGGCGGCGCTCGGCATCAAGGTCGGCGACCGGGTCAGCCTCGGCTCCGAGGCGGGCCGCGTCGAGGCGGCCGTCGTCGGCATCTTCACGCCGGTCAACCCGGCCGACCCGATCTGGTCCGACCAGGAGCTCGCCCCGGGCGCCTGCCCCGACCCGCGGGAGGGCCAGCGCAGCGAGGCGGTGCTGCTCACCGACCAGCCCGGCGTCATCAGGATCGGCGCCGCGCTGGCGAACCTGGGCGACCGGTGGCGCTACCGCCTGGACGAGAAGCGCATCACCGCGGACCAGGTGAAGGTCCTGACCAAGGCGGTGGCCACCGCGCGGCGCGTCCCGCCCGAGCTGACCGCCCTGCAGAGCAGCCTGGACACCACGCTCGGCCAGTTCGACGAGCAGGTGGGCGCGGTGCGGGCGCTGCTGGCGGTGGTCCAGGCCGGCATCCTGGCCACCGCGGCCGGGCTGATCCTGCTCGCCGCGCGGCTGATGGCCGACCGGCGGCGGGCCGAGTTCGCGCTGGTCCGGGCGCGGGGCGGGGCGGTACGCACGGTCGCCGGCCGCACCGTGCGGGAGACCCTGACCGTGGTGCCGATCGCGGTGGCCGCCGGCTGGCTGGCCGGCCTCCTGCTCCCCGGCCGGGCCGCGCCCGAGGAGCCGCTGCTCGTGCTGGCGGTCGCGCTGGTCGCGGTGCTGGCCGCCCCGCTCTTCGCCGCGCTCGGCGCCCGGCACCCGGCGTTCTCCGGGCACCGGCCGGACGCGGCCTCGCTGCGGCCGTCGCCGCGCCGGCTGACCGCCGAGGCGTTCCTGGTGCTGCTCGCCGGCGGCGGGATCTACCTGCTGCGGCGGCGCGGGCTGGACGCCGGGGCGGGGGTGGACCCGTACCTGATCGCCGCGCCGGTCCTGCTCGCCCTGGCCGCCTCGGTGGTGGCGCTGCGGCTGGTGCCGTTCCCGCTGCGCTGGGCCGGGAACCTGACCGCCCGGGCCCGCGGCGCGATCGCCTTCCTCGGCCTCAGCGGCGCCGGCCGCGCCCCGCTGCACTCCGGCCCGCTCGCGGTGCTGGTCGTGGCGATCGCCACCGGCCTGTTCACCGGCACGGTGACCAGCACCGTCGGCGCCGCCCGGGACCACGCGGCGGAGCTGGCCGTCCCGGCCGACGCGACGGTCAGCGGCTACCGGTTCGGCCCGGACGTGGCGGACCGGATCGCCGCGCTGCCGCACGTCACCAAGGCCACCTCGATGCTGCTGTACCAGGGCGCCACGGTGCGCGGCGACACCACGCCGCTGCTCACCCAGACCCAGGCCATGGTGGTGGACGCGGCGACCGCCGGGCTGGACCTGCCGGACGTGCTGGTCGGCGCGAAGCCCGGCGGGGCGGCGGTGCCGGTGATCGTCTCGCCGCGGCTCGCCGCGCAGCTCGGCGGCGGCGGCGGGCGGGTCGAGGTGCAGGGCCGGGACTACGCGTTCACCGTCGCGCGCGTCCAGGCGACCGTGCCCGGCCTGAGCACCGAGGCCCGGGACTTCATGGTGCTGCCGCGGCAGGCCATGCCGATCCCGGACTTCCAGCCGATCCTGCCGAACCGGATCCTGGTGGCAGGTTCCGGGTTCGACCCGGAGCGGGTCCGGCAGGCCGCCGACGACAGCCAGCGCGCCCTTCTGGCCGGGCTCACCGGCAAGCAGCAGAAGGACGGGGCGCTGGCGGTTCCCGCGGTGGTGACCACCCGGACCGCCTACCGGGCCACGCTGGAGCAGCGCGGCGTCGACGGCGCGCTCAGCTTCACCTTCGCGGCCGGCATGATCGCCGCGGCGGCGCTGTCGCTGACCGCGGTGGCGCTCGCCGTGCTGACCGGCGCCCCGGCCCGCGGCCGGACGCTGTCCCGGCTGCGGACCATGGGCCTGTCCCCGCGGCAGGGCCGCCGCCTGCTGATCTTCGAGATCCTGCCGCTGATCGGGGTGGCCGTGCTGGCCGGCGGGCTGGCCGGGTTCGTGCTGCCCGCACTGATCGGCCCGGCGCTGGGCCTGAGCGGCTTCACCTCCGGGGTGACCGCCGGGATCACCCTCGACCCGTGGTTCGCCGGCGGTGTCCTGGTCGTCGCGGCGTTCGCCGTGCTGGCCGCGCTCGTCGTGGAGAACATCGCCAACCGCCGCCTGCGCCTGGGCACGGTGCTGAGGTTGGGAGAGGAGCAGTCATGACCGATCTGGCTGATTTGGAGCGGAAGGCGGCGGAACGCGCCGCGGCCCGGGCCGGCGGTCAGGACCGGCTCAGCGGGCACATCGTCTGCGACGGCCTGGTCCGGATCTTCCGGACCGAGGGCGTCGAGGTGATGGCCCTGCAAGGCCTGGACCTGGTGGTCGACCGCGGGGAGCTGCTGGCCGTCGTCGGCGCGTCCGGCTCCGGCAAGTCCACCATGCTCAACATCCTGTCCGGGCTCGACGAGCCGACCGCCGGCATCGCCAAGGTGGCCGGATTCGATCTGCTCGGCATGACCGCGAAGAAGCGCCTCGAATACCGGCGGAAGGTCGTCGGGTTCGTCTGGCAGCAGACCGCGCGTAACCTGCTGCCGTACCTGACCGCCCGGGAGAACGTCGAGCTCCCGATGCGCCTGGCCGGCAACCGCAAGCGGAAGCGGGCGCAGGAGCTGCTGGAGATGGTCGGGGTGGGCGGCAAGGCCGGCCGCCGCCCGGCCGAGATGTCCGGCGGCGAGCAGCAGCGCTGCGCGGTCGCGGTCGCCCTGGCCAACGACCCGGAGGTGCTGTTCGCCGACGAGCCGACCGGTGAGCTGGACGAGGCCACCGCGGACGAGGTGTTCGGCGCGCTGCGCACGGTCAACGCCGAGCTCGGCGTGACCGTCGTGGTGGTCACCCACGACCGGAACGTGGCCGACCAGGTCCGCCGGGCGGTCGCGATCCGCGACGGCAAGACCGCCTCCGAGGTACGCCGTTCCGCCCGGCTCGCCGAGGACGGCACCGAGCATCACGTCACCGAGGAGTACGCCGTGCTGGACCGGGCCGGCCGGTTGCAGCTGCCGGCCGCGTTCGTCGAGGCGCTGAGCCTGCGCGACCGGGTCCGCCTCAACCTCGAACCCGACCACGTCGAAGTCCGCCCGGGGGAGCAAGCATGAGCGTCGTGGAGGTCTCCGGGCTGTCCCGGGAATACGGAACGGGGGAGCGGGTGGTGCACGCCCTCTCGACCGTCTCGTTCAGTGCCGACAAGGGCGAGCTGGTCGCGGTCCGCGGCCGGTCCGGGGCCGGCAAGACCACCCTGCTTAACCTGATCGGCGGCCTCGACCGCCCGACCGCTGGCACCATCGCGGTCGCCGGCCGGGACGTCACCTCCGCCTCCGAGGCCGACCTGCTGGAACTGCGCCGGGACACGATCGGCTTCGTCTTCCAGTCGTTCGGCCTGATCCCGATCCTGTCCGCGGCCGAGAACGTCAGCATCCCGATGCGCCTGGCCAAACGGGACCCGGCCACCCGGGACGAGCGGGTGTCGGTGCTGCTGGAGCTGGTCGGTCTCGGCGGGCAGGCCAACCAGCGGCCCGGCGAGCTCTCCGGCGGCCAGCAGCAGCGGGTGGCGCTGGCCCGCGCCCTGGCCAACGACCCGGACCTGCTGATCGCCGACGAGCCGACCGGCCAGCTGGACTCGGACACCGGCCGGGCCATCATGGACCTGCTCCGGGCCATCGTCGACGCGCGCGGCATGACCGCGCTCGTCGCCACCCACGACCCCAACCTGATCGACCGGGCCGACCGCGTCCTCACCCTGCGCGACGGTCGCCTGGTCGAGTCTCTTTAAAACCTGCTTCGGGTACGACCGGCGCGCGCGTCGCGTCGGTCGTACCGAAAGCGGGTCTTGATCGTGAAAGACGTCGCGTCAGAGCTCGCAGAGCCGCGCGCCGGAGTTCATGGCGGCGAGCTGCGCCTTGAGCGCGGCGGTCCGGGCCTCCGCCTCGGCGATCAGCGTCTCGGCGACCCGGCCCCAGTCGTCGCAGGCGGGATCGTCCGGCAGGCGGCCCAGTATCTCGGCGATCTCGCGGACCGTCAGGCCGACCGGCTGCGCGAGTTTCGCCACCTTGATCCGGCAGGCCGCGGCGTCGTCGAAGCGCCGCTGGTCGCCGGAGGTGCGCTCGGCCCGGATGACGCCGTGCTGCTCGTAGAAGCGGACCGCGGACGGCGCGACCCCGGCCGCCGCGGCCACCTCGCTCACCGTCAGGACGAAACCGGGCGGTGCCTGCGTGACGCTCATCGCCCCATCCTGCCCCGCGCCCGGCTTGACTTCAACATATGTTGAAGGCCGAGCGTGGTCCTCATGACCGACACGAACCTGGCCACCCGGCCCACCGTCCCGACCGATCCGGATCAGCACAGCACCGAGCCGCTGCACCTCGCGGTGATCGCCGGCAGCGTCCGTGACCAGCGAATGAGCCGCGCCGTCGCGGAATGGGCGGCGTTCCGCGCGGCCACCGACCAGGTCGAGGTCGACCTGATCGACTGCGCCGAGGCGGACCTGCCCGACGACGGGGCGCTGCGTCCCGGCGGCAGTTCGCCGTCCGGTGTGGCGGCCCGCATCGACGCCGCCGACGCCTTCCTGATCGTCACCCCGGAGTACAACCACAGCTACCCGGCCGGCCTGAAGCGCCTGATCGACTGGCACTACCGGGAGTGGATGTTCAAACCGGCGGCCATCCTCAGCTACGGCGTGCAGGGCGGCCTGCTCGCCGCCGAACACCTGCGCGGCGTCTTCGCCGAACTCCACGTGGTCACCACCCGCCGTGTCGTCGGCCTGTCCCGCCCGTGGGAGCACCTCGGCCCGGTCGGCTTCGACCCGCCCGCGGCCGGTGGGCGAGGCCTTCGACGCGGCCCTGCACGAGCTCAGCTGGTGGGCGACGACCCTGCGGACCGCCCGGCACGACCGCCCCTACGCCCGATGACCGCCCTCCTCGCAGGCTGCCCCCGGCCAACCCGCTGCCGATGCCGGTTGCGGCCCGCCGGGGTCTGCCTGCCAGGCCACGAGGTTGCCAGCCGGTAGCGGTCGCGGCCGCCGCTCGCGGTCCGCCGTGCGCAGTCCGGCTGGCCCCCATGGCCCTATCCGAGCCGGGCATAGGGCCATGGGGGCCAGCCGGACAGCACGCAGCTGGTCCTGATGGCCCTGTCCGGGTCGGGTATAGGGCGGTGATGGCCAGCCGGATGCACGCGGCTGGTCGTGGTGGCCCTGTCCGGGTCGGGCGTAGGGCGGTGGGGGCCAGCCGGATGCATGCGGCTGGTCCTGGTGGCCCTATTCGGGTCGGGTATAGGGCGGTGAGGGCCAGCCGGACGACACGCGGCTGGTCGTGGTGGCCCTATTCGGGCTGGGTATAGGGCTGTGGGGGCCAGCCGGACGGCATGCGGCTGGTCGTGGTGGCCCTATTCGGGCTGGGTATAGGGCTGTGGGGGCCAGCCGGACGACACGCGGCTGGTCGTGGTGGCCCTGTCCGGGCTGGGCGTAGGGCGGTGGGGGCCAGCCGGACGGCATGCGGCTGGTCGTGGTGGCCCTGTCCGGGTCGGGCGTAGGGCGGTGAGGGCCAGCCGGATGCATGCGGCTGGTCCTGGTGGCCCTATTCGGGTCGGGTATAGGGCTGTGATGGCCAGCCGGACGCATGCGGCTGGTCCTGGTGGCCCTATCCGGGCCGGGCATAGGGCCGTCAGGGCCAGCCGGGGCCTGGACTGTGCCGCGCGAGGCGGGTGTGGCGGTTTCGGGGTTGGGGTTGGGTCAGCGGATCGTGGCCACCCGCGGGCGTCGCCCTGTAGGGGCGGGCGTTCGGGACGCGCCAGCGTCCTGCCCGGCCCGGAAGGGTCCCTGGCGGGAGCGACGATCGGTGATCAGCGCGATCCGAGTCAGCATGATCTTGAACTTGATCTGGGTGGCTGCGCAGCGGACCGGGAGCGACCCGCGACAAGACCGGGGCCGCACCAGACGGTGCGGCCCCGGGGTGAAGCAGGTGAAGCGGACGCTACCCCTTGACGCTGCCGGCGAGGAGGCCTCGCACGAAGTAGCGCTGGAGCAGCAGGAACACCGTGACCGGCACGATGATGGAGACGAACGTGCCGGAGGCCAGCAGGTGCCACGCCGTGCCGCGGGTGCCGGTGAGGTTGGCCAGCTGGAGGGTGATCGGGGCGACCGTGTCGCCGCCGCCGGCGAAGACCAGGGCGACCAGCAGGTCGTTCCACACCCAGAGGAACTGGAAGATGCCGAAGGCCGCGAGGGCCGGGGTGAGCAGCGGCAACATCACCTTGAAGAAGATCGACACGTGGCCCGCGCCGTCCACCCGGGCGGCCTCGATGAGGGTGGCCGGGATCTCCTTGATGAAGTTGTGCAGCAGGTAGATCGCCAGCGGCAGGGCGAACGTGGTGTGCGCCAGCCACAGCGGCCAGAACGTCCCGGCGATCCCGGCTTTCGCGAAGATGGTCAGCAGCGGGATCAGGGTGACCTGGAGCGGGACGATCTGCAGGGCGAAGACCGCGACGAACAGGATGTTCTTGCCGCGGAAGTTGACCCAGGCGAACGCGTACGCCGCCAGGGCCGCCAGCGAGACCGGGATCAGCACCGAGGGGATGCAGATCATCAGCGAGTTGACGAAGTAGGTGCCCAGGTTGACGCCGGTGTCGCTGTCGAAGACCGCGCGGTAGTTGTCCAGCGTGACCTGCGGGTTGGTGAAGAACGTCCACCAGCCGGTCCGCTTGATGTCCATCTCCGGGCGGAACGACGAGAGCAGCAGGCCGAACGTCGGGAGCGTCCACAGCACCGCGATCACGATCGCGGCCAGGGACGCCCACGGCGAGCTGAGCCGCTTTTTCGCGAGGGCCGCCGCGCCCGGGGTCTCAGCCTTGAGCTCCGGAGCGGTCGCCAAAGGGGTGGCCGTCATCATGCCTCCTGACGGACTTGGCGGATGTTGTAGACGATGATCGGGGTGACCAGGACGAACAGCACCACCGCGAGCGCGGCGGCGAGGCCCTGGTTGTCGGCCCGGATCAGCTGGCTGTAGAACTCGTTCGCGATGACGCTGGTCCGGAAGTTACCACCGGTCATCGTGCGGACCACGTCGAAGACCTTCAGCGTGCCGATGGCCAGCGTGGTCAGCACCACGACGATGGTCGTCCGGACGCTGGGCAGCGTGATCTTGACGAACATGCTCCACGGGCTGACGCCGTCGAGGCGGGCGGCCTCGATGATCTCGTCCGGGATCGCCTTGATCGCGGCGGACAGGATCGTCATGGCGAAGCCCGCCTGGATCCAGATGAACACCACGATCAGCAGCAGCGTGTTCAGCTTGGCCGTGTCGGTGATCAGCAGCTGGACCGGCTTGCCGCCGAGCCAGACGATGATCTGGTTGATCAGGCCGATCTGCTTCACGTTCTGCTGGTCGGGGCGGTACTCGTACATGAACTTCCAGATGACGCCGGCGGCGACCATCGAGATCGCCATCGGCAGGAAGATCAGCGCCTTGGCGAACGACTCGAACCGGGACTTGTCCACCAGGATGGCGTAGACCAGGCCGATGCCGGTGGCGACGACCGGGACGATCAGGACCCAGATGATGGTGTTGCCCAGCACGGAGAGCTGGTCACCGTCGGTGAAGATCGTCTTGTAGTTGTCGACGCCGATGAACGCGCTGCCCTGCGCGTCGAAGAACGATTCGTAGACGGTGCGGAGACCGGGGTAGACCAGGCCGACGGCCAGCAGCAGCACGACCGGCAGCAGGTAGAGGTAGCCGACCCAGGTGTCGGAGCGCTTGCCCCGGACTCGGCTGGCGAGGAAGAGGATGACGCCCAGCACGGCGGCGAACAGCAGCAGCGCGGAGAGCATCTGGACAAGTTTTTCAGGGGTGTCGTTTGCGGTATCGAACACGCGACCCGGACCTCCTTCGGTGTTCCGAGGGGAAAGAGGGCGATGGCCGGCCGGGATGCTGGGCGCATCCCGGCCGGCCTCGGAGTAGAACTCAGATCACTTCTTGGGCCATGCGGTTTCGATGTTGTTGACCGTGGTGGTCGTGTCCTGGCCGATGATCCAGGCCGTGGCCTGCTTCCAGAACGCGTTCGAGCCGACCGCGGCGGGCATCATGTCGGAACCGTCGAACCGGAACTGCGCGTTCGGGTCCTGGAGGATCTTCGCGGAGAGCACGTCGATCGGGTTGGTCAGGTTCTCGATCTTCAGGCCCTTGTTGGCGCTGACCCAGCCGCTCGACGCCTTGGCCTTGAGGTTGGCCCAGGTGTCGGTGGACAGGAAGTACTGGAACGCCTTGACCTCGGGACGGTCGGCGAAGGCCAGCACGAACTCGCCACCGCCGAGGACCGGCTTGGTGGTGGCGTCCTTGCCCGGCAGGTAGAACGCGTAGATCTGGCCGTTCTCCGAGATGTCGGTGCCCTGCGGGAAGTTGGCCGCGTAGAACGAGGCCTGGCGGTGCAGCGAGCAGTTGCCCTCGAGGATCTGCAGGCCGGCGTCCTGGAACGTGGTGGAGGCCACGCTCTTGACGTCGCCGAGACCGCCGTTGACGTACTTGTCGTTCTTCAGGTACTCACCGACGGCGTTGAACGCGGCGGTGGACTCGGGGCCGTTGAACGGGATCTCGTGCTTGACCCACTTGTCGTAGGTCTCGGCGCCGGACAGGCGCAGCATGAAGTCCTCGACCCAGTCGGTGACCGGCCAGCCGGTGGCGTCACCGGAGCCGATGCCCGCGCACCACGGCTTGGAGCCGGTGGCGGCGATCTTGTCGCTGAGGGCCTTCAGGTCGTCCAGCGTGGTGGGGACCGTGTAGCCCTTGTCCTTGAAGTCCTTCGGCGAGTACCACACCAGGGACTTCACGTTGGCACCCAGCGGCGCGGCGTAGAACTTGCCGTCGACCGTGCCGTACGCCTTCCAGTCCTTGCCCCAGAACTTGTCGGTGTTGTCCGACACCTCCTTGGGGGCTTCCTTGGCGGCGCCGGTGGCAACCAGCTGCTGGAGCAGACCCGGCTGCGGCACGTACGCGATGTCCGGCGGGCTGCCGGCCTTCGCCCGGACCAGGATCTGCGTCTCGAAGGACTTGTCGCCCTCGTACTTGACCGTGACGCCGGTGCACTTCTCGAAAGGCTCGTACGACTTCTTCTGCGGAGTGTCCTCCGGGGTCACGATGCCGGTGTAGACCGAGACGGTCTTGCCCTTGAGGTCGCCGAACTGGCTGAACACCGAACAGTCGATACCCGCTGACGCCGCGTCGGTGGAACCGCTCGAGTCACTCTTGTCGTCGCCACAGGCAGCCAGGCTGAAGACCAGCCCGGCGCTCAGGGCACCGGCGAGCGCGACTCGCGATCGCGAACTCCCACGTAGACCGAACATGCTGCTCCCTATGTCTTGAGCGCCTCCGGCGTCTGGCGACGCCGCCGTCCGAAGCGCTTCTTGACCAACAGTCAAGAGGTAACCGGCAAGTTGCGCAATGATTTCCCCGTGATCGAGTCGGTAACGATATAGCGGCGACGGGCGCGCACCTTAACCGGTTAAGAAGATTGGCGGAAGGGGCTCCTCTTAGACGCGGGTTATAAGCCGATTTATCCGCACTTCAAGGTCATGATACGGCGGGTGAGTCGGTTTTGTTGAGCTTCGCGGGAACCGGCAGAATCGGCCCTACTCCGCAAAAAGGAAACCGCCGTGGCGGAGAGCCACGGCGGTTGATGGTGCGGGAGGGCGGGGCGGGGGTCAGCCCGCCACGGCGAGGTACTTGTACCCGAGGCGGCGCATCCGGTCGCCGTCGAGCGCGTGCCGGCCGTCCAGCACCAGCGGGTTGCGCATCAGCCCGACGAACTTGCTCCAGTCCAGCTCCAGGTACTGCGCCCACTCGGTGACCAGCACGACCGCGTCGCAGTCGTCGAACACACCGTCGAGGGTCTCGCTCAGGTGCGGGGCCAGCTCCGGCTGCTCGCGGCGGAAGCGCTCGGCCGCGATCGGGTCGTGCAGCCGCACCCGGGCGCCGCGGGCCAGCAGCAGGCTCGCGATGTCCAGCGCGGGGGAGTCGCGCAGGTCGTCGGTGTTCGGCTTGAACGCCAGCCCGAGCAGGCCGATCTTGCGGCCCTTGAGGATGCGCAGCTCGTCCTGGAGGCGCTCCACGGCGATCGCCCGCTGCCGCTGGTTGACGTCGCGGGCCGCCTTCACGATCGGCATCTCGAGGTTGTACTCGCTCGCGGTGGCGACCAGGGCCTTGGTGTCCTTGCCGAAACAGGAGCCGCCCCAGCCCACGCCCGGCTGCAGGAACCGGGAGCCGATCCGCTGGTCCAGGCCCATGCCGCGGGCCACCTCGGTGATGTCCGCGCCGACCTTGGCGGCCAGCTGGCCGATCTCGTTCACGTAGCTGATCTTGAGGGCCAGGAACGCGTTGGCCGCGTACTTGATCAGCTCGGCCGAGGCCAGGTCGGTGGAGACCAGCGGAACCGCGGAGGCGTCCTCCGGTCGCGGCATGAAGGTCGGCGGGGTGAAGGTCTGGTTGATGATCGGCCGGTAGAGCCGGTTCAGCACCTCGAGGCTGCGCGGGTTGTCCGAGCCGATCACGATCCGGTCCGGGAACAGGGTGTCCGCGATGGCGTTGCCCTCGCGCAGGAACTCCGGGTTCGAGGCGACCGCGAACTCGACGCCGGCCGGGCGGTCCGCACGCTGCGCGAACGAGTCGCGCAGGATCGCGTCCACCCAGTTGCCGCTGCCAATCGGCACGGTCGACTTGTTCACCACGACGGTGAACTCGTGGTCCAGCGACTGGGCCACGCTCTCCGCGGCGGATCGCAGGAAGCGCAGGTCCGGGCTGCCGTCGGCGGCCGAGGGGGTCTGCACGGCCACGAACACCACGTCGGCGCCGGGAACCCCCTCGGCGTAGCTGGTGGTGAAGCTCAGGTTGGGCGCCGCCTCGGCGAGCAGCTCCTCCATCCCGGGTTCGTAGATCGGGCACTTCCCGGCGCGCAGCATGTCGACCTTGTGCTGGTCGAGATCCACGCAGGTCACCTCGTGCCCGAGGAAGGCGAGGCTGACTCCGGTGGTCAGACCGACATAACCGGTGCCGACAACACAAACCTTCATGCAATCTCCTCCACCGCTACACGGGGCGGATGTCACGCCGTGTACCGGTACCTATCCCGCCGACTGGCCGCGAGCCGGTTTGCCAGCACCGGCCCACGCGTTCCGCCGAATGATACACAGCTGCCCCTCCAGCACCTTGTCGCTGCTCACGGCGCCTGAGTAGGGGTTTACCCAGGTCACGGAGATCGAATCGCGTCATTCGAGCCCATTGTCGCTCTCCGTAGTGGAGCGGCGACGGGCCCCTGGTGTTTCCGGCTCTTGACAGACAGATGACGGGGACAGACGCTGTGGGAGCGCTCCCAGGTTTACGGACGTCAATGAAAGGTCCCCCATGAGAAAAACCGTCGGCGGCTCCCTGGCCGCCGCCCTGGTTGCCGCCGCCACCGCGGTCGCCGTCGTCTCCCAGCCGATCTCCGCCACGGCTGCCGGCGTCGACCAGTACGCCTGGCGGAACGTCCGGATCGACGGCGGTGGCTTCGTCCCCGGCATCGTCTTCAACCCGGGAGAGCAGAACCTGATCTACGCCCGTACCGACATCGGCGGCGCGTACCGCTGGAACCAGACCGCTCAGAGCTGGACCCCGCTGCTCGACGAGGTGGGCCAGGACGACTGGGGTCACAACGGCGTGCTCAGCATCGCGCCGGACCCGGTCGACACCACCCGGGTCTACGCCGCGGTCGGCATGTACACGAACAGCTGGGACCCGAACAACGGGGCTGTCCTGCGCTCCACCGACAAGGGCACCACCTGGTCGAAGACCGATCTGCCGTTCAAGGTCGGCGGCAACATGCCGGGCCGGGGGATGGGCGAGCGGCTCGCCGTCGACCCGGCGAACCACAAGAACGTCTACTTCGCGGCCGAGGGTGGCAACGGTCTGTGGCGCAGCACGGACTACGGCGTCACCTGGGCCAAGGTGTCGAACTTCCCGAATGCCGGAAATTACGTGCAGGACCCGGCCGACACGAACGGCTACCTGAATCAGAACCAGGGTTTGACCTGGGTGACGTTCAGCGGGAAGCAGATCTACGTCGGTGTGGCCGACAAGGACAACCCGGTCTACCGCTCGCTCGACTCGGGGGCGACCTGGGAGCGGGTGGCGGGGCAGCCGACCGGATACATCGCCCACAAGGGCGTTATTTCCGGAAAATACCTCTTCATCGCGACCAGCGATACCGGCGGCCCGTACGACGGCGCGGCCGGACAGGTCTACCGGCTCGACACGACCACCGGCGGGTGGACGGACATCTCGCCCACCGCCGTCGCCGACCGATATTACGGATACTCCGGGCTGACGGTCGACACCCTGCACCCCGGCACCCTGATGGTGGCCACCCAGATCTCCTGGTGGCCGGACGCGATCTTCTTCCGCAGCACCGACTACGGCGCGACCTGGACCCGGGCCTGGGACTGGACCAGCTACCCCAGCCGCTCCAAGCGCTACACCCTGGACATCTCGGCGAACCCCTGGCTGGACTTCAACAGCACCGCCCAGGCGCCCGAGGAGAGCCCGAAGCTCGGCTGGATGAACGAGTCCCTGGCGATCGACCCGTTCGACTCGAACCGGATGCTCTACGGCACCGGCGCCACCCTGTACGGCACCACCGACCTGACCAAGTGGGACTCCGGCGGCACCATCACGATCAAGCCGGCCGCCAAGGGCATCGAGGAGACCGCGGTCCTCGACCTGGCCAGCCCGCCCAGCGGCGCCCCGCTGGTCAGCGCGCTCGGAGACATCGGCGGCTTCTACCACGCCGATCTGGACACCGTCCCGGCCAACTTCCACGACACCCCGAGCCTGGGCAGCAACACCAGCCTGGACTTCGCCGAGCTGAGCCCGAGCTTCTTCGTCCGGGTCGGCAACGCCGACGCCGCCCCGCACATCGGCATCTCCAGCGACGGCGGGAAGAACTGGTACCAGGGCCAGGAACCGTCCGGCGTCACCGGCGGCGGCACCGTCGCGGTCGGCGCGGACGCCACCTCCGTGGTCTGGTCGCCGGCCGGCGCCGGCGTCCACTACTCGACCACGCGGGGGAGCAGCTGGACCGCGTCGACCGGGCTGCCCGCCGGGGCGATCGTGGAATCCGACAGGGTCAACCCCAAGACCTTCTATGCGTACGCGAATGGCGTCTTTTACACGAGCACCGACGGGGGAGCGACCTTCGCGGCGCAGTCTCTCGCCCTGCCGACGACCGGGCGCCTGCACCTGAAGGCGGTGCCGGGCATCGCGGGTTCGGTATGGGTGGCCGCGAGCACCGGGCTGTTCCGCTCCACCGATTCCGGCAAGACGTTCACCAAGCTCGCCGCGGTCGGTGAGGGCATCAACGTCGCCTTCGGCAAGGCCGCGCCCGGTGCTTCTCACCCGGCGGTCTTCGTGGTCGGGACGGTCGACGGTGTCGACGGGGTCTATCGGTCCGATGACACCGGCACGACCTTTGTCCGGATCAATGACGACAAACATCAGTACGGCAACATGGGTGACGCGCTCGCCGGCGATCCGCGGATCTGGGGTCGTGTCTATCTGGGCACCAACGGCCGGGGCATCCTCTACGCCGACCGGACCGGCCCGGTGCCGTCAGTGTCGTCCTCGTCCTCGTCCCCGTCGCCGTCGAGCCCGTCCCCGTCGAGCCCGTCGCCGTCCGCCTCCTCCAGCTCACCGGCTCCCACCGGCGGCTGCACGGCGACCTACAAGGTCACCGGCTCCTGGACCGGCGGCTTCCAGGGTGAGGTCACGGTGACCAACACCGGCAGCACCGCCACCACCGGCTGGACCGTCAAGTGGGCCTACACCGCCGGTCAGACCGTCACGCAGGGCTGGGGCGGCACCGCCACCCAGTCCGGCACGGCGGTGACCGTCACCAACGCGTCGTACAACGGCGCGATCGCGTCCGGGGCCTCCGCCACGTTCGGGTTCCTCGGCAGCACCACCGGCACCACCAATCCCGTCCCGTCTCCCGTCTCCTGCTCCCGCGTCCCCTAGGAGGACACCCCCGTGAGACAGTCCCATCAGCGTTTCCGACGCAGGACCGCCGTCCTCGGCGTCGCCGTTCTCGGCGCCGGCGCGGCCTTCGTGGCCGGCGGACCACCCGCCTACGCCGCGGCCGGTTGCTCGGTCGTCTACAAGGTGCAGAGCCAGTGGCCCGGTGGCTTCACCGGCGACATCGCCATCACCAACTCCGGTGACCCGCTGACGTCCTGGAAGCTCGAGTACGACTTCCCGGACGCGTCCCAGAAGGTCACCCAGGGCTGGAGCGGCGTCTACGCCCAGAGCGGTCAGCACGTCACCGTGACCAACGCGTCGTGGAACGGCTCGATCGGCACCGGCGCGACGCTGAGCACCGGCTTCAACGGCACGTTCGGCTCCGCCAACCCGGTGCCGGCCGCGTTCACGCTGAACGGGGTGGCCTGCAACGGCGCGACGGCCGCGCCGACCGTGGCGATCAGCAGCCCGGCGGCGAACACCCGGTACACCGGGCCGGCGTCGATCCCGATCGCGGCCACCGCCACCGCGGCGAGCGGGCGGAGCGTGGCGAAGGTCGAGTTCTACCACGACGGCCTGCTGCTCGGCACCGACACGGCCGCGCCGTACGCGTACACCTGGAGCGGGGTGCCGGCCCAGACGGCGGCCTACCACCTGCAGGCCATCGCGTACGACAACGCCGGCACCAAGAGCAGCACCGCCGACGTCCCGGTCTTCGTGGACGCCGCGACCACCCCGTCGATCGTCGCCGACGCCACCTCGGCGACCCTGGAGCCGGGCGCCAGCGGCTCGTTCAAGCTGGCGCTGAGCGCCGCGCCCACCGCGAACGTCACGGTGGCGGTGGCCCGCAGCACCGGCAGCACGAGCGTCACGGCCACCCCGGCCACGCTCACCTTCACCCCGTCGAACTGGAACACCGGCCAGGCCGTGACGGTCGCGGCGGCCAGCTCGGCGGCGGTCGGGGACACCGCCACCATCACGGCGACGGCCAGCGGGTACACCGCGGCCAGCGTCGCGGTGAGCGTGGTCAAGGCGGGCGCCGTGGACGCCCGGTTCACCCAGATGTACAACGACATCAAGAACCCGTCGAACGGGTACTTCAGCCCGGAGGGCGTGCCCTACCACTCGATCGAGACGCTGATCGACGAGGCGCCCGACCAGGGGCACGAGACCACCAGCGAGGCGTTCAGCTACTGGCTGTGGCTGGAGGCCGAGCACGGCCAGGTCTCCGGGGACTGGGCGCCGTTCAACAGCGCCTGGTCGACGATGGAGAAGTACATCATCCCGTCGCACGCCGACCAGCCGACCAACGCCAACTACAACGCGTCGAAGCCGGCCACCTACGCGGCCGAGCACCCGTTGCCGTCGCAGTACCCGTCGCAGCTGGACAGCAGCGTGTCGGTCGGCACCGACCCGCTGGCCGCCGAGCTGAAGAGCACCTACAACACCGACGACATCTACGGCACGCACTGGCTGATGGACGTGGACAACGTCTACGGCTTCGGCCACTGCGGTGACGGCACCAGCCGGGTCACGTACATCAACACGTTCCAGCGCGGCCCGCAGGAGTCGACCTTCGAGACCGTGCCGCAGCCGTCCTGCGACACGTTCAAGTTCGGCGGCCCGAACGGCTACCTGGACCTGTTCACCAAGGACTCGTCGTACGCCAAGCAGTGGAAGTACACCAACGCCCCGGACGCCGACGCCCGGTCGATCCAGGTCGCCTACTGGGCCAACCAGTGGGCCACCGCCCAGGGCAAGCAGTCGCAGATCTCCGGCACCGTGGCGAACGCCGCCAAGATGGGCGACTACCTGCGGTACGCGTTCTACGACAAGTACTTCAAGCAGCCCGGCTGCACCTCCACCTCGTGCGCGCCGGGCACCGGCAAGAACAGCTCCAGCAACCTGCTGTCCTGGTACTACGCCTGGGGCGGCGCCTACGACACGTCGGCCGGCTGGGCCTGGCGGATCGGTTCCAGCACCAGCCACTTCGGCTACCAGAACCCGATGGCGGCGTACGCGCTGTCCAGCACCACGGCGCTGACCCCGAAGTCGGCCACCGGCAAGGCCGACTGGCAGGCCAGCCTGAGCCGGCAGCTGGAGTTCTACCAGTGGCTGCAGTCCAGCGAGGGCGCCATCGCCGGTGGCGCGACGAACAGCTGGGACGGCAGCTACTCGGCGCCGCCGGCCGGCACGCCGACCTTCTACGGGATGTCGTACATCGAGGCCCCGGTCTACGCCGACCCGCCGTCCAACCAGTGGTTCGGGATGCAGACCTGGTCGCTGGAGCGGCTCGCCGAGTACTACTACGCGACCGGTGACACCAAGGCCAAGACCGTCCTGGACAAGTGGGTGCCCTGGGCGCTGGCGAACTCCACCATCACCGCCACCAGCTTCGAGATCCCGTCCGACCTGGCCTGGTCCGGCGCGCCGGCCACCTGGAACGCCGCCAGCCCGGCGGCCAACACCAACCTGCACGTCACGGTGAAGAGCAAGGGCACCGACCTGGGCGTGGCGGGCTCGTACGCCAAGCTGCTGACCTACTACGCCGCCAAGTCGGGCAACGCGGCCGCCAAGACGGCGGCCAAGAACCTGCTCTCCGCCATCTGGACGCACAAGGACGCGAAGGGTGTCTCGGTCACCGAGACGCGCGCCGACTACAACCGGATGGACGACACCTACAACGCCACCACCGGCCAGGGGATCTACATCCCGAACGGCTGGAGCGGCAAGATGCCGAACGGTGACGTGATCAAGCCCGGGGTGTCGTTCCTCGACATCCGCTCCTTCTACAAGAACGACCCGGACTTCCCGAAGGTCCAGGCGTACCTGAACGGCGGAGCCGCACCCACCTTCAACTACCACCGGTTCTGGGCCCAGGTCGACGTCGCCACCGGCTACGCCGACTTCGCCCGACTGTTCCCGGAGGGGTGATCGCATGAAATTCGCCCGTCTGGCCGTGGCGGCGCTCGTCGCCGCCGCGGCCGGGGCCCTGGTCCTCCCGGCTGCGGCCGAGGCGCACGGGGCCATCCAAGTACCCGGTAGCCGGACCTGGTTCTGCTACCAGGACGGTCGCAACCCGACCACCGGCGCGATCGAGCCGAAGAACGCGGCCTGCGCCGCGGCGGTCGCGCAGAGCGGTGTCACGTCGCTGTACAACTGGTTCGCCGTGCTCCGCTCGGACGGGGCGGGCCGGGTCAACGGCTTCATCCCGGACGGTCAGCTGTGCAGCGGCGGGACCGGCGGCCCGTACAACTTCACCGGGTTCAACCTGGCCCGGACCGACTGGCCGGCCACCCACCTGACGGCCGGCGCGACGATGGAGTTCCAGTACAACGACTGGGCCAAGCACCCGGGCACCTTCTCGCTCTACATCACCAAGGACGGTTACGACCCGACCAAGCCGCTCGCCTGGGGTGACCTGGAGCCGACGCCGTTCGACCAGGTGACCAACCCGCCGGCGAACGGCGGGCCGGGCACCGACGACGGGCACTACTACTGGACCGGGAAACTGCCGTCGAACAAGACCGGCAAGCATCTGATCTACTCGGTCTGGTCCCGCTCGGACAGCACGGAGACCTTCTACGGCTGTTCCGACGTGGTGTTCGACGGCGGGCACGGTGAGGTGACCGGGATCGGCACCACGCCGAGCACCTCGCCCAGCCCGTCCTCGCCCAGTCCGTCGGCGCCGAGCCCGTCGGCCTCGACGCCGGGCAGCGGCACCGGTGGCGGCTGCACCGCGATGTACAACGTCGTCTCCTCCTGGAGCGGCGGCTTCCAGGGCCAGGTGATGGTCCACGCCGGCACCACCGCGGTGAACGGCTGGAAGGTCGGCTGGACCTGGCCGGGCAGCCAGACCCTGGCATCGGTGTGGAGCGGTAAGGCCACCGCGAGCGGCTCACTGGTCACGGTGAGCAACGAGACCTGGAACGGTACGATCGCCGCCGGCGACTACACCACGTTCGGGTTCCTCGGCTCCGGCACCGCGCCCGCGACGGTGCAGAACCTGTCCTGCACGACCGGGTGATGCGACGATCCGGGGGGTGACGTCGCGTCACCTCCCGGATCGGATTCGTGACGGCCGACTTGACGGGGCTTGCCCCCGTTTCCTACGTTGCGCGTATCTTGCGAAAAGATTTTCTCCCCAGCCTGGGGCGCGCCACCACCCGGCGCGCCCTGCTCTTCGGCGGCGCCGCGTCGGCCGCGCTGATCGCCACCCCGGGCATCGCCGGCCCGCTCCGGCCGGCCCGCGCCCAGCAACGCTGGACCGGCACGTGGAGCACCGGGACCACGGCCACGCCGAGCCGGGAACCGCTGCTGCCGGCCGACCGGACCGTCCGCCAGGTGGTGCACCTGAGCCTGGGTGGCACCCAGCCCCGCCTCACCCTGTCCAACGAGTTCGGCACCACCCCGGTACGCCTCGGCGAGATCTGGACCGGGCTGCGCGCCGGCGGCCCGGACAGCACCGCGATGCGCCCGGCCACGATCCGCCGGGTCACCTTCGACGGCCGCGCCGACGCCCTGCTCCCGGCCGGCGGCACCCTGCACAGCGACCCGGTCCCGGACCTCACCCTGCCGCCCGGCGCCGACCTGGTGATCAGCTACCACCTGCCCGACCGGACCCGGATCGGCACCGTCGGCACCCACGCCTACCAGCGCAACCGGATCGTGCCGGGCAACGCGGCCGCCGCGCCCGACCCGTCCGGCGGCGTGGTCGACACCCGGTACCTGCTGCTCGGCGGGGTCAGCGTGCGCACCGCCGGGCCGAGCGCCGCGGTCGTCGCGTTCGGCGACTCGATCACCTGCGGCGCGGTCACCACGCTCGGCGCCAACCGTCGCTGGCCGGACCGGCTGGCCGCCCGGATCCGCGCGGCCGGCCTGCCGCTCGGCGTGCTGAACACCGGCATCAACGCCAACCGGCTGCTGGCCGGCCCGGACATCCCGGCCCCGCCCGGCGGGGGCGGCTCCGGCGCGGGCGGGACGACCGGCGCGCTCGCCAACGTCAGCATCGGCGCGGCCGGGCTGCGCCGGCTCGGCCGGGACGCGCTGGACCAGCCCGGCGCCCGGTACCTGATCACCCTGATCGGGATCAACGACATCGGGCACGGCACCCCGGCGCCGCCGCTGATCGCCGGGCACCTGGAGCTGATCTCCCGGGCCCGGCAGGCCGGGTTCACCGTGCTCGGCGGCACCCTGCTGCCGATCGGCGGCAGCGGCCACGATGCCCCGGCGCACCGGATCGCCCGGAGCACGCTCAACGAGTGGATCCGGGACAGCGGCGAGTACGACGCGGTGATCGACTTCGACGCCGCGGTCCGCGACGGCGGCTCCCCGGAACGGCTGTGGCGCGGTTACGACAGCGGCGACCACCTGCACCCGAACGACGCCGGGATGCTGGCCCTGGCCTCGGCGGTCCCGCTGGCGCTGCTCCGCTGACCGGCGGGACCGCCCACGGCCCCCCGTGGCCCGTGGACGCCGAACCATCCTGCCCAAGATCGTTTGCAAAACCCTTGCACCTGGGGGATCGTTCTCCCCAACGGTAAGGAATCTTGGCGGGGGAACATGCGGTGGCGGCTGCTGGGACCGGTTCGCCTGGTCACCGACGAGGGCGTCGAGGTCGACCCGGGCACCGGCAAACAGCTCTGTCTGCTCGCCGCGCTGCTGCTCACCCCCGGCCAGGTGGTCCCGGCCGGGGTGCTGATCGACCGGGTGTGGGGTGGCACGCCGCCGCGCTCCGGGACGCCGCTGGCGCCGTACGCCACCCGCCTGCGCCGCGTCCTCGACCCGCTGATCGGCCCGGACACGCTGCGCTGGACCGCCGGCGGCTACCTGCTCGACGTCCCGCCCGAGCAGGTCGACCTCTACCGGGCCCGGCGCCTGATCCACCACGCCCGCTCCGCCGCCGGGGACGGTGACCACCAGCGGGCCGGTGAGCTGCTGATGCACGCCCTGGACGGCTGGGAGCCGGTCACCCTGGCCGGCGTTCCCGGCGCCTGGGCCGACCGGGTCCGGACCGGCCTGACCCGCGAGTTCCTGGACGCGCTCGCCCAGCTCGGCCGGGCCGGGCTCCAGGTCGGCCGGGCCGGCGAGGTGGCCGAGCGGCTCGCCCCGTTCGTCGCCGAGCACCCGACCGCCGAGGACCTGGCGGCGGTGCTGATGACCGCGCTCGCCGAGGCCGGCCGCCCGGCGCAGGCCCTGGAGGCGTTCGCCCGCACCCGCGGCGCCGTCGCCGACGAACTCGGCGCCGCACCCGGCCCGGAGCTCACCGAGCTGCACACCCGGATCCTGCGCGCCCCGGCCGGCGGGCGGGTCACCCCGGCCCAGCTGCCCGCCCCGGCACCCGGCTTCACCGGCCGGGCCGCCGAGCTGGCGACGCTGGACCAGCGGCAACGGCTCACCGTGGTCACCGGGCCGCCGGGTGTCGGCAAGTCCGCGCTCGCCGTGCACTGGGGCCATCGCGCCCGCTTCCCGGACGGGCAGCTCTACCTCGACCTGCGCGGCTTCGACCGGTGCGCCACCGCGATGGGCGCCGAGGAGGCGGCCGGCGACCTGATCGTCTCGCTCGACCCGGGCCGCCCGGTCCCGCCCGGCCCGGCCGCCCGCTCCGGTCTGCTGCGCAGCCTGCTCGCCGGCCGCCGGGCGCTGCTGCTGCTCGACAACGCCCGGGACGCCGAGCACGTCCGGCCGCTGCTGCCCGGCGCGCCCGGCCCCACCGTCGTGGTGACCAGCCGGGACCGGCTCACCGGCCTGATCGCCTCGCACGGCGCGACCCCGATCACCCTGGACGCGCTCGACGACGCGCACGCCCGGCAGCTGCTCGCGAACCGGCTCGGTGACCGGCTCGCCGCCGAGCCCGCGGCCGGCGCGGCCCTGGCCGCGGCGACCGCCGGGCTGCCGCTGGCGCTGGTCACGGTGGCCGCCCGGGCGGCGCTGCGCCCCGGGCAGCCGCTCGCCGACCTGGCCGCCGAGCTGGCCGCGTCCCGCCTCGACGGGATGCGCAGCCCGGACGCGGCCACCGACCCGCGGACCGTGTTCTCCTGGTCCTACCGGGCGCTCAGCTCCGGCGCGGCGCGGCTGTTCCGGCTGATCGGCGCGGTCACCGACCCCGACCTGGACCTGGCCGCGGCGTCCGCGCTGGCCGGCGAGGACGTCACGGCCGAACTGGCCGAGCTGATCGCGGCCAGCCTGCTCACCGAGCGCCGGACGGGCCGCTGGATGATGCACGAGCTGCTCCGGGCGTACGCGGAGAGCCTGCTCAGCCCGGCCGAACGCGACCCCGCGCTGACCAGGCTGGCCCTCAGGACGTGAACCGCGCCGGATCGCCGGCGCCGACCCGGAGCACCTCCGGCTCACCCTCGGACAGGTCGATCACCGTGGTCGGCTCGGTGCCGCACTCGCCGGAGTCGACCACCGCGTCGACCGCGTGGTCGAGCGCCTCCTTGATCTCCCAGCCCTGTGTCATCGGCTCCGGCTCGCCGGGCAGCAGCAGCGTGCTGGAGACCAGCGGCTCACCCAACTCGGCCAGGATCGCCTGGGCCGTGGTGTGCGCGGTGATCCGCACCCCGACGGTCTTCTTCTTCGGGTGCAGCAGCCGGCGCGGCACCTCCTTGGTGGCCGGCAGGATGAACGTGTACGGCCCCGGCGTGCTCGCCTTCACCGCCCGGAACAGCGCGTTGTTGATCTGCACGAACTGCCCGAGCTGCGCGAAGTCGTGACACATCAGCGTGAAGTGGTGCCGGTCGTCCAGGTGCCGGATCGCCCGGATCCGGTCCAGCCCGTCCTTGTTGCCCATCCGGCTCCCGAGCGCGAAGCACGAGTCGGTCGGATAGGCGATCAGTCCGTCCTCCCGGATCACCCCCACGATCTGCTGGATGCTGCGGGGTTGCGGATTGTCCGGGTGCACGTCGAAGTACTTCGCCACTCTCGGCAGCTTATGCCTGCCCGGCCGGACCGTAGGGTCAGGGGCATGGAGATCGTCCGCCGCCCCGCCGTCCGCATCGTCTGTTTCGACGCCGACGGCCGCGTCCTGCTGCTGAACTGGGAGGATCCCACCGACGGCCACCGCCTCTGGGAGCCGCCCGGCGGCGGCATCGACCCGGGTGAGACGCCGCTCGAGGCCGCCCGCCGCGAGCTGACCGAGGAGACCGGCCTGGACCCGGAGGCGATCGACCCGGAGTTCGTCGTGGTCGAGCGGGAGTGCGTGTGGAAGGGCCGCCGCATGATCGGCCCCGAGCAGTTCTTCACCGCCCGCTTCGCCGAGCCCACCCCGGCGATCGGCCGCGACGGCCTGCTCCCCTACGAGCGGGCGGAGTTGGTCGGCGTCGCCTGGGTCCACCCGGACGACTTCGCCGGCCTGCCCGACGTCCTGGAGCCTCCGTCGCTGCCCGGGCTCTGCCGCGCTCTCGCGTACCGGAAACCGGTCTGACCCGGGGCGGGCGGCGGACGCCGCGGCAGACGCGTACCGGAAACCGGTCTGACCGGAAGCGGGCGGCGGACGCCGCGGCAGACGCGTACCGGAAACCGGTCTGACCGGGAGCGGGCGGCGGACGCCGCGGCAGACGCGTCCCCGCTCAGCCGGAGCGGGACTCCAGGGCGTGGATCACCGCGGCCATGTCCTGGTCCGCGTGTCCGCCGGCCGAGGTCTCCGCGTAAAGCTCCAGGCAGGTGTCAAGCAGCGGCGAGGAGATGCCGGCCGTCTCGGCGGCCTCGACGATCAGGTGGTTGTTGTAGAGCACGTCGCGGATCGAGGCCTGCACCGAGAAGTCGCGGTCGAGCAGCTTGCGCGCCTTCATCCGGGAGACCGGGCTGGCCATCGGGCCGGCGTCCAGCGCGGCCAGCAGGGTGCCCCGGTCCAGGTGGTGGCGGTCGGCGAAGTGGAACGACTCGGCCAGCCCGGTCACCATGCTGATCAGGAAGGTGTTGACGGACAGCTTCATCAGCAGGCCGTTGGGCACCGGGCCGCACCGGACGGTCTCCCGGCACATCGGCGCCAGCAGCGGCGCGACCCGGTCGACGTCCTGATCGGTTCCGGCCAGCATGGCGACCAGCTGGGCGGTCTCGGCGGGCACCCGGGACCCGGACACCGGAGCCTCGACGTAGTGGCCGCCGGCGTCCCGGACCTGCTCCTCCAGCCCGCGGGACCAGGCCGGCGCGGTGGTGCCCATGTGCACCAGGGTGCGCCCGGCGACCATCGGCGCGAAGCCGGGCGCGTCGCGGTCCAGCACCCGGTCGGCGACCTGGTCGTCGGCCAGCATCATCAGCACCACGTCGGCGCCCGCGAACACGTCGGCGGCCTCGGCCGCGACGGCGGCCCCGGCCGCCCGCAACGCCTCGGCGGCCGCCGGCGAGCGATTCCAGACCAGCAGGTCTGTCCCGGCCCGGGCCAGGTTGAGCGCCATCGGCCGGCCCATCACGCCCAGCCCGAGAAATCCCACCGTCACCCAGCTCACGCTAGTGGTCACCGAGGGTGCGCGAGGGGTCCAATCGGGGAAGCGTGGCGGCTCGTCCGGATCCGGAGAATGCTGTGCCCATGGAGACGGAACTTTTCATCGGCGGCAAGTGGGTGGGCGCGACCTCGGGGAGCCGGTTCGACGTGCTCGATCCGGCGACCGGCGACACGATCGCCACGGTCGCCGACGGTGCGGAGGTGGACGCGATCGCCGCGGTGGACGCGGCGGCGGCCGCGGGCCCGGGCTGGGCCGCGACACCCCCTCGGGTACGCGGTGAGGTGCTCCGCAAGGCGTTCGAGCTGATGACCGAGCGCGCCGCCGAGCTGGCGAAACTGATCAGCCTGGAGAACGGCAAGGCGCTCACCGACGCGAAGGGCGAGGTCACCTACGCGGCCGAGTTCTTCCGCTGGTTCGCCGAGGAGGCCGTGCGCATCGACGGCAACGTGACCACCGCGCCGGGCGGCACCAACCGGATCCTGGTGACCCGGCAGCCGGTCGGCGTCTGTGTGCTGGTCACCCCGTGGAACTTCCCGGCCGCGATGGCCACCCGCAAGATCGGCCCGGCGCTCGCCGCCGGCTGCACGGTCATCCTCAAGCCGGCCAGTGACACCCCGCTCACCGCGCTCGCGATGGCCGGCATCCTGGCCGAGGCCGGCGTCCCCGAGGGTGTGGTGAACGTGCTGCCCTCGCGCAGCTCCGGCAAGGTCGTCTCGACCATGCTGCGCGACGCCCGGGTCCGCAAGATCTCCTTCACCGGCTCCACCGAGGTCGGCCGGATCCTGCTCGCCCAGGCCGCGGAGAACGTCGTGAACACCTCGATGGAGCTGGGTGGCAACGCCCCGTTCGTGGTCTTCGGCGACGCCGACCTGGACGCCGCGATCGAGGGCGCGATGCTCGCCAAGATGCGCAACGGCGGGGAGGCGTGCACCGCGGCGAACCGGTTCTTCGTCGAGGCGGGCGTGGCCGACGAGTTCGCCCACCGGCTCGCCCAGCGGATGTCCGCGCTGGTGGTCGGTCCGGGCACGGACGAGAAGACCCAGGTCGGCCCGCTGGTCAACGAGGACACCGTGGCGAAGGTCGACGAGTTGGTGAAAGGCGCGCTGGCCGACGGGGCGGAGGCGGTCACCGGCGGCAGCCGGCCGGCCGGGCCGGGCTTCTACTACCCGCCGACCGTGCTCACCGGTGTCGGCGCCGACGCGGCCATCCTGCGCGAGGAGATCTTCGGACCGGTCGCCCCGATCGTCACCTTCACCAGTGAGGACGAGGCGGTCCGGCTGGCCAACGACACCGAGTACGGCCTGGTCGCCTACGTCTACACCGGTGACCTGGCGCGCGGCCTGCGGGTCAGCGAGCGGATCGAGGCCGGCATGGTCGGGCTGAACCGTGGGCTGGTCAGCGACCCGGCCGCCCCGTTCGGCGGGGTGAAGCAGAGCGGCATCGGCCGGGAGGGCGGCCACGAGGGCCTGCTGGAGTACCTGGAGTCCAAATACATCGCCGTGAACTGGTAGTTCGCACCATCTGAAAAGGCGGCCACACGGCCGCCTTTTCTCTGTGCCTATTGTACTAGGTAACTAGTGAAATGGAGGTGGTGAGGTGATCGAGTTTCACCTGGACGCCCGGTCCGGGGTCGCGCCCTACATGCAGCTCATCCAGCAGGTGCGGCACGCGCTCCGGCTGGGTGTGCTCAAGGAGGGCGACAAGCTGCCCACCGTCAAGGAGGTGGTGGCCCGGATCGCGATCAACCCGAACACGGTGTCCAAGGCGTACCGGGAGCTGGAGTACGCGGGGCTGGTCGCCGCCCGGCCCGGCGTGGGCACGTTCGTCACGAAGACGCTCGGCTCGCCCGGCGAGCACGAGCCGCTGCGGCACAGCTTGCAGCGGTGGCTCGGCGAGGCGCGGGAGGCCGGCCTCGACAACGAGAGCATCGAGGCCCTCTTTCTCAGTACTTTTCGGGATTTTTCGGAGGCGCGGGCATGACTAGCGCACTGCACGCCGAGGGGCTGACCAAACGGTACGGACGGCGTACCGCCCTGTCCGGCTGCACCCTCGACATCCCGGCCGGCCACGTCGCCGGCCTGGTCGGCCCGAACGGGGCCGGCAAGTCCACGCTGCTCCAGCTCGCCTGCGGGCTCCTCGATCCGACCGCGGGGCGGATCGACGTGCTCGGGCGCAAGCCGGTCAGCGGCTCGCCCCGGGTCGGCTTCGTCGCCCAGGACACCCCGGTCTACGCCGGCCTCACCGTCGCCTAGCACCTCAAGCTCGGCGCCCGGCTGAACCCGGGCTGGGACGACGGGCTCGCCCGGCGGCGGATCGAGCAGGTCGGCCTGGACCCGGCGCAGAAGGCCGGCAAGCTCTCCGGCGGCCAGCGCGCCCAGCTGGCGCTGACCGTGGCCGCGGCCAAGCACCCCGAGCTGCTGCTGCTCGACGAGCCGGTGGCCGCGCTCGACCCCCTGGCGCGGCGCGCCTTCCTCCAGGGCCTGATGGAGCTGACCGCCGAGCACGGGATGAGCATCCTGATGTCCTCGCACCTGGTCGCCGACCTGGAGCGGGTCTGTGACCACCTGATCGTCCTGGTCGGCTCCCGGGTGCGGGTGGCCGGTGACGTGGAGGAACTGCTCGCCAGCCATCACCGGCTGGTCGGCCCGCGGCGCTCGGCCGAGTCGCTCGGCGGCGGCCGGGACGTGATCGAGGCGAGCCACACCGATCGGCAGTCGACGCTGGTGGTGCGCAGCACCGCGCCGATCGACGACCCGTCCTGGCAGGTGGACCGGCTGAGCCTGGAGGACCTGGTGCTGACGTACATGGGCGCGGCCGCCCCGGCCGGCTCCCGGGTGCTGGAGGGACAGCGATGATCTGGTTGACCTGGCGGCAGTTCCGCACCCCGGCGCTGACCACCGGCGCGCTCCTGCTGGTGTTGCTGGCCGGCCTGGCGCTGACCTGGACGCAGGTGGGTGACCTGGCGTCCGCGGCGGGCTTCACCGGCTGCCGGGGCGACGCCTGCGAGGCCGCGGCGGACACGTTCCGCCAGTCCTTGCAGACCGGGTGGGTACGCCAGTTCTACAACGTCGGCATGGTGGCGATGGCCCTGCTGCCGGCGCTGCTCGGGATCTTCTGGGGCGCGCCGCTGGTGGCCCGGGAGCTGGAGACCGGCACATACCGGATGGTCTTCAGCCAGTCGGTCGGCCGGGGCCGCTGGCTGCTGGTCAAGCTGGCGCTCGGCGGGGCGGCGGCCGCGCTCGGCACCGGCCTGCTCAGCCTGGTGCTCAGCCGGTGGGCCCACCAGATCGACCTGGCCACCGGGGACCGGATCACCCCGTTGATCTTCCAGGCGCGCGGGATCGTGCCGGTCGGCTACGCGGTGCTGGCGTTCGTGATCGGGGTGACCGCCGGCCTGCTCCTGCGCCGGACCGTGACCGCGATGGTGGTGACCCTGCTGCTGGTCGCCGGCCTCCAGATCGCGATGCCGATGCTGGTGCGCCCCTGGCTGGCCCAGCCGGTCACCACGATCACCGCGCTGGACACGACGCAGCGGATGGGGATGGGGTTCGACATGAGCACCAAGGAGATGCGCCTGGAGCCGGTCCTGGAGATGCGGAACGCCTGGATCATGAAGAGTTCGGTCATCACCACGACCGGGGCGGAGTTCCGCGGCCCGGCGGACACCACCAAGTGCGGCCCGGATGCCCCCAACGATCGGCTGACCTGTCCGGAGTGGCTACGGGCGCAAAATCTCCGCACCAAGCTGACCTACGTGCCGGACGCGAAGTTCTGGACCGTTCAGTGGCGTGAGTTCGGCCTTCTGGTGGCCCTCGGCCTCGCCCTTTCGGCCTTCTCGCTGTGGTGGATCAGGCGCCGGTTGATCTGAGAGACGATTCACGGCGGCATGCGCGAGCGTGCCGCCGTGCCTTGTTGCGGCCCGGTTTCGCAGTTTCGGAAAAAGGAACTTGTCAATACCGTCCGTGATGCCTTGCCGGTGACGCGGGGCGAAGTGAATAATCTTGCACTCAGGCCTACACCCGATGTTGCGGCCGAGGCGCGTTGGCCGATACTTGGCGGGCTTCCCGGCAACCCCCCACGCAGGTCGGGATCCACCCCTGAGAGGACTTCTACTGCCATGCGCAAGGCACTGCTCGCACTTGTCGCCGCCGGCCTGATGACGTCGGTCACGCTTACGGCCTGTGACGACGGCGGGGACGGCGGTGACTCCGGCGACAGCAGCACCACGACGTCGAACGCGACCTCCTCGGGCAAGGGCAAGAACGGCGTCGGCGTGATCCTGCCGGACTCCAAGAGCTCCACCCGGTGGAAGAACGACGACCCGAAGTACCTCGAGGCCGCGTTCAAGAGCGCCAATGTGCCGTACGAGATCCAGAACGCCGAGGGCGACAAGGAGGCGTTCAAGGGGATCGCCGACGCCATGATCAGGAGTGGCGTCAAGGTCCTGATGATCGCGAACCTGGACTCGATCAGCGGCAAGGCCGTGATCGACAACGCCAAGTCGCACAAGATCCCGGTGATCGACTACGACCGGCTCACCCTCAACGGCGGCGCCGACTTCTACGTCAGCTTCAACAACGAGACGGTCGGCCAGATGCAGGCCCAGGGCCTGATCAACTGCCTGACCGCGCAGAAGGCGGACAGGCCGATCATCGCCGAGCTGAACGGCTCGCCGACCGACAACAACGCCACCCTGTTCAAGAGCGGCTACGACTCGGTGCTCCAGCAGCAGTACGACAACAACGTGTACGTCAAGGGCCCCGACCAGTTCGTGCCGGACTGGGACAACGACGAGGGCAAAGAGATCTTCGCGCAGATGCTGAAGCAGTGGCCGAAGGTCGGCGGGGTGCTCGCCGCCAACGACGGCCTCGGCAACGCCGCGATCCAGGTGCTCAAGTCGAAGGGCCTGAACGGCAAGGTCCCGGTCACCGGCCAGGACGCCACCGTCGAGGGGCTCCAGAACATCATCGCCGGTGACCAGTGCATGACCGTGTACAAGTCGCTCAAGGAGGAGGCCGGCTCGGCCGCCGACCTGGCGATCTCCCTGGTCAAGGGCGAGAAGAAGACGGCCAAGGACAAGGTCAAGGACCCCGAGTCCGGCGCCTACGTCGCCTCCGTGCTGCTCCAGCCGAAACTGATCACCGCGACCAACATCATGAGCGAGGTCGTGAAGGACGGCTTCGTCACGACCAAGGACATCTGCACCGCCAAGTTCACCAGGGCGTGCAAGAAGTACGGCCTCCAGGCCAAGTGATCACGAGCGGGGGCCGGTGATCCGGATCCGTACCCGCCGGTTCTGCCGGCCCTTGCTCTCCACCTTGACCACCTCGACCCGGCCCACCTGCGCCGTCGACGCCACGTGGGTGCCCCCGTCGGCCTGCACGTCGAGGCCGACGATGTCGATCACCCGGATCTCCGGGTTCTCCAGCGGCGGCAGCGCGTCCTGGGTCCGCACCAGCGTCGGGATGCGCAGCGCCTCCTCCCGGGGCAGCACCCGGGCGACGATCTTGCGGTCCGCGGTGATCTCCGCGTTGACCGCGTCCTCCAGCGCCTGCTTGAACCCCGCCGGCACCTCCGGCAGGTTGAAGTCCATCCGGGCCTCGCCGGGCTGCATGTTGCCGCCGGTCACCAGCGCGCCGAAGTCGCGGAACACCGCGCCGCAGAGGATGTGCAGGCCGGAGTGGGTACGCATGAGGCTGCTCCGCCGCTCGTCGTCGAGCGCGCCGCGCACCTTCGTCCCGGCCGGCGGCACCGGATCCCCGGGCGCCGCGATCAGGTACTGATCGTCGCCCTTGCGGGTGTCGACGATCCGGGTCTGCACGCCCTCCCAGAGCAGCACCCCGTGGTCCGGCGGCTGCCCGCCGCCGCCGGGGTAGAACGCCGACCGGTCCAGCACGATCCCGGCCTCGGGATCCCTCGGATCGGACCAGAGCACCGTGCAGTCCCACTCGCGCAGCGTGGGATCGATCCAGTCGAGACGTTCGGTCACCGGACCAGTATCTAGCGGCGGCCCTTCAGCCGGCGGCCCATCTCGCGGGCGATTTCCTTCTTGGCGTCCCGCTCCGCCATCACCTGCCGCTTGTCGTACGACTTGAGGCCGCGGGCGATCCCCAGCTCGACTTTCGCCCAGCCGTCCTTGAAGTACATCGAGAGCGGCACCAGGGTCAGCCCGGTGCCGTCCCCCAGCGTGTTCAGGATCTTGATGATCTCGGTCTTGTGCAGCAGGAGTTTCCGGGTGCGGCGCGGCGCGTGGTTGGTCCAGCTGCCGAAGCCGTACTCGGCGATGTGCAGCCCGTACAGCATGATCTCGCCCTCGTGCTCCTGGGCGAACGCGTCGACCAGCGACGCGCGGCCCAGGCGCAGCGACTTCACCTCGGTGCCGGCCAGCACCAGGCCCGCCTCGTACGTCTTGAGGATCGCGTAGTCGTGCCGCGCCTTCTTGTTCGAGGCGATCAGCTTGGTCCCGGTCTCCTTGGCCACCCTCAGAGACTAGCGATCATTCGACGGAGGGGATCGGGCGGCGCATCGAATATGTCACGCTGCTCAGGCGATGTGGCTCGCCCTGCACGTGGATCACCGCCCGGTCGTAGGACTGCCATCCGGCGGCGCCCGCCCGGTTCAGATGGCGCAAATCATCGAAGCGTTCGTCGGTGCCCCAGCGCAGCACCCCGCCCGGGTGATGGAACGTCGCGGTCCAGTCCATGAACCGGTCGGTGCCCAGCGTGCCCGCCGCGCGGTACTCCAGCCGCGCATACTCCCAATTGGTCACCCGATCGATTATGCCGCCATCCGCAGTACGCCGTCGTCCGTACCGGACACCCGCGCCCGTACTCCCCGTGGCGCAGCTCACCCCTGAGGTAACCCTGATTCGCCGCCGCGGGGGTTCTGATGGATCTATGAGCGTGCCTACGCTCCGCGGGTCGAATTGTTGGGGGGAAACGATGACGACCGGATCCTTTGCCCGGCTGGTCTGCGGCCGACGCACCAAGTGGGTGGTGCTGGCACTGTGGATCGTGATCCTGGTGTTCGCCGGGTCGCTGGCCGGCAAACTGGGCAGCGTCGAGAAGAACGACAACGCCTCCTGGCTGCCCGGCGACGCCGAGGCCACCCAGGTCGCCGAGCTCCAGAAACAGTTCCAGCCGGACGACATCGCGCCGGCCATCATCGTCTATGAGCGGCCCTCCGGGATCACCCCGGCCGACCAGCAGAAAGCCGCCGCCGACGCCAAGGCGATCGCCGCGGTGCCCGGTGTGTCCGGGCAGGTGCAGGGGCCGTTCCCGTCCGAGGACAAGGCCGCGCTCCAGGTCATCGTGCCGATCAAGGTGGACACCGACGGCTGGGACAAGATCGCCGGCGTGGTCGACCAGATCAAGACCATCACCGGGCCGGGGGAGAACGGGCTCGGCATCTACCTGACCGGGCCGGCCGGGGTCGCCGCCGACTCGGCGAGCGCCTTCGAGGGCATCGACGGCACCCTGCTGTACACCACGCTGATCGTGGTCGCGGTGATCCTGCTGGTCACCTATCGCAGTCCGGTGCTGTGGCTGTTGCCGATCATCACGGCCGGCGTCGCGCTGACCACCGCCCAGGCGGTGATCTACCTGCTCGCCAAGCACGCCGGTCTGGTGGTCAACGCGCAGAGCGCCGGCATCCTCACCGTGCTGGTCTTCGGCGCCGGCACCGACTACGCCCTGCTGCTGGTCGCCCGCTATCGCGAGGAGCTGCGCCGGCACGCCGACCGGCACGAGGCGATGATGTTCGCCCTGCACCGGGCCGGTCCGGCGATCATCGCGAGCGCCGCGACCGTGGCGATCGGCATGTCCTGCCTGATGCTCGCCGAGGTGAACTCCACCCGCGGCCTGGGCCCGGTCGCCGCGCTCGGCATCGTGGTCGGCCTGCTCGCCATGATGACCCTGCTCCCGGCCATGCTGGTGATCTGCGGCCGGTGGTTGTTCTGGCCGGTCAAGCCGCGGTACGGCACGCCCGAGCCGACCGCCACGGGCGTCTGGGCGCGGGTGGGCAACCGGATCGCCGGCCGCCCGCGGACCGTCTGGGTGACCACCACGGTGGTGCTCGGCGCGATGGTCCTCGGCCTGCTCCAGCTCAACGCGAACGGCCTCAGCCAGGAGGACTCGTTCACCAGCGATCAGCCGTCGGTCACCGGCCTGCACGTGCTCGCCAAGCACTTTCCGGCCGGGCAGGGCCAACCGGTCGTGGTGATCGCGAACGCGCCGCAGCAGGACGCCGTGCGCACCGCGTTCGCCGGTGTACCCGGCATCACCGAGGTCAGCGACCCGGTCGTGAAGAACGGCCTGGTCCAGTTCGAGGGGACGCTGAAGGACGCGCCGGACAGCCCGGCGGCCGAGGACACCGTGATCGCGGTCCGCGAGGCGGTGCACCCGATCCCCGGCGCGGACGCCAAGGTCGGCGGCCTGACCGCGCTGACCCTGGACATCAACGAGGCCAACAAGCACGACAACCGGCTGATCATCCCGCTGGTGCTGCTGGTCGTGCTGGTCATCCTGGCCGTCCTGCTGCGCTCGCTGATCGCGCCGATCCTGCTGATCGCCACGGTGGTGCTGTCGTTCGCGGCGGCGCTCGGGGTCAGCGCGCTGATCTTCCGGCACGTCTTCGGATTCGCCGGGGAGGACACCGCGTTCCCGCTGTTCGTCTTCGTCTTCCTGGTCGCCCTGGGCATCGACTACAACATCTTCCTGATGACCCGGGTCCGCGAGGAGGCGCGCGAGCACGGCACCCGGCGCGGCGCCGTGATCGGCCTGGCCGCCACCGGCGGTGTGATCACCTCGGCCGGCATCGTGCTGGCCGGCACGTTCGCCGCGCTCGGCAGCCTGCCGCTGGTGGCGTTCGCCGAGATCGGCTTCACGGTCGCCTTCGGCGTGCTGCTGGACACCCTGGTGGTCCGCTCGGTGCTGGTCACCGCGCTCACCCTGGACGTCGGCCGCTGGATGTGGTGGCCGAGCGCGCTGTTCCACCACGACCCGTCGGTCGACGCCCCGGTGTCGCCCGCCCCGGCGGTCCTGACCCCGCACTCCGACTGACCCCGGGACCGCGGGCACCAGCGAGGTCCGCTCCGGCTTCCGGCCGCCGCTTTCCGGTACGACGCGCAGGTCGTACCGAAAGCGGGGTGGGAAAAGCCGAAGCGGACCTCGCGCGTTGTCACCGGTCCGGGCGCGATGATGAGGGGACCCGGGCAACCGACAGCGCGAGAGGACACAGCGATGATCTTCATTACCGCGAAGTTCCTGATCAAGCCGGAGCACGCCGACGAGTGGCCGCGGGTCGCCGCGCCGTTCACCGAGGCGACCCGGGCCGAGCTGGGCTGCATGTGGTTCGAGTGGTCCCGCAGCCTGGACAACCCGCAGGAGTACGTGCTGGTCGAGGCGTTTAAGGACGGGGCCGCGGGGGCGGAGCACGTCGGGTCGGCGCACTTCAAGCAGGCGCAGCAGGACCTCCCGCGATACCTGATGGCCACCCCGAAGATCGTCAGCCAGTCCGTCGACCAGGACGGCTGGGCGGAGTTGGGGGAGATGCGCGTCGACGGATAGATCGCCTACGGTGTGCCGGTGTTCTGGAGAAGACGTTCCCAGCGACAGCCGGCTCCGCCGCCCACCGGCCGCCCGTCGGATGACGAGATCATGTGGCAGGTCCGTGCCGTGATCGGCGAGACGGCGCCCGCGCTCGTCGCCCCCGCCGTCGTCAAGGACGGCGTGCTGCTCGGCCGGCACGAACCCTGGGCGGTCATGGCGTTGCCCAACCACACGTCGTCGGAGAGCCACTACGACATCGCCTTCTCCACCCGGCTGGACCGCCGGGACGAGGGTCTGATCGTGGACTGCGTGAGCGGGATCGGCGAGCCGCGCGAGGCGCTCGGCTTCGCGCTGGGCATCTGGCGGCAGACGTCCGGCGCGTGCTTTATGGAGATGGCGTCCGGCGGGCGGGGCGAGTTCGCCACCCGGCTGGACGCGGACGACCCGGCCGGGCTGGCCGGATGGCACACGATCAGTTCGCCGGTGCTCGCGTACGGCCGGGACGAGGCGAGCGGGTCAGCTGTCCAGGAGGCGATGCTGGAGCACCATCTGCTCGGCGCCCTGTCGCCCTATCTGGCCGGCGCGCTCGACCGCCCGGTGAACAACGGCATCAAGGTGTTCCTCTGCCTGACGCCGGACTCGCTGACGGCCGAGGTGCGCGTCAACGGTGAGGTCGCCGAGGAGGCAACCGCGGCGATGGCCGCCCTGCCCTGGCCGGAGGTGACCGACGTGGTGTTCTGCCGCTTCTTCGCGGTCGCCGTTCACCCGGTCTGAGCGGTGGCCGGGTGGCGAGGGGTGCGTCGGACGGGGGGTGCGCTGATGGGCGTACGGAAAGCGGGGTTTGATCTGGCTTGCCCGGCCTGGCGGGGCCTGGCCGGGCGAGCGGGTCAGGAGATGGCGGCGGCGAGCGCCGGGTACCAGCGGTTGGCGATCTTGACGTTGCCGGCGTCGTTGGGGTGCACGCCGTCGTAGGTGTCGGTGGCCGTGTCGAAACCGGTCCACTGGTCGACCACGGTGATCGGTGAGGCGGCCGTGCTGAGCCCGGCCGCCCAGGCCGGGATCGCGGCGTTCAGGTCGACCACCCGCTGGGCGCACTCGGCGCAGGTGGACGGGTTCATCGGGATGATCTGCGCGACCAGGATCTTCATCGCCGGGTTGCTGGCGCGCATCTGCTTGATCAGGGTGGTGTACGCGGCCAGGACGGTCGAGGCCGGCAGGTTGCTCCACACGTCGTTGGTGCCGAAGTGCATCAGCACGACGTCCGGGTGGGTCGCGGCGAGCCAGTCGACCAGCAGGTTCTGGTTCGCCACGGTGGTGGCCAGGTAACCGCCGTGCCCCTCGTTCTCCCCGTCGTACGCGAAGCCGCAGCCCTGGCCGGGCAGTGTCCCGACGAAGTCCACCCGGTCGGCCGGGAGTTTCTGCCAGAGCAGGGCCCGCCAGCAGCCGGGGGAGCCGGTGATCGAGTCGCCCAGCGCCATGATCCTGGTCTTGGTGGTCGCTGGGGAGGACGGCGGTGTGCTGGGCGTCGTGGTGCTGCCGAAGCAGAGCACGCCGTTGACCGAGAAATCGGTCGGCGTCGGGTTGGCGCCGGTCCACGAGCCGTTGAAGCCGAACGAGGCCTTCCCGCCGGTCGCGACGGCGCCGTTCCAGGCCGCGTTGCGGACGGTCACGGCCGAGCCGGACTGGCTGACCGAGCCGTTCCACAGCTGCGTGACGGTCTGGCCGCCGGTGAACGTGAAGCCCAGCGACCACGCGGTGACCGGGTCGCCGAGGTTGGTGATCTCGACCGCGGCGCCGAAGCCGCCCGGCCACTGACTGGACACGGTGTACTGGACCGAGCAGCCGGCCGCCGCGTTCGCCCGGGTGGCGGTGGCGAACACGGAGCCGGCGAGCAGGGCACAGGCGCTGGCGAGGACGGCCAGCCTTCTTCGGTGCATGGTCTTACCTCCGCGGTGCAGGGGTGTGGGAGCGCTCCCATCAACATACATCGATACCGCGGCGGCGCTCATCCATGCGGGGTGAGGCGCGGCCGGACGATGCTCGCGTATTCCTGTCAGTCATGACCAGCGCTGCCGTGGACGCGTCGGCACTCCTGCGCAGCCGGCGGTACTGGCTGTTGCTGGTGCTGTCCGCCCTGATCGGTGTCGTCGTCTCGATCGCCTCCTGGGCGTTCCTGGAGATCACGCACTGGCTTCAGGTCGGGGTGTACGAGGACCTGCCGGACTCCCTCGGCTTCGCCGAGACGCCCTGGTGGTGGCCGCTGCCGGTGCTCGTACTGGCCGGGGTGATCGTCGCGGTCGCGATCGCCCGGCTGCCCGGAAACGGTGGTCACGAGCCCTCGGAGGGCCTGAAGACCGGCCCGCCCACCCGGCCCGTCGACGTCCCCGGTGTCCTGCTCGCCGCCGTCGCCACCATCGGTCTCGGGCTGGTCCTGGGCCCGGAGGCGCCCCTGCTCGCCCTCGGCACCGGCCTGGCCCTGTGGCTGCTCGGCCTGTCCCGCCGGCCGATGCCGGACCAGGCGATCCAGGTGGTGGCCGCGTCGGCCGCGTTCGCCGCGCTCGCGACCATCTTCGGATCGCCGGTCGTCGGCGCGGTGATCATCATCGAGGCGGCCGGCCTCGGCGGCTCCACGCTGCCGGTCATCCTGCTGCCCGGCCTGCTCGCGGCCGGGATCGGCTCGCTGATGTTCGTCGGCGTCGGCTCCCTGACCGGGCTGAGCACCGACGCGTTCGCGCTGCCGCCGCTCAGCCTCGCCGCCTACCCGACGCCGCAACTCACCGACTTCCTGTGGACGGTGCCGCTGGCACTCGCGGCGGCGCTCCTGGTCCACCTGGTCCTGCGGCTCGCGAAGGTGGTCCGGCACGCGGTGGAGGGCCGGCGCCTGCTGCTCACCCCGGTGGCGGCCCTGCTCGTCGGCCTGATCGCGGTCGCCTTCCAGGAGATCAGCGGACAGTCCGGCGAAGCCGTGCTCTTCTCCGGGCAGGAGGCGATGATCCCGCTGCTGCACCAGGCGGGGACCCTCTCCCTCGGCATCGTGGCGCTCCTCCTGGTGTGCAAGGCGCTGGCCTGGGCGCTGTCCCTGGGCGCCGCCCGGGGCGGCCCCACCTTCCCGGCGATCTTCATCGGGTTGGCCGGCGGGCTCCTCGCCGGGCACCTGCCCGGGTCCACCCCGACCGCGGCGATCGGTGTGCTGGTCGGCGCGACCCTGGTCGCGATGCTGCGCCAACCCCTCTCCTCGATCCTGATCGCCCTGCTGCTGACCCGTGCCGGCGCCGGGGTCGCTCCGCTGGTCATCCTGGCCGTCGTCGTCGCCTACATCGCCACGTTGCTGCTCGCGGCGCGCGGCCCCGCCACCGAACCGCGGATCTGATGGCGGCGCTTCTCCAGGGGATCGTGCCCTACCGGCGCGGCTGGCTGCGCCAGGACGTGGTCGCCGGGGTGACGCTCGCCGCGCTCGCGATTCCCGAGGTCATGGGCTACACGACGATCGCCGGGACGCCGGTGATCACGGGCCTCTACACGATCCTGTTGCCGGCCGTCGTCTTCGGTCTGCTCGGCTCCTCCCGGCACCTGGTCGTCGGCGGCGACTCGGCCACCGCGGCGATCATGTACGGCGGCATCGCGGCGCTGGGCATCGCGGGACTGGCGCCCGGCTCGTCGCAGTGGCTCGCGCTCGCCTCGCTGACCGCGCTGATCTGCGGCGTGCTGCTGATCCTGGCCCGGCTGGTCCGGCTGGGGTTCCTCGCCGACTTCATCTCGCGCACCGTCCTGGTCGGCTTCCTCACCGGGGTCGGCGTGCAGGTGGCCGCCGGGCAGATCGGCGGGATGCTCGGCGTGCCCGCGCCGAAGGTCGACGCCGGCCACCTGAGCGGGACGCTGGTCGGGCTCGGCAAGACGCTCGGCGAGATCGGCCAGGCGTCCGGCCCGACGGTCGCGGTGTCGGTCGCGGTGCTCGCCACGCTGCTCGTCTTCGGGCGGTGGATCAAGGCGGTACCCGGTGGCCTGGTGGCCGTGGTCGCGTCCATCGCCGTCAGCTACGTCGCCGATCTGCGCGCCCACGGCGTCGGGATCCTCGGGCCGGTGCCCAGCGGCCTGCCCCATCTCGGCTTTCCCAGCGGCGTGACCTGGAGCGACGTCGGTGGCCTGCTGGGCGTGTCGGTATCCATGTTCGTCGTGATCATCGCGCAGAGCGCCGCCACCTCCCGTGCCTACGCGGTCCGGTACCGGGAGCGGTTCTCGGCGAACACCGATCTGGTCGGTCTCAGCCTGGCCAACGTCGCCGCCGGGCTGAGCAGCAGTTTCGTCGTGAACGGCAGCCCGACCAAGACCGAGATGGTGGACGAGGCGAAGAGCCGTACCCAGGTCGCGCAGCTGACGATGGCGGTGACCGTCGCCGTCGTGCTGCTGTTCCTGACGAAACCGTTGCAGTACCTGCCGACCGCGGTGCTCTCGGCGGTGGTCTTCCTGATCGGCCTCAAGCTGATCGACATCGCCGGGATGCGGGCGATCTGGCGGCTGCGGCGCGACGAGTTCTGGATCGCGCTGGTGACGGCGGCCGTGGTGGTCGGCGTCGGTGTCGAGCAGGGCATCGTCCTGGCGATCGTGCTGTCGGTGCTGCTGCACGTGCGCCGGCACTACGCGCCGGTCGACACCGTGGTCTCACTGAACGCCGAGGGCCGGCTGCGGCTGGTCCCGGCCGAGCCCGGCGCGGTGACCGAACCCGGCCTGGTGATCTACCGCTTCGGTGTCGGGCTCTTCTACGCGAACGCGGCGCGCCTGATGGAGGAGGCCCTGGCGCTGGTCGACGTGGACCCGCGGCCGCGCTGGTTCGTGCTCCTGGCCGACGCGGTCGACGACCTGGACTACACCGGTGGCCAGACACTGGCCGAACTCGCCGAGAACCTCGCCGGGCGCAACGTCGTCTTCGGCGTGGTGGCCGTGACCGACCACCTGCGCGAGCAGCTCGACCGCTTCGGCGTGACCGAGCGGATCGGCGCGGAGCGGGTCTTCGCGACAGCCGTCGAGGCTCGCGCGGCCTTCCGCCGCGCCGACGCCGCGCCCGGCGGCCCTGCCAGCGGCGGGTGAGGGCGGCTCGCGCGGTTGCTTTGTCCGCGGCGGCGCGCGCGGCTACTTCTGTCTGCGGCGGCGCGCGCGGCTACTTCTGTCCGCGGCGACTCGCCCGGTTGCTCTGTCTGCGGCGGCGCGCGGCTACTTCTGTTGGCGGCGGCTCGCCCGGCTGCTCTGTCAGCGGCCGGCGAGTGCGGCCGCTCCCAGATTGCGGATCGAGGCGTCGAGGACCTGCGCCGTGTGCGCCAGCGCGATCGTCCCGCCGCGCCGGCGGACCGCGGCCGCGACCTGCATGAGGCAGCCCGGGTTCGCGGTGACCAGCACGGACGCCCCGGTGTCCAGGACCGCGGCGGCCTTGCGGTCGCCCAGCTCGGCGGCGGCCTCCGGGTTCAGCACGTTCCACACCCCGGCCGAGCCGCAGCAGATCTCCGCCTCGGCGATCTCGCGCAGCTCCAGATCCGGGATGCCGCGCAGCAGCGCCCGCGGCTGGGCCCGGATGCCCTGCGCGTGCCCGAGATGGCAGGCGTCGTGATAGGCCACCGTCACCGGCAGCGGATACCGTCTCGCCACCGGCTCCAGCTCGTCGAGCAACTCCGCGAGGTCGCGCACCTTCGCCGCGAAGGCCGCCGCCCGCCCCGCGTAACCCGGATCGTCCGCCAGCAACTCGCCGTACTCCTTCAGCGACGACCCGCACCCCGCCGCGTTCACCACGAAGTAGTCCATGCCGGTGCGCTCGAACGTGTCGATCAGCCGCCGCGCGAACCGCTCCGCCTCGGCCCGCCGCCCGTTGTGCACGCTCAGCGCCCCGCAGCATCCCTGCCCGGGCGGAATCAGCACGTCACACCCCTCGGCCGCGAGGATCCGCACGGTCGCCGAGTTCACCTCCGGGAAGAACGCCGACTGCACGCACCCGGTCAGCATCCCCACCACGGCCCGCCGCGTGCCACGGGCGGCGACCCGGCGCGGCGGTCGCGGCACGCGGCGCAGCCGCGGCGCCAGCGAGTCCAGCGTGGCCAGCGTCGGCGCGAGCCGCTCCAGAAGCCCACTGCGAGAGATCAAACCCTGCAAACCCGATTTCCGGTACGCCCAGAGCGGCCCCCGCAACAACCGCAGCCGCCGCGGATAGGGGAACACCGAGAAGATCGCCGCCCGCAACGCCCGGTCCCGTGCCGACCGGGGATGCCGCCGCTCCACCTGCGCTCGGGTGTCCTCGATCAGCCGGTCGTACCGCACCCCGGACGGGCACGCGGTCACACACGACATGCAGCCGAGGCACCGGTCGAAGTGGGTGACCATGGACTCGCTCAGCGGCTCGCCCTCCAGACCCTGCGCGATCAGATGGATCCGGCCGCGCGGGGAGTCCATCTCCTCGCCCCACAACACGTAGGTCGGGCAGGTGGTCAGGCAGAACCCACAGTGCACGCAGTCGGACACGAGCTCACTCGACGGCGGGTGCACCCCGTCGAACGCCCCCGCCCCGCCCCCGTTCTCCGCGGCCCGCAGCGCGTCCGGCGGAACCGGCCCGGTGCCCCGGGTCGCGTCCACATCAGCCATCAGATGCCTCCTACGAAGCGGCCCGGGGCGAACCGGTAGTGCGGATCGAACTGGTCCTTGACCCGGCGCATCAGCTCCAGCCCCGGCACCGGCCCCCACATGTCCAGGGTGTCGCGCACCCCGTCCGGCGCGGTCAGCACCACGGCGTGCCCACATGCCCGGACGGCCGCCGCCCGCAGCAGCTCGACCGCCCGCCCGGCCTCGACCACGGCGTCCGCCCCCTCCCCGTCGGGTGGGAAGCCCGCATAGAGCACCCCGGCGCCCGCCGAGCCACGCACCGTCGCGCCCGCCCCGACCGCGGTCGCCACCAACGCCGGGACCTGCGACAACCTGCCGGTCAGCTTGATCCCGACGCCGCCGTCCGGCCAGGGCAGCACGTCCCACCACTCCGGTGCTGTGCCGGACACCTCGCCGTCGAGCAGCTCCGCCACGGCGGCCGCCCGCTCCCGCACGCCGGCCGGGGTGCCCTCCAGCAGCACCGCGAGCTCGGGCTCCGCCCCGGGGGCGGCGTTGACCTCGCACGCGCTGGCGGCGAACTGTCCGGCCAGGACCCGCGCGGCGTGTCCGGGCGGGGCGGTCGCGCGTACGAAAATCGCAGCGGCCGGAACCGGATGCAACCGGAAGACGCACTCGGTGATCAGCCCGAGGGTGCCGAAGGCGCCCGTGTAGAGCTTGCCCAGGTCATAACCGGCGACGTTCTTGACCACCTTGCCGCCGGCCTTGGTGATCGTGCCGTCCGGGCGGACCACGGTGATGCCGATCAGCAGGTCGCGAGCCGTGCCGTAACGCAGCCGGCGGGGACCGGAGGCGTTGGCCGCGACCGTGCCGCCGGCTGTCGCGGCGGGCGGCGCGTCCAGCGCGAGCTGCTGGCCGGGCAGGTCGTGCAGCTCGGCCATCGGGGTGCCGGCCCGGACCACGGTGATCAGGTCACCGGCGGCGTGCTCGACCACCCCGGTCAGCCGCCGGGTGTCGATGATCAGGTCCAGCTCGCGGGGCGGGACACCCCAGTCCAGCTTGGTCCCGCCGCCGCGGATCACCACGCTCAGCCCCTGCGCGGCGCTGATCAGGGCGGCCGCCTCGGTGGTGTCCCGCGGGGCGGCGACCAGGCGGGCCGGCACGCCGCCGACCGCGTCCTCGCCCCCGGCCTTCGTCGTCAGCTCGTCGAGCACGCCCATCAGAAGACCTCCGCCACGTCCTGCTCGTGCAGCGGATGGGCGCCCTGCCGGCGGCCCGGGCGCTCGCCGCACAGCCGTGGGGTGGGGAAGACCTTGCCCGGGTTGGCGATCCCGTCCGGGTCGAACGCGCACCGGACCAGCTGCATGGTGTCCAGGTCGGCGTCGCTGAACATGCGTGGCATGTAGCGTGCCTTGTCGACGCCGACGCCGTGCTCACCGGTGATCGAGCCGCCGTGCTCGATGCACAGGTCGAGGATCGCCCCGGACACCGTCTCGGCGCGGTCGGCCTGGCCGGGCACGGTGTCGTCGAAGAGCACCAGGGGATGCAGGTTGCCGTCGCCGGCATGGAACACGTTCGCCACGCGGACGCCGTGCTCGGCGGCGACCTCGCCGATGCGGCGCAGCACCTCGGGCAGCGCGGTCCGCGGGATCACCCCGTCCTGCACGATGTAGTCCGGGCTGATCCGGCCGACGGCGGCGAACGCCGACTTGCGGCCGCGCCAGATCAGCGCCCGCTCGGTGTCGTCGGCGGCGATCCGGGTCTCGAACGCGCCGTGCGCCGCGCAGAGCGCGCTGACCTCGTCGAACTGGGCATCCACCTCGGCGGCCGGCCCGTCCAGCTCGACGATCAGCACGGCGCCGGCGCCGGCCGGGTAACCGCACCGGACGGCGGCCTCGGCGGCCTCGATGGCCAGCGCGTCCATCATCTCGATGGCGGCCGGGACCACGCCGGCCGCGATGATCGCCGAGGTGGCGGCGCCGGCCTGGTCGGTGGAGCCGAACGCGGCGAGCAGCGTGCGGACCGTCTCGGGCAGCCGGGTCAGCTTGACGGTGACCTCGGTGGCCACCCCGAGCGTGCCCTCCGAGCCGACGAACGCGCCGAGCAGGTCGTAACCCGGGGTGTCCGGGGCGGGGCCGCCGAGCCGGACCAGGTCGCCGTCCGGGGTGACCACCTCGAGGCCGGTGACGTGGTTGGTGGTGAAGCCGTATTTCAGGCAGTGGGCGCCGCCCGAGTTCTCCGCGACGTTGCCGCCGATCGAGCAGATCTGCTGGCTGGACGGGTCGGGGGCGTAGTAGTAACCGTGCGGGGTGGCGGCCTTGGTGACCTGCAGGTTGATCACGCCGGGCTGGACCACGGCGCGCTCGTCCTCCGGCCGGACGTCGAGGATCTCGCGGAGCTGGGAGGTCACGATCAGCACGCCGTCGGCGTGCGGCAGGGCGCCACCGGACAGGCCGGTGCCGGAGCCGCGGGCGACGAACGGGACGCCGGCCGCGGCGCACTCCCGGACCACCGCGGCGACCTGCTCGGCGGTGCCGGGGAGGGCGACCAGGGCGGGGATGACCTTGTAATGGGCGAGGCCGTCACACTCGTACGTCCGGAGTTGCTGGCGGTCGGTCAGCACCCGTCGCGAACCGATCGCGGCCCGCAGCCGAGCCGCCAATGCATCGATGCCGGTCATCACAGGCCTCCTCGCTGACGCCTACCGCCACGCTATCGGTGATCGCTGCGGCGCGCGACGGCCGACCTCGTGCCTGTGGAAAACTCCGGAGCTCACGGTGGGAGCCCTGGGTGGGCGTGACGTCACGCCCCGTCGAGCTTTTCGTCCGTCGGCCGAAGTCTGTCACTATGGCCGGATGTTCGTGACCGCCAGACCGCTCCGGGTCGCCGTCGCCGCCGTCTTCGCCCTGGTCGCGGCGGCCGGCTGTAGCTCGGACGACGACACCCCGGACGCCGGCCGGATCGAGGTGACGACCATGCGCGGCGCGTTCCTGCAGGCCGCCGACATCGGTCCGACCTGGAGCGCGCCGGAGACCAGCGCCGACCCGCAGCAGATGGTGAGTTTCTGCGGCGGCGCCAGCACCCCGCCGTCGCTGCCGCCGGGCGCCGACCCGGTGTCCTCGTCGTTCGCCGACGAGGGCGAGACCGGCGCGCAGACCCTGGAGCAGCTCGCCCTGGTCTACCCGGATCAGAAAGCGGCGCAGGCCGGGCAGGCGCTGCTGCGCGCGGTCGCCGACGGCTGCCCGCCGTCGGTCTCCGTGCCGGCCACGGTGACCAGCGACAAGTCCGAGCCGGCCTACGTCGAGACGGTCGAGGTGCAGGAGCTCAGCGAGGGCGGCTGGTCCGGGTTCGCGCTGGTCCGGCACAAGAAGTACGAGGCGAGCCACCCTGGGACCGCGGACACCGCGGTGGCCGTGCTGACCACCCGCAACGTGGTGCTCGTCGACACCTACGCGATCTATCAGCTGAACAAGTCGGAGTCCGCGCCCGGCTTCGAGGCGGACTGGAAGAAGCTGGTCGGCTCGGTCGTCCAGCGGGTGGGATAGACAGGCGGACGCGCTTGGTCTAATGTTCGCGGTGCGCCGTTGCGAGTTCTTCCCCCGTGGAATTCGCAGCGGCGCCCTTATTTTGCCCACTCTCGGGCGACTCCCAGGTTTCGAACCTTGAGCGATGCTCAACTCTCGCCTAGGCTCATGCCTGGCTCATCAACCTCAGTTTACGGCCGCCGGCATCGGGGGATGTGCATCAGCCTGCCCGCAGGGCATCGTTGCTGCTCATGGCGTCCATCTGGGAGAGTCACCGGTGGGGGGTGGTGCGGAGTGGCCGCTACAGGAGGGGTCTTCTCGATCGCGGGGAAGCTGGATCGGCTCTTCCGCACCACGGGCGGGCCCGAGCCCAGCCACATGGCGGTCGCCGAGGCGATCCGGGAGCGGCAGGGCATCTCGATCTCGCACACCTACATCTGGCAGCTGCGCACCGGCCGCCGGGACAACCCGACCGTGCAGCATCTGACCGCCCTGGCCGCCTACTTCGGCGTGCCGGTGGCGTATTTCCTGGACGACGAGCTGGCCGCCCGGGTCGACTCCCAACTGGAGCTGCTGCGCAGCCTGCGCACCGCCGGGGTCACCGAGATCGCGCTGCGGGCCGCCGACGTGTCGCCGCGCGGCCGGGAGACGATCAGCGAGGCGATCCGGCAGGTCTGGGAGTCCGAGCACCCGACTGCCGGCTGAGCACGCGGTACGCCGCACTCACCCGGGACAGCCAGGCCACCTCGTCGGCCATCTCCGGGCCGACCACCGCCCAGGCGCCGCCCGGTTCGGCCGGCGGCTCGCCGGACGCGCGCCGCCGCAGCGCCTCGATCAGCGCCCGCGCCTCGGTCACCGCCGGATCCTCGCCGGGCGGCGCCGCCGGGCAGGCCGGCAGGTGCTCGCGCAGCGCCAGCATCCCGTCCCGGATCTCGATCACCCGCCGGTACACCCGCAGCCGGGCACCCGCCGAGCCCGGGAAGACCAGCGCCGCCCGGGCCGGCTGCATCAGCACCACCTGCGGGAACGCCCGCCGGATCGCGTTCCACAGCGGCCGCAGCACCAGCAGCGTCCGATACGCCCCCAGCACCGCCCGCAGCCGGGCCGCCGGGGGAGCGGTGCCACCCGCCACGAACAGCACCAGCCCGGCGGCGTGCAGCGCCTCCGGGTACGGCTGCCAGACGCGGAAGTCCACCTGCACGCCGGCGCCCCGGACCAGCACGAGCGCCAGTTCACCGGCGGCGTACCCGGCCAGCAGCAGGCTGCCGGCCCCCATCGCGAGCAGCCCGTCGCGCAGCGCGCCGGCCGGGGCGCCCCGCCGGACCGTCGCGCACGCCCAGCCGGCCCGGATCAGGATCAGGATCAGGTAGCCGTCGAGCACCAGCCAGTACGCCGCGTCCCTCGGGGTGACCCCGGCGGTCAGCGAGTCCGCGCAGGCCGGCACCCCATGCCACCCGGTCAGCACCAGGAAGGCCAGCACCGCCGCGGTCAGCGCCCGCTGCCGGGCCACCCGCCCGGAGCCGGTGACCAGCGAGATCAGCCGCAGCAAGAGGTACGCCGAGAACACCCCGAGCAGGTGCGCCGGCATCGGCACGTCCCGCCCGGCGTTCAGCGCCGGCAGCGCCACGGTGACCGCGAGCGCACCGGCCAGCAGGCTGCCCCAGAGCAGCCGCTGCCGCGCGTTCTCCCGGATCGCGGGCAGGCGCGCCAGGGTACCCAGCCAGAGGACGGTGGCCAGGGCGGCGCCGGCCGTCACGACAGGTGGACGCCGAGCGCGGCGGCGAACCGGCCGAGCGGGTCGTCGCGCTCCGGCATCGCCGCGGTGCGGATCATCGAGGCCAGCATCTCGGCCTCCCGCTCGTCGGCGGTGGTGTGCCCGCTGCGGCCCAGCGCCCGGACCACCAGCTCCGGGTCGAGGTCCGGGAAGAGGTGCGAGAACGCCGGACCGGCCGAGTGGTCGCAGAGGATGTGCGCGATCTCGTGCAGCACGATGTGCTCGGCGTGCAGCGGGGTGGTGCCCGGGTCGTAGAAGACGTAGTCCGCCGAGGGCGTCGCCAGCCAGAGCCCGCAGGGCGCCCCGCTGCCCAGCCCGGACAGTGGCCGGCGGTGCAGCGGGCGGCCGCGCCGCGCAGCCACTTCAGCGCTGAAAAGGTCGAGGTCGAAAGGATGCGGGACGCGGATGCCGCGCAGTCGCCGTTCGCAACGCCGGCGCAGACCCTCCATTGCCGAAACGGTACCCGGTGGGTGCCCGATGCTCGTAACTGCGCGGAGAGAGCGTGATCCGATCAGGGACCTTCGCGTGGGTGTGTAAAAGTCCACGTGACTGTTAACTATTCACCGTAGACGTGCTTAGCCTTACGAATCTCGGGGCACGAACGTATTCGGCCGCGGATTCTTAGGTGGAGGTGGGTGCGGCATGAAGTTCGTCTACGACTTCCATGAGGGCAACAAGGACCTCAAAGACCTGCTGGGTGGCAAGGGCGCCAATCTCGCGGAGATGACGAACCTCGGCCTGCCGGTTCCTCCCGGATTCACCATCACCACCGAGGCGTGCCAGGAGTTCCTGCGCGTCGGCACGCATGTGCCCGGCCTGGCCGCCGAGGTCGACGAGCACCTGGCCGCGCTGGAACGGGCGATGGGCCGCCGGCTCGGTGACCCGGACGACCCGCTGCTGGTCTCGGTGCGCTCCGGCGCCAAGTTCTCGATGCCCGGCATGATGGAGACCGTTCTCAACGTCGGGCTCAACGACGCGTCGGTGGCCGGGTTGTCCCGGCAGGCCGGGGGGAACGACCGGTTCGCCTGGGACTCGTACCGGCGGCTGATCCAGATGTTCGGCAAGACCGTGTGCGACGTGCCGGGCGGCGAGTTCGAGGACGCGCTGCACGAGGCGAAGACGGCCAAGGGCGTCAAGGACGACGTCCAGTTGGACGCGGACGACCTGAAGGCGCTGGTCACGGCGTACAAAAAGGTCTTTGTCAAACACACCGGGCACGACTTCCCGCAGGATCCGCGCGAACAGCTGGATCTGGCGGTCGAAGCGGTCTTCCGGTCGTGGAACGCGGACCGCGCCGTGCTCTACCGGCGGCAGGAGCGGATCCCGGCCGACCTGGGCACCGCGGTCAACGTGGTCGCCATGGTCTTCGGCAACCTGGGCGCCGACTCGGGCACCGGCGTCGCCTTCACCCGCGACCCGGCCAGCGGCGAGCAGGGCGTCTACGGCGACTACCTGGCCAACGCGCAGGGCGAGGACGTGGTGGCCGGCATCCGCAACACCCTCGCGCTCGCCGAGCTGGAGAAACTCGACAAGCGCAGCTACGACGAGCTGATGCGGATCATGGCGACGCTGGAGGGCCACTACCGCGACCTCTGCGACATCGAGTTCACCATCGAGCGCGGCAAGCTGTGGATGCTCCAGACCCGGGTCGGCAAGCGCACCGCCGCCGCGGCCTTCACCATCGCGGCCCAACTGGTCGACGAGGGTGTGATCGACCTGGACGAGGCGCTCACCCGGGTCACCGGCAACCAGCTCGGGCAGCTGATGTTCCCGCGGTTCGACCTCTCCGGATCGCCGGAATCGGTCACCCGGGGCATCGGCGCGTCTCCGGGCGCGGCCTACGGCGAGGTGGTCTTCACCTCGGCGCGGGCGGTCGAGGCCGCCGCCCAGGGGAAGTCCGTGATCCTGGTACGCCGCGAGACCAACCCGGACGACCTGCCCGGCATGATCGCCGCCCGGGGCATCCTGACCAGCCGCGGCGGCAAGACGTCGCACGCCGCCGTGGTGGCCCGCGGCATGGGCAAGACGTGTGTCTGCGGGGCCGACGAGGTCGAGGTGGGCTCCTCCTCGTTCGCGGTGGGCGAGACGGTCGTGAACGAGGGCGACGTCATCTCCATCGACGGCACCACCGGCCGGGTCTACCTCGGCGAGGTGCCGGTCCGGCCCAGCGAGGTGGTGCAGTACTTCGAGGGTGACCTGGACCCGGCACACGCCAACGAGCCCCTGGTCGCGGCGGTGCACCGGATCATCACGCACGCCGACGAGAAGCGTCGGCTGAACGTGCGCACCAACGCCGACACCGGCGCCGACGCGGCCCGGGCGCGGCGGTTCGGCGCGCAGGGGATCGGGCTGTGCCGTACCGAGCACATGTTCCTCGGCGACCGCCGCGAGCTGGTCGAGCGGCTGATCCTGGCGCGCACCGACGCCGAGCGCAACGACGCGCTCGCCGCGCTCCAGCCGCTGCAACGGGCCGACTTCCTGGAGATCTTCCGGGAGATGAACGGGCTGCCGGTCACCGTCCGGCTGATCGACCCGCCGCTGCACGAGTTCCTGCCCTCCCTGGAGGAGCTCGCGGTCAAGGTCGCGGTCGCGCACGAGCACGGCCGGCGGGTCGAGCACGACGAGCAGATGCTCGCCGCGGTCCGCCGGATGCACGAGCAGAACCCGATGCTGGGCCTGCGCGGGGTCCGGCTCGGCCTGGTCATTCCCGGACTCTTCGGGATGCAGGTGCGGGCCATCGCGGAGGCCGCCGTGGCACTCGCCGCCGAGGGCGGCAACCCGCGCCCGGAGATCATGGTGCCGCTGGTCGGCGCGGTGCAGGAGCTGGAGACGGTGCGCGCCGAGGCCGAGCGGATCATCGCCGACGTGATCGGGGACTCCGGCGTCGAGGTGCTGATCGGCACGATGATCGAGGTGCCGCGGGCGGCGCTGACCGCCGGGCAGATCGCCGAGGCGGCCGAGTTCTTCTCCTTCGGCACCAACGACCTGACCCAGATGGGCTGGGGCTTCTCCCGCGACGACGTCGAGGGCGCGTTCTTCTGGCGCTACCTGGAGCTGGGCATCTTCGGGATCAGCCCGTTCGAGTCGATCGACACCGAGGGCGTCGGGCGGCTGGTCCGGATCGCGGCCGAGGAGGGCCGGGCGACCCGGCCCGGGCTCAAGCTCGGCGTGTGCGGCGAGCACGGCGGTGACCCGGACTCGGTGCACTTCTTCCACGAGGTGGGGCTGGACTACGTGTCCTGCTCGCCGTTCCGGGTCCCGATCGCGCGGCTGGAGGCCGGGCGCGCGGCGGTCGAGTCGGAGGGCTCCGACCACCGCTGACCCCTGAACCCGGGCGGCCCCGCGACCACTACGCGGCGGAATCGGGGCCGCCCGCCAGGACCTCTCAGGCCGCCTCCGGCCGGTGCTGCTTCACACCCAGCAGGGCGAACAGCAGCGGCAGCCGGGGCTGGTCGTCGGGCAGCCGCCAGAAACCGTCGCCGGTGTCGGCCATGTGCGGCCACCGGGGCCAGGGGATCCGATCGCTCTCGGACAGTTTGCGTACGACGATCCCGGCACCCACCAGCGCCGACACGATCTCGCCGAGCCCGTGCTCCCACTCGTAACTTCTCGTCGCCCCGGTCAGCGGCGGCCCGTCCGTGTAGGTGTACGTGGCGTCCAGCTCGATCGGGCCCCGTCCCTCCAGATAATCCTTGCGCAGCACCAGCTCCCGGTCGTCCGGCCCGCGCGGCACCAGGCCCAGCGAGCGCAGCACCGGGTGGAACTCCACGATGTAGACCAGCCCGCCCGGGCGGAGCAGCGCGGACACCGTGTCGGCCCAGCGGTCCAGGTCCGGGAGGTAGCAGAGGGCGCCCTTCCCGGTGTAGACCACGTCGAAGGTGCGGCCGCCGAGCGCCTGCTCCGCGTCGTAGACGTTGGCGTGCACGTACTCGATCTGATCCGGCTTGAAGCGGCCGGCGACCAGCCGGCGGGCCTCGCGGACGGCCACCTCGGACAGGTCCAGCCCGACCACCGAGCGGGCGCCGCGCCGGGCGAACGCGGCCGTCTCGGTGCCCAGGTGACATTGCAGGTGCAGGACGTCGCGCCCGGTCAGGTCGCCCAGGTCGGCCCATTCGTAGTCGGCGAACCAGCTCTCCGGCGCGCGGTTCACCACGTCGTAGAAGCGGCTGCTCAGGTGGATCGGGGTGCGTTCGTCCCAGTTCGCGGCGATGGCCGCCATCCGCTGCTCGGTCGCCTCGTCGAAGGTCATCCGGCCTCCCTGGTCTCATCCGGGTTAGGGCTGCGTCGATCCGTCGAAAAATGTCGGGGGGTCGGTCTAGCGTCCGGGGTGACAGCGTTCGACGGCAACTTCAACGGCAAAGGAGCCTGTGATGGCGTCACGCCTCAACCCGTATCTGTCCTTCGACGGCAACTGCCGCGAGGCCATGGAGGCGTACCAGAGGATCTTCGGCGGCGAGCTGCGGATCAACACCTTCGGTGAGTTCGGCGCCCCCGACGAGTCGATCAAGGACAAGGTCATGCACGCGATGCTGGAGACGCCGCAGGGCTACACCCTGATGGCGTCCGACACTCCGCCCGGCATGCCCTTCACCCCCGGCACCACCAGCACGGTCAGCATCTCCGGCGACGCCGAGGACAATCTCCGCGAGTTCTGGGACAAGCTGGCCGACGGCGCCACGGTGAGCGTCCCCTTCGAGAAACAGATGTGGGGCGACGAGTTCGGCCAGCTGACGGACCGCTTCGGTGTTCCGTGGATGGTCAACGTGGTCGCCGGTTGACCCCTCGGCAGCCGCCTCCGGGCGGCTGCCACCCCCTGCTGCGGCCTGTCCCGGCCGTTGCGCGACCCGGTCCATGCGGGCGCGCGGCCGGTTGCTGTCCGCCCTCCGCCTCCGACCACGATCCGCCTCTTCCGGTACGCCCACAGCACCGCGCCCACCGCCGGCCTGATGCCGCCCGGCTCACGGTGCTCCGCTCCGGCGGCGTGCTCACCCCCGCCCCGGATGCCGCCCGGGTCGCGGCGTTGTTGTGCTCAACGTCAACCCGGTGCCGCCCGGCTGGTCCTGGTGGCCCTGTCCCGGCGCGTGATAGGGCCGTGAGTGCCAGCTGCGCGGTGTCGGGCTGGTTCTGGTGGCCCTGTCCTGGCGCGTGATGGGGCCGTGAGTGCCAGCCGGGCAGTGTCGGGCTGGTTCTGGTGGCCCTGTCCCGGCGCGTGATAGGGCCGTGAGTGCCAGCTGCGCGGTGTCGGGCTGGTTCTGGTGGCCCTCTTCCGGCGCGTGGTAGGGCCGTGAGCGCCAGCTGCGCGGTGTCGGGCTGGTTCTTCTGGTGGCCCTGTCCCGGCGCGTGGTAGGGCCGTGAGCGCCAGCTGCGCGGTGTCGGGCTGGTTCTTCTGGTGGCCCTGTCCCGGCGCGTGATGGGGCCGTGGGTGCCAGCTGGGCAGTGTCGGGCTGGTTCTGGTGGCCCTGTCCCGGCGCGTGATGGGGCCGTGAGTGCCAGCCGGGCAGTGTCGGGCTGGTTCTGGTGGCCCTGTCCCGGCGCGTGATGGGGCCGTGAGTGCCAGCCGGGCAGTGTCGGGCTGGTTCTGGTGGCCCTGTCCCGGCGCGTGGTAGGGCCGTGAGTGCCAGCCGGGCAGTGTCGGGCTGGTTCTGGTGGCCCTGTCCCGGCGCGTGGTAGGGCCGTGAGTGCCAGCCGCGCAGTCTCGAGCTGGTCCTGGTGGCCCTGTCCCGGCACGTGATAGGGCCGTGAGCGCCAGCCGCGCAGTCTCGAGCTGGTCCTGGTGGCCCTGTCCCGGCACGTGATAGGGCCGTGAGCGCCAGCCCGGCAGTCTCGGGCTGGTCCTGGTGGCCCTATCCAGGCACGTGATAGGGCCACCAGGACCAGCCCTGCAATCTCGGGTCGTGCCGCTTCGTTGCGGTGGCGCGCCCGCCGTCGGCCTGGTGCCGTCCGGGTCCGGCGCTCCGTTCCGGTGCCCTGCTCACCGTCAACCGGGGCCGCGAAGGTGCGGCACCCGGCTGGGTGACAGCGACTGCTACTCGGGGCCGTCGTAGTAGTCGTAGGGCTCCTCGGGCGGCGGGAACAAGTCGTCGTCGGGCTGATCGTCGTCGAGGTGGCCGTTATACGGATCGCCGATGAAGGCCCTGGCCGGGACGGCGGCGGAGGCAGCGCCGGTGGTCACGGAGGCAGGGCCGGTGGTCACGGAGGCAGGGCCGGTGGTCGCGGAGGCAGGGCCGGTGGTCGCCGCGGCAGGGTCGGTGGCCGCAGGGTCGGTGGCCGCGGTCGGGTCTTCGCCGCGGACCACGGCCAGGACGTCGGTGCCGAACTTGGTCAGTTTGCTCTGGCCCACGCCGCTGACGGTGCCCAGCTGGTCCATCGACGTGGGGGACAGGGCGGCGATGGCGCGCAGCGTCTTGTCGTGGAAGATCACGTAGGGCGGGACGCTCTGATCCTTCGCGGTCGCGGCGCGCCAGGCCCGGAGGCGTTCGAAGAGTGGCTCCGCCTCGGCGGGGAAGTCGGCCGGGGCCACGGCGGGCGTGCGCGACGAGGACGAGGACGACGAGGCCGTGCGGGAGCGGAGGCGCTGGTTCGGGATCTCGCGGCGCATCATCACGGTCGCCTCGCCGCGGAGGATGGCGGTGCTGCGGTCGGTGAGGACCAGGGTGCTGTACTCACCCTCGACGGCCAGGTAACCCCCGGCCAGCAGCTGCCGGACCACCCCGCGCCACTCGGTGTCGCGCAGCTCGGTGCCGATGCCGAAGACCGACAGCTGGTCGTGGCGGAACTGGGACACCTTGTCGGTGCGCTTGCCCAGCAGGATGTCGATGGCCTGCCCGGCGCCGAACTTCTGGTTCCGCTCCTTCTTCAGCCGGAAGACCGTGGACAGCAGTTTCTGCGCGGCGACCGTGCCGTCCCAGGACTCGGGCGGGGCCAGGCAGGTGTCACAGTTCCCGCAGGACGCGGCCGCGGCCTCCTGATCGAAATACGCCAGCAACTGAGCGCGGCGGCAGGAGACCGTCTCGCACAGCGCGAGCATCGCCTCCAGGTGCCGGGCCGCGTTGCGGCGGAACGCGAGGTCGCCCTCCGAGCTGTCGATCATCTTGCGCTGCTGGACCACGTCCTGGAGCCCATAGGCCAGCCAGGCCGTCGACGGCAGCCCGTCCCGGCCGGCCCGGCCGGTCTCCTGGTAATAACCCTCCACCGACTTGGGCAGGTCCAGGTGGGCGACGAACCGCACGTCCGGCTTGTCGATGCCCATCCCGAACGCGATCGTCGCGACCATCACCAGGCCCTCCTCGCGGAGGAACCGGGCCTGGTTGCGCGCCCGGGTCCGCGGGTCCAGGCCGGCGTGATAGGGCAGCGCGGGAATCTCGTTCTGCGTGAGGAACTCGGCGTGTTTCTCCACCGAGGCACGGGACAGGCAGTAGACGATGCCGGCGTCGCCCCGGTGCTCGGTCCGCAGCAGCTCCAGGAGCTGCCGTTTCGGCTCGTTTTTCGACACGATCCGATACTGGATGTTGGGGCGGTCGAAGCTGGCGGTGAAGTGCCGCGCGCCGGTGAGCTGGAGCCGGGCGGCGATCTCGTCGCGGGTGGCGGTGGTCGCGGTGGCGGTCAGCGCGATCCGCGGCACGTCCGGCCAGCGCTCGTGCAACATCGACAGGGCCAGATAGTCCGGCCGGAAGTCGTGGCCCCACTGCGCCACGCAGTGCGCCTCGTCGATCGCGAACAGCGAGATCGTGCCCCGGTCGAGCAGTCGCTGCACGCTTGCCGTGCCGAGGCCCTCGGGCGCCACATAGAGCAGGTCGAGCTCGCCGCCGACGAACTCGGCCTCGACCAGGCGGCGCTCCTCGAAGTCCTGCGTCGAATTCAAGAAGTTCGCCCGGACGCCCAGGGTGCGCAGGGCGTCGACCTGGTCCTGCATCAGAGCGATCAGTGGGGAGATCACCACGCCGGTGCCGGGCCGGACCAGCGCGGGAATCTGATAGCACAGCGACTTGCCGCCGCCGGTCGGCATCAGCACCAGGGCGTCACCACCGCCGATCACGTGCTCGACGATCTCGTGCTGCTGGCCGCGGAACTCCGGATAGCCGAACACGCGGTTGAGCGCGTCGACGGCGTCGGTCACAGGGATCGGGGGAGCGGAAGTCACCCAGCGATAGTAGAGAGGGGGACCGACATCCCGCCCAGCCCTGTGGATGACTCTAAGGGGTGACCGGCAGCCCGACCAGGTCGAGGATCTGCCGCGCGGGGCTGCCCGGGGACGCGATGAGCGTCAGTGCCGCCTCCTGGTCCCGGTGGTGCTCGGCGATCTGGAACAGTGCGGCCACCCCGGCGCTGGCCAGGTGGGTCACCCCGGTCAGGTCCACGGTCATCGGCACCGTCCCGCCCCGGCTGCGCCGCAGCAGATCCTGCCGCACCTGCGCCGCCGAGGCGGCGTCCATCGGCCCGTCCACCCGCACCCGGGTCTCGTCGTCGCCGGGCAACTCGGAGACGGCCATCTCGGCGGACGGCTCCGGACCACGAGGGGCGTCGTCGAAGCCGGCCAGCAGCCGGGCCGGCCGGTTCAGCGGATGCCGCACGGTCGCCACCGTCCCGTGCGCCCCCGGCTCCACGTGCAGGCTGCGCACCAGCTGCGCGGTCAGCGCCAGGCCACGGCCGCGGACCGGCTGCCGCTCCGGCGTACGCCACCCGCCGTGATCGGTGACGGTCGCCTCGACCACGCCCGCGGCGGTCAGCTTCGCCCGTACCGAAACCGGGTCCTCGCCGGAGGCGTGCTCGATCGCGTTGGTCGCCAACTCCCCGAGCGCGTGCTGGAGCACGAACACGTCGGGCTCGGCCGCGCCCAGCGCGGCCAGCCAGCGGCCCAGCTCGAGCCGGGCGCCGCGCAACGCCGCCGGGTCGGCCGGCAGATCGAGGACCAGTTCCGGTACGACCTCGACCCGCTGCGCGGCCAGCAGGGTGATGTCGTCGGCATGCCCGCCGGTCCGCACCAGCAGCTCGATGGTCTGCGCGCAGACCCGTTCCACCGCGGTCGCCCCCGGCTCGTGCAACGCCCGCCCGACCGCGGCGTCGCCGGCCACCTTGGCCAGCTCGGTCGCGGAGGAGTCGCCGGCCAGCGGCCGCTCCAGGATCCCGTCGCTGTAGAGCAGCAGCAGGTCACCCGGCGCCAGCCGGTCCTGCCGCACCGGGAACACCCCGCCGGTCCCGAGCGGTGACCCGCCGGTCGAGGGCAGGAACCGGGCCGTCCCGGTCGAAGAGATCACCAGCGGCGCCGGATGCCCGGCCGTGCAGTACGCCAACTCCCCGCTCACCGGATCGAGCAGCGCCAGGCAGACCGTGGCCGCGTGGGCCGCCCGGATCCGTCCGGCGAACCGGTCGGCGGCCGCCAGCGCCTCGCCGATCGGCGCGCCGGAGTCGAGCCGTTCCTGGAGCACCGCGCGCAGCTGCCCCATCGCCCCGGACGCGGTGATCCCGTGCCCGACCACGTCGCCGACGACCAGGGCGACCCACCCGTCGGCCCGGGGCACCGCGTCGAACCAGTCCCCACCGGCCGCGGTGTCCGCGTCGGCGAGCAGGTAGCTCGCCGACATCTGGAGCCCGGGCAGCACCGGCAGCCCGGCCGGGAGCAGCTCCCGCTGCAACTCGGTGATCACGTCCCGGCTCTGCTCGTAGCGCCGGCGCAGCTGGGCCGCCTCGGTCTCGGCGACCTGCCGGGTACGCGCCAGCTCGGTCACGTCGAACGCCGCCCCGATCACCCCGCGCACCGACCCGTCCGGGTCCCGCCACGGCACGATGGTGAACGTCGCGAACATCTCGTGCACCGAGCCGTCCGGCTGGTCCAGATGTGCCCGCCACTGCCTGCCCGCGATCGGCTCGCCGGTCCGGTACACCTCGTGGTACGCGTCCACGAACTGCTGCCCGATCAGGTCGGACAGCACCTCCTCGATCGGGCGGCCGAGCGCGTCCCGGCCGGGGATCACGGCGCGGGTGGCCGCGTTCCAGCCGGCCAGGCGCAGCTCGTCCCCCTCGAAGACGGCGACGATGAACGGCAGCTGATCGACTGCGGTCAGCATGGCGTCGAGGTCGCCCGCCTCCGGGATGTTCACGTCCGTCACCATGCCATCGTGCCGGAAACGCCGCTACACGGAACCCGAGGTCACTCGGCCAGGGGCAGTTCGATGGTGTGCGAGGTGTGTGAGGCCTTGGTCCGCAGGTATCGGACATTGGCCGCGGACACGTGCACGCCGGTCGGCACCCGCTGGGTCACCTCGACGCCCAGCTTGTCCAGCTGTCGCGCCTTGTCCGGGTTGTTGCTGAGCAGCCGGATCCGGTCGACACCCAGCGCGAGCAGCATCTGCGCGGCGGCGGTGTAGTCCCGCTCGTCCTCGCCGTGCCCGAGCGCCAGGTTCGCCTCGTAGGTGTCCAGCCCGTCGTCCTGCAACGCGTACGCGTCCAGCTTCGCGTACAGCCCGATCCCGCGGCCCTCCTGACGCAGGTAGAGCAGGAACCCGCCCTGCTCGGTGATCCGCTCGGCGGCCTCGCGCAGCTGCGGCCCGCAGTCGCAGCGCTGGCTGCCGAACACGTCGCCGGTCAGGCACTCGCTGTGCGGGCGGACCAGCGGCGCCCGCCCACCGGCGGCCGACTTGGTCAGCGCCCGGCGCCAGTCACCGAGGCCGAGCAGCAGGTGCTCCCGCCCGTCCGCGAGCGAGTCGAAGGTCATCACCTGCGCGGTGGTGCCGTACCCGTCGGAAAACCGTAGCGGAACGGTCACCTGCCGCCGGACGGTGGCCTTGATCATCGGTCCTCCCCATTGATTGATGCCGCTGGCAGAAGCTGTGCCCGAAGATCGGTCGCCGCACACCGCGGATTATCGTGGACGCCACGATGGCTGAGCGTCCTTACACCTTGTTGAGTTGTGGGATGTCGATCGACGGATACCTCGACGACACCACCGAGGAGCGGCTGCTCCTGTCGAACGACGCTGACTTCGACCGGGTCGACGAGGTGCGCGCGGGCTGCGACGCCATCCTGGTCGGTGCCGCCACGATCCGCCAGGACAATCCGCGCCTGCTGGTCCGCTCGGCCGCGCGCCGCGCGGACCGGCTCGCCCGCGGCCTCCCGGAGAACCCGGTCAAGGTGACCGTGACCAGCCGCGCCGACCTCGACCCGGCGGCGTCGTTCTTCACCACCGGCGCGTCGGAGAAACTGGTGTACTGCGCCACACCGGCGCTGGCCCGGGCCCGCGAGCGGCTCGGCGCGGTGGCCACCGTGGTGGACGGCGGCGACCCGGTCGACGTGCACCTGGTCAGCGCCGACCTGGCCGCGCGCGGGGTGCGCCGGCTGATGGTCGAGGGCGGCGGCATGATGCACACCCAGTTCCTCACCCGTGACCTGGCGGACGAGTTGCACGTGGTGGTGGCGCCGTTCTTCGTCGGTGACTCGCGGGCGCCGCGCTTCGTGCACGACGGCGCCTTCCCGGCCGGGCCGAAAAACCGTGCGACGCTCGCCGAGGTCCGCCAGATCGGCGACTGCGTGCTGCTCCGCTACGGGCTCTCGGACCGTTTTCAGGGCTGAGGTCAAACCGCGACCCGCTCCCGTGCCGAGGACCGGTGGACCCGGGCGGGCTTCGCGAGCGCGGGAGTGCGTACCGGAAGAACGACCCGGACCCGCAGCGGCGCCGAGGGCGCGGCAATCGGCGGGATCACGGGCGGCGTCGCGGAGGGGACCGCGGACCGGCGCAGCTTCCGCGCGGCCCGGACCGCGACCACGATCGCGCCCGGCGCCGCCGCCACGAAGGCGCAGATCCCGTAGGCGACCGCGATCGTCACACCCTGCTCGGCGCTCAGCCCGGCCGCGCCGAACGCCCAGGCCAGCACGCCCTCGCGGGGTCCCCAGCCGCCGACGTTCAGCGGGATGCCCATGGCCAGCAGCGCGAGCAGCAGCATCGGGGCGAGTTTCAGCAGCGACGCCCCGTTGCCGGCCACCCGGGCCGCGACCAGGAACGTCGCCAGGTGCCCGGCCAGCACCATGGCGGAGGCGAACAGCACGCCCGGCCAGTTGCGGCGGGCCAGCAGCCCGGAGCGGATCTCCGCGGCGCCGGTCCGCACGCCACCGGAGAGCCGGGAGCCGCCGCGCCGCGCCCGCTTCACCACCAGGAGCAGGACCAGCGCGAGGACCGTGACGCCCGCGGCGGTCAGCGCGACCACCGGTCCGTGCTCCCCGATCAGGGTCAACACCGGCGACGGTACGGTGAACAGCACCGCCCCGCCCACGACCAGCAGCACGATCTGCCCCGCGGTGCGTTCCAGGACCACCGCGCGCACCCCGCGCCCGACGTCGCCCTCCTCACGCCCGTGCGAGACGGCCCGGCCGACGTCGCCGAGCACGCCGCCGGGCAGCGCCGCGTTCAGGAACAGCGCCTGGTAGTAGTCGGCGGTCGCGTCCTTCAGCGAGAGGCGCATGCCCAGGCCGCGGGCCACCAGGCACCACCGCCAGGCGCTGAGCACCGTGGTCAGCACGCCGATCCCGAAGGCCAGTGCGAGCGTGCCGGTGTCCAGCACCCGCAGCCCGTCCAGGAAGGCGCCGGTGCCCAGTCGCCAGAGCACCAGCGCGATGATCCCGGCGCCGCCGAGCAGGCGGACCCAGGCCCAGAACGATCGGCTCACTTTGTTTCGTCCCCTCGTCGATCCTCAGGGACTAGTACGCCCGACCGCCGCGACTCGGTTCACTCGAAGATCGCTAAAACATCCTGATGCCCGACTGTGACCTCCGCAACGGTCTCTCCCCGGGTGCTCAGGTACTCCTCGGACGGCAGGTCAGGACGCTCCTCGGCGGCCGCGCCCACCCAGCCGCGCAGCCACTCGGTGATCAGTTCCGGACGGTCCGGGCCGAGCCGCCACGGGCTCTCCCGAGTGATCACCCGCGCCCCCGCCTTGGCGAACGCGGCCGCCGCGTACTCCGCGGCGTCCGGCCCGAGCAGCGAGTCGCGGCGCTGGTGCGCGTTGAACGCGTCCCGCACCCCGGCATCCCGCGGATCCTCCGGCGTGAACCGCACGTCGCCGGTGACCGAGAGGGTGAACAGCGCGTTCGTCCGGGCCTGGGCGCACACCTCGACGAGCCGGTCGATCTGCGCGGCGGTCAGCAGGTCCAGCAGCGCCGAGCAGGTGACCAGGTCGGCGCCGGTCAGGTCGTCCCGGGTCAGCGCGGTCACGTCCCGCTCGTCGATCGCCACGTTGACGCCCTCCGGCATCCGGTCGGCGGCGATCTCCAGCAGGTCGTGGTCGCGGTCGGTGAGGATCCAGAACTGCGGGACCGGCAGCCTCGGCGCCAGCCAGCGGCCCAGCGAGCCGGTGCCGCACCCCAGGTCCCGGATCACCTTGACCGGTTGCGGCAGCAGGCCGACCAGGTCGAGGGAGCGGGCGTCGGCGTCGGCGGGCTCGCGCAGGGCCAGCCAGTCGGGGCTGAATTCTCCGGTCATCTGGTTCCTTTCTCGATGTCGTGCAGGATGGCGGTCAGGCGGCGGGCGGTCTCGTCCCAGCCGGTCAGGGTCTCGCGGCGGGCTCGCGCCCGCGCGCGCCAGCGATCGCGCAGCTCAGGATCGGTGAGCCAGGTCCGCAGGACGGCCGCGAGGCGGTCCGGGTCTTCCGGAGGCAGAAGAGTTCCCGGTACGCCGGCAGGCGTGCTGCCGAGCGCTTCCGGGACGCCGCCCACCTCGGTCGCCACCACCGGGAGCCCGCGGGCGAGCGCCTCGGTGATCACCATGCCGTAGGTCTCGCCGCGGGACGGCAGGACGAACAGGTCGGCGTCCGCGTAGGCCGCCGCCAGCTCCGCGCCCGCGAGTGCTCCCGCGAACCGGATGTTCCCGGTCATCGGAGCATCCGGCTTGGTGCCCGCGCCGACGAAGGTGCACTCCCAGGTCAGGTCGGTGAGCTGGGCAAGGGCCTTGATCAGGAGATCCTGGCCCTTGCGGTGGGTCAGCGAGGCCACGCACAGCAGGCGGTGGCCGCCGGGACTCGGCACGGCCGGTTCGGCGCGGTCGACCCCCGGGGCCGCCACGTGAACGCGGGCCAGGTCGTGCATCGCCGCCACGTGTGCGGCGGCCTGATCGCTGGTGGCGACGACCCCCGCCGCCAGGTGCAGGGCCCGGCGTTCCCGCGCGCGCAGCTCGGCGGCCTCGGCGGGGGAGAGGCCGGTCTCGTCGCTGAGCGGCAGGTGCACCAGGATCACCAGGCGCAGCCGGGCGGCGTGCGGCTCCAGCACCTCCGGGACGCCGCAGGCGACCAGCCCGTCGAGCAGGACCGTCGCGCCGTCCGGGAACTCCGCGAGGACGCGGGACAGGCGGTCGCGGTCGGCGGCGGCGGGCCGCGGCCAGGCGCCGACCACCTCCCGCGCGGCGGCCGGCATGCGGTTGAGGACCTCGCGGTCGTAGCGGTTGCCGCCGCTCGGTGCTGCCGGATCGTCGACGCCGCCCGGCAGCACCGCGTGGAGCGGGAAGCTCACCGCAGGGTTCGCTCGTAGCTGGCCCAGGCGATGTGCGACTCGTGCAGGGTGACCTGGATGCCGGTCAGGCCGCTCGCGCCCGGGCCGAGCTCGCCGGCGGTGACCCGGACGGCGAGGCGGTCGGCGATCACCTTGGCCAGGAACTCGGTGGAGGTGTTGACGCCGGAGAACTCCGGGTCGTCGTCCAGGTTGCGGTAGCTCAGGCTGCCGCAGATGGTCTTCAGCTGCTCGCTCGCCAGACCGATGTCGACGACGATGTTGTCCTCGTCCAGCTCCGGGCGGCGGAACGTGGCGTCGACCAGGAAGGTGGCGCCGTGCAGCCGCTGCGCGGGTCCGAAGACCTCGCCGGAGAAGCTGTGCGCGATCATGATGTGGTCGCGGACGGTGACGCTGAACAAGGGCTCTCTCCTCGGCTCGCGGATCTCTACTGCTCTAACGGGTACCCGCCCGTGGAAGATCAATTCACGCCGGGGTAGTCGATGACGTGGCACAGGGCCGGCCGGCTGCCGTCGGCCAGCTGGGGCATCACCTCGGGCAGGTCCTCGAAGTCGGACCGGCCGGTGATCAGGGCGTCGAAGCGGTCGTCGCGCAGCAGGTCCAGGGCGAGGGTCAGGCGCTCGGCGTAGGAGCGGCCGCGCGCCGGGGCGATGCCGCCCACCTGGCTGCTGCGGATGGTGAGGCGGCGGGAGTGGAAATGCTCGCCCAGCTGGAGCGGGACCGTGCGATCGCCGTACCAGCTGAGCTCGACCACGGTCCCCTCGGTGCGGAGCAGCTCCAGTGCGTTGGCGAGGCCGGCCGGGTTGGCGCTGGCATGAATCACGATATCCCGCTCTTTTTCCGCTTCGTCCGGTCGGGCGAAACGCACCCCCAGGGCCTCGGCGACCGCGGCGCGGGCCGGGTCGGCGTCCACCAGTTGCACGTCGGCGCCCGGGTAGCCGGCCAGGATGGCGGCCACCGACGACCCGACCATGCCGCCACCGACGACCGTGATCCGATCACCCAGCTGGGGCCGGGCATCCCAGACGGCGTTCACCGCGGTTTCCACCGTCCCGGTGAGGACGGCCCGCGCCGCCGGGACACCGTCCGGCACCACGGTGACCTTGTCCGCCGGGACGACATATGCGGTTTGGTGCGGGAAAAGGCTGAAAACCGTGCGCCCGGCGAGGTGGTCCGGACCGGACTCGACCACCCCGACGTTCAGGTATCCGTACTTCACCGGCGCCGGGAAATCCCCTGCTTGGAACGGCGCCCGCATGCCGGCCCACTGGCTCTGCGGCACCCGTCCCTGGAAGACCAGCGTCTCGGTGCCGCGGCTCACCCCGGAGTGCAGGGTGCGCACCCGCACCTCCCCGGGGAGGGGATCCGGCACCGATTCGGTGCGTATCTCTCCCGATCCGGGGGAAGCCAACCAAAAGGCCCTCGCGTCGAACACGAACCAACTCCTCTGAACCGAAAGTCCTCGACAAGCGTGTGAGTGGAGGACAGCGGTTACGACCCTATGTCCAGGAGGCACGGTGACCATCAGTACCGCCACCACGACGACCCCGTCCCGGGCGCCCTTCGCCGGGTTCGCCGCGCAGCTCGTGCTGCTCGCCGTGCTGGCCGGGACCGCGGGACTCACCCTGGGCGGCGGGATCGCCGGGATCGCGTACGGCGTGGTCCTCTGCGGCGTGCTCGGCGCCGCCCTCCAGCGCACCGGGATGACGTTCCTGGGCTGGGCGAACCTGGTCACCTTCAGCCGGGCCATCCTGGCCGGCGGCGTCACCGCGATGGTCGCCAGCTCGGTGCTGGGCCACCCGGTGCCGGTCTGGCTGCTGGTCACGCTCGCCACCGTGGCGCTGGCCATGGACGGCGTCGACGGGCAGGTGGCCCGCCGCACCGGCACCTCCTCCGAGTTCGGCGCCCGCTTCGACATGGAGGTCGACGCGTTCCTGATCCTGGTGCTCAGCGTCTACGCGGCCGCGCACTACGGCTGGTGGGCGCTGGCGATCGGCGCGTTCCGCTACGCCTTCGTCGCCGCCTCGTGGGCGCTGCCCTGGCTCAACGCCGCCCTGCCGCCCCGCTTCTCCCGCAAGGTGGTCGCCGCCCAGCAGGGCGTCCTGCTCGCGCTGGTCGCCTCCGGCCTGCTGCCGTACTGGGCCTCGGTCGCCGTCCTGGCCGTCGCGCTGGCCTCGCTCACCTGGTCCTTCGTCCGGGACATCAACTGGCTGCACCGGACCGCGGTGCGCCGGCGGTCCTTCGTCACCGGACGCGTGTGACCATCCCGGGGCGCGGGACCGGCACCACCGACGGATGCAGGATGCCGGCGATCGCCTCGACGCCGTCGACCAGGCGCGGCCCCGGCCGGACCACCAGGCCGTCCCCGTCGATCGCCCACACCTGAGCATCCGGGAAGTGCGGCAGCACCGCCTCCGCCTGCCGCACCGCACCGTCCAGGTGGTAACCGCACGGTGTGACCAGCACGATCTCCGGCCGGGGGGCGGCCAGCTCGGCCCAGGAGACCTGCACCGACCGCTTGCCGGGCCGCGCCGCCACCGCCTCGCCACCGGCCGCCGTGACCAGGTCCGGCACCCAGTGCCCGCCGGTGAACGGCGGATCCACCCACTCCACGATCGCCACTCGCGGCCGCGGGCGGCCGGCGACCGCCGCCGCCACCGCGGCCAGCCTCGACTCCAGGCCCGCGACCAGCTCACGGCCCTTTTCCGGTACGCCGGTGGCCACGCTCACCTCGATGAACGTGGCCAGCACGTCAGCCAGGCAGTACGGATCCAGGCTGAGCACCTCGGCCTGGCAGCCGAGATGGGCGAGCGCGTCCCCGACGTGCCCGGACGGCAGCGCGCACACCCGGCACAGGTCCTGGGTCAGGATGAGATCCGGCGCCAGATCGGCCAGCGCGTCCGCGTGCAGTGTGTAAAGGTCGCGGCCGGCCGCCATCTGCGTGTGCACGTAGGCGTCGATCTCGGCCGGCGTCATCCCGGTGGTGTCCCGCCCACCGACCACCACGGTCTTCGAGGACCGCGCGGACGGTGGCTCGTCACACTCGAACGTCACGCCGACCAGGTCGTCGCCGAGCCCCAGGGCGTACACGATCTCGGTGGCGGAGGGCAGCAGGGACACCAGTCGCATCCCCTGACACTAGGCCGAAAGGTGGATGTGGAGGGCGCGGAAACCCTACCCGGGTCCGATGTGCGGAAAGCGTGCCCTGGCGATGCTGAACCACATCGCTTGGAGGGGGAACCGAGATGACGACAGCCCCGTTGGCCCACGCCGACACCCTGGTCCTCGACTACCTGGCCGCGCTCTGGGCGGCGAGTGACGACCTGCCGCCCACCCGCCGCGACGAGCTGATGAAGACGGTGACCGACTACCTCGCCATGCGGCACGAGCCGGGCACCGATCCGACGCCGGTGCTGACCCGGCTCGGACCGCCCGACGAGCTGGCCGAGGTGACCCGCCGTGGCTATCTGCCGCTGCACCTGCGCCTGCCCACACCGATCTCCGCGCCGCCGGCCGTGGCGCCCGTGCCGGCCCGGGTGCCGGTGGTCGGCGGCCCCGAGTCGACGGTGATCGCGCTGCTGATCGGCGGCACGTTCCTGATGCCCGGGTTGGCGCCCGGCGCCGGCCTGCTGATCGCCACCGGATCGCCCCGGTGGTCGGTGGGGCAGAAAGCGGCCGGGTGGGTGCTCGCCGCCGGGTCGTGCGGGGTCGCCATGCTGGTGGTCCTGGTCCTGGCCGGGTGGGGCGCCGGGGCCGGGGTGGCGCTGCTGCTGGGTTACCTCGCGGCCTGCGCCGGATCGGTGGCGGCCGGCCTCACCCTGCTGACCGGCATGCGCCGCGACTGACTCACCCCGCTTGCCGGCGTGCGCCGGGAGCGGCTCACCGGTCCAGGATCTCGCTGAGGACCTGGCCCCAGACCGCGCGGGGCGGGACCTCGTGACCGACGCCCTCCAGCCACACGAGCCGGGCGCCCGGGATCACCCGGGCCAGCTCGCGCGGGTGCTCGGCGGGAAAGCGCTGGTCGAGCGTCCCGTGCAGGATCAGCGTGGGCGCCTCGATCCCGGCGAGCCGGTCGCGCACCGGTGGGCCGTACCCGGCCTCGCGGTGGTTGAGCCGGGCGGCGCCCAGGTCGGCGGAGCGGTCGAAGACACGCTCGGCGAGGCGGCGCAGCTGTGGCTCGTCCGGGGTGAACGGGCCGCCGCGGGACTTGACCTCGGCGATCAGCTCGGCCACCGCGGCCCGCCGGTCCGACCAGTCGACCTCGTCGGTGGCGGTGCGCAGGCGTACCTCGGTGGCCGCCGGCGTGCGGACCGCGACCGCACCGACGCCGGCCAGCACCGGGACGGCGTCCGGGCCGAGACCGGCGCTGGTGCCGATCAGGGTCAGGGTGAGCACCCGGTGCGGGTGCTCGACCGCGATCCGCTGGGCCAGTGCGCCGCCCAGGGACAGCCCGACCAGGTGGGCGGCGGGCACGCCGAGGGCGTCGAGGACACCGAGCGCGTCGTTCATCAGGTCCACCCCGGAGTACGCCGCCCCGGCGGGGAAGGGGGTGGATCGGCCCGTGTCGCGATGGTCGTACCGGATCACGAAGCGACCGCCGGCGGCCAGCCGGCGGCAGAACTCGTCGTCCCACCAATCCATCGAGCTGGCCTCCCCGGCGAGCAGCAGGAGAGGCGGATCGGTGCGTTCGCCGAAGGTTTCCAGGCACACCTGTATGCCGTTGACCGGCATCATCGTCTCGGTCACCACCAGGCCATTGTGGCGGCGCTCACCGACAGTCAGGTTAAAAGCCGGTCACAACGGATGACGAGATCACCGTGACATGCTCCGGGCCGGGGCCGGTCCGATGTGCTTGACTACCCGTGTGGATCTGCCCGAATTGGACGAATTTGTACCGCATCGCACCGAGGATGACGCCGCCTTCGAGGGCCGGCCGGTGCCGGGGTTGCGTGCCGAGTTCTTCCGCCGTCCCGAGGGCGCCCGGATCGCCAGCGTCGGCCGATACTCGCTGGGCGACCGGGAGGTTCTGCTGGCCTGGGGCTTCGTCGACGAGGAGCACTGCCGGCGGCACGCGGTCCGGGACGCGGCCGGCGGCTGGCACCCGGCAGCCGACGGCTGCCCGCGGGTCGAGCTGATAAGAGACGGCCAGGCCGTGATCGGCCTGGCCGTACGCGCGTCCACCGGGGACTGGGTGAAGACCCTGGCTTAGCGCTCCGCGGGCGCCAGGGCGGTGGCGCGGGCCTGGTTGCGGACGATCCGCAGGGACACGGCGGTCATCGTGATCGCCGCGAGGAAGAGCGCGAGGTGCAGGTACGGGTTGACGATCGGCACGAAACCGATCACCGCGACCGGGATCTGCACCACCGCGATCAGAGCCGCCAGCAGCCACTTGCGGTGGCCGCTCCACAGCATCGCGGTCCACACCGGTGCCGAGACGACCAGCAGGGTGAGGCCGTCGAGCACCGCGTGCAGGTAGGTGTTGTGGACGTTGTTGTGGGCGAACGCCTGGGCCGGTGAGGCGATCCAGAGACCGGCGAGGACGAGGGCGAGAACGACAGCGGCACGACGCATGGGATCCTCCAGCGCTATCAGACCGTTGCTCCGAGTAATCACGGTATAAAAGCGGCAGCGATCGCGTAAACCCTCATCAGGATTCATTCCTCCGGAATGGCACACCACACGTTGTGTTGCTGTCCGTACGAGCGATCTTGCCCGAACGGGCCAGTGTTACGCCGCGTGATCATCACTAGCCTCCTCTCGTGCGCTTGATCGAGATGGCAACGGCCTGTGCGGTGACTCTGAGTGTCGGCACCGCTTCTTACTCTGCGTTGAACCCGTCCAAGCTGGAGGCGCAGGCGCGGCTCGTCGCGGACAAGGCGACGTGCCGCACCGTGAACACGGCGATCGTCGGCTTCATCGCGATGAACGGGACCGACCCGACCTCGATCCGGCAGCTGCGCCCGTACGTGCAGGGCGACATCTCCCGCTACCGCATCGTCAAGGGCATGGCCGCCGGCCCCGGCTGCTGACCGGCCAGATGCTGCCCTTCGGCCGGCTCGCCGTGCTCGGCCTGCAGCATGTCCTCGTCATGTACGCCGGCTGCGTCGCCGTCCCGCTGATCGTCGGCGGCGCGCTCAAGCTCGACGGCACCACCATCGCGATCCTGGTCAACGCCGACCTGTTCGTGGCCGGTGTGGTCACCGTGGTGCAGAGCCTGGGCGTCTGGAAGATCTTCGGCGTCCGCCTGCCGGTCGTGGCCGGCGCCACCTTCACCGCGCTCAACCCGATGATCCTGATCGGCGCGAAATACGGCATGCCCGCCGTCTACGGCGCGATCCTCGCCTCCGGCGTCTTCGGCCTGCTCGTCGCCAAGCCGTTCGCGAAGATCATCCACCTGTTCCCGCCGCTGGTCACCGGTACGGTGATCACCATCATCGGGCTGTCCCTGATCGACGCGGGCGCCGGTCTGATCGCCGGCAACGACGACAGCGCCCCCGGGTACGGCTCGCTCAGCCACCTCGCCCTGGCCGGCGCGATCATCCTGCTGATCATCCTGATCAATCGCTTCACCACCGGTTTCGTCGCCTCGCTCGCGGTGCTGATCGGCCTGGTGTTCGGCGTCGTGGTGGCCTCCCTCATGGGCCTGGTCGACTTCTCGGGCGTCGGCGACGCCGGCTGGTTCGGCCTGGCCCGCCCGTTCTACTTCGGCGCCCCTCAGTTCCAGGCCGCCGCGACCATCTCGATGTGCGTCGTGATGCTGGTGATCTACGTCGAGTCGACGGCCGACATGATCGCGGTCGGCGAGGCGGTCGGGAAGAAGCCGTCCGAGAACGACATCGCCCGCGGTCTGGCCGCCGACGGCCTCTCCGGGATCCTGGCCGGCGTCTTCAACTCGTTCCTGGACACCGCCTTCGCCCAGAACGTCGGCCTGGTCCAGGTCACCCGGGTCCGCAGCCGCTTCGTGGTCACCGCGGCCGGCGTCATCCTGGTCCTGCTCGGCCTGATCCCCAAGCTCGGCGAGGTGATCGCCGCGGTCCCCGGCCCGGTCATCGGCGCCGCCGCCCTGGTCATGTTCGCCACCGTCACCGCGGTGGGCATCCGGAGCCTGCGCCGGGTGAATTTCGACGGCACCCAGAACCTGCTGATCATCGCCGTCTCGCTGGGCGCCGGCATGATCCCGGTGGTCGCTCCGAACTTCTACGGCAAACTCCCCGACCAGCTGCAGATCGTCTTCGGCAGCAGCATCACCACCACCGTCGTGGTCGTCTTCCTGCTGAACCTCCTCTTCAACGGCACCGGTGCACCGTCCACCCCGGAGAGGACCGACCAGCCGGCGACCGAGCCGGTGTGACGCCGGGCCGGGTCAGCGCGTACCGAAAAAGGGAGACGCGGCCCCGGTGGGGGCCGCGCCTCTGTCGTGCCGTGCGGGTCAGACGGTGCGGGCCAGCCGGTCGGCCAGGAGCTTGGCGAAGCGGGCCGGGTCCTCCAGGTCGCCGCCCTCGGCGAGCAGGGCGGTGCCGTACAGGAGCTCGGCGGTCTCCGGCAGGGCCGGGTCCTCGGCGCCTCGCTCGTACGCCGAGCGCAGCCCCGCGACCAGCGGGTGGTTCGGGTTGAGCTCCAGGATCCGCTTCACCCGCGGGCCCTCCTGGCCCATCGCCCGGTACATCTTCTCCAGCGCCGGGGTGATGTCGTCCTGGTCGCTGACCAGGCAGGCGGCCGAGGTGGTCAGCCGGTGCGACAGGCGCACCTCCTTGACCTGCTCGTCCAGCTTCTCCTTGAGGAAGCCGAGCAGCGGGGCGAAGTCGCCCTCCGGCTCCGCCTCCTCCTCGTCCTTCTTCAGGTCGACCGAGCCGCGGGCGATCGAGCGCAGCTTCTTGCCGTCGAAGTCCGGCACCGCGTCGACCCAGATCTCGTCGACCGGGTCGGTGAGGATCAGCACCTCGTAGCCCTGCTCGGCGAACGCCTCCATGTGCGGCGAGTTCACCACCTGGGAACGGGACTCGCCGGTCAGGAAGTAGATCTCCTCCTGGCCCTCCTTCATCCGCTCCACGTACGCGGCGAGCGTGGTCGGCTCGTCCTGGGCGGTGGTGCCGAACGACGCGATCTCCAGGATCGGCTTGTGGTTGTCCGGCTCGCTGAGCAGGCCCTCCTTGACCGCCCGGCCGAACTCCCGCCAGAACGTCGCGTACTTCTCCGGGTTGCTGCTCATCAGGTCCTTGATCGTGGACAGGACCTTCTTGACCAGGCGCCGGCGGATCATCTGGATGTGCCGGTCCTGCTGGAGGATCTCGCGGGAGATGTTCAGCGACAGGTCGGCCGCGTCCACGACGCCCTTGACGAACCGCAGGTAGTCCGGGATCAGCTCTTTGCTGTCGTCCATGATGAAGACGCGCTTGACATAGAGCTGGAGGCCGCGCCGGGCGTCCCGCTGGAACAGGTCGTGCGGGGCGCGCGACGGGATGAAGAGCAGAGCTTCGTACTCGAAGGTGCCCTCCGCCTTCATGTTGATGATCTCGAGCGGGTCCGACCAGTCGTGGCTGATGTGCCGGTAGAACTGGTGGTACTCGTCGTCGGTGACCTCGCTGCGCGGGCGGGCCCAGAGCGCTTTCTGCGAGTTCAGCGTCTCGTCGCCCTTGCGGATCGGGAACGAGATGAAGTCCGAGTACCGCTTGACGATCTCCTTGATCCGCCACTCGTCGGCGTAGTCGTAGAGCGCGTCCTCCTCGTCCTTCGGCCGCAGGTGCAGCGTGACCGTCGTCCCGACCGGCGCGTCCGGCTCGTCGTCGATCGTGTACGTGCCCTCGCCCGCGGACTCCCAGCGCGTGCCGTGCCCCTCGGTGCCGGCCTTGCGGGTCACCAGGGTGACCTTGTCGGCGACCATGAACGTCGAGTAGAACCCGACCCCGAACTGGCCGATCAGCTCGGCGTCGCCCTTCTTCTCGGACGCCTCCTTGATTTTCGCCAGCAGCTCGGCCGTGCCAGACTTGGCGATCGTGCCGATCAGCGCCACGACCTCCTCGCGGGTCATGCCGATCCCGTTGTCCCGGACCGTCAGCGTCCGCGCCTCGGGGTCCGCCTCGATCTCGATGTGCAGGTCGGAGGTGTCCGCCTCCAGGCCGTCCTGAAGCTTGGCCAGGCGCAGCTTGTCCAGCGCGTCGGACGCGTTCGAGATCAGCTCACGCAGGAAGATGTCCTTGTTCGAATAGATCGAGTGGACCATCAGCTGTAGCAGCTGGCGCGCCTCGGCCTGGAACTCCAACGTCTCCATCGTCACCCGTTTCCGTCCTTGTCCGGTGTTTCCCGGCCGATCGTATGACGACCGCCGGGCCGCCCGGTCAGCAGCACGGGAAAGACCCACCGAACCACGCCCGACTGTCCGCTCGGCGACAGTCTCACATCGACGGATGCGATGTGGTTCTCCCGAGATCGATCTGGGGGGACAAACATGCGTATCCATGGTGGGTGGTGGGCCAGAACGGCGGCCGCCCTGGTCATATGTCTGATCGCCGGTGCCGCGGTGGCGCTGCACCGGCCCGCGCCGGCCGCTGCGCCGGCGGCGCCGGACCCGCACGCCGGGCACATCATGCCGCGAGCCGTGCCGGTGGCGGTGACCACGCCGTTGCCGCTGCCGCGTACCGGCTGGACGGTGACGGCGGACAGCGGGCAGTCGACGGCGGCCCGGGTGCTCGACGGGGACAGCGCGACCGCGTGGCTGAGCGGGACCGGGGCGCTGCCGCACCGGGTGGCGCTGGACACCGGCAACCGGGTGGCGGTCAGCGGGCTCACCTACCTGCCCCGGCCCGGCGTGGCGAACGGCCGGATCGGGCAGTACCGGGTGGAGATCAGTGACGACGGGACGACCTGGAGCGCCGCGGCCACCGGCACGTTCGCCGACGACGCGACGCTGAAGACGGTCACCTTCACCACGGTGATCACCCGGTTCGTCCGGCTGGTCGCGGTGACCGAGGCGGGCGGGCGCAGCACCCGCTCGGCGGCCGCGGAGATCAACCTGCTCGGCGGCACCGACCCGGCCCTGCCGCGGACCGGGTGGACCGTGGCGGCCGACAGCGAGGAGACCGCCGCGGAGAACGGCGCCGCCGCGAACGCCCTGGACGGCAACACCGCCTCCATCTGGCACACCGCGTGGAGCGTGGCGCCGGCCGCGCCGCTGCCGCACACGTTCACCGTGGACATGAAGGTCACCAACCTGGTGTCCGGGCTCAGCTACCTGCCCCGGCAGGACGGCACCCGCAACGGGCTGATCGGCCAGTACCGGATCGAGACCAGCACCGACGGCGTCACCTGGGGACCGTCGGCGGCCACCGGGGCGTTCATCGACAGCCAGGACGCGCAGACGGTCACGTTCGCACCGGCGCTGGCCCGGTTCATCCGGCTCACCGCGCTCTCCGAGGCAGGCAACCGGGGTCCGTGGAGCAGCGCCGCCGAGATCAATGTGCTCGGCCGGACCGACCCGACCCTGGCCCGCACCGGGTGGACGGCGACGACCGACAGCGAGGAGACCGCCGCGGAGAACGGCCGGGTGGCCAACGTGCTGGACGGCGACCCGGCCACCATCTGGCACAGCGCGTGGAGCGTCGCGCCGGTCCCGGCCCTGCCGCACACCGTGACGATCGACCTGCACGGCTCGGCGCTGGTCGGCGGGCTCGCCTACCTGCCCCGCCCGGCCGCGTCGGGCAACGGCCGGATCGGGCGGTACCAGATCGCGACCTCGACCGACGGCACGACCTGGACGGACCGGCTGACCGGTGGGACGTTCGCGGACAGCCCGGCCCGCCAGACGGTGATCTTCCCACCCGCTCCGGCCCGGTACGTACGGTTGACCGCGCTGTCCGAGGCGGGGAACCGGGGACCGTGGAGCAGTGCGGCGGAGCTGGATCTGCTGGGCCCGAGCGGGTCGGTGGTCCCGAAGCGTGGGGTGTGGAGTGCCCCGGTCGGTTTCCCGCTGGTCCCGGTGGCCGCCGCGCAACTCCCGAACGGCAAGATCCTGACGTGGTCGGCGTTCCGGCCGGACTCGTTCGGCGGCGGCGGTGGGCTGACGATGACGGCCACCTACGACCCGGCGACCGGGGTGGTCACCCAGCGGACGGTGACCGACACCGGGCACGACATGTTCTGTCCCGGGATCTCCGCGCTCCCGGACGGCCGGATTCTCGTGACCGGTGGCAACAACAGTGAGAAGACCAGCATCTACGACCCGGCCACGGACGCCTGGACCAGCGGGCCGGCCATGACGACGCCGCGGGGGTATCAGGCGAGCGCGACGCTGGGTGACGGGCGGGTGTTCACGATCGGTGGGTCGTGGAGCGGTGGCTGGGGTGGCTACAACGGGAGTCCGCACAAGGCCGGTGAGGTGTGGTCGCCGTCGACGGGCTGGACGGCGTTGCCCGGGGCGGACGCGGCGCCGATGCTGACGGCCGACGCGAACCCGAACGGGGACTATCGCAAGGACAACCATGCCTGGCTGTTCGCCTGGTCCGGGGGGAAGGTGTTGCAGGCCGGCCCGAGCAAGGCGATGAACTGGTACACCACCAGCGGCACCGGCGGGGTCAGCCCGGCCGGGGTGCGGGGTGACGACGGGGACGCGATGAACGGCAACGCCGTCATGTACGACACCGGCAAGATCCTGACGGTGGGTGGCGCGCCGAACTACGAGAACAACAACGCCACGGCGAACGCGTACGTGCTCAGCGTCGACGGGTCGGCGGTCACCACCCGCAAGGTCGCGCCGATGGCGAACACCCGGGCGTTCCACAACAGCGTGGTGCTGCCCGACGGCAAGGTCGCGGTCTTCGGCGGGGAGAACTATCCGGTGCCGTTCTCGGACAACACCGCCGTCCTCAGTGCCGAGTTGTTCGACCCGGCGACCGAGACGTTCACGACGTTGTCGGCGGCGGCGATCCCGCGGACCTATCACAGCGTGGCGCTGCTGATGCCGGACGGCCGGGTCTTCACCGGCGGTGGCGGGCTGTGCGGCGAGGGCTGCGCGGCGAACCACTTCGACGCGGAGATCTTCACCCCGCCGTACCTGCTCACCGAGGACGGCAAGCCGGCCGCCCGGCCGTCGATCACCACCGCCCCGGCCACCGCCGCGAACGGCGCGAAGATCACCGTCAGCACCGACCGGGCGGTCAAGTCCTTCGCCATCGTCCGCATGGGCACCGCGACGCACAGCGTCGACACCGACCAGCGCCGCCTGTCCCTGCCCCCGGCGGCGGTGACCGGTGGTTACCAGCTGACCATCCCGTCCGACCCGGGCATCGCCCTGCCGGGTTACTGGATGCTGTTCGCCCTGGACGCCAAGGGCGTTCCGAGCGTCGCCAAGACCATCCGTATCGGCTGAGGGGGAAACGGCCCCGGACCATTCCGGGGCCGTTTCCGGGTTTTATCACCGATGTCTATGTGACTATGCTCGGGCGATGAAGTGCGAGGTCTGCGGATTGGACAACGACCCGTCGCTCGACTATTGCGACAATTGCGAGCATCCGCTGCGGGAGGCTCCGACGGCCGTCGTTCCCGTCCCGCGGTCCGCGGCGCCGCGGTCGCCGGCGCCGCGGCCGGTTCCGGTCGCCGCGCGGGACGAGGACGACGAGGTGCCGGCCGAGGACGGCTTCCAGGACCGGCTGGTCGAGCCCCGGCCGCTGGCCCGTCCGGTGCTGGTGGGCGTCGCCGTGCTCACGCTGGCCGGCGCGGTCAGCGGGGTCGCGCTGGCGCGGCGGCACAGCGACACCCCGGACGGCCCGCCCGGTGTCGTGGTGGCCGAGAGCAGCGTCGCCACGGTTCCGTCGACCGATGATCCGGCGACGACGTCGCCGACCGTGGCGGCCGCCGACCCGCAGGCGCAGGGCGCGGCGATGGACCAGCTCCTGGACCGCAGCAAGCGTAGCCGGGACAAGCTGAACCGGGCGATCAAGTCGGTCGAGGGCTGCACCGGCCTGGCCGGCGCGATCAGCGGGCTGCGCGAGGCCGGCGACGAGCGCGGCGCCGAGCGCGACACGCTGGCGGCTCTCGACCTGTCCGCCTTCCCGGCCGGGGAACAGGCCCGGAGCGCCCTGAAATCGGCGTTCGAGCATTCTCTCGCCGCCGACCGGTATTACGTGCAATGGGCGGAGGAAAAGCAGCGGAACGGTTGCCGGAATACCGCTGCCACCCGTCGTCTCGACGCCGCCGCCGACGATAAGTCGACGGCCGCCGGCGAGGCGAAAGAGGAATTCCTGGCGGTCTGGAATCCGATCGCCCAGCAGCTGGGTCTGCCGATTCGCGACCGGCAGGGCATCTAACTTGAGTTTTAACCGGTGCGGCGTGGTCTGGGGCTGCTCGAGATTCTCTTCGTCTTGTCGCTTGGGCTGGTGTTTGGGCTGGTGACGATGTGGACGTCGTGGCGGGTGGCTGGCTGGTTGTTGCGGCGGCCGGGTGGGCGTCCGGGGCCTGGCCGGGAGGGTTTCGGTGCAGCAGTAGGACTGCCGGTCCTGCTGTGCAGGTTCCGAAACCCGCGTCGGACGCGGGCGGGCGTGAGCCGTTCGGCAGGCATGGGTCGTTCCCAGGGGCGGCGTAGGTCGCTGACCGCTGCTCGGGCGAGTCGCAGTTGGGTGTAGGCCGCCAGCACGAGCCAGGCCCAGCGGTCGGCGGCCTCGGGGTCGCGTAGTTTTGGGCGGGTCCAGCCGAGGGTCTGTTTGAGCATGCGGAAGGTGTGCTCGATGTCGAACCTGCGGAGGAATGCCTGCCAGGCCAGGTTGACTTCGTGGCTGTCGGCGGTGGGGTGGGACCACCAGAGCCAGACCGGTTTCGGGTTGCCGCCGGACGGCAGTTGTTCGACGCTCAGTCTGATGACGGTGCCCTCGATGATCGGTAGCTGCCCGTTTTGGCTGATCCAGGCGGTGCGGTGAGTCAGACGCGGATGCAGCCGGTGCCAGGCTCGGGCGGTCGCGGCGCCGTAGAGGCGGGTGTCGGTCGTGGTAGCCGCGTCGGGCTCGCCCCAGCTGGCAGGGTCGCCGAAGAGGAACTCGCCGCCGTGGCGGGGCGGACGGCCGGTCGTGCCTGGCGTCCGGGCTGGTGCAGGCCGGCGCAGGACTCGGTCGGAGCGCATCCTGACCAGGATCTGCACGGGCAGGTCGGTGAGCAGGAACGCCAGTCGGGGTCCGTCGTAGCCGGCGTCGGCGACGATCCAGATGTCGGGGTCGCCGGGCTGCCAGTGTCCGGCGGCGATGAGCCGTTCGACCACGTCGCGGAGTTGCCCGGCGGTGATCGTGGCAGTGTCGTCGCCGGGTGCCAGGCGGCGGGCGTCCAGGGGTGCGGTCCACGAGCTGCGGCCGGTCTCCAGGGCGGTGACCAGTGAGTATGGCCAGCCCGGGACCATGATGTGGGTGTCCTTGCCGCGGCCGTAGGTGTGGCAGAGCACCCGTTGCCGGCTGGTGTGGGCCTCGGGTCGCAGCCAGCAGGTCACGTCCACGGCCAGGACGATCCGTCCGTCAGCGGCTCTCGGGACGGTGACCGAGGCCAAGGCGGTCCGTAGCCGGTCGACGTCGATACGGCCGCGGCTCAGGGCCGCGTACAGCGAACCATGGCCCCGCCGATGTTCACCGGTCAGTGACAGCTCGGGCAGCGAGATCACCGGGCCGTCCCCGCACAACAGTGCGTCCACCAGCTCGAACAAAGCATCCGGACGGTGGCTCAGGCAGCGGTGGAACTCCTGCCTAAACGCGGTCAGCTGCCCGACCGCGTCAGTCGGAGCGGCGTCGTGCACACTGATCAACAGACAGCCCTTGATTCGGTTTTCTTCCCTAGACAAGAAGATCATCGATCAAGGGCTGTCTCCATGATCAGCCAGGGTCGATACCGCCAGGCCGCACGTTAAAACTCAAGCTAAGGCCTGTTTCATAACCCGACCGGGGCTGCGGCGTGGCCAGGAGCGCGCCTGGCAGCGTCCGCGATTTGCCCGCATACCGGTGTTGTATGCGGGCAAATCGCGGCCGTTGCCAGCCACACTCCTGACCTCGCCTCGCACTCGGCCGGGTTATGAAACAGGCCTTAGCCGGTCACCCCGCGGACGGCCGTGATCACGGCGGTCAGGGCGGCGAGCGCCTCGGAGCCGGCCGGGGCGTACCGGTGCAGGTCCTCCAGCAGGGTCCGCAGCCGGCCCGGCCGGGCCAGCTCGGCGACCGGCGCCCGCTGCAGCTCGGTGACGCTGCGCCCGGCGGCCTCCGGGTCCGGGAAGTCGGTGAGGTTGTCCCGCACGCGGGTGAGCAACTGGGCCACCGCGGCCGCGTCGAGCCCGTTGACCTGCTGGTTGAAGACGTTGCCGGAGCCGCCGAAGTCGTTCTGGCCGCCGTAGACGCCGCCGATGTTGAAGGTGTTCGAGTCAGCCATGGGTGGGTCCTCCCGTCGTGGTGAACACGTTGCCGGTGCCGCCGAAGTCGTTCTGCCCGCCCTGGATCGTGCCGACCTGGACCAGGCTGCTGTTCTGCAGCGTGATCTGGTTGACCGCCTGCCGGAACTCCAGCGGGTCGACACCGTTCTCCACCAGGTAGTCGACGATCGCCTCGCCGACGATCCGGTCGACCAGCTTGACGTACTTGATCCCGTCGAGTTTCTGCAGGTAGCTCTCCGGCTCCGGTGCGGAGGCCAGGTCGCGCACGCTCAGCCGGGCGCCGTAGTCGTGGGTGCGGAACTCGGCCGCCCGGTTCAGCGACGCGCGCATCCGCCAGCGCAGCCGGGCCACCCGGCTGAGCGCCCGGAGCAGCCGGTACGGCCCGGCGATCACGTCGACCGGCGCGCCGCGGAGCACCCCGCCGAGGGCGTACGAACCGGCCTTCGCCGGCCGCAGGGTGTCGGCGACCTGGCACTCGGCGCGCAGCGGCGGCAGCACGGTGCCGAGGAACTCGGCGTACAGCATCCCGCCCTCGACCGCGACGTGCACGAACGCGCTGACCGAGATGCCCAGCGCCTGCGCGTTGAGGATGACCTCCCCGCGCTCGTCGCGGATCGCCTTGCCGCGAACCGGGATCACCACCCGCAGGTACTGCCGGAGCCCGCCCTGCGGGTTCGCCACGATCGCGTCCACGGTGGCGTCGTCGGCCATCGTGTACGGCATGCCGGTCTCCCGGTCGATCACCGGGTCGTTCTCGTCGCGGATGCCGTCGGCCACCACGTACGGCCGGACCGACAGCCCGGTCACCCGCTGGCCCTCGTCCAGCCAGTCGGCGCGCATCGCCTCGATCGCGGTCTTCAGCCGCCGGTTCAGCGCCACCGGGTCGATCGCCACCGGCTCCTCCGGGCGGATCCCGGACGGGTCGCGCGGGCGCAGCGTCATGCTGAACGACCAGCCCTGCTCGACCGCGCCGCACCCGAGGAACGGATCGTCGTGGTGCACCACGACGTTGCCGCGCTGGGCGGCGGCGATCATCGCGAGCCGGTCCTCGACCAGCGAGTCCCGCAGCCGGTGGCGCTGATGGGGTGCACCGGCGCCGAACTCGGTGGTGACCACGCGGTAGTCGTCGCGGCGGAACGCCCAGGACACCGCGACGATGCCGGCGAGGGCGAGCAGGGCGAGCAGCGGCCGGTCGGTGTGCCCGGCCAGGACGTCGTCGACCGCCGGGATGTCGACGGCCACCAGGTCGTAACTGACCAGCGCCGTGGTGACCAACTGCCACGTCCAGACCGCCGCGGCCACCAGGAACCCGGCCAGCACCCAGATGATCCACCACCGGAAGAAGTGCAGGTGCAGGCGGCGCAGCAGCGCGCGCAGCGAGGCCGAACGGCCGAGCCGGACCAGGAGGCCCAGGTAGCCCACCACGAAGGTGGTCATCGGGCTGGCCAGCAGTGCCAGCAGCAACAGCGCCGTCGCCGCCAGCTGCTGAAAGACCCGCCGGCGGCGGACCCGGAAGCACTGCCGGACGACCGGGTCCAGGTCGAAGCCGTGTGACGGCGGCACCGATCGGCGCAACTCGCCGATCAACTCGTCGACCACCTGATCGGCGAAGCCGGGGATCAGGAACGCCGCGGTGCACAGATATCGCGTGGTGTTGCTGAGGCGGTCGCTGGACCGGGCGTACCGAGGCATGGACAGCGGGGCGCGACCTGCCCCCGGAAGGTCGTGCACGGCAGTCATGGCGTCAGTCCGGAGGTCGTGAGGTGCGGGATCCTGATCGGACAGACGGTAGGCGGCGTCACTCGCCGTCGTCAATGCGCCACCGGGCGGTCAGCCGTTGGCGAGCTCGACGAAGAACGTGCCGATGTTCGTGAAGATGTTCGCGATTCCGTCCCAGATGCTGCGGGCCACGTCGGCGGCCGGCCCGGGGCTCGTGCCGATCCAGAAGACCAGCAGGAACAGCAGGACCCAGCCGAGCACCTTCTTCATGGCAATCCCCACCCCCACATCGCCATCCAAGATCTTCACACAGCCGCGCCAGCCCGCGCGCAAGGCGCGCCAAAGCTGAGAGCCGTCTGAGTAAAGTGACAGCTACTAGAATTTGAGAGTTACCGTCATTTCATGGTTACTTCCAAAGCGCGCTGGTTTGCGCTCGCCGCCCTCTGTTTCTGCACGCTCGCGGTCGGGCTCGACGGCACGGTGCTCAGCGTCGCGCTGCCGACCCTGGCCCGTGACCTCGACGCCTCCACCGGCGACTTGCAGTGGTTCACCAACTCCTACCTGCTGGTCCTGGCCGCCGCCCTGCTGCCGGCCGGGATGCTCGGCGACCGGTTCGGCCGCAAGCGATTCCTGCTCGGCGCCCTGGCGGTGTTCGGCGCCGCGTCCGCCTGGTGCGCCTACGCGACCACCAGCGGCCAGCTGATCACCGCCCGCGCCGCGCTCGGTCTCGCCTCGGCGGTGATCATGGCGCTGATCGGCGCGGTGCTCGCCGTCGTCTTCGACGAGCAGAGCCGTCCGCGCGCGCTGAGCATCTGGATCACCGCGAACGCGCTCGGCATCCCGCTCGGCCCGCTGCTCGGCGGCTGGCTGCTCGACCACTTCTGGTGGGGCTCGGTCTTCCTGATCAACCTGCCGATCGTGGTGTTCGGCCTGCTGGCCATCGTCGCCTGGGTGCCCGAGTCGCACGGCGACCGGACTCGTCGCCTCGACCTGCCGGGCGTGCTGCTCTCCGCGATCGGGCTGGTCGGCCTCACCTACGGGATCATCGAGGCCGGCGAGCGCAGCCTGACCGACCCGCGCGCGCTCGGCGTGCTCACCGGGGGACTGGTCGCCCTGCTGGCCCTGGTCCTGTGGCAGCGCCGGGCGGCGACGCCGCTGATCGACCTCGACCTGTTCCGCTCCCGCGGCTTCACCGGCGGGTCGGTGCTCGCCACGGTCGCCAGCTTCTCCTTCTTCGGCCTGCTCTTCGCGCTGCCGCAGCTGTTCCAGGCGGTCGGCGGCGAGGACTCGTTCGGCTCCGGCCTGCGCCTGCTCCCGGTGATCGGCGGGCTGCTGGTCGGCGCCCGGCTCGCCGACAAACTGGTCGCCCGGTTCGGCGTCCGCCTGGTCGTCGGCGCCGGTCTGGCACTGATCGCCGGCGCGTTGCTGGCCGGTTCGCGCACCGGAGCGGACACCGGATACGGCTACGTCGCCGCCTGGATCACGGTGGCCGGGATCGGGCTCGGCTTCACCCTGCCACCGTCCATGAACGCGGCCATCGGCGCGCTCACCCCGTCCCGCGGCGGCGTCGGCAACGGTCTGATCCAGGCCATGCGCCAGGTCGGCAGCGCGATCGGCGTGGCGGTGCTCGGCACCGTGCTGAACTCGGGGTACCGCGACCGGGTCGACGCCGCCGGACTCCCGGCCGCGGCCCGCGACAGTGCCGCCTCCGGGGTCGCCGTCGCGAGGCAGTCCGGCGATCTCGGGATGCTCGACGCGGTGCGGCACGCGTTCACCCACGGCATGGACGCCGCGCTGGTCACCACCGGTGTGGTCGCCGCCGCCGGGGTGCTGCTGGTGCTGATCCTGCCCCGGCGCACCCGCCGCCCGGCCGGGACGCCGGAACCGACGGTGCTGGCAGAATCGGGGGTATGACAGCGACCCCCAGCCTGCGCGAACGCAAGAAGGCGAAGACCCGGGCCGCCATTCGCGACCACGCGATGCGGTTGTTCGAGGAGCAGGGGTACGCGTCGACCACCGTCGACCAGATCGCGGAGGCGGCCGAGGTCTCGCCGAGCACGTTCTTCCGCTACTTCCCGGCCAAGGAAGACGTCATCCTGATCGACGACTACGACCCGATGCTGCTCGCCGCGGTCCGTGCCCAGCCTCCGGAGGTCCCGCCGATCGAGGCCATCCGGCGCGCGATGCGCGAGGTGTTCACCGGCCTGACGCCGGAGGCGTGGGAGAGCGAGCGGCGCCGGCAGAAGCTCTTCTCCGAGGTGCCCGAGCTGCGGGCCCGCGCGATGAACCAGATGGCCGACGCCATCGACCTGATCGCCGGGGCGATCGCCGAGCGGTGCGGGCTGCCGGCCGGCGACATCCGGGTCCGGGCGATGAGCGGCGCGATCGCCGGGCTGGTGCTGGCGATCCTGCCGCCCGGGCGGATGCTCGGGCAGGCGACCCTCGACTACTCCGACTTCGATCATCTGATCGAGGGCCTCGACCTACTCCAGAAGGGTCTCCCGCTCGGCTAGCGAGTCACGGGCCGCGGTGAGGATCCGCTCGGAGAGTGCCGTACCGGCGGTGGCCCGGGCCAGGAGCAGCGCACCGACCATGGTGCTGACCGCGGCCAGATCCGGTTCGCCGGTCGTGCCGAGCATCCGCGCGTAGGCCTCGACCCCCTCGGCGTAGGCGTCGCGGGCCGGCTCGCCGCCCGCTGCGCGGGCGACATCGCCGGCGAATCCGGCGGTCGGGCAGCCCGCGGCGGGCTCGTCCCGATGACCGATGCTGAGGTACGCGTCCAGCAGCGCTCGCCGCCCGTCTCGTGCGCCGGTCTCCGTCAGGCGCGTGGCCTGCTCCGCGAAGGCGTACCCGATAGCCTCCGTGACCAGCGCGTCCTTGGACTCGAACTGCTTGTAGAACCCGCCGTGCGTCAGCCCCGCCGCGGCGCTGATGTCGGCCACGCTCACCCCGGCGATCCCCCGCTCCCGGAACAGCCCGGCCGCCGTCGCGACGATCCGCTCCCGGTTCTCCCTGGCCTGTGCCTGCGATACCCGTCCCATGCCGGCAACTATAGATTGCGTGTGTCATCTATTACCTTGCCGACGTTAGATGACAGTCATAATCTAATCCGCATGGAACTCACTACCGCCATCGCTGTCGTCACCGGTGCCAACCGCGGCTTCGGCCGTCACCTCGCCGCCCAGCTGCTCGACCGCGGCGCCAAGGTCTACGCCGCGGCCCGCCGCCCGGAGTCGATCGACCTGCCCGGCGCCATCCCGCTGCGCCTCGACGTCACCGACCCGGCCTCGGTCGCCGACGCCGCCGCGACCGCCGCCGACGCCACCCTGCTGATCAACAACGCCGGCGTCTCCACCGGCCAGCCCCTGATCGGCGGCGACCTGGACCTCATCCGCGCCGAGCTGGAGACCAACTTCTTCGGTACGCTCGCCGCCACCCGCGCCTTCGCCCCGGTGATCGAGGCGAACGGCGGGGGAGCGGTGCTGAACGTTCTCTCCGTGCTGTCCTGGCTGCACCCGGCCGCCTACGGTTCGTACTCCGCGGGCAAGGCCGCCGCCTGGGCGCTGACCAACGCCACCCGCGAGCAACTCGCCCCCCGTGGCATCACGGTGACCGGGTTGCACGTGGGCTACATGGACACCGACATGGCCGCCGCGGTGCCCGCCGACCGCAAGACCGACCCGGCCCTGGTCGCGAAGCTCGCCCTGGACGCGGTCGCCGCCGGAGCCCCGGAGGTCCTCGGCGACGACCTGACCCGCTCCGTGAAGGCGAGCCTTGCCGGAACCCCCGCCTGACCGCACCCGGTGAAGCCGGCCCGCCCGGGTCGAGTCCCGCGACGCGACCGTCGACGGCGAGCGACTGGCGCTGAGGCTCGCGACGGCCGGGCCGGCGCCCGCGACACCATCGCCGCCTCGTGGCCGGTCAGGCCTGGCTCTCCGGCGTGAGGCCCGGTGCCGGATTTGATCGGTCGAGCCGGCCTTGCCGAGTTGAGGCTTGTCGTGGCCCGAAGCCCGCCTTCCCGTGGCGAAGCTCGTCGTGCCCCACGTGCCCGTGGCCGGCCAAAGCCCGTCCTCCCGTGGCGAAGCTCGTCGTGTCCCGCGTGCCCGTGGCCGGCCAAAGCCTGTCCTCCCGTGGCAAAGCTCGTCGTGCCCCGCGTGACCGTGGCCGGTCAAAGCCCGCCCTTCCAGGGGTGACCCCGCGGCATCGGGCGCCCTGTGGGCGCGGCGAGACGGGCGCCCTTCTACTCCGGTGCCCAAGGCTGGTGGTCACCGACGCGGCCGCCGCCCAAGTCCGCGGCTGGTCACGGTCACGGGCCCGCTCGTTCGATGGCGTGCGGCCCGCGGTCCCGGTTGCCGCCGGCGAATGCCCGGGGCGGTGCCGATTCCCGGTACGCCGATCGCGTCGTCCGCACCCGCTGTTTCCCCAGCGCTCGCCACCGTTGTCCCGCCTCAAATCAGGCCCCGCAGCACAACCCCCACCCCAGCTGGCCCTCAAAGCCATATCCCACGCCCGGATAGGGCCACCAGCTCCAGCCGGGGTTGTCGGGCTGGCGTTCACGGCCCTATCTCGCGCCTGGATAGGGCCACCAGTGCCAGCCGGGGTTGTCGGGCTGGCGTTCATGGCCCTGTCTCGTGCCCGGATGGGGCCGCCAGTGCCAGCCGGGGTTGTCGGGCTGGCGTTCATGGCCCTGTCTCGTGCCCGGATGGGGCCGCCAGTGCCAGCCGGGGTTGTCGGGCTGGCGTTCATGGCCCTGTCTCGCGCCCGGATGGGGCCGCCAGTGCCAGCCGGGGTTCTCGAGCTGGCCTTCACGGCCCTGTCCCGTGCGTGGATAGGGCCGCCAGTGCCAGCCGGGGTTGTCGGGCTGGCGTTCACGGTCCTGTCTCGTGCGTGGATGGGGCCACCGGGGCCAGCTGGGGTTGTCGGGCTGGTGTTCGTGGCCCTGTCTCGTGCCTGGATGGGGCCGCCGGGGCCAGCCGGGGTTGTCGGGCTGGCGTTCACGGCCCTGTCTCGTGCCTGGATAGGGCTGCCAGTGCCAGCCGGGGTTGTCGGGCTGGTGTTCGTGGCCCTGTCTCGTGCCTGGATAGGGCTGCCAGTGCCAGCCGGGGTTGTCGGGCTGGCGTTCACGGCCCTGTCTCGTGCCTGGATAGGGCTGCCAGTGCCAGCCGGGGTTGTCGGGCTGGCGTTCACGGCCCTGTCTCGTGCCTGGATAGGGCCGCCGGGGCCAGCCGGGATCGGGTGGGGGCGAGCAGGGTGGGCTGGCTCGGCGACGGCGGGCTTAACGGATATGTCGGACTTTTGTTAGCGAGTTAGCGGCGAACTCCAGGCGGGTGACGAGGGGATCGTTGGTTGGCCGTGACTGGCGGGCGGCGCGTTCCCGGCGGGACTGTGGACAAGGCGTGGGACGGGGCCCCGGTCGTACCGAAAGGGCGATCGTTGGCGAAGCGGGCCTGGCGCCGGTCGGCGGGGTGACCTTGCCGGGGGAGCGGATCCCGGCCCGCGACGGCCGTGCGGCGAGCGGTCCGGGGTGACCGGACTAGGGCGGACCCCGGACCTGGCTGACCGCGTGGCAAGCGCCCCGAGGTCAGGGCTGGAGGAAGAGTTTGGCCTGTTCGCGAGCCTGGCTGTGGGCGAGCGTTCGGGCCGTCTCGGCGTCGGCGGTGGCCAAGTTCGGACGGAAGTGGATCTCGGTCTGGTCGTGGATGCCGGCCCAGCGGAGCCAGCCGGACAGGAAGGGGGCCTGGAAGTCGTCGCCGAAGGACGGCGGGCGGCCCGGGCCGTAGACGGCGCTGGTGTAGATGACCGCGGCCTTCTTGCCGTGCAGCAGACCGGAATACCCCGCCTCCGGGTCGAAGCCGAAGACCAGGCCGGGCTGGCTGATCACGTCGATGAGCTGCTTCAGGATGTAGGGCACACCGGCGTTCCACATCGGGACGCTGAACAGGTAGCGGTCGGCGGCGTCGAAGCGGTGAAACGTGGCGGTCGCCGCGGCCCAGGCTTCGGCGGCCTCGCCGGTCGGCTCCTGGCCGGCGAAGACGGACATCTTCGCGGCGGCGGCCGGCGGGCCGAAGGACGGGAGCGTGCCGTCCCAGAGGTTCCACTCCTCGACCTCGAGGCCGGGCTGGGCCTCCTGGGCCGCGGTCAGGAAGGTGCGGGCGACGGCGAGGGACTCGGAACGCTCGCCGCGCGGGGAGGCGGCGATGTGCAGCAGCTTCATGGTGACTCCTCAATCGGTAGTGCGTGCGCACGCACATTTCTACGCCCAGTGCGTGCGCACGCACAAGTTTTCGGTACGCTGTGGTGATGAGCGACACCGAAACCGCGGCCTGGGGTGCCCTGCTGCGGGTGCACGCCACCCTCGTGCCGGTGCTGGACCGCGCTTTGCAGAGCGCCTGCGGCCTGCCCCTGACCTGGTATGACGTGCTGCTGGAGCTGCGGCACGCCCCGGACGGCCGGCTCAGCATGGGCGAGCTGGGGGAGCGGGCGGTGGTCAGCCGGACCCGGGTCAGCCGGGTCGTCGACCAGCTCGTCGCGGCCGGGCTGGTGGCCCGGGAGAGCAACCCGGACGATCGGCGTTCGGCACACGCCACGATCACCGACGCCGGGCGGCAGCGGCTGCGCGAGGCCGCACCGGTCTACCTGGACGGTATCCAGCGGCACTTCACCGGTCTGATGTCGGCGGAGGAGGCGGCGACCGTGGCGACCGCGCTGGCGAAGGTGCTCGGGAAACAGGAGTGAAACAAACGCCGGATGGGTAACCGCGCGGCATGTCGACCATCACCGATGCCGGCACCGGCCAGCTGATCGTCGCCGCGGTCCTCGGCATCGCGGCGGTGGTCCTGCTCATCGCCTGGGCGAAATGGCATCCGTTCCTTGCCCTGATCACCGGATCCGGCGTGCTCGGCCTGGTGGCCGGCGCGGCGCCCGGGAAGGTGGTCACCTCGTTCACCACGGGGCTGGGCAGCACCACCGGCAGCGTGGGCGTGCTGATCGCGCTCGGGTCGATGATCGGGGTGCTGCTGGCCGAGTCGGGCGGGGCGGACGGCATCGTGCGCCGGATCGTCGCGGGCGTGTCCGGTGCGGCGCTGCCCTGGGCGATGGCCGGGGTCGCGGCGCTGGTCGGGCTGCCACTGTTCTTCGAGGTCGGCGTGGTGCTGCTGGTGCCGATGGTGCTGCTGGTGGCGCGGCGGACCAACGTTCCGCTGCTGCTGATCGGGATTCCGGCGCTGGCCGGTCTGTCGGTGCTGCACGGCCTGGTGCCGCCGCACCCCGGACCGTTGGTGGCGATCGACAGCCTGCACGCGGATCTCGGGCTGACGCTGATGTTCGGGCTGATCTGCGCGATCCCCACGGTGATCGTGGCCGGGCCGGTTTACGGGAAGTGGATCGCGGCGCGGGTGCCGGTGGCGGTGCCGGAGCGGGGGATCACCCGGGAGCCCGCGGACAACGCGGACGCGGACGCGAACCGGGCCTCCGGCGGGCCCGGGAACCCGGCTGATCTCGACGCGGACGGGGTGCCCGACCGTACCGAAAATCGTCGTCGCGATCCGGGGTTCTGGCCGGCGATCCTGACCGTGCTGCTGCCGATCGTCCTGATGCTGGCGCGCGGCATCGCCGAGCTGACCCTGCCGAAAGGTAACAACGTCCGTGACGTCCTCGAGGTGCTCGGCCAGCCGGTCGTCGCGTTGCTCTTCGGCGTCTTCCTGGCGATGTGGACGCTCGGTCACCGGGCCGGCATGGACCGGCGCCAGACCAACGCGGTCCTCGGCGGGGCGCTGCCCCCGATCGCCGGCATCCTGCTGATCGTCGCGGCCGGCGGTGGCTTCAAGCAGGTCCTGGTCGACAGCGGGGTGGGCAACGTGATCGCCGACGCGGCCCAGGACGCCAACCTCAACGCGCTGCTGCTGGGCTGGCTGGTCGCGGTCGGGATCCGGGTGGCGACCGGGTCGGCCACGGTCGCCACCATCACCGCCGCGGGCATCGTCGCCCCGCTCGCCGCCACCCTCGACCACCCCACGGTGGCCCTGCTGGTGCTGGCGATCGGCTCCGGCTCGCTGTTCTTCTCGCACGTCAACGACGCCGGGTTCTGGCTGGTCAAGGAGTACTTCGGGATGACCGTCGGGCAGACCATCAAGACCTGGTCGGTGATGGAGACGATCATCTCGGTGGTGGGCTTCGCCTGCGTGATGCTGCTCAGCCTGGTCGTTTGACCGCCGTCGGCCGGCCTACATCCCCGCTCTGCGCCGGGCCCTGAACGCGTTCCCGGACGGGAACGAGGGCGGCGAACTGATCGCGTGCGGCTGCGGGGTCACCCGCGGAGCCGGTCCAGAAGGCGAGGCCGTGACGGGTCGCGAGCGTTTCCGGATGTTCCGGGCCGAGGATGCGCTCGCGCAGGGGTAGGAGCGCGGCGAACTGGTCCCGGGCTCCGGCCAGCAGCGTCTGCGCGACGGTGCTCTTGCCGGACCCGCCCATGCCGTGCAGAACCTGCACCCGTGGCTGGTCCCGGTGCCGCCGCCCGGCGAGCCCGGTGAGCTCGCCGACCAGACCGTCACGCCCCCGGTGCGTGTGTGGGGGTTGCGGTGCGGTCAGCGAGGTCACCATCAGTGTGCCGGCCGGCGTTTCCCTACGCAGGGCCAGGGCGCCGAGGACGACCTGGGCCAGACCGAACGTCAGCCCGGCCACCGCGATGAACCCACCGGTCCACCCGGCCTGCCCGTTGGCTTGTGCGCGGGTGACGACGAACAGCCAGAACCCGCTGAACAGCGCGACTCGCCGCATCCATCGATGTCCGGCGGATCACGCGGCGATGGTACCGACACCATGCGCCGAGGTGTCAGCCGTTGACCTCGTCGCGCCAGGACAGCCACTCCCGCAGCTCGCCCAGGTCGGGTTTCGGGCCTCCGACGTGCACCGTGAACATCCGCGCGCCGAGCTCGCGCGCGGCGTCGCGGGTCTCCGGCTTGGCGACCACCGACACCTCGATCTCGTCCCGGTCGCGGCCGATCGCGGCGCAGTGCTCGCCGAGTACCGTGAGCTTGTGTTCCAGGGCCTCCCCGGCCGCGAACGAGTGCCAGATGTCGGCGTGCTTGGCGACCAGGCGCAGCGTCTTCTTCTCGCCGCCGCCGCCGATCAGCACCGGGATCTTGCGGGTGGGCGGCGGGTTGAGCTTGCCCCAGCGGGACTCGATGCGGGGCAGTGCGGTGGCGAGGTCGTCGAGCCGGCCGCCGGCGGTGCCGAACTCGTAGCCGTACTCGGTGTAGTCCCGCTCGAACCAGCCGGAGCCGATGCCCAGGATCAGGCGGCCGTCGGAGATGTGGTCGACCGTGCGGGCCATGTCGGCGAGCAGCTCCGGGTTGCGGTAGCTGTTGCACGAGACCAGGGCGCCGATCTCCACCCGGGAGGTGGACTCGGCCCAGGCGGCGAGCATGGTCCAGCACTCGAAGTGCAGCCCGTCCGGCTCGCCCGAAAGCGGATAGAAGTGATCCCAGTTGAACAGGACGTCGACCCCGGCCTCCTCGGCCTCGGCGGCGGTGCGCCGGATGGTGGGGTAGTCCATGTGCTGCGGCTGCAACTGCAGCCCGATCCGAACCGGCCTATCGATCATGTAGGGAAGCCTAGGGGCAGGTGTTGTCGATTTTCTGCCCGACCGTGACGAAGTCTCCGTTGAGGAAGGCTTTCGGATCCTCGGACTGGCTGCCCCTGGTGAGGGCGGCGGCCACCTCGTCGACCGCGGCCCGCTGGGCCGGGTCGGAACTCTGCGCGCCGGCGGCGGTGACCTGGGCGGCCATGTCGGAGAAGGTTTTCTGCAAGCCGGCCTTGGCGTCGTCGCCCTTGTGGGTCGCCCAGCCGGCGGCCTTGACCGCGCCGTCCGTGAGGATCTTGTAGACCGCGGTGCACACGTATTTCGGCTGGGTGGCCGAGGCGGAGGGCACCGGCGCGACGCTGAACGGCGCGGGGATCGACTCGGGGTTCAGCTCGATCTCGCAGCCGGCGGCCAGTGCCGCGGTGGCCAGCAGGGTGACGGACGCGGCGACACGGCGGAGCATCGGCACGGCATTCCCCTTTCTCTATCGCGTACGCGGCAGCATAGTTCGGCCCGGCGGAAGTCGCCCATCGTGTGCGCCACCTTTGCGCGGGTCAGAAGTTAGCTACGGACGTGGCCAATTTCCCGAAAAAAGCCCTTATCGCCGGAATGGCGGCTATGCTCGTCGCGGCCGGTGGCACGGCCTTCGCCGAGATCGTCTCGTCCAGCCCGGTGACCTCCCCCTCCTTCAACGGCTCGGTCTACGCGGTCGCCTACCGCGGCAGCACCGTATACGTCGGCGGCAACTTCACCCGGGCCATCGTCGACGGCCGCAACGTGGAACGCACCCGCCTGGCCGCCTTCGACTCGCGCACCGGCGCCCTGCTCGACTGGAAGCCCAGCGCCGACGCCAACGTCCGGGCGCTCGCCGTGGACGGCGACACCGTCTACGCCGCCGGTGACTTCGACCAGATCAACGGTGAGCCCCGGGACGCGATCGCCGGGCTGACCGCCACCGAGGGCACGCTCACCCCGCTCCGGCACACCGTCAACGGGCAGCCGAACGCCCTGACCGCCGCGCACGGCCGGGTCTACCTGGCCGGCCGGATCACCGCGGTGGACGGGACGCCCCGGGCCAACCTGGCCGCGTTCGACACCGCGACCGGGGCGCTCGACGCCTGGGCGCCGACCACCGACGACACGGTGAACGCGCTGGCGGCCGGGACCGACCGGATCTACCTGGGCGGCCGGTTCCACAAGACCAACGGTGCGCGGTCGACGCTGCGGCTGAGCGCGGTGGACCCGGAGACCGGGGTGCTCGACCGGACGTTCCTGCCCAAGCCGGTGTCCCAGGTGTTCGCCCTGGCGGCCGCCGACGACGGGGTCTACGCGGCGCTCGGCGGGCAGGGTGGGCGGGCGGTGTCGTACACCCGGGACGGCTCGACCCGCTGGACCCGGGTGTTCGACGGGGACGCGCAGGCGATCGCCGTGCTGGGCGGGACCGTCTACGTCGGTGGGCACTTCGACAAGGCGTGCACCACCACGAACAACGGGGTCAAGGGGATCTGCACGGACGGTTCGGCGGTCCGGGGCAAGCTGGCCGCCGTCGACGCGCAGGGCAACCTCCTGGAGTGGGCGCCGCAGGCCAACGGCGTCGCCGGGACCCGCTCCCTGGCGGCCAGCACGGAACTCGGCGCGATCAGCGCGGCCGGTGACTTCACCGTCGTGGGCGGGCTGCCGCGCAAGCGGTACGCCGAGTTCGGCGCCGTCGGCCCGCGGACCGAGGACGCGCCGGCCGCGTCGCAGTACGTCGCCGCGTACAACTTCGACACCACGATCGCGGACGGGACGTTCGACGACGGATCCGGGCGGGGACACCTGCTGCGGACGGTGGCGCGGGCTGGTGGCGTACCGAAACTGGTCCCGCACGGCAATGGGCAAGCCTTGCAGTTCCCGGCGAAGTGCACCGGCGCGGCCTGTCCGCGCCTGGTGCTGCAAGGCGAGAACACCCCGGACCTCAACCCCGGGACCAAACCCTTACGGTACGGCGCGGGCGTGCTCCTCTCGCCGGCCGAGACGTCGAGCGGCGAGAACATCCTGCAGAAGGGCTACTCGACCGGCGGCGGCCAGTACAAGCTCCAGGTCGACGGCGTCTCCGGCAAGCCGAGCTGCGGTTTCGGCGCCGCGACCACCTATCTCGCGCGCAGCCGGGTCTCGGTGGCCGACGGCAACTGGCACAGCCTGGAGTGCCGCCGCACCGGCCCGACCCTGTCGATCCTGGTCGACGACGTGTTGCAGGCCAGCGTCCCGGTCCCGGTCGAGGAGGGGGTGGACACCAGCTCGCCGTTCACCGTCGGCGGCAAGGGCGCCGGCGCTGACAACGACCAATTTCATGGAACTCTCGATGACGTCTGGGTGCACATCGGATAACTGTCACACCGGTCCGGTACCTTGCGCGCATGCCTGAACTCGACCGCCTCCTCCAGGCCGGTGCCCGTTACGTCCAGGACGACGTGACCTACGTCGTCGAGTCGCACCCGCTCGGCGAGCTCACCCTGCCCACCGGGCAGCTGGCCGCCTTCGACCCGGGCGTGACCGACGAGGAGGACGAGCCGTTCTCGATCGCCGTCCCACCGGGGCGGTATCGGACGGTCGGCTGGGTCGCGGTCCTGGAGAAGGAGGACCGCGAGTGGCAGCGCCGCGTCGCCGCCGTGCAGCTGGTGATCCGCGACGAGCCGGTCGCGTCGTGGGAGCTGGCGCTGGTCGACGGCGACGACCCGGACGGTCTGGAGGAGGGCGAGTTCTACGGTTACGGGGTGGACACCGGCGCCGGCGCGTTCGCCGACATCACCGTGTCCCGCGCCCTGGCTCGCTGGGACTCGGAGGAGTTCGAGGAGGCGTTCGATCCGGAGGAGTTCCCCGACGAGCCGGTCCCGGGCCTCTTCGACCGCGTGATCGACGAGAGGACCGGGGGAAACGTGATCATGGTGGAGTCCGGCTGGGGTGACGGTTACTACCCGACCTTCGTCGGCCGCACCGCCACCGGGGAGGTGGCGTCCTTCGTCACCGACTTCCTGGTCGTTCCCTGATCCCTTCCGGCCATGCCGCGCCTCTATCACTATGTCGGCCCGGCGGATGTCGCGACGTCCGCCGGGACCGGCCCCGGCCGCCCGCTTCCACCCGCGGGCCCGCTGCCCGCTGACGGCCCGCTGCCGCCTCCGGGTCCGCTCGTCGCCGGGGAGATTTTTACGTACGTTGTGAGCCCCGCCGGCATCCTCCTCCTCGCGCCCCGCAACTCCGAGCATGTCGCCTGCGCCGGCGGCGCCCCGGTCCTGGCGGCCGGCGAGATCAGCTTCCGCCACGACGACGGCTGGCACGTCGACCAGGTCACCAACCAGTCGACCGGATACTGCCCGGAGCCCTCCTGCTGGCCCGCGGTCGCCGCCGCCCTCGACGCCGCCGGCATCCGCCACGACGACGCCTTCACGGCCGAGTTCACCTTCCGCCGCTGCCCGGCCTGCGCCGCGGTCAACCTGGTCAAGGAGGACGTCTTCCTCTGCGACCTGTGCGGCGCCGACCTGCCGCCGGGCTGGAACGTCGGCTGAGCCTGCGCGGCGGGAAACACCGGCCGCTCCGGTACCGATCGGCTGAGCTGGCACCACGGGGATGAGCCGATGCGGGTGAGAAAGGTACAGCGTGTGCCGGTCGGAGGTCCGGCACACGCTGTCTTCGCTCGCCGGGGGCGGTGAGCGGTGCTCCGTGCTGAGTGGTGCTCGCGAGGCGGGGTGGGGCCGGCCGGACGTAGCCGTGTCCTCGCGGAGACCTGCGGCTCGGAATTGAAGGTCATCGTTGCAGCCATGTTGCGTGAGTGCAACAGTTCACGCGCTATTGTTTCCGTCTGTCTCTTTTCGATCATTCCGCGCGGCAGCCCGGTCCGGGTGACGGTTGTCCGCCCGTGGCCGGACGCCGCGAGGCGGCCGGAAGCACCGGCCGCCTCGCGCCGTACCGAAAGAATCAAGCGCGCCGCGGCAGGAAGACCGCCACCACCGCGCCCACCGCGATGATCGCTGCACCGGTCAGCACGGCCGGCCGGGTCCCGTCCAGGAACGACTCGAAGCTGGTGAACCCGCCCAGCGAGCTGAAGATCGACGACAGCGCCGCCACCCCGGCCGCCACGCCGAACTCGCGGATCGTGTTGTTGGTGCCCGAGGCGACGCCCTGCTCGGCCTGGTCCACACTGGCCAGCACCATCGTGCTGACCGGGGCGAAGGTCAGGCCCATGCCGATGCCGGCCAGCACGAACGCGCCGATCAGCGACGGGTACGACGCGGTCACCGACAGCCCCAGGCCGATCCAGAGCACGCCGGCGGCGAGGAAGACCTGACCGGCGAAGATCAGGACGCGCTGGCCGATCCGGCCGGCGAGCAGGCCGGCCAGCGGGGCGACGATCATCGGGGCCGCGGTCCACGGCAGGGTGCGCAGGCCGGACTGGAGCGGGCTGAGCCCTTGCACCACCTGGAAGAACTGGGCGAGCAGGAAGACCGAACCGAACGCCCCGGCGGAGAACGTCAGGGTCACCGCGTTGACCAGGCTGAACCCGCGGCTGCGGAAGAGGCGCAGCGGGAGCATCGGGGACGGGTTCCGCGACTGCCAGAACAGGAAGCCGGCGAGCAGCGCGACCGCCGAGCCGAGCATGGCCAGCACCCGCGGTGACGTCCAGCCCCGGTCCGGCCCGTCGACGACGCCCCAGATCAGCAGCAGCATGCCGCTCGCGGAGAGCACCAGGCCGAGCGGGTCGAGCCTGCGGCCGTCGCCCCGGGACTCGTCGAGCACCGTGGTGGCCAGGACCACCGCGACCACGCCGACCGGCACGTTGAGCCAGAAGATCCAGGACCAGTGCAGGCCGTCGACGACCGCGCCGCCGACCACCGGGCCGACCGCGACGCCGAGACCGGTGATGCCGCCCCAGATGCCGACCGCCGCGTTGCGCAATCGCGGTGGCACCGCCTGGGCCAGCAGGGTCAGGGCCAGCGGGGTGATCGCCGCGCCGCCCAGCCCCTGCACCGCGCGGGAGGCGGTGAGCTGCCAGGCCTCGGTGGAGAGCGCGGCGGCCGCGGAGGCGAGCGTGAAGATGACGATGCCGCCGAGGAACATCCGCCGCCGGCCGAGCCGATCGCCGAGCGCGGCGGCGGTGAGCAGGAACGCCGCGAACGGCAGCGTGTACGCGTTGACGAACCACTGCAAGTCGGTGATCGACGCGTGCAGCTCGGTGCGGATCACCGGCAGCGCGGTGCTGACCACCAGGTTGTCCAGCGACACCATGAAGGTCGGGATGCCGACGGCGGCGAGCACGGCGGCCAGTGGTCTGGTGCCTCGGGCCCGGGTGACGGGCTGGTCCGAAACGAGAGTGGTCACGTCTTCCCCCTGGAACGAGCCGTAAGTTGTTATCGGCTGATAACTAAGCACGGTAAGCATCAACTGATAACATGTCAACGTGACTCGGAGCCGCCTCACCGCATCGGAACGCCAGGAACAGATCGTCGCCGCCGCTCTCCAGGCCTTTGCCCAGGGCGGATATGCCGGCACGTCCACCGACCAGGTGGCTCGGCTGTCCGGTGTGTCACAGCCCTACGTGATCCGGATCTTCGGGTCGAAGCAGGAGCTGTTCCTGGCCACGGTCCGCTACGCCGGCCAGCGCATCGAGGCGCTGTGGCGCACCGCCGCCGACCGGGAGCCGACCCTGGAGAGCCTCGGCCACGCCTACAAGGACCTGCTCGCCGAGCGCGAGCTCCTCGTCGTCCTGCTGCACGGTTTCGCCGCCGCCGAGGACCCGGTCGTCGGCGACGCCGTCCGCGCCTGTTACGGCAGCCTCTACGAAACGGTCCGTGACCTCACCGGCGCCACCCCGGAGGAGACCCGCGAGTTTTTCGCCCACGGCATGCTGATCACCGTCCTGGGCGCCATGCGCGTCTTCGGCCCCGACGCCGTCCCCGAGCAGCCCTGGATGACGTCCCTGCTCAGCACCTTCCACGACCACGCGGAGCCGTGAACCACCCGGTTAGCTCCCGGCCGCTTCTTCCCCGGACCGCCCATTTCCGGTACGCCCAGAACCGCCCCCAAATCACTCCCGCCCCGCGTGCCCTGGCCGCGCCCGCCACTCCACGACTCGCCCCCAGAGCCGCGCAAGCGAAGCCCAGGCTGGCGCCCATGGCCCTATCCCGGGCCCGAATAGGGCGTTAGGTGCCAGCCGGTGGTGTCGGGCTGGCGTGCATGGTCCTGTCTCGGGCGTGGGTAGGGCGTTAGGTGCCAGCCGGTGGTGTCGGGCTGGCGCTCACGGTCCTGTCTCGGGCGTGGGTAGGGCGTTAGGTGCCAGCCGGTGGTGTCGGGCTGGCGTTCATGGTCCTGTTCCGGGCGTGGGTAGGGCGTTAGGTGCCAGCCGGTGGTGTCGGGCTGGCGCTCACAGCCCTATCCCGGACCTGGATAGGGCGTTAAGTGCCAGCCGGGGGGTGTCGGGCTGGCGTGCATGGTCCTGTTCGGGGCGTGGGTAGGGCGTTAAGTGCCAGCCGGGGGGTGTCGGGCTGGCGTGCATGGTCCTGTTCGGGGCGTGGGTAGGGCGGTAGGCGCCAGCCGGTGGTGTCGGGCTGGCGTGCATGGTCCTGTCTCGGGCGTGGGTAGGGCGTTAGGTGCCAGCCGGTGGTGTCGGGCTGGCGTTCATGGTCCTGTTCTGGGCCTGGGTAGGGCGGTAGGTGCCAGCCGGTGGTGTCGGGCTGGCGTGCATGGTCCTGTCTCGGGCCCGGGTAGGGCGGTAGGCGCCAGCCGGTGGTGTCGGGCTGGCGTGCATGGCCCTGTTCCGGGCCTGGATAGGGCGGTAGGTGCCAGCTGGGTGTCGGCTCGGCGGGCAGCGCATGCCGTGACCCGGGAATCAGCCCGGCGGTCGCGTTGCGGTCTTGAGCGGGGCGGACGTCGCGTGCAGCCACGGGACGGGTGGGTGCGGTTGTGGTGGCACGAGGTCGTACAGAAGCTGGTTGATCCTGATCAGAAGCGGTCTGAGACCGGGTCAGATGTTGTGGCGGAGGTAGGCGGGCTCGCGCCAGCCGAGCATCGCCTCGGTCATCCGGATGGCGTCGCTGGCCGCGCGGACGTCGTGGACTCGCATGATGCGGGCGCCGCGGAGGATGCTGAAGACGACCGTGGCCAGGGTGCCGGCGAGACGTTCCTGCTGGGGGCGGTCCAGGGTCTCGCCGATGAAGTCCTTGTTGCTCAGGGCGGCCAGCATCGGGTATCCGATGGCGGCGATCTCGTCGAGGCGGCGGGTGATCTCGAGTGAGTGCAGGGTGTTCTTGTTCAGGTCGTGGCCCGGGTCGATGATGATCTGATCCGGTCGCACGCCGCGGGAGAGGGCCAGCTCGACCTTCTCCCGGAGGAACGCGCCGACCTCGGCCGTGACGTCGTCGTAGCGAGGGCTCGGGTGCTCGGTGCGCGGGGCGGCCAGGCTGTGGCAGATGACCAGCTGGGCGTCGGTGCCGGCGACCACGTCGGCCATCTCCGGGTCGCGCAGGCCGGAGGTGTCGTTGACGACGCCGGCGCCGTGCTTGATCACCTCGGCGGCGACCTCGGGACGGAACGTGTCGACCGAGACGACCGCGAGGTCCTGCGCGGCCTCGACCACCGGCAGCACCCGGTCCAGCTCCTCGGCGGCGGTCACCTCGGGGCCGGGCGCGAACGGCACGCCGCCGATGTCGATCCAGTCGGCGCCCTCGGCGGCCGCGGCCCGGACCGCCTCGGTGGCCTTCTCCAGAGCGAACGTGCGGCCCTGGTCGTGGAACGAGTCCGGGGTCCGGTTCACGATCGCCATCACGACGACCTGGCGGGAGAAATCGAAGGTCCGGCCGCCGATGACCCGGGCGCCGCTGATGTCGCTCACGGTCGCCGACCCTAACAAGCAATGGTTAGCGTTTTCGCATGCGCATCCCCTTCGCCCGGACCAGCGCCGAGACCACGCTGTTCCTAGAGCTCTCCCCATGCTCCTGCGGAAACGGTGAATTCCCAGGTCGCGGACTGCCCTGGAGCGCCTCGGTGCTGGCCGTGGGTGCGGAGAACACCCTTCGGTACGACTGGGACTGCCCCGGCTGCGGCCGGTACCGGCAGTACCTGTTCCGGGCGCCGCGGGAGCCCGAGCCGTTCCCCCGAGCGGGGGAAATGTTCCGCTGGGGCGACGGCGCCACCCCGTCCCAGCTGCTCGATCCGGGCCAGTGGATGCTGGTCGCCGACCGGTACGCGCGGACCGACGGCGTCCGTGCCGCCGCGGCCGTCGACGAGGTGCTGCTGTTCGTGCGCAAACGGATGCTGGGCGGCGGCTGGTCGGTGCCCCGGTCGGCGTTCCGGACCGCGGCCGGCCGGGCGCGATATCGGCGCGCCCCGCGTGAGTTCACCCGGGATCGTCTGGAGAGCGCCCGCAACGGCTATCGGGATGACACTGTGAAAAGGTGACCGGACGGGCGTTTCGTCTGCTGGCCGATCGGCGGGTCGGCACGAAGATCATGTTCGCGGTGCTGGTGGTCGCGCTGCTCAGCGTGGCCGACGGCATGTTCGCGATGGACAGCCTGGGCGCGACGAACAACCAGGTCAAGAGCGGCTATCAGCACAGCCTGGAGCTGGAGACGATCGGCAGCCTGCGGAGTGCGGTGAACCAGGCGTGGCTGGCCGTCGGCGACGACCTGCTGGCGGTGGACGGTGCGGGGCGGTCTGCGGCGTCGTCGGGGTTGACGGCGGCGGAGGAGCAGGTCGATCAGTACGCCACGAAATACGGGACGTATCCGATAGACGGCGAGGCGTCGTCAGCTTTGGCAGGATTTAAGGACGCTTGGGCGAAATATCGGGATGTTGTGTCGAGCAGCCTGTTGCCGCTGGCGGCCAGTGGCGACCGGGCCCGGGTCAACGCGGTGCGGACGTCGCAGATCGCGCCGTTGATGACCGAGGTCCGTGCCCGGCTGACCAAGCTCTCCGACCTGACCGTGCAGGCCACCGCGGCCCAGGAGGACACCGCCGAGCGACGCTACCAGTCGACCAAGTGGCGGGTGCTGCTCATGCTGACGCTCAGCGCGGCGGTCGGGGTGGCCCTCGCGGTGACGGCCAGCCGGATGATCGTGCGGCCGCTGTCCCGCTGCGTCGACGTCCTGGACCGGCTGCGCGACGGCGACCTGACCGCCCGGGCCCCGGTGGAGAGCCGCGACGAGGTCGGGCGGATGGCCGAGGCGCTGAACCACACCGCCGAGGCGATGGACGGCATGGTCGGCCGGGTACGCGGCAGCGCCGACGTGCTGGCCTCGGCCTCCGAGCAGTTGTCCTCGGTCTCTTCCGAGCTCTCGGCCTCGGCCGAGGAGACGTCGGTGCAGGTCAGTACGGTCTCCGAGTCGGCCGGGCGGGTGTCCGAGGGGGTGCAGGCCGTCTCCGCCGGCGCGGAGGAGATGGGCGTCTCGATCCGGGAGATCGCGAACAGCGCCAACGAGGCGGCCGGGGTCGCCGCCGACGCGGCCCGGACCGCGGAGCACACGAACACCAGCGTGTCCCGGCTCGGCGAGGCGTCCACGCAGATCAGCACGGTGGTCGCGCTGATCACCTCGATCGCCGAGCAGACCAACCTGCTGGCCCTGAACGCGACCATCGAGGCGGCCCGGGCCGGGGAGATGGGCAAGGGGTTCGCGGTGGTGGCGGCCGAGGTCAAGGACCTGGCGCAGGAGACCGCGCGGGCCACCCAGGAGATCACCGCGCAGGTGGCCGCGATCCAGGCCGAGTCGGACGGGGCGGTGCACGCCATCCAGCAGATCGCCGGGGTGATCGCGACCATCAACGACTACGCCACGACGATCGCGGCGGCGGTGGAGGAGCAGACGGCCACCACGGCGGAGATCGCGCGCAGCGTGGGACAGGCGGCCGAGGGGTCCAGCGCGATCGCCGGAACGATCGCCGGGGTGGCCCAGGCGGCGGCGCAGGTCACCGCGGGGGCGACCGAGACACAGCAGACGGCGGCGGAGTTGGCCCGGACAGCGGCGGATCTGCAGGCGACGGTGGCGGTGTACCGGACCTGATTGAATTTCCCGGTGGGCGATGTCGAGGTTCGGGTGATCGGCCCGGAGGGGCTGGGGCGGTCGGAGGCGGCTGCTCTCGGGGAGCTGGTCCGGGAGCTGGTGGCCGGGGGAGCGGCTCTCGGGTGGGTGGCGCCGCCTCCGGTGGCGGAGGTCGCGGCGCTGCTCGCCGAAGAGTTGACGCTGGTGGTGGCGTACTCCGGGGATCTGCCGGTGGGATTCGGATACTGGCGGCGATATGACCGGCCGACCCATCGGGTGAACGCGGACATCGAGAAGTTCGCGATCAGCCCGAGATTTCAGGGCATGGGGGTGGGGCGGGCGGTGATGACCGCTCTGATCGATGCCGCGGTCGCGGCGTCGATCGAGGTGTTGACGCTGGACGTGCGGGGGGACAACGTCGCGGCGGCGGCGCTCTACGAGTCACTCGGGTTCCGGCGATACGGGGTCTTGGAGCGTTTCGTCGCTTTCGGGGATGCCCGTTACGACAAGCTGTTCTACGCCCTCGACCTCAGGGCCTGACCAGTTCGGTGACCCAGTCCAGGGCGACCCGGGCCTGCTCCGGCGAGCCGCTGTGCAGCCCGTCCACGATCAGCCAGATCCGGTCGGCCAGCAGCGCGTCCCCGCCCAGCTCGGCGACCAGCCGGTCCACCAGGGCGCGGCTGTCTCTCAGGTACCCCCGGGCCACCTGGGCCGGCTCGTCGGTGGCGCCCGGGAACTCGGTGAGATAGTTGCGGAAGGCGCAGCCGCGATACCCCGGACGGCGGGTGCTCTCGGCCACCTCGCTGACCAGGGCGATCAGCTGCTCGGCCGGGGTGGTCGCCCAGCGCAGGGCCTCGGCGGTGGCCTGCTCGCGCTCCCGCCTCGCCAGGGTCAGGTAGGCCGCGGCCAGCTCCGCCTTGCTCGGGAAGTGCCGGTAGAGCAGGTTCTTCCCACAGCCCGCGACCTCGACGACCTGGGCCATGCCGACGGCGCGGACGCCGTACCGGTAAAAGAGCCCGGCGGCCGCGGTCAGGATGGTGTCACGGGTGCCCGGGACCGGCGTGCGTGCCATGATCCCAGCCTAGAGGACTCCGACATTTAGCTTAGCGCTGGACAGTTCGTAAATTTCGTCTACCAGATCGAAGCCCTCCGCGCGGTGCGCGAAGACCAGCACGGTACGCCCGGACGCCGCGTCCAGCAGGTCCGCCATCAACTCCCGCGCCCCGGCCTCGTCGATCCCCTCGGTCGGCTCGTCCAGGATCAGCAGCGCCGGATCGGCCAGCAGCGCCCGCGCCGTCGCCAGCCGCCGCCGCTGCCCGCCCGACATCGTGCTCCCGCCGGTCCCCAGCCAGGTGTCCAGGCCGTCCGCCAGCCCGGCCAGCCACGGGCCGAGACCGACCCGCCGCAGCGCGGCGACAAGCTGCGGATCGGTCGCGGCCGGCTTCGCGAGACGCAGATTCTCCCGTACGGTCGAAGCGAACACATGTCCCGTTTCGTCCCCGACGAGCAGGGCTTTCCCCCCGACCCGCACGTCACCGGCGCGGGGTGCGAGCAGGCCGCCGAGCACCGCCCCGAGCGTCGACTTGCCCGACCCGGAGCGCCCGGTGATCGCCACCTTGGCGCCCGGCCTGAGTTCCAGGTCGATGCCGTCGAGCGCCGGTTCCGCCGCGGGGTCCCACCCCGCCACCAGCCCCGAGACCGAGACCGCCCCGTCCGCGATCCCGTCGCCCGCCCCGTCCGCGATCCCGTGGCCCGCCCGCACCGCGGCACGTGCGTCGGGTGCCGAGGTGCGCGCTTCGGGTGCTGCGGTGCGCGCTTCGGGTGCCGTGGTGCGCGCTTCGGGTGCCGTGGTGCGCGCTTTGGGTGCCGTGGTGCGCGCTTCGGGTGCCGTGGTGCGCGCTTCGGGTGCCGTGGTGCGCGCTTTGGGTGCCGAGGTGCGCGGCGAGGTCACCCGCTGGGTCAGGGCGGCGACCCGGCGTTCGGCGCCGGCCGCCCGGCGTCGTGCGACCGCGGCTTCGGGGAGGGTGACCAGCGGCTCGCCGAGGGCGATCACGCCGAGCACCAGGACCGCGCTCCACTCCGCGGAGATCCCGGCGCCGGCCAGGGCGAGAGCGGTGCCGGCCGCGGCCGCGGCCCACCCGAGGTGGGCGACCGCGGCGGCGAGTCCGGCGGTCCGGGCCGCTCGCGCCTCCAGGTCCGCCAGGGTCCGGCTGCGACTTTCCGGTACGCCGGAGCGCCCGGCCCCGCCGCCCAACTCCTCGACGCCGTCCACCGTCTCCACCATCGCGTCCCGCAGCGCGGCCCGGGCCACCCCGGTCGCCGCGTCCTGCCGGTCCGCCTGCCATCCGGCCAGCAGCGGCGCGAGCACCCCGGAGATCAGCACCCCGATCGCCAGCGGGGCCGCCACCACCGGCGTGATCAGCATCGCCGCGGCCCCGGCCACCACCACGGTGACCAGCGCGGACCAGGCCGGCAGCCAGCCCCGCAGCAGCCCGTCCACCCGGGCGTCCACATCGTCGACCAGGCGGGTCAGCAGGTCCCCGCGCCGGTGCAGGCCCGGCCCGGGCACCCGCGGGATCAGGTCGGCATAGACCCGCGCCCGCCGCCCGCCCAGCCGCGCGAAGGCGACATCGTGCGCGACCAGCCTCTCCAGGTATCGCAGCAGCGGCCGAGCCACCGCGCTCCCGCGGACCAGCACCACCGCCGCCGACAACGTCAGCACCGGCGGCAGCGACGACGCCCGTACCAGCAGCCACGCCGCCGACCCGGTCAGCAGGATTCCACCCAGGACCGCCGCCGCCCCGAGCGCCGCCGCCACCCACGGCCGCCGCCACCACGGCCCCCGGGCATCCTCGCCCGCCGCGCCCGGGGTACCGGCGGGTCGCGTGGCGCCGGCCGACGGGTCCGGGGTGGCCGCATCGTCCGGCGCGGCCGGGGTACCGGCGGGTCGCGTGGCGGTCGTGGCGCCGGTCGACGGGTCCGGGGTGGCCGCATCGTCCGGCGCGGCCGGGGTACCGGCGGGTCGCGTGGCGCCGGTCGACGGGTCCGCGGCGGCCGCATCGCCCGGCGCGGCCAGGGTAGCGGCGGGTCGCGTGGCGGGCGCGGTGCCGGTCGACGGGTCCGCGGCGGCCGCATCGTCCGGCGCGGCCGGGGTACCGGCGGGTCGCGTGGTGCCGGTCGACGGGTCCGCGGCGGCCGCATCCTCCGGCGCGGCCGGGGCAGCGGTGGGTTGCGTGGTGCCAGCCGACGGGTCCGGGCCGGCCGCATCGTCCGGCGCGGCCGGGGTACCGGCGGGTCTGGTGGCGCCAGCCGACGGGTCCGGGGCGGCCGCGGTGGTGTCCGACCCCGGGTTCGGGGGCGCCGCAAGGTCGGCGGCGGTGGCGACCGGGCCGGTTCCGGGCGGCGGGCTCACCGTGACGACGCGGTCGGCGGCGGTCAGCAGGGCCGGGCGGTGGGCTACCACCAGGACCGCGCAGCCGCGCTGGGCGAATTCCCGCAACCGGGCCACCACCAGCCGCTCGGCGTCCGGGTCCAGGTGGGCGGTCGGCTCGTCGAGCAGCAGCGTGACGACCGGCGTCGGGCGGCGTTTCGGGCCGGGGTCGCCGCGGTGCGGACGGTCGGCGGATCGCCGGCTCAGGATGATCACGCGGCCGGCCCGGTGCAGCAGCGCGGCCAGGGCCAGGCGTTGGCGTTGACCGGCCGAGAGGCCGTTCCCGTGTTCGCCGAGCGGCGTGTCCGGGGTGACCTCACGGTCCAGTCCGACCATCCGCAGCGCGCTGCGGATCTCCTCGTCGCCGGCGTCCGTCGCGAAGGCCTCGCCGACCGTTCGCGCGTGCGGCAGGGTGGGGCGCTGCGGCAGATGGAACGCCCGGCCGACCGCGACCGCTCCCGCGTCGGCCGGGTGCAGCCCGGCGAACACCCGCAACGCCGTGCTCTTGCCCGCCCCGGACGCCCCCCGCAGCGCGACGACCTCACCCGCGCGGACCGAGAGTTCGTCCAGCCGCAGCGCGTCGCCGCCCATTCCGGGGTAGCTCGCCCGCACCCCTGCCGCGAGCACCCCCCACCGCCCGGCCGCCGTCGGCAAGGTCCCGTCCGCAGAACCCCAGCTGGTCCCCACGGCCCATTCAGCGGCGGCGATAGGGCCGTAGGAGCCAGCCGGGTCGTCCGAGCTGGTCTCCAAGGCCCTTTGGGGCGTGGCGATGGGGCTGTGGGGGCCAGCTGGGTGGTTCGGGCTGGTCTCCAAGGCCCTTTGGGGCGTGGCGATGGGGCTGTGGGGGCCAGCTGGGTGGTTCGGGCTGGTTCCCAAGGCCCTTTGGGGCGTGGCGGTAGGGCCGTGGAGGCCAGCCGGGGGGTTCGGGCTGGTTCGCAGGGTCCTTTGGGGCGGGGCGGTAGGGCCGTGGGGGCCAGCCGGGGGGTTGTGGCTGGTGAGGATGTCGTCTACGTCGGCGATGACCGCGGTGGCGTCGGTGGCGGCGTGGTAGCGGGCCGCCATCTCGCGCAGCGGGCGGTAGGCCTCCGGGGCCAGCAGGATGGCCAGCAGGGCCGGGGCCAGGGGCATGGAGCCGTCGGCCACTCGGATGCCGGCCTGGACGGCGATCAAGCCGACGGAGAGGGTGCCGACCAGGTCCAAGGCGGTCGAGGAGAGGAAGGCGACCCGGAGCACTCGCAGGGTGGCGCGGCGGTGCTGGTCGGTGAGGTCGGCGATGACGGCGGTCTGGCGTTCGGCGCGGCCGTAGATCTTGAGGGTGCCCAGGCCGCGGACCACGTCCAGGAAGTGGCCGGCCAGGCGGGCGTCGGCGTCCCAGCGTTGCCGGGCGCGGGCCTGGGTGGCCCAGCCGATCAGGGCGCCGAGCAGCGGGATCAAGGGGAGGGTGAGCAGGGCGATCACCGCGGAGGCCGGGTCGACGAGGGCCATCACGGCGAGCACCGCGGGTGGGAGCAGGACGCCGAGGACCAGGGACGGCAGGTATCCGGAGAACCACGGGCGCAGGGCGTCGAGGCCGGTGCCGAGGATGGTGGTGAGACGGCCGGCACCGTAGGAGGCCACCCAGGCCGGGCCGCGCCGGATGATGGCGGCGAGCAGGGAGCGGCGTAGCTCGTCGGTGACGCGGGCGGCGGTGCGGCGGGCTACCACCTGTTCGGCCCAGGAGAGCAGGCCGCGGGCCGCGAACGCCCCGGCGAGCAGGGTGATCGCGGCCGGCCGGGATCCGCCGAGCAGGATCGAGCGGGACAGGGACGGAGCGACCAGCCAGCAGAGCGCGACCGCGATGGCGAGGGTTGCGGCAGCTTGTCCGGTTCCGATCAGGGCGAGCAGGGCGACTCCGGCGCGCCCGGACCGCGCGTGCCGCAGCAGCCGCGGATCGACCGGCCCACGAGCCACCCGCCGCCCCGGCCCAGCCGGCCCGGAGCGATGCTCGTCCGGAGCCGGGGCGTCGGCGGGCGAGCCGGCTGCTGCGGGGGAGTCGGGTGCTGCCGGCAAGCCAGCTCCCGACGGCGAGTCGGGTGCCGTGGATGGGCCTGGTGCGGCGGGTGTGTCGGGACGGGGTGAGGCGGGGAGGCCCGGGGCGGGTGTGTCGGGGCCGGGTGCTGTGGGCGTACCGGAAAGGGGTTTGATCGAAAGCAGACGGCGAGCAGCGGGCCGTGCGCCGCGGAGACTCACGACGGGATCCGTTCGCTGGCGATCCGGCGGCGGAACACCCAATACGACCAGGCCTGATAGGCGAGCACCCCGGGCAGGATGAGCACGCCTGCCACGGTGATCAGTTTCAGCGACGACGGGCTGGCCGCGGCCTCCGAGCGGGTCAGGGACCAGAGCGGGTCGAGGGTGCTGCGCAGCACCACCGACCCGTGCGCGGTGAAGACCGCGAGCACCGCCCCGGCCACCCCGAGCGCGGTCGCCGCGAACGCCCCGCCCTCCCGGCCCTGCCGGGCCAGCATCCCGGCGATGAAGCAGAGCACCGCCGCGACCAGCGTCAGCCGCGATCCGGTGGCGACACCGGCGAGCAGCAGGCCGACCGTGCCGGCGTTTCCGGCGTGCCGGGCCAGGGCGACGGCGCGGCGGCGGACCGGGCCGGTGGTCCGCAGGGCCAGGAACGTCGCGCCGAGCAGCACCGTGCCGAGCAGCCCGGCCAGCGCGCCGAGCCCGGCAGCCGGGGTGAGCAGCGGGGCGAGGCTGCGGCCGAGACCGTTCCCGATCACCGTGCCGTCGGCGCCGAGCGCGAGTCCGTGGACGAAGACGCCGAGTTGTGCGCCCCAGAGCAGCACCACGCCGGCCGACGAGCCGGCGAGCAGCCAGTCGCAGCGGCGGCGCCAGGCGGGTGAATCGTGCTTGCCGCGGAACTCCAGGGCCACGCCGCGGATCGCGAGCAGCAGCAGGATGCCGACCATCGGCAGGTAGAGGGCGGAGAGCAGGACCGCGTACCAGTCCGGGAAGGCGGCGAAGGTGACGCCGATCGCGGCGACCAGCCAGACCTCGTTGCCGTCCCAGAACGGGCCGATGGTGCGGATCGCCGCGCCGCGTTCGTGCTCGTCACGGCCGAGGAACGGGGCGAGCAACCCGACGCCGAAGTCGAAGCCCTCGAGGACGAAGTAGAGCACCCAGGCGAGGACGAGGATCGCGAACCAGAAGGTGATCATGCGACGGTCTCCTAGTAGGCCGGGGCGGGTTCAGCCGCGGGCGACTTATCCAAAATTTCGGATGTAAGCGGCTTTTTCGAGAGATGGACAACGAGCTTGTACCAGGCGATCGCCAGCAACCCGTAGACCAGCGTGAACCCGGCCAGCGAAGCGATGACTTCGGCGCTGGTCAGCCCCGGGGAGATCCCGTCAGCCACCTTGGAGATCCCGAAGGCGAGCCACGGCTGCCGAGCCGTCTCGGTGAAGATCCAGCCGAACGTGTTGGCCGCGGCCGGCAGCAGCGGCGAGAGCAGCAGGATCCGCTTGGCCCAGCCCGGCACTCCCGCGCCCCTCTGCAGGAAGGCGGGGAGGAGCGGCAGCCGCGACTTCTTCCCGGCGGAGGCCCAGAGGTAATACGCCGCCAGGACCATCCCGGCGATGCCGGCGCCCATCATCAGCCGGAACGTCCAGAACGCCACCGGAATCATCGGCACGTAGCTCCCCGGGCCGTACTGCGCCACGTACTGCGCCTGGAGATCGTCGATCCCCTGCACGGTCCCGTCGAAGGATCCGGTGCCCAGAAAGGACAGCAGCCGCGGCACCTCGATGGTCAGGAACGGCTTCTCGTGTCCGAGCTTCCCGAGCGCGAAGACCGAGAACGGCGCCCCGGTGGTCGTCGAGTACAGCGCCTCCGCGGCCGCCATCTTCATCGGCTGCACCGCCGTCATCACCTTGCCGAGGTGGTCGCCGGTCAGCGCGGTGAGCGCGCCGCCGATCAGCGTCAGCCAGGCGCCGAGCCGGGCCAGCGTACGGAAACCGGTGTCGGCCGCAAGCCGCCACACGCCGATGGCGAGCAGCAGGCCTCCGCCCGCCATGGCCGCCCCGGCCATGGTGTGCGGGAACGCCGCGAGCACCACCTCGTTGGTCATCAGCGCGGAGAAGCTCGTCAGGTGGGCGCGCCCGGTGGTGGCGTCCAGCTCGTAGCCGACCGGGTTCTGCATGAACGAGTTGGCCGCCAGGATGATGTAGGCGGAGAGCAGGGTCCCGGCCGCGACCACCACGATCGTCGCGGCGTGCAGCTTGCGGGGGAGCCGCTCCCACCCGAAATACCAGAGCGCCAGGAAGGTCGCCTCCAGGAAGAACGCGAGCATCCCCTCGATCGCGAGGGTCGGCCCGAACACGTCGCCGTAGAACTTGGCGAACGCGCTCCAGCCGAGCCCGAACTGGAACTCCTGGACGAGCCCGGTGACGACGCCGACCGCGAACGTGACGATCAGCAGCTTGCCGACGAATTTCGTCAGCTCCTGATACTTGCGATTCTCCGTCCGCAACCAGGTCAGATGCAGTCCCGCCGCAGTCGCCGACAGGCTGATCGACAGCGGCACGAACAGGTAGTGATAGATCGTCACGACGGCGAATTGCAGCCGGGTCAGGTCGAGCACGTCCATCGGGAAGCCCCCTCTACGACTCTTCGTAGTAGATACTACGAGACGTAGTACTACCGGCTCTAGTAGGATGGGTCACATGGCACTAGGCGATCTCGAACGCGAGGTCATGACGCAGCTCTGGGATGCTCCGGAGGCGCTGACCGTCCGGCAGGTGCACGAAAGAATCAGCCAAAACCGCGACTTGGCATATACGACCGTCATGACGGTCCTGGACCGTCTCGCGAAAAAAGAGCTCGTTGTCCAAATAAAAGCGGACAAAGCTTATAAGTACGCCGCCGCGCAGACTCGCGAGGAGATGACGGCGGCGCTCATGATGGACGCCCTGAGCGCCTCCCCCGATCAGGACGCCGCGCTGGCATACTTCCTCGGTCAGCTGCCCCCCGGCGCGATCCAAGCCGCCCTGGACGCCACACCGAAAGAGACGTGACCGCACTCATCCTCGGAGCCCTCGGGCTGACGCTCTCGCTGGTCGTCCCGGGCATCCTGGCCGGCGCCCGCTGGCCCGACCGCGCGCCGGTCGCCGCCGTCCTGCTCTGGCAGGCCCTCACCCTGACCGCGGTGCTCTGCGCCCTCGGGGTGGTGCTGGCCGCCCCGGAGGAGCTGACCCGGGCGGCCGGCGCCGACCACCCGTGGACCGTCGCGGCGCTGATCTTCTCCCTCGCGGTGGCGGCCACCATCGTGATCCGGCTGCTGATCTCGCTGATCAAGGTCTCGGCGCGGGCACGCGCCCGGCGCGAGCGGCACCGGATGCTCGCCGATCTGCTCGACCGCGCCGAACGGCACCGGGAGCTGGGCGGCGCCGAGGTGCGGGTGCTCGACGGGGCGCTGCCGCTGGCGTACTGCGTGCCCGGCCGGGAGCCGCGGGTGGTGCTCAGCGACGCGGTGCTGCGGATTCTGGACCGGTCGCAGGTGGACGCCGTGCTGGCACACGAGCAGGCGCACCTGCGGCACCGGCACGAGCTGGTGATGGAGTCGTTCACCGCGTTCTATCAGGCGGTGCCGCGACCGCTGCGCTCCCGGGCGCCGCTCGACGCGGTGCACCTGCTGCTCGAGATGGTGTCCGACGACGCCGCCCGGCGCCGGGTCGGTGCGGCCCCACTGCGCGCCGCGCTGGCCCGGTTGTCCGACGCCGTACCCCTCGCGGAGGAGGCCCCGGCCGACCCGGCGGGTGAATCCCGCTCCCGCAGGCTCGACCGGCTGACCGGTCCGGCGCCCACCTCGAGGACGCTCTCGGTGCTCGCCGGGGTCGCCGCCGCCGGTCTCCTGGTGTTACCTACCGTGATCCTGGTGGTGCCCTGGCTTGGGCAGGCCCTGGACGCGTGGCCATTTCGCTCACTCTGAGTATTGGAAGGTGTGCGGGCGGTTTCGCCGCGCGGGCAAGCTTCATTTGCCTGCATGATCCGAGTACGGTGGTCCCCGGTTCGGCAGCCCCCCATCGTCCATCCGGCCGATCTGACGAGCCACCGCCTAATCGCCGGAGACGGCGAGCCGGGGACCCAGGTGTGTGGGGTGAAGCCATCGCAACGGTGGCCGGGCGTGCTTCCCGCCCGAACCCGTCAGCTAACCCGGTCGGCGGCCGAGTGGAAGAAAGGACAACGCACCTACGTGAAGCGCGTACTAGGCGGCCTGCTCGCCGCGGTTGCCGCCGCCGGACTCGTTCTCACCGGACCCGTCGTTGCCCACGCCACGCCCTCGCCGTCCAGCGTCGAGGACCAGATCGACAAGCAGTGGAACGAACTCGAGCCGGTGATCGAGGACTACAACGACACCCACGGGAAGCTGCTCAAGCTGCAGAAGCAGCAGAAGCAGCTGAACAAGACGCTCGCCCCGCTGCAGAAACAGGTCGACGTGGCGCTGGCGGAGGTGCGCGGGCTCGCGTCCGACGCCTACATGCAGGGTCCGCCGAGCGCCATGGGCGCGATCCTGGGCGGTTCGCCGAACGATCTGACCGAGAAGCTCTCGCTTCTCGAGCAGCTGGCCGCCAACCGCCGGGAGTCGATCAGCAGCGTCGTGACGCTGCGCGACAAGTACGCCGCTGACAAGGAGAAACTGGACGCCCTGGCGACCGAGATCGCCACTCGGGACACCGACCTCAAGACCAAGAAGTCGGCGATCGAGAAGGAGATCACCTCCCTCCAGAAGCTGCGGCTCAAGGCGTACGGCGACACCGACGACGGTCCGTACAAGACCGGCCCGTGCCCGGTCGACTACACCAACGACATGGGTGGCCGGGCCGCGCAGCGGGCCTGCGACCTGATCGGCAAGCCCTACGTCTTCGGTTCCGAGGGCCCGAACAGCTACGACTGCTCGGGTCTGACGAAAGCGGCGTGGGCGGCCGTCGGCGTGCATCTCGAGCACTACACGAAGGATCAGTGGGGTTCCGGGAAGTCGGTGAGCCGGAGCGAGTTGAAGCCGGGTGACCTGGTCTTCTACTACTCCGACGTGCACCACGTGGCCATCTACATCGGTGGCGGCATGGTGGTGCACGCGCCGCACACGGGCGACCACGTGCGGATGGCGACGATCGATCGCGGGCCGATCGCCGGCTATCGCCGGCCCGCGGGCTGACCCTCCGGTCCAGGTATCCGAACCGCTCCCGGCCCGCGCCGGGAGCGGTTCGCTTTTCAGACCCTTTGCGTACGGCGGGAAGCGCCGGTCAGCACCTTTCGCAACAGCGCCGCCAGTTGCTCGCGCTCTCCCGCGCTCAGGGGCGCCAGTAACTCGTCCTGGATCGCCGCCGCCCGCTCCGCGAGGTCCCGCGACCGCTCCTGACCGGTCTCGGTCACCGTGATGACGTTGCGCCGCCGGTCGCCGGGGTCGGGGGAGCGGGCCACATATCCGTCCTCCTCCAGCTCGTTGAGCGCGCCGACCAGGTCGCTGAGGTGGATGCCGGTGCGCCGCCCGAGCGCCGCCTGGCTGGCCGGCCCGTCCGCGATCAGCGACTCCAGCAGCCGGTAGTGATAACCCCGCGCGCCCACCTCGGCGAACCCGTCGCCGACCAGCCGGTGTGCGTGCGCGGCGGCCTGGGTGAGCAGCCAGCTCGGCAGTTGATCCATGTGTCCAGCATAACATTGGACGAACTAACGTTAGTTTGTCTAACGTTAGCCGCATGAACGAATTCCGCGTCCACCTCCCGCAGTCCGAGCTCGACGACCTGACCGACCGGCTCACCCGCACCCGCTGGCCCGACGAGCTGCCCGGCGCCGGCGACGACTACGGCATCCCCCTGGCCCGGGTCCGCGCCCTCACCGATCGGTGGCTCACCTTCGACTGGCGGGCGCACGAGGCCGAGCTCAACGCGTACCCGCAGTTCGTCACCGAGATCGGCGGTGACCGGGTCTACTTCATGCACCTGCGCAACGCCGACCCGGACGCCCTGCCGATCGTGCTCACCCACGGCTGGCCCGGCTCCACGGTCGAGTTCCTGGACGTCGTCGACCGGCTCGCCGAGCACTTCCACGTGGTCGTCCCGGCCATCCCCGGCTTCGGCCTGTCCGGGCCCACCACCCGGCGCGGCTGGAGCCAGCAGCGGGTCGCCGAGGCCTGGGCCGAGCTGATGAGCCGGCTGGGCTACCGGCGCTACGGCGCGCAGGGCGGCGACTGGGGCTCCGGCGTCTCCCGGCACCTGGCCGCCGCCGCGCCGGACAACGTGGTCGGCGTGCACGTCAACTACCTGCCCACGCCCGGCTCGCCGGAGGGTCTGAGCGCCGCCGACCAGGCGCGGCTCGCCAAGACCATGGAGCTGGCGAAAAATCGGCACCCGCACCAGCTGCTGTTCGCCGCCGGCCCGCAGACCCCGGCCTATGCGCTGAACGACTCGCCGACCGGGCTGCTGGCGTTCTGGGCGGACAAGTTCGACCGGTGGTCCGACCCGGCCACCCCGGTGCCGGACGATCGGATCCTGGCCGACGTGGCCCACCACTGGTTCCACCGGACCGCCGCGTCGTCCGCCCGGCTGATCAAGGAGAGCGCGGTGAACGTGCCGGTGACCTGCGCGGCGCCGCTCGGTGTCGCGGTCCTGCCGGGCGACCTCACGCAGTCGGTCCGGCCGCTGGTCGAGCAGCGGTACGACGTGCGGCACTGGACGGAGTTCCCGCGAGGTGGGCACTTCGCCGCGCTGGAGGTGCCGGAGCTGTTCGCCGAGGACGTCACGGCGTTCTTCCGCAGCCTCGACAATCGCTGATCACGGTGTCGATCCGGCCACGTCCCGGTCCCCGCCCGCCCAGGGGGGCCTCCCCGAAGACAGTGTGATGCGGAGGCGAGATCGTGCGGGGGCGGGCTGTGGACAGCGCGCTGGTGTGGACGACTTGCCGTTGAGCCGGCGGAGATGCTTCTGAGCACCGGCCGGAGGTGGTGGGTGGGGCGGACGCGGGCATAATCGCGTTCCATGAGCGACGCGTTGATCGAGAGCCTCATCGCGGCGGTGCAGGGTCGCCCCGACGATCTGCCGCTGCGGCTGCACCTGGCCGAGCTGCTGGTTGCGGCCGGGCGCGGGGCCGAGGCGATCGAGCACGCCGCTCAGGTGCTCAGCCGGGAGCCGGGGAATGCGACGGCCCGGACCCTGATGACGTCCGCGCTGGCCGGCCCGGCCGCTGCGCCGCCGTCTGCCGCCTCCCTTCCAGCCCCGGATGCCGTGGCACCTTCGACTCCGGCGTCAGCGGAGACGCCGGCCGCCGAGCCGCCGGCATCGGAAAGGTCGGCCGCGGAGCCGCCGGCATCGGGGGCGCCGGCCGGGGTCGACTGGGCAGCGATGGAGCAGCAGTTCGGGGACGTGGTCCCGCCGCGGTTCGCCCGGTCCGGTGACGAGCCGGAGCCGGTGACCGGGCACGGCGACCGGGCCTTCGACGTCGAGCGCTCCACCGTCACCCTCGCCGACGTCGGCGGCATGGCCGAGGTCAAGAAGCGTCTCGAGGTCTCCTTCCTCGGCCCGCTGCGCAACCCGAAACTGCGCAGCCTGTTCGGCAAGAGCCTGCGCGGCGGTCTGCTGCTCTACGGCCCGCCCGGCTGCGGCAAGACGTTTCTGGCCCGGGCGGTCGCGGGCGAGATGGGTGCGGCGTTCATTTCTTTGTCGATCACTGACGTGCTGCAGATGTGGGTGGGCAGCTCCGAGTGCAACCTGCACGACCTGTTCGAGTCGGCTCGCGGGCACGCCCCGTGCGTCCTGTTCCTCGACGAGATCGACGCGCTCGGGCACAAGCGCAGCCAGCTGCACTCGTCGGCGATGCGTACCGTGGTGAACCAGCTGCTCACCGAGCTGGACGGCGTGCAGGGCGGCAACGAGGGTGTGTTCGTGCTGGCCGCGACGAACGCGCCGTGGGACGTGGACGCCGCGCTGCGCCGGCCGGGGCGGCTCGACCGTACCGTGCTGGTGCTGCCCCCGGACGGCCCGGCGCGGGCCGCGATCATCGAGTTCCACCTGCGCGATCGCCCGGTCGCCGGCGTCGACCTGGCGGCGGTCGCCGCGGCCACCGAGAACTTCTCCGGCGCCGACCTGGCCCACCTGTGCGAGACGGCCGCCGAGTTCGCGATGCGTGACGCGATCGCCACCGGTGAGATCCGCATGATCAACCAGGCCGACATGCTGGCCGCCGCCGCGGAGATCCGTCCCTCCACCGACGCCTGGTTCACCACCGCCCGCAACGTGGCGATGTTCGCCAACCAGAGCGGCGAATACGACGATTTGGCCGCCTACCTCAAGAAACGCAAGTCCCGCTGAGCCATGACCGCGGCCCCGCTCGCACCTCGGCTCCGGACGCCCCGGGGTGCCTGTTCGCCGGCCCACGGCCGGTGGGGGAGCCATCAGGTGACGCGGCGACGGTGGGCGTCGGGTGACTGAGGCGCGGGCGCGGATCTTCGCCGGGCTGGGCCGGTTCGACCAGGCCGAGACCGAGGTGCGCCGCGCCTTGCTGGACCGCCCCGGTGACCCTGAACTGCTCACGCTGCTCGCCTCGGTGCTCCGGCTGGCCGGGAGGCACGACGACGCGCTCGCCGCCGCGGACGCCGCGATCGCGGCGGGACCCGCTGGGGCGGGGGCTCATGCGGAACGTGCGGAGAATCTGATCGTGCTCACGCGTACCGAAGAAGCCGTCGCGGCCGCGAGCGAAGCGGCGCGGTTGCGTCCCGGCGAACCGGAGATGCACCGCGTGCTGGCCCGCGCCCACGCCGCGGCGCGGGATTTCGCGCGGGCCCGCCTTGCGGCCCGGACCGCGGTCGCCTTCGATCCGCGGTCGGTGCCGAGCCTGCTCACGCTCGCCGAGGTGGAGCGGGTCGCGGGCCGCCGCCGGGCCGCCACCCGAGCCACCCGGGCGGCCCTGGCCGAGGATCCGGAGAGCCCCGCCGGGCGCTGGCTGATCGCGCTGCTCGACGCGGAACGCCTGCACGTCGGCGCCGCCATGCGCGGCCTCCGGGAACTGGCCGCCGATCATCCGGCCCGGCTCGGCGGCGAGGCCCTGGCCTGGCCGATCGTCGGCGTGCTGGCCGGGCTGCGGCGCGGAGTGGCGGCCGGGATCCCGCTGGTCCTGGCGATGCTTCTCGCGGCCGTGCGGTGGCCGCTCGCGGAGCTGCTCGCGCGGGGGATCGCGCTGGTCGCGGGGGTCGTGATGGTCGCCTTCGCGGCCCGGGTGCTGCTGCCCGCCGGGCGCCTGCCCTGGCGGTGCCTGCGGTTCCTGCCGCGACGCGCGGTGATCATCGGATTGGTCACGGTGGGCCTGTCGGTCACGCTCCTTCTTGCGTACGCGGTGAGCGCCCAGTGGCAGCCCCTCGCCGCGGCCGCCGTCCTGTGGCTCGTCTCGGTGGCGAGCGGGGTGCGGGGAACGTCACTATCGGCCCGATGAATCTTGCACGCCTGGCAAGATCGCCGGATGCTGTGCGTCATGGTTGATTCAGGTTCCGCTTGAGCGGTGGACACCGGGACTTTGCCGTTCTGCTGAACCCGCAGGTCAGGACCGGTGTTGCGAGCCGGTACTAGGGTCACCCCGGTGTCCCGTCATATCGCCCTCCTCCCGCGATGTAGCGACTTTTCTCTATTTATCGGGCCGGTGCCGCGCTACCTCCCGTTCCCTTTCCGTTCTTCGTCGCCGAGGAGCCTGGCGTGACCGTCGCCCCACCCGCCGCCACCCGGTCCCGCTGGCTCTCCGCGCTCCGTGAGCTCGGCCTGGTCGCGGTCATGTTCGTGGTCTACAAGATCGGACGCCTGGCCGCGAACGGTCACGTGGGTGAGGCGTTCGGCAACGCCCGCACCATCTGGGACCTGGAGCGCTGGCTGCGCCTGCCCGGCGAGCTGAGCGTCCAGCGCCGCCTGCTGTCCTGGCCCACCCTGGTCGAGCTGGCGAACTGCTACTACGCCTACGTCCACTTCCCGGCCACCGTCGCCTGCCTGATCTGGCTCTACCTGCGCCGGCCGGCCCACTACCGCTGGACCCGCAACGTGCTCGCGCTGGCGACCGGCGCCGCGCTGCTGGTGCACTTCGTGATGCCGCTGGCCCCGCCCCGCATGGTCACCGACACCGGCATGCTCGACCTGGGCCGCCTCTACGGCCCGGCCGTCTACGGCGCCCCGGAGACCGACCACCTGTCCAACCAGTACGCCGCCATGCCCTCCCTGCACGTCGGCTGGGCCGTGGTCGTCGCGATCGCCCTGATCGCCGCGACGTCGTCCCGCTGGCGCGGGCTGTGGGTCCTGCACCCGGTGATCACCCTGCTGGTGGTGGTCGCCACCGGCAACCATTACTGGCTCGACGCTCTCGCGGCCGGCGGCCTGCTGATCGCCGCCTACGCCGCGGTCCGCTCCCAGAGGCCCCTCTCCGCTCCTGAGCCGGTGCTGCTGCCCCGCCAGCGCGCTCTGCCAGAGCCCGCCTTCCGCCCGTAGCCTCCACCGCGCCGCCGGCACCGCCGGCACCGCCGGCACCGCGTCCTTCCAAGCCGTGTCGGGCCGAGCCGGACTCGTCCCGCACCGCACCGCTCCGCGTCGCCCGCGCCTCCGCCGCACCGCGTCCGCGCAAGCCGTGTCGGGCCGAGCCGGACCCGTCCCGCACCCGCACCCGCACCGCATCGTCCGCGCCGCCGTCGCACCGCGTCCGCCCGAGCCGTGTCGGGTCGAGCCGGGTCGGGGGTCGGGTCGAGCCGTGTCGGGCCGCATGGCCCGCGCCGCCGTCGCACCGCGTCCGCCCGAGCCGTGTCGGGCCGAGCCGTGTCGGGCCGAGCCGGGTCGGGGGTCGGGTCGAGCCGTGTCGGGCCGCATGGCCCGCGCCGCCGCCGCACCGCGGCCGCCCGAGCCTTATCGGGCCGAGCCGGTTCGGGCCGTGTCAGTGTCGGGCCGTCCCGCGCTGTGCTGTGCCGGGTCGTGCTGTGCGGGGGCGTGCCGGCTTTGTGGAACGCGCCGCCGACCGGTGAGCCGGCGGTCCGTTCCTCGCCCCGCTCGGCCGGGCCGGGTGCTGTGGGCGTACCGAAAGAATCGGACCGCGGGCCGAAGCGGTGTGCGGACCGTGCCCGGCCGCCTGCCGGCATCTGACCTTGTCGGCCGCGAGCCGTGACAGGCGGCCGCGACCGTGCCCACCGGATCCCTTCCCGGCAACGGGCCGTGACCTGTGGTGGCTAGTCCCACCAGTTCAACGGGTTGCCGTCCGGGTCGTAGACGTTGCTGTATTCCCAGTGGTGGCCGCGTGGGACGGTCCACTCGTTGATGGCGGCCTCGACGGTGTCGAAACCGGCGGCGGCAGGGACGGTGATGACGATGAAGCGGCGGTCCGGTGGCAGTTCCACGATGCCGCCCAGGTCGTCGAAGGTGTCCCGGAGCGGGGCCAGGTCGTCGGCGCCCGGTGGCTCGGCGGGTACGACCAGCAGGCAGATGTTGCCGCCGCGCTGCACGACTTCGAAGCTGCCGCCCGCGTGTACCCGGATCCGATCGCCCGCCGCGATCCCCTCGACGAACGCGGGCGTGCCGAGCACCAGGTGCAGATCCGGCTCGATGGTCCGGGTCAGCACCGTTTCGTAGACAAGGTGGCCACCCGCCCCGAGCCCGGCCAGCAACCGGACGTGCGAGTGTCCCGCCAATTCCTCAACGGTCACGCCGGGCATTCTGGGGCATTTTGGTCATCGGTCGCTCCGCAACGCGCCGCAGTCTCGCATATCGTTGCCGACTCGCGATCTTCGCTTTCCCCGATGGGCCGGCCGGGCGGCGTGCCGCCCGGCCGACGCCGCTGGTCAGCAGTTGCGCAGTTCGGGGGACTGGTTCAGGAGTTGGCCGCGGGGGGAGACGAAGCGCTGGAAGCGCTCGCTGCCCACGGCGGAGAAGTCGAACGCGGCGACTCGGTGGCAGTTCTGGAAGGCGAGCTTGGCGCCGAAGTGGCGTTCCAGCCCACCGCGGATGGCGTCACTGGCCAGGGCTCGCAGCAGCTGGCCGCGCTCCGCCTCGCACGGCGGCGGCACCTCGTGATCCGCGAAGTCCGCCCCGTTGGCACGCAGGTCGGTCATCACCGTGCTGACGACTTCCCATGCGTACGGCAGCGACTCCCGGACGCAGTCGACGAACTCCGCGTCGGTCACCTCCCCGCGCTCCGCCACGGCCAGCAGATCCGGTGACACGTTGAGCGACATACCTGTCTCCTCCTCGATCGGTGCTTCAGTGCCCTCATCTTGTTGGAAACGGTTTTCATTACAAAGACGACACGCGGGCCGGATGGCTCAGGTCGTACCGAAAGAGGGTTTGCGTCAGGCGCGGCTGAGGACTCGGGCCACGGTGTTGCGGGCGGCGAGGGTGAGGCGGTGCGCGGGGACGAGCAACGTGGCCGCCAGCTGGACGCGGCGCTGTTTCGGGTTGGTCAGCTTGCGGTGGCCGGCCTCGTAGCGGCGCAGGGCGGCCTGCGGGTCGGTGGGGGAGTCGGCGAGCGCGATGGCCAGGCGGTGGGCGCCGGCGATGGCCATGGTGGAACCGTCGCCGAAGAGCGAGACGCAGGACGCGGCGTCGCCGAGCAGGGTGATCCGGCCGCGTGACCAGGAGTCCAGCTGAACGCGGGTGACGGCGTCGAAGTAGATGTCGTCGGCGTCCCGCATGCGGTCGAGGAGTTCGGGCACGCGCCAGCCGATGCCCTGATACACCTCGGTGACCAGCTGTTTCTGTGCGGCGATGTCCCGGCGGCCGAGGCCGGTGAGCTCGGGGTGCCGGAAGATGAACGCGGCACCCGCCTCGCCCCGGCCCGGGTGCAGGCCGACCAGGCGTCCCGGGACGTTGAGCAGCTCCACCTCGTCAGGGTTCGCCGGCGGGCCGCCGAACTGGACGGTCGCGACGTAGAGCCCGACGTGGTCGGTGAACTCGCGCTCCGGGCCGAACGCGATCCGGCGCACCGCGGAGTGCAGGCCGTCGGCGCCGATGACCAGGTCGAACCGGCGTGCGGCGGAGCGCTCGAAGGTGACGTCGACGCCGTCCGCGTCCTGCCTCAACTCGGTGATGGTGTCATCGACGATCAGCTCGGTGTCGTGCTCGGTGGTGGACCAGAGCACCCGGGCCAGGTCGCCGCGCAGGATCTCGACGTCGCCGTTGCCGGGGCTCATCGGGAGGCGGGCGATCGGGTGACCGGCGCCGTCCAGGATCCGCATGCCTTTCGCCTGGGTGGCGGTGGCTCGCAGGTCGGGGAGGATGCCCATCTGCTCGGTCACCGGCAGGGCGGGGCCGCGCACGTCGACCGGGTTGCCGCTGGAGCGGAGGTCGCCGGCGCGCTCGACGATGGTGGTCTGCCAGCCGTTGCGGCTCAGCCAGTAGGCGACGGTGGTGCCCGCGATCCCGGCGCCGGAGATGAGTGCGGTGCGCTTCATGATGCCCTCCCGTGGTGGTGGTCCCTTTCAGAAAACAGCACTCAGTGCAGAATTGCAATGAGTGCCGATTTGCAGTTGGTGCGGTAAAGTGCGAAGCGTGTCTCTTCGTGATCGCAAGCGCATCCGTACGCGGCAGGCCCTGGTCACCGCCGCGGCTGATCTGTTCGAGTCTCGGGGGTATGACGAGACGACCATCGCGGAGATCGCGGCGGCTGCGGAGATCGGGACCAGGACGTTCTTCAGTTACTTCGCGAGCAAGGAGGACCTGCTCTTCCCGGAGACCGACGGGCGGGTGCGGGCCGCGATGGACGCGATCGCTGCTCGGGGGCCTGACGACGGGCCCGCTGAGGTGCTGCTGGAGGCGCTGCGCCGGGTGGGGGAGGACACCGATGATCTGACCGGGCGGATCGCGGCGCTGCGGTTGCGGCTCATCCGGACGGTTCCCGCGGTTCGAGGGCGGGGGTTGCAGATCCAGATGGATACGCAGCGCGAGATCGCCCGGCGGCTGGCGGAGGCGTTTCCGGACCAGATCGACGAGGTGACGGCGGCGGCGCTGACCGGGGCGTTCGTCGGTGCGGTGACCGCGGCGCTGCAGGTCTTGCTGGAGGACGGGGATCGGCCTGCTGATCCGGCGGCGGTTCAGCGGGCGATGGAGGTGGCGGTGGGGGTGGTGTTGAACCCATGGTTCCGGAAGTGATGCCGGGCCGTGGTGCCGCTCGAGCGTCGTAGCGGCGCGTCCGGCGGCCGTGGCGTTTGTGGCCGCGTCTCATCGACGTGGCGGTGCTCCAGGGCCGTGGCCGCGTCTCATCGCCGTGGCCGCGTCTCATCGCCGTGGCGGCGCTCCAGCGTCGTGGCGGCGCTCCAGCGTCGTGGCAGTGCTCCACGCCGTGGCAGTGCTCCACGCCGTGGCAGTGCTCCACGCCGTGGCGGTGCTCCAACGCCTGGTCCTGTGACCGGTGCCGTGTTGCCTCGGCCCCGCATCCAGCGGGCGGATGCGGGTGGCGTGCGAAGGTCAGCTGGTGGGGCGGCTCCAGTGGACGGAGAGGCCGGAGGCGGCGCGCTCGGTGCGGATCTCCATGGCGGAGCCGAGCATGGTGGCGCGGTCGACGACCAGCACCGACCCGTCCAGTGCGAAGGTCACCCGCTCGGAGACCAGCACCGGCTCACCCGGCGGCCGTCGCAGCAAACCGGCCACCGGCTCGGCGAGCAGGCCGGGGCGCACCACCTCGGAGGCCCGGTGGACCAGGTGGCCGTGTTCGATCAGCGCGCCGTAGAGCGACAAGTCACTCAGATCGGCATCGGCCAGCTCGGTGCCCCGCACCCAGGACATCTGGTGCACGGCAGGCCGCCCGGCGACCAGCCGCACCCGCTCCAGACGCAGCGCGGGCCCGTCGCCGAGCGTCGCGGCCGCCCAGTCCGGCGGGGTGCCGACCGCCTGGTCGAGGATCTCGGTGGTCACGGTGTGGCCCTGAGACCGCAGGTCGTCGGCGAACCCGTGCAACAGGTTGAGCTCATATCTCGCCCGGGGGAACACGAATGTGCCCCGGCCGGGCTCCTGCGACAGCAGGCCCTCGTCCTGCAACTGCTTGAGGGCCTGCCGCAACGTCGCCAGCGTCACCCCGTAACGCGTGCTCAGCTCTTTCTGCGGGGGCAGGGCTGCCCCGGGCGGCCACTCGCCGTCCTTGATCTTGCTGGTCAGGTCATCGGCGATGACCTGATATTTCGGCGTGCGCGGTGGCAGCGGGCACCTCCTGGTCGACCTGGTCGAGAGCGGCGCGGAACGCGGCGACCTCGGCTCGCAGGTCATCGGGTGTGGCGCCGTCCAGAACCCTACGCATCAGGGCGGCTCCGATCACCACCCCGTCCCCGGCCCGGGCGGCCGTGGCGGCCTGGGCCGGGGTGGAGATGCCGAATCCGAGCAGCACCGGCAGGTCGGTGACCGCCTTGAGCCGGGCGGCCAAGGGGGCCGCGGTGGTGGCCAGGGCGTCGCGCTCGCCGGTGGTGTCCATGACGCTCACCGCATAGATGAAGCCTCGGCTTCGCCTGCCGATCTCGGCCAGTCGATCGGGCGGGGTCACCGGTGCGGCCAGCAGGACGAGGTCGATGCCGGCGGCGGTGGCGGCGGCCTCGAGGCGATCGGCCTCGTCGACCGGGACGTCGGGGACGATCAAGCCGGTGATCCCGGCCTCGGCGAGCCGTCGGCAGAACGCTTCCGGGCCGCTGCCTGCCCCCAGGCTGCGGCCTGCTTCCGGGCCGCTGCCGGCTTCCGGGTCGGCTTCCGGGCCGGTGGCCGTGGCCGGGCCGGTGGTGAACGGGTCGCCTCGGAAGACCAGATTGGCATAGGTCATCGCGATCAACGGGATACAGATGCGGCTGCGGGCCGCGGCCAGGTCGGTGAGGATGGACGCGACACTGGCGCCGAGCCGCAAGGCCTGGTCGGAAGCCTGCTGGATGGTGGCTCCGTCGAGCATGGGATCGGAGAACGGCAGCCCGATCTCCACCGCGTCGGCGCCGGCCGCCTGGAAGGCCAGCAGGTAATCGATCCAGTCCGGGGTGATGCCGCCGGTCAGATAGGGATTGAGCCGTTTCATCGAACCTCTCCCGCCAGGGTCGCCATGTCCTTGTCGCCGCGCCCGGAGAGCGTCAGCAGCACCGTCGAGCCGGTCGGCAGGTCCGGGGTGCCGGCCGCGCGCAGCACCCAGGCCACCGCGTGCGCCGACTCCAGCGCGCAGATGATCCCCTCGCTGCGGGCGAGCCGGCGCACCGCGTCGAGCACCTCGTCGTCGGTAACGGTCCGATACTCGGCGCGGCCGGTGGTGCCCAGGTGCGCATGCTCCGGGCCGACACCCGGATAGTCGAGACCGGCCGCGATCGACTCGGCCTCGAGCACCTGCCCGGCGGCATCCTGAAGGACCAGTGAGCGATAGCCGTGCACCACGCCGGGTGTCCCGTTGGTCATCGCCGCGCCGCCGGCCGCCTCCACGCCGATCAGCCGGGCCGGTGTGTCGACGAATCCGGCGAACGTGCCGGCTGCGTTGGAGCCGCCGCCGACGCACGCCACCACCACGTCGGGGATCACCGGTGTCTGTGCCCGGGCCTCCTCGCCGATCACCCGCTGCAACTCGCGGACCAACCAGGGATAGGGGTGGGGGCCGCCCACCGAGCCCAGGCAGAAGTGCGCCTCGTCCACCGCGGCCACCCAGGCCCGCATCGCCTCGTTGGTGGCGTCTTTCAACGTGCGGCTGCCGCTGGTCACCGGGATCACCTCGGCGCCGAGCAGCTCCATCCGGAACACGTTGAGCCGCTGACGGGCGATGTCACGCTCACCCATGTAGACGGTCGCCCGCATACCGAACAGGGCGGCCGCGGTGGCGGTGGCGACACCGTGCTGACCGGCGCCGGTCTCGGCGATCAGCCGGGTCTTGCCCATCCGCTGGGCCAGCAGCGCCTGGCCGAGCACGTTGTTGATTTTGTGCGAGCCGGTGTGCGCCAGGTCCTCCCGCTTGAGCAGGAGGGTCACGCCGAGCTCGGCGGAGAGGCGCTCCGCCGCGGTGAGGGCGGTGGGACGGCCGGCATAGGTCGTGCGCAGGTGGGCGAGACGCTCGCGAAAGGCCGTGTCGGACCAGGCGTCGCGGAATGCCGCCTCCAGGGCGGCGCACGCCGGGACCAGGGACTCCGGAACATAGCGCCCGCCGAACTCCCCGAACCGGCCGGTCGAGGTTGGCACGCTCATCACTGACATCGGCCCTCCAAAGTTATAGAACTCTGCCGCCCAAGCATGCCATGCTGGGCGGCAGAGTTCTAGAACTATTTTGCAGAGGGGTTAGGCCACCTTGTACAACGCCTCCGGAGTCACCAGGCCGGCAAGCACCTTGCCGTCATCGGTGATCAGCACGCTGAAGAGCGATCCGCTCAGCAGCCGTCCCTTGCCCCACGAGCCGCTCACCTCGGGCAGCATGCCCAGCACCGCCTGGGCCTGCTGCGCCTCCTCGCCCGTGCCCTTGCCGGCCTTGTTCAGCTCGGAGAGAGCGTCCTTGGGCAGCGAGGCGGAGACGATGGTGGTCCAGCCCTTGCCGATCACCTTCGGCTCGGCCTGCTTCGACGCGGGCTGCTTCGACCCGGGCTGCTTCGGTCCGCCCGGCACGGGACGGTGCGGGACGGGCTTCGTCGAGGTGCCCGAGCCGAGATCCTTCCCGCCATGCTCGTCGATCTTCGCTCCGGGCGGCGGGTTGAAGGTGAACTGCTCCGCGTCCGGCACGGTGAAACTGATCGTGTCGAAAGCGACCCGGATCGCGGGCTTCACCGCGTTCTTGGCGTACACCTCGACCCGCAGCGGGATGTGCTGCTCGGCGTCGATCGCCAGCCGCACCTGTCCGACCAGTGATTCGGTGTCCTTCGGGCTGAGCACCAGCTCATATGCGTCCCGTCCGGCCACCTGGGCGGCACCCGTCGTCTCCACCTTGGTGGTCGGGTCGATCGCGGCGAGCGCCGCGTCGGCCGCCTCCTGCGGCGTCGACGGCACCGAGCTGGGCAGCGAGTCTCTGGTCGGCTTGCCGGCGTCGGCCGGCAGCGTCAGGTGCGTGCCGGTGTTGTCCGAGCTGCTCCACTGCCACACGTCCGACCCGTTGCGGATCACGTCGGTCTCGCCCTGCGTGCCCTGGAGGGCGACCCGCACCTTGTCCTGTCCCGCGTACCAGACGCGGGCGGTGTTGCTCCCGGCGATCAGGCTGGTCAGGCCGTTGCCGCCGGCGGACTTGCCGATGCTGCCGGCCAGCCCGGCGACGCCGGGCAGGCCGAGGTCGGCGCTCTGCACCACGGTGCCGGAGAGCCCGGCCGGATTGGCGCCTTGCAGATCCACCAGCAACTGGGCCGCGCTGCGGTCCGGCAGCGACGGGTCAGCACTGGCCACGATCGTGCCGGCCGCCGCGCCGCCCCCGATGACGACGACCGCGGTGGCCCCCGGTACCAGCCAGCGGAGCGCCGGCCTCGATTTCCACACGGACACGATGTCCACCTCCCGTTGGTATGCAGCCATCGTGCTTCGGTACCGCTGTGACCAGGCTGAGAGGGACCCGTAAGGGCTGGGCTCTAGGGGCCGGGCTGTGAGGTGACTGAGAGTCGATGTACCTGGCGGAAGGAGGCGTGCCAAGGTAGGTCCGTGCGGTTGCTGGTGGTGGAGGATGAGGAACGGCTGGCCGCCGCGCTGCGTCGCGGTTTGCAGGCCGAGGGATTCGCGGTGGACGTGGCCCACGACGGCCAGGACGGCCTGGAGATGGCCCGGCACGGCGGTTATGACGCGATGATTCTCGACGTCATGCTGCCCCGGCTCTCCGGATACCGGGTGGTGCGGCAGTTGCGGGCCGAGCGGCACTGGCTGCCGGTGCTGATGCTCTCCGCCAAGGACGGGGAGTATGACCAGGCCGACGGTCTCGACTGCGGCGCCGACGACTATTTGACCAAACCTTTTTCGTACGTCGTGCTGCTGGCCCGGCTGCGCGCCCTGTTACGCCGCGGGACTCAGGCGCGCCCCGTGGTCCTCGCGTGCGGTGACGTCGAACTTGACCCGGCGGAGAAACGTGTGCTGGTCAGGGGCACCGAGGTAACCCTGACGACGCGCGAGTTCGCCCTGCTGGAGTACCTGATTCGTCGTCCCGGTGAAGTGGTCTCCAAGACCGAGTTGCTCGATCACGTCTGGGACGCGGCGCTGGACACCGCACCCAACGCGGTGGAGGTGTACATCGGCTACCTGCGCCGAAAGATCGGCCGGGAGCGGCTGGAGACGGTACGGGGCGCCGGTTACCGGCTGGTCGCAGCGGACGCGGCGGCGCGGGACGCGCGGGCCTGACGTGCCCGCGGGACGTGCCGGGGGCCTGAGCCTGCCGCGGCCGCGCGACGGACGCGGGTGTGGGGCCCGCGGGCCTGACGGGGCCGCGCGACGTGGGGGTGTGGGCTACGCGGGCCTGACGGGGCCGCGCGACGTGGGGTGCGGGCTGCGCGAACCTGACAGGGCCGCGCGACGCGGGGGTGCGGGCTGCGCGAGTCTTACGCGGCTGGGCGACGTGGGGTGTGGGCTGCGCGAGCCTGACGCGGCCGCGTGAGGTGCCGGCGGTGCGTTGGTGAGTGGGAGAGGTGGACGGGTGTGATCGGGGAGACGCCGAAGGCGAGGCGTTAGATGCGCAGGCGGCTTCGGGAACTCAGTCTGCGGGCTCGGCTGTTGCTGACCTCGGCGGCGGCGCTGGCGCTCGGGCTGGCGGCGGGTGGGGTGCTGCTCGTCGCGGTGCTCACCTTCGCGCAGGGCCGGGCGCTGCACACCGAGGCGCTGGAGACGGCCGAGGGCGTGGCCCGGCTGGTCAACCAGGACCAGCTCACCGACCCGATCCCGGTCACGCCGGGGGTGCAGGTGCAGGTCATCGACGAGCAGGGCCGGGTGCGGGCGGTGTCCGCGACCGCGGACCGGCTGGTGCCGATCCTGTACGAGGACGAGCTGCGGGACCTGCCCGACAAGGAGGGCAGGGTGATCCCCGGGGAGCGGATCGGCTTCGAGGGACCGGCCCGGGTGGTCAAGGTGACCGCGGGGAAGGCCACCCATCCGTTGCGGATCCTGGTGGCCCGGTCGACCAGCCAGCAGACCCAGAGCGTGCACCTGCTGCGCGTCACGTTGCTGATCGCGTTCCCGCTGCTGGTGGCGCTGCTCGCGGCCGGGCTGTGGCGGGCGCTGGGCGCGGCGCTGCGGCCGGTCGACGCGTTGCGGGCCGGGGCCGAGGAGATCACCGGGGGGACCCGGGCCGGGCGACTGCCGGTGCCGAACTCCCGCGACGAGGTCGGGCGGCTCGCGATCACGCTGAACGACATGCTCCATCGGCTGGACACCGCGCGGGCACGGCAGCGGGCGTTCGTGGCGGACGCGGCACACGAGTTGCGCAGCCCGCTCACCAACATGCGTACCGAATTGGAGGTCGCGCAGCGACTGCCGGACGACACCGACTGGCCGGCGCTCACCGACGATCTGCTCGCCGACGTGCAGCGGCTCTCCCGGCTGGTGGACGACCTGCTGCTGCTGGCCCGCTCGGACGACGGGGCGGGGCGGGCGGTCGCCGGGCGGCCCGAGGAGATCGACCTGGGGCAGCTGGCCGGGGAGGTGGCGGCTCGCTATCCGGAGGTGGTGCACGAGGACGCGGCCGGGCCGCTGCCGCTGGTCGCTGAGCCGGACGCGCTCGCCCGGGTGGTGGCCAATCTGCTGGACAACGCCTGCCGGCACCGGCGCTCGACCGTGACGGTGCGCACCGCCGCGGACCGGGACGACCTGCTGATCGTGGTCACCGACGACGGGCCGGGCATTCCGGCGGCGGATCGGGAGCGGGTGTTCGATCGGTTCACCCGGCTGGACGATGCGCGAGCACGGGACGCGGGCGGGTCCGGGCTGGGGCTGGCGATCGTCCGGGAGTTGGTGCGGCGGCACGGTGGCTCGGTCACGTTGGGGGACGCGGAACCCGGGCTGCGGGTCGAGGTGCGGCTGCCCCGGCACACCGGGGCCAAGGGTGCGACGGTGACAGGCGAAGCGCCGACCAGGCCGAGCGACGCGACAACCCGACCGGGCGCGCCGGGAGCCGAGACGGGCGTGCCGAAAGGACGGGACGTGATCACGAATGGGTGAGAGGGGCGGAAAAGGCGGGGAACGGCGGGAACTTCTCGGATCATCGGGCCGACCAAGGGAGCGTGCCCGGCAGCGGGCGACGATACGACGGAAGGTTCCCCCAACGATGTCGCTGCTCAAGCGTTCCGCAGTGGTGGCCGCCGCGGCCGGGTTGCTGACCCTGGCTCTGGCCGGTCCGGCCTCGGCACACGTGACGGTCAATCCGAACACGGCCACCGCCGGCGGATACGCGAAGGTGTCGTTCCGTGTGCCGAACGAGTCGGACACCGCCTCCACCGTCAAGCTCGAAGTGACCCTTCCCGCCGACCAGCCGGTCGCCTCGGTCTCGGTGAAGCCGGTTCCGGGCTGGACCGCGGTCGCCGTGAAGAGCAAGCTGGCCACCCCGATCAAGGCGCACGACACCGAGATCACCGAGGCGGTCTCGAAGATCACCTGGACCGCGGCGAAGGGTTCGGAGATCAAGCCGGGGCAGTTCCAGGAGTTCGACGTGTCGATGGGCGCGCTGCCGCAGTCGGGGCAGCTGGTGTTCAAGGCCCTCCAGACCTATTCGGACGGCAACGTGGTGCGCTGGATCGACGAGCCGACCACCGACGGCACCGAGCCGGAGATGCCGGCGCCGGTGCTGACGATCGTGCCGGCCGCGACCAGCAGCGCCGCACCCTCGGCGGGTGCGGTGGCGCCGGCGGCCGAGGCTGCTGACGAGGACTCGGGGAGCGGCAACGGGCTCGCGCTCGCCGGCCTCATCGCGGGACTGATCGCGCTGGTGCTGGCCGGGTTGGCGTACGCGAAAGCCGGTCGCAAGCCGGAAGCGACCGCGCCGGGCAAGCCTGCCGCGAGCTGAGTCCCACCGCGGCCGATCTTTTCGCGCGGGCAGAGCTGGCGAGGTCCGCTCTGCCCGCGGGAAGACCGGGGCGGTGACCGCGCGAGGATGTCACCGGAGGCGGATCCGGGGCTTGGCGGTCCACAAGTTGTAGCGGCATCCGCAAGATCAAGCTTTACTACCTGAGTGAACGATCTCCGCCGCTACTCCCGGCTCTGGCACGGGCTTCTCGCCGTCGTCGTGCTCGGTTCGCTGCTCACCCAGTTGGTGCTCACCGCGCAGGGTGCGCCGGACGCCGAGGGTGTGGTGCAGCCGGCGGCTACCAGGTTCGTTCGCCTGTTCAGCTACTTCACGATCCAGAGCAACATCCTGTTGGCGATCGTGGCCGTGACATTGACCTTGAATCCGGACCGTGACGGCCGGGTCTGGCGTGTGATCCGCCTCGATGCGGTGCTCGGCATCGTCATCACCGGCCTGGTGTACGCGACAGTGCTCGCCGGGACGGCGCATCCCACCGGTGCTGGATGGTGGTCGAATCTCGGTTTCCACTATGTCGCGCCATGGTGGGCGCTGGCCGGCTGGCTGCTGTTCGGACCGCGGTCGCGGATGGACTGGCGGACGCTGGTGTGGGCGGTTCTGTGGCCGCTGATCTGGATCGGCTACACCTTTGCCCATGGGGCGGCCACTGATTGGTATCCGTACCCCTTCACCAGCGTCACGGATATCGGCTATCCAGCGGCGGTGCGGAATATGGCTTTCGTTGTGGTCATCGCTGTTTTGTTCGGGGCGCTGCTGTGGCTGCTCGACCGGCGTTTGTCCGGTCGGCGGGCGGCGGTGTCGATTCCTGGCCAGCGAGAGCCTCAGGCGCTTCCTCGCAACGAGGGTTATCGTCCTCGCACTTGAGCCGGAGCAGGTGTACAGGGCGAGTCGGCGCCTTCAGTAGCGGGAGTCTTCGGTCCGCGCCGATCGGCGGGCGTGAGCTGAGCGACAGCTCCGGGCTCCTTCCTCTGCGACCGGCCATCCGCGAACGTCATAACAATATTCTTCCGGAAGTTTTCCGGAATATTTCAGAACCTGCGATGCGACCGCCTGCGGTACTAGCGGGGACTTTTCCCTGCGTACTGCTGGTGATGGCCGACGGCCAGGACAAGAAATTTGCATTTCAAATGCAAAATGTCCAGTTTGTCGAGAGAAACTTACGAAACACTTCCGAAACCTATTGTTCGCGGATCACCCCGGTGCCTAGCATCCCTGAACATCGAGCTGGATCCATGCCTTGCTCGAGTCGTCGTCGCATCGGATCCCCCTCGGCATCCGGGCGGTCTCCGCCTGCCGGTGTGCCCCGCGACCGCGACCCGGGCGCGGCTTCGAGAAGGGAGAGGCCATGGTGGCGGGTCGTAGACGCTCGTGGGGAATGCGGACCGTGGTCGGAGCCGCGATCACGGCGGCCGCCGTCGCGGTCGGCATGATCGCGAGCTCACCGGCGTCCCCCAGCCCCGGCACCCCCGGTGGTGACAATCCCTACCAGCGGGGACCGGATCCCACCGTGGCCAGCGTCGCCGCCCAGTACGGGCCCTTCGCCACCGCCCAGATCACGGTCCCGCCCGGCAACGGCTTCAACGGCGGCTTCATCTACTACCCGACTGACACCAGCCACACGTACGGCGCGGTCGCCATCGTGCCCGGATACACCGCCCTGTTCGCCGACGAGGAAGCCTGGATGGGGCCGCGGCTGGCGTCCTTCGGGTTCGTCGTCATCGGCGTGGAGACCAACAGCCGCACCGACTACGACACCGCCCGCGGCACCCAGCTGCTCGCCGCCCTGGACTACCTGACCAACTCCAGCGCGGTACGCGACCGGGTCGACCGCAACCGGCTGTCGGTCATCGGCCACTCGATGGGCGGCGGCGGCTCCCTGTACGCGGCCACCCAGCGCCCGTCGCTGAAGGCCGCCATCGGCCTCGCGCCGTTCAAGCCGTCGGGCAACCTGGCCTCGGACACCGTGCCGACGATGATCATCGGCGGGATCAACGACACCACGGTCACGCCGTCCTACCTCGACGGCCTCTACCCGACCCTTCCCGCGGCGACGCCCGGCGCGTACCTCCAGCTGGCCAACGCCGACCACCTGTACTTCACCCGGCCGAACGACATCGAGCTGCGCAGCCAGATCGAGTGGCTGAAGATCTTCGTCGACAACGACACCCGCTACACCCCGTTCCTCTGCCCGAGCGTCAAGGACACCACCGGCATCGTCCGGTCGAGCGTCAAGTGTTCGACCGTCCCGGGCGGCGGTTCGACGCCTTCGTCGAGCCGGATCCTCGGGACACAGTCCGGCCGGTGCGTCGACGTGCCCGGCGCCACCCACAACAACGGCACCCGGGTGCAGCTCTACGACTGCAACGGCCAGGCCAACCAGCAGTGGACCTACACCTCGAGCAAGCAGCTGACGGTGTACGGCACCGTGTGCCTGGACGCGGCCGGCTCCGGCAACGGGTCGGCGGTCCAGATCTACAGCTGCAACGGCCAAGCCAACCAGCAGTGGAACGTCAACGCCAACGGGACCATCACCGGCGTCCAGTCCGGCCGCTGCCTCGACGTGTGGGGCACCGGCAACGGCCAGCAGATCCAGATCTACGACTGCAACGGCCAGGCCAACCAGAAGTTCAGCCTCAACTGACGAGCCGGCATCCCGTCGTCGAAAGAAGGTTTGATGAAGCGTCTCCTGCACACCCTGCTCGCGGCCGGCACGGCGCTGGCCGTCGGCCTCGCAGCGATCCTGATGTCCGGTTCCCCGGCGATCGCGGCGAGCCTGACCCGGGTGACCAACTTCGGCACCAACCCGACCAACCTCAACATGTACATCTACGTGCCGGCGAACCTCGCGCCCCGGCCGGCGCTGCTGGTACTGGTGCACTATTGCAGCGGTTCGGCGAGTGCCGTCTTCAACGGCAACGGCCACGACTACGTCACCGCCGCCGACCGCTACGGCTACATCATGGTGCTGCCCGAGGCCACTCGGAGCGGCGGCTGTTTCGACGTGTCGACCGCCGCCGGGCTCCGGCGCAACGGCGGCAGCGACTCCACCGGCATCAAGTCGATGGTCGACTACGCCCGCTCGCACTACCCGAGCATCGATTCCTCCCGCATCGTGGTGTCCGGATTCTCCTCCGGCGCCATGATGACCAACGTACTGGCCGCCGAGTACCCGGACGTGTTCAGCGCCGGGTCGGCCTTCTCCGGTGTGCCGGCCGGCTGTTTCGCCACCAGCGACGGCTCGATGTGGAACAGCCAGTGCTCCGGTGGCAACGTCATCCGGACGGCCCAGCAGTGGGGCGACACCGCCCGGGCCATGTACCCGGGTTACACCGGCGCCTACCCGCGCATGCAGTTGTGGCACGGCACCACCGACACCACGCTCTCCTACCCCAACTTCGGCGAGGAGATCAAGCAGTGGACCAACCTGCACGGGCTGTCGCAGACGCCGGCGTTCACCGACCACCCGCAGTCCACCTGGACCCGGACCCGCTACGGCGTGACCGGTACCCAGGCGACCGTCGAGGGGATCAGCATCTCCGGCGTCGGGCACCAGCTTCCGATGAGCGGCCAGATCGCGTACGCGATCTCCTTCCTCGGACTCGACCTGCCGTCGACCACACCGCCGTCGAGCCCGCCGTCCTCGGCACCGCCGTCGGGGGGCGCGAACAAGATCGTGGGGACCCAGTCCGGCCGGTGCGTCGACGTGCCGAACTCGTCACGCACCAACGGGACGCGGGTGCAGCTCTACGACTGCCACGGCCAGTCCAACCAGCAGTGGACATACACGGCGAGCAAGCAGCTCCAGGTGTACGGCAGCATGTGCCTGGACGCCGCCGGGTCGGGCAACGGGTCGGCGGTGCAGATCTACGCGTGTAACGGCCAGACCAACCAGCAGTGGACCGCCAACGCCAACGGCACCGTCACCGGCGTTCAGTCCGGCCGCTGCCTGGACGTGTGGGGCACCGGCAACGGGCAGCAGGTCCAGATCTACGACTGCAACGGCCAGCCCAACCAGCAGTTCACGCTCGCACCCCTGGGCGTCTAGACCGATGTGAGGTCCGGGGACGGATGAAGGCCTCCGGCTGTGCGGTGGGGTTGTCGAGACACCACTGCACAGCACCGGGGGCCTTCATGTCCGTCAGGACGCGTAGCGCTTCTCGGCCCGGGCCCGGGCCTTCGCCGCCTCCACCTCGCGGTCCTTCGGCGGGGCGGTGGTGACCAGACCGTTCAGCAGTTCCTGCGTGGCCGCGGCGATCGCCGCCACCGCCTGGTCGAAAACCGCCTGGTTGGCCTGCGACGGGCGGGTCGCACCGGCTACCTTCCGGACATACTGCAACGCTGCGGCGTGCACCTCGTCGGGCGTCGCGGGCGGCTCGAAGTTGTGCAACTGGTGGATGTTCCGGCACACGGGTGTCTCCCTCAGCAGTGACGGTATGTCGTCGTGAATCTATGTGATGCTCGGGCATCCGTCAGGGACACCTCTCGACCGGGGCCCGGCTCCGCCGTACAACACGAGGTGGGCATGCGACTGCGGACGGCGTTGCCAGCGGGCGGTGGCGTCGCCGTGGCGGTCCAGGTGCTCTATCCCTTCCTGCCGGGATCCGCCGGATATGCCCTCTCTGACGTGATCGTCGCATCCGCGAGCGGTTACGCGGCGTGGCACTACTGGGGCCGGGCGTGGCAGCCGAGCGACACCCGGCCGATCCGGGTCGGTTACGCGTTCGGGGCCGTCGCCTGCACCGCGTGGAGCCTCTCCAACCTGCTCATGCTCGTCGCCGTCCTCGCCCTCCCGGTCCTGAACGAGGCCGCGGCCGTACTCTCCCTGATCGCCGCGGTCTTCGTCCCGGTCGCCGTCGTGCTGGCCGGCCACCGCCTGTACGGCATCGCCGCGGTCCGCCGGGCGATCGACGTCGCCGCCGTCGCCGGCGCCGTCTTCGCGCTGGCCTGGGAGTTCGTGCTCGCCGACCTGACGACGCAGGCGGTCAACCTGCCGGAGAACTACGCGATCACCATCGTCGCCGTCCTGGTCCTGGGCTCGTCGGTGGCGCTGGTGACGCTTTCCGAGTCCGCACCGGACCGGGGACTGACCGCCCAGCAGGTGCTCGCCTGCGCCACGCTGATCCAAGCGGTCACCGTGATCGTCGGGCTGCGCAACGGCGTCGCCGGCGACCCCTGGTTCGCCTACGGGGCCGGCGCCGGCTACGTCCTCGGCGCGTGGGCCACCGCGGTCTCCAGCCGTCTGCAAATCTCCCGGCCCGGCGCGGAGGTGGTGGAACGCCTGGTCTTCGGCCCGTGGGTGTTGCTGCCGTACCTCCCGGTGGTGGCCGCGGTCGGGATCGCCGGCTTCCGTGAGGCCCGCGACGGCCGGCTCAGCCCGGTGCTGGTCTGGCTGCTGCTCGCGAGCTTCACCCTGGTGCTGCTGAGGCAGTTCCTCACCCTGATCACTGTCGGTCGGATGGCCGTGGTGCTGGAGGAGCAGAAGCTCGCCCTCGCGCACCAGGCGCACCACGACGGCCTGACCGGCCTGCCCAACCGGGTCGCCTTCCACGACCGTGCCGCGGCGATGCTGGCCGGTCTGCCGACCGGCGTCTGCGCCATGATGCTCGATCTGGACGGCTTCAAGCCGGTCAACGACACACTCGGCCACGCGGCCGGCGACGAGGTGCTGATCGTGGTCGCCCAGCGGCTGGTCGCCGAACTGCGCGAGTCCGACCTGGTCAGCCGGTTCGGCGGGGACGAGTTCGCGGTCCTGATCACCGAGACCGGCGACGCGGCGGACGCGGTGGCGAGGCGGTTGCTGGACCGGCTGGCCCAGCCGATGCTGGTGCACGGCACCGAGGTCAGCGTGGGCGGCAGCATCGGGGTCACGGCCCTTCCGGCCGGGCAGGCGGGCAGCATCAGCTCGCTGCTCCGCCAGGCCGACACCGCGATGTACGCGGCGAAGGCCGCGGGGAAAGGGGTGGTCCGCTGGTATGAATCGGACAGCCGGGTGGCCTGAAGATCAAGATCAAGAGATTGCGGACTCGGGCCGCGCTGATCACTGATCGTCGCTCCCGCCAGGGACCCTTCCGGTCTGAGCTGGCCGCTGGCGCGTCCAGAACGCTCAGCCCGAAAGGGCGACGTCCGCGGGTGGTTGCGGAAAACCGCGCGGGGTCACCGGCCTCGGAACGCGCTCGTGGTCGTGGAGACCAGACCCGCGCCTGGCTGCGTGCGCAAAGGCCTGGTCGCGAGAAGAAGTGGTCTGGCTGCGTGCGGAACGTGCTGCCTAAGCTCGGTGGCATGGGCGCCCACTGGTACGAGTCCTCGATCGACCGGCAGATGCGCGAGGCGACCGAGCGCGGCGACTTCGAGAACCTGCCCGGCGCCGGCAAGCCCCTCGACGGCCACGGCGAGGAGTACGACGAGGACTGGTGGGTCAAGGACTGGCTGCGCCGGGAGGGCGCGACGGCCGGGGTGATCCCGCCGACCCTGGCGCTGCGCCGCGCCGTCGAGGACCTGGAGACCGTCGTCGGCCGCCTGCACACCGAACGCGACGTGCGCGAGCTCGTGGCCGGCCTGAACGCAAAGATCGACAAGTCCCGCCGCGGTTATCTGGACGGCCCGCCGGTGATCCTGCGCCCCCTCGACCCTGACGCCGTCGTCGAGTCCTGGCGCTCCCGGCGCGACTGACCGCGAGCGGCGCCGCGGGCCGTGGGCGGCGCGGCGGACGCGAAGCCGGAAGACGGCGCCTCGGAAACGCGGAACGGCCCGGCTGATCAGCCGGGCCGTTCCGTGAGCTAGCGGGATCAGCTCTCCGTGATGGTGATCGGGGAGGCGGTCAGCGTGTCGCAGCTGACGAACGCCAGCTCGATCGTCACGTTCGTGAACCACAGCAGCGGCAGCGTCAGCGGCGGCGGCTGCTCCGGCGTGAACGTGATCGGGATGATCCCGAACAGGTTGCCGGTCATCTTCGGGGTGTAGAACTTCACGTTCCCCTCGACCGTCAGCTTCTTGCTCTTGATCGTGGTGACCGCGCTGCCCGGCTCGTCGATCTCCAGGCTGAACGGCTCGTTGACCGCCTTGGTCATGTTCAGCTGGAGCGCCTTGATGGTGCCGTTCGCGGTGGGGACGTCGGCGACACCCTCGTAGGTCGAGTTGTACAGCGTCAGCGAGCTGACCTTCATGATGCCCGGCTTGATCGCCGACTTCGGGATGCCCCCGTCGGCGACCAGGCCCTCCTGGCGCGCGCCGAGGCAGGGGATCACGTCGCTGTCGGCGCTGGCGCTCGCGGCCGGGCTGGTGGTCTTCGCCGGGGCGCTGGTGGCGGTGGTGCTGTCGCCGCCGGCGGCCGGGGTGGTGGTCGCGGTGCCGGTCGGCTCGGCGGCCGGGGTCGTCGTCTCGCTCGCCGACGGCGTCGGCGACGCGCTCGGAGAGGACGACTCCTCGTCGCCGCCGATGCCGAGCAGGTTGCCGACGCCGTCGACCACGTCCGAGATGCCGTCGAGGATCGGGTTGCTGTTCTCGGTCGTGGCGGACGCCGAGGGGGTGGCGGACGCCGAGGTGCTCGTCTTGCCGGAGTCAGCGGCGGCGGTGGTGGTCTTCTTGCCGTTCGGCTTCGCGCTCGCCGACTCGGCGGCCTTCTTCACGGAGGCCTTGGCCGACGTGGAGGTGGCGGCGGAGGGGGTGACCGAGGTGCTGATCGACGGCAGGCCGGCGGGGCAGTCGTCGGCGCTGGCCGGGATGCGGCTGCCGATCAGCACCGTGGCGCCCACGAACGCGGGCACCACGATCAGGGCGAGCGCCTTGCGGTTGAGGCCGCGGCGCGGGCCGGGAAGGTCACCGCGTGGCTGTTCGAAACCGGGCAGGATGCTCGGGTCGCTCTGCGCCGGAGGGCGCAGCGCGGTGGTGTCGTGCGGGCGGTCGTCGTGACCGGCGATCTGGATCGCCTCGGTGTTCTCGCCCAGCCCGTCGTGGTGCTGGTCGTCGCCGGAGGGGCCCTGCCCGTGGTTGTCCGGGCCGCCGAAGTCGGTCGGTCCCTGCTTCGGCACCTCGGGCTGGGTGGGGCGCGGCTGCCAGGCGACCGCGAGCGCGCCGCCGAGGATGCCGACCAGCATGCCGATGATCCAGCCACCGAAGTTCAGGCCGAGGAACGAGTAGACCGCGGTCAGCAGGCCGATGATGCCGTAGAACATGCGCTGGGCCGGGGTGAACCAGACCAGGACGCCGCACATCAGCATCAGCAGGGGCAGCACGTAGGACAGGAAGCCCTGCGGCCCGACGTGGATCTCCAACCGCATCTCGGTCAGCAGCGAGAGGTTCGAGCTCAGGAACAGCAACAGGCCTGACACCAACAGGAACAGGCCACCCCAGAACGGCCTGCTCCGCCGCCACCGGCGGAACTTGGTCCAGAAGTCGTCCGTCGCCACTCGTCCTCCAGCGTTTCCGTTACAAGATCACAAAGGGGTGGGGCTCGCGGAACACTGCTCCACGAGCCCCGGTAAAGCTAGATCAGAAGCACTCGTTGCCCGAGCCGAGGAGCAGCTTCAGGGACATGCCCTTGAGCTTGAAGCTCGACGCGGTGGTGAGGTACGCCTGCTGCTGGAGCTTGTCGATGCTCACGCCGCTGGCCTGCTGGGCGAAGCCGCCCACCGCGCCGTGCGTCTTGGCACCGTCGGCGTCGACCAGGGAGGCGTCCCGGCCGATCTCGATGTCCTTGAACGTGGCGTCGCCGCCCAGCGAGGACATGCCGATGAGCAGGTCGTCGGCCTGCACCGCGTTCGCCGCGGCACCCGAGCTGCCGTCGAACTTGGCGTTGGTGGCCGCCGTGATCTTCAGGGTGACCGGGCCGGCGTTCACCGACTGGCACAGGTTGTAGATGTCGGCGTGGTTGATACCCGACATGGCGGCCGGGATGACGGAGCCGTCAGCCTTGTTCAGCGCGCCGCTGTACTGGGTGAAGCCGGTGCCCTCGAGGTGGTCCGCCGTCAGCTTGAACTGGGTGCCCGAGACCGTCAGGTTCGCGGCGAGGGCGCCCTGAGCAAGAGCAACGACGAGACCGGCGGCCACGGCGGTGGGAACGCCCACGGCCACCGCGAACCGGCGCCAGTTGGTGCGCCCGGCGGCGGTGACGCTCTGCGAATCCTCCACGGATCCTCCTATCGATGAAGAAGACGGCTGTTCAAACCACACCGCCAATGGCTCGCATCGACGGGCGACACTGGTGCCAACCGTCGACAGTGAGGCAAGTCGATGCCGTCGTCGTAACGTTCGGGAAATGTTGCCGCCCCTGCACGGGGACTACAAGGGCCAGAGCTACTAGTCAGTAACCCACATCACTTGATCTTGCTTACATAGCGTGATGTCGGTGTCCGCGGCGTCCCAAATTCCGGCAACAAACCGGACAACCAGCCGGTATTGACCGGCGTAGCGGTAACCGCAGGTAATGCCTACCGAGCGGTCACGGATCGGTAACGAAATCCAGTGAACTCTCAGCAACCGGTTTCTCGGGCCGCTACGGCGATCCGGCCCACCGGTTCGGCCGATGTTGATCTCCCCTGAATGGCCCGGCTGCCTCATGTCCGCCCGGGGCCCTGCCGATGTGAGGAACATGATCGCCACAGAGGAGCGCGGCCGGTGAGGCTGCGACGCCGGCTCAACCTGGGCTTCGCCGCCCTGTTGGTGCTGTTCACGGCGTTCCTCGTGGTGCAGTTCGGAGTCGGTTCGCGGCTGCGCGACGACCACGACCGGCGCTTCGCGCGGATCGACGCCGCCCGCGAGGCGAACCGGCTCGCCCTCCAGCGGATGACCGACGCCGAGACCGGGGTGCGCGGGTTCCAGCTCACCGACGAGCCCCTCTTCCTGGAGCCCTACCAGAACGGCCGGGGCGCCGCGCTCGCCGCGCTGACCCGCGCCGCCGGCCAGACCCGCGACCGGCAGGCCCGGGAGCTGCTCGACGTCGAACGCCAGGCGCTCGCCGACTGGCTCGGGCAATACGCCGACCGGGCCGCGAACGGCATCGACGGCGAGAACGCCCTGGGCAAACAGCTCTTCGACCGGCTCCGCGCGGTCAACGCGGCCGCGGACGACGCGATCGCCGCCGAGCTGCGCGCGGAGAACGCCGCCGGCCGGCGTACCGAACGGATCCTCGCGATCGGCTCCGGCATCCTGGTGCTGGCCGTCCTGGCCGCCGGTTACCTGCTGGTCCGGGTCAGCCGCCGCCAGCTCCTGGTCCCGCTGGCCCGCCTCGGTGACACGATCCGCCGGCAGGCGGCCGGTGACCGCTCGGCCCGCGCCGAGCCGGCCGGGGCGGCCGAGCTGCGCACCGTGACCGAGGCGCTCAACGACCTGTCCGCGCAGACCGAGGAACTGCTCGTCGCCGAGCAGGCCCGGACCGCCCGCGCCTGGCTCTGCCAGGCGGTCGTCGCGGAACTCCAGCAGGAGGGCGACGACCCGGCGGTGATCGGCACCCGGGTGGTCGCCCGGATCGGCGGCGCGCTCGGCGCCGACGCGGTGCACGGTGACCTGTTCGTGCCGGGCGCCGGTCAGGTCGCGGTCCGCTGGCCGGAGACGGCGTCCGAACTGCCCGTCGCGGACGCCGCCGAGCTGCGCGCGCTGTCACCGGGTGACCCGGTGCCGTGCGCCGGCGGCCTGGCCGTGGCGATGGGTGGGGACGCCGAGTGCCCCGGTGGCCACCTGCTGGTCGTCCGCGAGTTCCTGCCGACGTTCACCGAGCCGGAGCGCCGGCTGCTGGCCAGCGTGGGCCGGGAGATCGAGCGGGCGCTGCGCCAGCTCAGCATCCGGGCGCACCAGGACCTGCTGATCGGCGAGCTGCGGATGCTCGACCAGCGCAAGGACGTCTTCATCCAGACCGTGACGCACGAGCTGCGCACCCCGCTGACCAGCATCCTGGGGTACGCCGAGATGCTCAGCGACGAGGAGGAGGAGCTGAACCCGATGCAGCGCCGCTCGCTCAACGCCATCCTGCGCAACGCCCACCGGCTCCAGGACACCATCGGCGACCTGCTGCTGCTGGACCGGCCGGACGATGGGGTGAGCGCGGCCACCGAGCCGGTCGACGTGGCCACCCTGGCCACCGTGGTGCACGCCGAGCTGGACACGGCCGCGCAGGCCAAGAACCTCACGGTCGGCTTCGACGCGGAGCCGGCCTGGGTGCGCGGCGACCAGACCCAGCTGCGGCGGGCGCTGCGCAAGCTGATGGAGAACGCGATCAAGTTCACCCCGGCCGGCGGCAGCGTGACCTGGCAGTGCGGCGCGGACGAGCGCACCGTCACGATCGCCGTCACGGACACCGGCATCGGCATCCCGGCGGAGGACGTGTCCGGGCTGTTCACCCCGTTCCACCGGGCCGGCAACGCGATGGACCAGGCGGTGCAGGGTCCCGGGCTGGGCCTGGCGATCGTCCGGGACATCGTCCGGGACCACGGCGGCAGCATCGCGGTGCAGTCGGTGGTGGGCCGGGGCAGCACTTTCACGATCACCCTGCCGGCCGTCCCGGCGCCGGCGCCCGCCTCGGTCCCGGTGCCCGCTTCCTGATCATTCGCGGTCCGGCTCCCGATAACCCGCTCAGATCGCCGTTGCGCCCGCTGGAATCGGGTGGGACCCAGGGCCACCGATTTCCGGTTCTGGGCCCGCAGCGTGGATCTGAGGGCCACGTGAACAGCTTTCGGGTTGCCGGGGGCCGCTACGCAACGGTTCCGGCGCGTCCGGGGGATGGCGGAGGGCGGCGTCATCGAAGACGATCGGACCCGGAGACCGGCGTCCGGATCCCGCGCTCCGGCGCCGGGCTCCCCGGCGGATCGCGAGCATCGATCGTTATCGGAATGTCGATGAAGCGGTATCCGGCGGTTATTCCGCATTGACACCTCGGCGGCTCCCGCGCATTCGCCCCAGAGCGTTTCCGCGGCACCCGAAACGGTCTTGAGCAGCTCATACCTCGTCGTAGGCCGGTGCATTCAACGAATCGGAAGCCGATTCGCGGAGCGCCATGATCGGAAACACGCGGCGCGTAACGTGCGAACGTGGACCTGCACACCGTGACCGAAGTGATCAGCCCGGCCGCGCCCGGGATGTGGCGGCCCGGCGACGCCTGGCTGGGCGGCGGGACGGCGCTGTTCGGCGAGCCGCGCCCGGGGATCGCCCGGCTGCTCGATCTGCCGTCGGCCGGCTGGCCCGCGCTCACCACCCGGGCGGACGGCGTGGAGATCGCGGCGACCTGCACCGTCGCGGAGCTGTACCGGGGGCTTGCCGAGCACGAGATCGTCCAGCAGTGCTGCCACTCGTTCCTGGCCTCGTTCAAGATCTGGAACGTCGCGACGGTGGGCGGGAACCTGTGCGCGGCGCTGCCGGCCGGGCCGATGATCTCGCTGGGTGCGGCGCTCGACGGGGTGTGCACGCTGCTCGATGCGGACGGCGGGGCTCGGCAGGTGCCGGTGGCGGAGTTCGTGACCGGGGACGGGCAGACCGTTCTCCGGGACGGGGAACTGCTGCGGTCGATCTTCCTGCCGGCGTCGGCACTGGGCGGGCGGACGGCGTACCGGAAAGGGTCCCTGCATCCGCACGGCCGATCCGCCGTGCTGCTGATCGGCCGGGCGGAGCCCGCCGGAGGTCTGACACTGACGGTGACCGCCGCGACCCGCCGGCCGTGGGTCTTCCGCTTCGCCTCGCTGCCGCAGGCGGCGGAGGTGGAGGCGGCGCTGGCGACCGTTCCGCTCGCGGCCTACACCGACGACGTGCACGGGCGGCCGGTCTGGCGCAGACACCTGACCGGGCATTACGCGGAGCAGATCAGAGCGGAGCTGAGCGCATGAGCGTGGAGATCAACGGTACGGCCCACGAGCGCGCGCCCCGGCCCGGTCAGTGCCTGCGGACCTATCTGCGCGAGGAAGGCTGCTTCGGGGTGAAGAAGGGGTGCGACGCCGGCGACTGCGGAGCGTGCACGGTGCACGTGGACGGCGAGCCGGTGCATTCCTGTGTCTACCCGGCGTTCCGGGCGCAGGGCCGGTCGGTGACCACGGTCGAAGGACTGGGCTCTCCGGACGACCTGCACCCGGTGCAGCAGGCGTTCCTGGACGCGCAGGGATTTCAATGCGGTTTCTGTACGGCGGGCCTGATCATGACCACGGCGGCGCTCACCGAGGAGCAGCGTGCCGACCTGCCCCGCGCGTTGAAGGGCAACCTGTGCCGGTGCACCGGATACCGCGCGGTCGCCGATGCGCTCGCCGGCCGGTGCCACGTGCGAGCCGGAGGTCCCGCGGTCGGCTCGGCGCTCGGCGCCCCGGCCGGCCCGCAGGTGGTGACCGGGACGGCGCGGTACACCTTCGACGTGGACGTGCCCGGGCTGCTGCATCTCAAGGTGCTGCGCTCGCCGCACGCGCACGCGCGGATCCTCGCGGTGGACACGTCGGCGGCCGCGCTGGTGCCGGGGGTCGAGCTGATCCTGACGCACAAGGACGCGCCGGACCGGCTGTTCTCGACGGCGCAGCACGAGAACGTGGCCGAGGATCCGGCGGACACCCGGGTGCTGGACGAGGTGGTGCGGTTCGTCGGGCAGCGGGTGGCGGCGGTGGTGGCGGTCAGCGAGGCGGCTGCCGAGGAGGCCTGCCGGCGGCTGCGCGTGGAGTACGAGCTGCTTCCCGCGGTGGTCGACCCGGTGGCGGCGCTGGCTCCGGACGCGCCGTTGGTGCACGGCGACAAGCTGGACCGCAACGTGGTGGCGGAGCTGCACGCCTCGCTCGGGGACGTCGAGGCCGGGTTCGCTGCGGCGGACGAGGTCTATCAGGCGACGTTCCGGACGGCTCGGGTGCAGCATGCGTCGCTGGAGACGCACGGGGCGGTGGGGTGGCTCGACGAGGACGGACGGCTGGTCATCCGGTCCAGCACGCAGACGCCGTTCCTGACCCGCCGGGCGGTGGCCTCGCTCTACGACCTGCCGATGGAGAAGGTGCGGGTGCTGACCGGACGGGTCGGGGGAGGGTTCGGCGGCAAGCAGGAGATGCTGGTCGAGGACCTCGTGGCGCTTGCGGTGCTGCGGACCGGGCGGCCGGTGAAGTGGGAGTACACGCGATCCGAGCAGTTTTACGGGGCGACCACGCGGCATCCGTTCGTGGTGACCGTCAAGGCCGGGGCCCGGCGGGACGGGACCATCACGGCTCTTGCCCTGGACGTGGTGGTGGACACCGGGGCGTACGGAAATCATGGTCCTTCGGTGATGTTCCATGGGTGTCATGAGTCGGTGGCCGTCTACAAATGCGCCACTATGCGGACCGATGCACGGACGGTTTACACGAACACGGTGCCGGCCGGGGCGTTCCGGGGCTACGGGTTGGGTCAGGTGACCTTCGCCGTCGAGTCCGTCTTGGACGAGATCTCACGAAAAATCGGTATGGATCCGGTTGAGTTTCGCGAGCTGAACGTCGTGCGGGACGGGGATGATCTGACCGCGCCTGGTGATCACGTGGATGACCTGGGGATTGCCTCCTACGGGCTGGACCAGTGCCTGGAGCGGATGCGTGCCTGCTCCTCGACGGTGGATGAGGCGCCGGACGGGTGGCTGGTCGGCGAGGGAATGGCGATCGCGATGATCGCGGCCGGGCCGCCGGGTGGGCATTTCGCGGACGCGACGATCCGGGCACTGGGGGAGGGGCGGTATGAGCTCTCGGTGGGGACGGCGGAGTTCGGCAACGGGAGCACCACCGTGCATGCGCAGATCGCGGCGGACGAGCTGGGGACCACGCCGGACCGGATCGTGATCCGGCAGTCGGACACCGATGTGGTGCGGCACGACACCGGGGCCTTCGCGTCCACCGGGGTGGTGGTGGCGGGGCAGGCGGTGCTGCGGGCGGCGCGGGATCTGCGTGCTCGCGGCGGCGAGGTCGGGCAGGGGTATTTCGACGGGACGCCGCGGTCGGTGGCGTTCAACGCTCAGTGGTTCCGGGTGGCGGTCGATCCGGACACCGGTGAGCTGCGGATCCTCCGCAGCGTGCACAGCGCGGACGCGGGGACGGTGATGAATCCCCTCCAGTTGCGGGGGCAGATCGAGGGCGGGGTGGCGCAGGCGCTGGGGGCGACGCTGGCGGAGCACGTGGACATCGACTCGTCGGGGGCGGTGACGACCACGACGTTCCGGCAGTATCACTTGCCGACCTTCGCTGACACGCCGGTCACGGAGGTCCACTTCGCTGCTACGTCGGATGCGATCGGGCCGCTGGGGGCGAAGTCGATGAGCGAGAGCCCGTTCAACCCGGTGTCGCCGGCCCTGGCCAACGCCCTCCGCGATGCCACCGGCGTCCGGATGACCGAGATCCCGTTCACCGCCGACCGCATCTGGCTGGCCATGCACCAAGATCACTAGCTGCACTGTCCGTGGCTGGTCCCGGAGCTCAAACCCCGGGCTGGCCCTCAGCGCCCTATCCCGGCCCCGGTTAGGGCCGCCAGGACCAGCCGGACACTCCCCGGCTGGTCCTCAGCGCCCTATCCCGGCCTCGGTTAGGGCCGCCAGGACCAGCCGGACACTCCCCGGCTGGCCCTCAGCGCCCCGGGCAAGACGCGGGAACCCTCGCTGGGGACTGGGGGCGGGATGCTCGGGGCGTACCGGAAGAGGGGTGACCGCAAGCCGAAGCGGACCTGACGGCTGAGCGGTTTCGTTTCGGGAGCCGGGGGACTACATTGCGGGGAAAGTGATCGACGTCTCTGGATGGCTGCCATGCCGGATGTCCTGCTCGCGGAACAGTTCCAGATCGTCACCGATCCCGTCGCGGACTCCGTGGCGCTTTCGGCGATCTTCGCCGTGCTCTCGCTGGTGACCCTGTTCCTGCTGCTCGGGGTGTTCCGGGTGCGGGCCTGGCTGGCCGGGCTGATCTCGCTCGGGGTGGCGCTGATCGTCGCGATCACCGTGTACTCGATGCCGGTCGGGCAGGCGCTGCTGTCCGCTTCGGAGGGTGCGGCGTTCGGGTTCTTCCCGATCCTGTGGATCGTGATCAATGCGATCTGGGTCTACAACCTGACCGTGGTCAGCGGGCACTTCGACGTGCTGCGGCGGTCGATGGAGCGGGTCAGCCCGGACATGCGGATCCAGGCGATCATCGTGGCGTTCTGTTTCGGGGCGTTGCTGGAGGCGCTCGCCGGGTTCGGTACGCCGGTGGCGGTCACCGTGGTGATGCTGATGGCGCTCGGGTTCCCGCCGATCCGGGCGGCCTCGGTGGCGCTGATCGCGAACACCGCGCCGGTCGCGTTCGGGGCGCTCGCGACGCCGATCGTGACGCTCGGGACGGTCACCTCGGGGGCGTCGAGTGACCCGCGGCTGAACACCGACACGCTCGGCGCGATGGTCGGGCGGCAGACCCCGATACTGGCGGTGATCGTACCGTTGGTGCTGGTCGCCGTGGTGGACGGACGCCGCGGCGTCAAGCAGACCTGGCCCGCCGCGATCGTCGCGGGGGTGGTTTTCGCGGCCGGGCAGTTCGTCGCGTCGAACTACGTCTCGGTGCCGCTCACCGACATCATCGCGTCGCTCGCGGCGGCCGCCGCCGTGGTCCTGCTGCTGCGTTTCTGGCGGCCGGTGGACAGCCCGAGCCTCACCGAGGGAGTGGCCGAGCCGGCGCCGGCCGGGGGCGGCGGCACCTCCACCCGCACCGCGGTCCAGCGGGATACCCGTGCCGAGGTCATGCGCGCCTACGCCCCCTACCTCATCATCATCGTGATCTTCTCGATCGCGAACCTCGGCCCGATCAAGCACGCCCTCGCCCAGGAGCCCTGGACCGTCGTCTTCAAGTGGCCCGGCCTGGACATCCTCGGCGCCAACGGCAAACCCCTGGCGTCCACGAACTTCACCTTCGGCTGGCTGGCCGCGGCCGGCACCCTGATGATCTTCGCCGGCATCCTGACCGCCGTCGTGCTCCGTGTCCGCCCCGGCGCCGCCCTGCGCGCCTACGGACGCACCTATGTGGAACTCCGCCACGCCATCGTCACGGTGATGGCCGTGCTGGCCCTGGCCTACGTGCTCAACCAGTCCGGCCAGACGAACACCCTCGGCGCGTTCCTGGCCACCGCGGGTAGCGTCTTCGTGTTCCTCTCCTCCATCCTCGGCTGGATCGGGGTGGCCGTGACCGGCTCGGACACCTCGTCGAACGCGTTGTTCGGCGCGTTGCAGGTGCAGACCGCGGCGAAGGCCGGGCTGGACCCGCTGCTGCTCGCGGCGGCCAACTCGTCCGGTGGCGTACTCGGCAAGATGGTCAGCCCGCAGAACCTGGCGATCGCCGCGGCCGCGGTCGGCATGGCCGGCCGGGAGGGTGACATCTTCCGCAAAGTCGTGCTGTGGAGCACGATCCTGCTGCTGTTCATGTGTGTGCTGGTCACCCTGCAAGCCATGCCGGTGCTGGACTGGATGGTCCCGCGGGGATGAATTCCGACAGCCGCCGGCTGAACCGTGGAGCGCCGGACCTGGTACTCATGGGTGTAGTGACCGTCTGGACACTGCCCGTGAGGAGCGCTCCGCATGACCGCCGCAGACCTGATCCTGATGGCGGACCGGATCCACACCATGCTTCCCGGTCCGCCGATGACCGCGATCGCCGTCGCCGACGGGCGGATCGCCCAGCTGGGCACCCGGGCGGACGCCCGCGACTGGCGCGGCCCGGGCACCGAGGTGCTCGACCTCGGTCCGGCCACGATCACACCGGGCCTGGTCGACGGGCACGCGCACCCGGTGATGGGCCTGAGCATGACCCGGGGCGTCGACCTGTCCTCGGTGCGCACCCGTGACCAGCTGAGACAGGCGCTGCGGACGGCATCGGCGCAAGGCGGGTGGATCGAGGGATACGGGCTGGACCCGAACGCGTTCGAGGGCGCCCCGGTCACCCACGCGCCGCTGGTCGAGGCGCTCGGGCCGGACGTGCCGGTCTTCCTGGTGCTCTTCGACGCGCACTCGGCCCTGGTCAGCCCGAAAGCGCTGGAGATCGCCGGGATCACCGGGCCGCGCGAGTTCGCCTCCGGGGCCAGCGTCGTCTGCGACGCCGACGGGACACCGACCGGGCACCTGCTCGAACTGGAAGCGGCCATGGTCGTGCACGCGATGCTCCCCGAGGACCCGCCCGAGGGCCGGCGCGCCCGGCTGCGCGACCTGATGCACCGGATGGCCGCGAGCGGCCTGACCTCGGCGAACGCGATGGACTTCGGACTGGACTCGCTCGACCTGTTCACCGCGCTGGAGGCCGACGGCGAGCTGCCGCTGCGCTGGCGGTGCGCCCCGTTCGTGATGCCCGGCGACGGCCTGGAGAGGGTCATCGAGCAGCAGCGCCTGGCCGGCCGCCGCTGGCGGGTCGAGGGCGCCAAATTCATGATCGACGGCACCATCGACGGCGGCACCGCCTGGCTGGAGGAGCCGGACACCCACGGTGAGTCGACCGCTTGCTTCTGGCCCGACCCGTGGGAGTACTCCGCCGCCGTCGAGGTCCTGGCCGGGCGCGGCATCCCGATCGTCACCCACGCCATCGGCGACGCCGGCATCCGCTTCGTGCTCGACACGCTCAGCCGCCTGCCCCGCCCGCGCGTCCCGCACCGGATCGAACACCTGGAGACGATGCCCGCCGAGTTGCTCGGCCGCTTCGCCGAACTCGACGTCACGGCCAGCATGCAGCCGACCCACTGCACGCACTACACCCGCGCCGACCACACCGACAACTGGTCCCAGCGCCTCGGCGACAAGCGTGCCGACCGCGGCTTCCGTGCCCGCGACCTGCGCGACCACGGCGCACGGCTGGCTCTGGGCTCGGACTGGCCGATCGCCCATTTCGACCCGCGTGGGATCATGGCGGCGGCCCAGCTGCGCCGCCCGGCGGGCGATCCGTCGGTCGAGCCGATCCTTCCGGACCAGGCGCTGACCGCCCGGATGGCCCTGGAGGGCTTCACGACCCAGGCCGCGGCCGCCGCGGGCCTGACCGATACCGGCCGGCTCGCCCCCGGCTTCCGGGCCGACCTCGCGGTCTTCACCCTCGACCCGCTGACCGCCGGCCCGGACGAGTTCGCCGAGTCCCCGGTCCCGCTCACGGTCGTGGACGGCACCGCTTACCCCTTCTAAAACCCTTTTTCAGTACGATCTGGACCCTCCCCAACCGCATCGTCCCGTCCCGTGCCTAACCGCGAGGCAGTCCCACCCAAGACCGACCAGCGACGCACGGGTGTGTCCCGGCTCAGCGCAACGTCCGCTGCGCCCCAGACCGCAGCGCGCCCCCGGCCCGGCTGGTCGCTCGCCTGTGCCTCGCACCTCTGAGTGTTAGCTCGTAGAAGCGGTGCATGCCGGGCCCCGGCGGATCTTGCGATGGAACCGGGCGACCCGTGCGTCGCTGGTCGGGCGGCCTTGAGCGGGGCTGCCTCCGGTCGGCTGGAAACGGGCGACTGCGGTTGGGCGGCCCGGCGTCGTACAGGAAAGGGGCTGTCCGAAGCGGACCGCGACCGGGCCGACCAGCGGCCGGAAGCGAACCGGCATTGGCGGGAGCGGGCTGGGGGCGGGCCGACGAGCGGCCGGAAGCGAACCGGCATTGGCGGGAGCGGGCTGGGGGCGGGCCGACGAGCGGCCGGAAGCGAACCGGCATTGGCGGGAGCGGGCTGGGGGCGGGCCGACGAGCGGCTGGAAGCGAATCGGTTTGGGCTGGCAGTGGGCTGGGGGCGGGCTGACGAGCGGCCGGAAGCAACCGGTATGGGCTGGCAGTGGGCTGGGGGCGGGCCGACGAGCGGCCGGAAGCAACCGGTATGGGCTGGGAGCGGGCCGACCAGCGGCCGGAAGCGAACTGGTATGGGCTGACAGCGGGCCGACCAGGGGCCGGAAGCGAACCGGTATGGGCCGGGAGTGGGCGGACCAGGGGCCGGAAGCGAACCGGTATGGGCTGGCGGCGGGCCGGGAGCGGGCGGACGAGCGGCCGGAAGCGAACCGGTATGGGCTGACAGCGGGCTGGAGCTCGGAGATCGGCTGACAGCAGGTTGATTCTGGGCCGGGAGCGGGGCGGGAACGAGCTGACAAGCGGCCGGTCGCGAACAGGAGCGGGCTGACAGCAGGAGCGGGAACAGGCCGAAAGGCGAGGGGGCCCTGACAGCAGGCTGAAACGGGGCAGAAGCCGGACGAAGGCGGGCTGGCAAGCGGCCGAACGTAAGCCGTGAACGGCCAGGAGAGGGCCGGATGCTGGCTGACAGCGGCTGGAGAAACGGCCGCGAGCGGCGGGAAAGTGAGCCGAGGCGAGCGGGAAGTGGCTGGTCAGCGGGTGAATTGGGCGGGAGTGACGCCCAGGATGCGTTTGAAGTGGCGGGTCAGGTGGGGCTGGTCGTAGAAGCCGCTTCGGGTGGCGGCCGTGGACAGCGGGAGGCCGGTAAGGATCAGGCGGCGGGCCAGGTCGACTCGGCGGGAGATGACGTACTGGTGAGGGGTCATGCCGAACTCGTGGCGGAAGGAGCGGACCAGGTGGGCCGGGGCGAAGTGGAGTTCGGCGGCGGCGGTGCGCAGGGGGAGGCCCGGGACGATGTGGGATTCGAGCAGGTCGCGGAGGCGGTGGGCGGCACCCCGGTGGGGTGGGGGCAGTGGATGAGCGCTGAGGTGGGCGCGGAGGCGTTCCACGGTGAGGGCCATCAGGTCTCGGCGGCGGGCTCGTCGCCGGGGGCGCGGAGCAGGCGGTGGACCGTGGAGATCATGCGGTGGAGGCCGGGATCGATCAGCGCCGGCGTGTCCACCGAGGCGCCGACCAGGCGGTCGGGGAGCTGGGCCGGCTCCAGGTAGATGACGCGTTTGCGGAAACCGTTCGGGTTAGCGGACGTGCCGTTGTGCGGGACGCGCGGCGGCAGCAGGGTGACCAACTCGCCGAACGCGCCGCGCTCGTGCCGGTCCAGGTCGTAGCGGACGGCGCCGTCGTCGACCAGCAGCAGGGTCCAGGTGTCGTGGGCGTGCATCGGGTAGGCGTGCTCGCCGAACCGGGCGTGCAACACCTCGGCGACGCCGTCGAGCGGGGGTCGCCACGCGCGGATCGACGGGCCCGGCAGCACCTCAAAATCGTACAAGACCGCAGGTGCCGGCCCTGGCGACGATGAGTGCCATGACCGGATTCACCACCAAGATCGCCGTATTGCTCCGTGACGACCTGCTCGTCTGGCAGCGCCTGAACGTCACCGCCTTCCTGGTCTCCGGGTTGGCCACGGCGGTGCCGGAGACGCTCGGCGAGACCTATGTCGACGGCGGCGACGTCGAGTACCTGCCGATGTTCCGCCAGCCGGTGCTGGTCTTCGAGGGCGGCAAGGAGCTGCTGCGGGAAGCGCATGCGCGGGGGCTCGCCCGGGGCGTCCAGATGTCGATCTTCACGTCGGACCTCTTCGCGACCGGCCACGACGCCGCGAACCGAGCAGCCGTGCGGGCCGTGCCCACCGCCGAGCTGGACCTGGTCGGCATCGCCGTGCACGGGCCGCGGAACGCCGTCGACAAGGTGCTCAAGGGCGCGTCGATGCACCGGTGACGAGCGGGCCCGCCGGTCAGCGCAGGGACCACTGCTGATTGGACTGGCCGGTACACGTGACGACGACGACCCGGGTGCGCGGGCGGGCGCCACCGGACGGATCGGTCAGGCACTCGTTGCTCGCCAGGTTGACCAGCTCGTGGTTGCCGGTGGTCCGCCACAGCGACGGGGTCCGGCGGTCGCAGTCGGTGAGCTGCACGGTGTCGTCGCCGACCAGCAGCGCGCACTTGCCCATCACTCGGAGCGTCCCGTCGCCGGCGAGCGTCCACACCTGGGCGATCGAGCGGTTGCAGTCGAAGACCTGGACGCTGTTGTCGTCGGCCGGAATCGCATTCGGCAGATCGAGGCAGAGGCCGTTGCCGCTGACCAGGGAACCCTCGCCGACGGTCACCGGGGAGGGTGCGACCACCGCGGGCGCGTTCGTCCTGGTCCCGGAGGGTGCCGCCGCGCTGGCCGGCGCCGTGCCGGGCGCCTGCGTGGCCGGGGTGGTGACCGTGCCGGCCGGTCCGGTGGTGGCGGTCGCGCCGCCGGTCGGCGCGCCGTCCCCGTCCGCGTCGCTGTCACCGCCGGTCCCGGCGCCGTCGTCGCCGGTCGTCGCCTCGGTGGTGCCCGGAGACGCCGGCGCCGACGTGGCGGCCGGGCCGGTCACCGCGGGCAACGAGTGCTCGGGCAGGCCGGCCGAGAGCGTGGGCTCGAACACGGGCCGCAGCGCGGTGTACCCGGCCACCGCCAGCACCGTGACCACTCCGGCGCCGACCCCGGCCACCAGCAGCGGCCGTCGTCGCCGCCGCGTGCCGCGTGGCCTTGTCGCCGTCGCGCCGGAGAAGACCGGGAGGATCTGGGTGGGCGAGTCGGAGGCCGTGCCCGCCGGCCAGGTCGCCCCGGAGGAGGCGGGCTCCTCGGTGCGGCCGTCCTGGACAACGAACGGACGCACCAGCAACGGGTCCCGGTCGGTACCGAAATCCTCGGCGTCGTCCACGGACGCGTCACCTCCCCCGTCAGCAATCGATGAATCAACTTACCGGCACCGGCGGGTCGGCGTGGGATCCGTTCGGCCGATCGGCCACTGTCCGACCCGCCGATGGGGTTCCGGGTCGCCGCCAGAGACCGACTTCGATGCGGCGCCGTGGAGCCAACGGCCGAGCTTAGGACGGCTCTCCGGCCGGACCCGGCAGATGCCCGCCGTGCCCGGCCGGAGACGATGATGCGTCCGATCCCCGACAGTTTCTCCGAGGGTCAGCGTTTCCAGAACGGCTTGGCGGCGGGCTTGGCCGGGGCTGCCCCGAAGTCGGTCAGCACCCGCACCGCGGCGGACCACTTCTCGTCGAGCGAAGCCTCCCCGGTCAGCAGGGCGACCAGCTCGTGCAGCGGTGCGAACTCCTCGCCGGACAGCGGCGTGAGCAGCACCGTCAACCGGCTGGCCAGATCCTCCAGCAGGTCACGCCGCTCGTAGCCGGGCCGGTCGGCCGCGTCGCGCAACCGTCCGGCCTCGACCGCGACCAGCTCGCGGACCTCGGCGATCGAGGTCTCGCCGCCGAGTGTCCCGCCGGGGCGGCGGGAGCGGCCGAAGCCGCGGGGCGCGGCGGCCGGGGCGGCGGGCATCGGCCCTCCGGCGGCGAGGAAGTCGGGCGTGGTGTCGAGACTGGTCGGGTGAACCGATTTCCGGTGGCTGGTCTCCTCCGCCCCGGCCGGGGCGAACCGCGGCGCGCCGGGCGGCGGCGACGGCGGCATGATCCGCGGCGCCGCGCCCACCGGACCGCCCGGGAACGGCGACTGCGCCGCGGACAGGATCATCCCGGCGGCCGCGATCGGCGCCGCGGGCGGCTCCCACCCGGACGGCATCTCGACGGGCTGGGTGACCTTGCGAACCTGACCTCCCTCGTTCACCACCCGCTCGTCGACGGCGACGAACGCCGTGAAGCGGCACAGCACGCCGAAGCGCAGCGACGTCTCCATGATCCGTGGCTCCAGCGCGTCGTTGCCCGCCGTGTACGCGTCCTCCATGTCCCGCAGCCGCGCCCGCGCCCACTGCTTGGTGACCGCCGGCTCCTTCCGCTCCTGCACCGCGACCGTGGTGCGGAAGTCCTGGTCGTCCCGGGACCGGCCGGTGACCGTGAAGCTGCCGGCCGCGGCGCCCACATAACGCCCGGAGAGCACCAGGGGAACCCCCGGGTAGAGCCCCGGGATCCGCTGCGGCGTACGCGTCCCCTCGATCGGGGAGAACCCCTCGGCCGCCAGGGACAGGCCGGTGACCAGCGGGGCCCCGATCCGGCGGTGGATGTGCTCCATCGCGTCGTCGAGCCGGTCCTCGCTCTCCACCAGCTCGGCCCGGCCGGCGCCGAGCGCGGCCAGCCGCCCGAGGAACCCGGCGTTGACCGCCCGGTCGATGCCGATGGTGTGCAGCCGGGTGCTGCCGATCAGCGGGGTGACCTTGTGGACGATCTGGTCCTCGTTACCCACCTGGCCGTCGGTGACCAGCACCAGCACCCGATCGCGCCCGGTGCTGTCGGTGAGCAGGCCGAGCCCGGTGGCGAGCGGGCCGAGCAGCTCGGTGCCGCCGCGGGCGTCGGCCCGGGCCAGGTGCTCGACGGCGCGGTAACGGTTGCGGTCGGTGGCCTCGCTCAGGCCGGACTCCAGCCCGGCCGGTCGCTCCACCTGGTGGTCGAAGGTCAGCACGGCGAACCGGTCGGCCGTGGTGAGCGTGTCGATCACCCGGGCCGCGGCGCGGCGGGCGGCCACCATCTTCCATCCGCCCATGCTGCCGGAGCGGTCGAGCAGCAGCACCACGTCCTTGGGGCGCGGCGCGGCGGCCTCCTCCGGGGGCAGCACGACGAGCTGCCAGGTGCCCTCGTGGCCCTCGTCGTCGGGCACCGCCACCGCGGTCTGGCCGCCCGGCGCATAGGCCAGGCGCAGCACGAAGTCACGGTCGGCACGCTCGCCCGGGGCGATCCGCAGGGTCCCGTCCTGCTCGGTGACGGCGTGCAGGCTGGACCGGACTTCGCCGAGCTCCAGCCCGGCCGGGTCGACGGTCACGCTGAGGGAGAGCCGCAACGGGTTCGGAAAACCGGGCAGCAGCACCGGCGGGGAGATCCGGGAGGCGTCCGGCACCGCGTCGGTGTCCGGGGTCTGGCCGTCGCCGGCATAGGGCCCCGGCAGGGGCGCGCCCGGGATGTAGCGCGGGGCCACCACCAGCGGGAACCGGAACGTGGCCGCGCCGTCCTCGAACGGCAGCGGGCCGACCAGCCGCAACCACACCACGATCCGCTCGCCGGGCAGGATGTTGCCGGCCCGCATGGTGAACACGTCGGGCCGGTCCTCCTCGGCGATCGACGCGCGCTGACCGGCCGCGACGGCGGTGTCGTACTGCTCCCGGGCGGCGGCGCGCTCGCGCAGGTCGGCGGTGACCGTGCGGTCGTCGGCGGTCATCGTCATGCCGGTGACCGCGGCACGGTCGGGCAGCGGGAAGACGTAGGTCGCCTCGAGCGCGGTGTCGTGCGTGTTGACGAACTCGGCGGTGACCTCGGTGCGGGCGATCAGGCCGCTGATCGCGGCCGACACGTCCAGCCGGTCCAGCGGCAGATTGCCCCGCTCGGTGCGCATCGCGCCGAGGCCGGACTCCGGCAGCTCCCGGACGCGTGCCAGCTCGCCCGGACCCATCGGATTGACGTAGATGATCACTGATCTCTCCTATCGGTGAGCCCACGGGATGCGAGCAGGTCGAGCAGGGGCCGTGCGGCGGTGACGAGCTCGGCGCGATCGAGGTGGCCGTGCAGGGCGCCGGGCACCAGCAGGATCACGCCGAGACCCAGCGGCACGCCGGTGAGCACGGCATCCGTGCCCGGGGCGGGGGAGACGCCGGGGTCGGCAGGCGGTGGGGGGACATCCGGCGTACCGAAAGAGATGTCCGTGTCGGTGGGGAATGCCCAATCCACGGCCGGCGCCGCGGGCGCGGCCTTCCAGAAGGGTGGCCGGGTGGTCGCCTCGGGCGCGGGCGAGGGATCGCCGCTGAGCAGGTCGGCCGGCACCCGGGCGACCTCGGTCAGCACCTCCTCCGGCGCCCCGGCCAGCTCGGCCTGGATCTCGGCGAGGGTGCGGCCGGCGGCCTGCAACCGCTTGATCGCCACGAGTTGAAGCAGGTGGCGGGGGCCGTAGAGCGCGTTGCGCCCCCGGGTGCCCAGTGGGCGGTCGACCAGGCCGATCGTCGAATACCACCGGATCGAGCGGCGGTCCGGCAGATCGCGGACGCGGCCGTTGGGTGCCCCGGAATACTCCGCGGCGAGCGCGGCGCGCACCCGGTCGACCAGTTCCTCCATCGTCCACATGCCCCGAGTCTGACACTGTCATCGTGACAGTGTCAACGTCGGAAAGCAGAACTGCCCGCCACCGACGGTGACGGGCAGTTCCAGAAAGGGAGGGTTGTCAGCCCCCGGGCTGCACCACGCCGTCGACAGTCAGCGTGTACGGGGCGTACTGGGTGACCGTCCCGGTCGGGTCGTCCTGCCCCACGATCGCCACCACCTTGGGGTAACCGCGCAGCTCGTCCACGCGGTCGACGGGCACCACGGCTGCCCGCCCGCTGCCGAGCCCGACCAGCACCACGTGCCATCCGCGCACCGGCACCGGGTACCACTGGGTCGGCGACTTCCACCCGTCGAGCGACCCGGCGGCGATCTTGTTCTTCCCGATCGACACCTCGCCGAGGTGCCAGCCGCCCAGGTTCACCGCGGCGTCGCTGACATAGCGGAAGCCGAGCAACACCTTCTTCCCCGCGTACGCCTTGAGGCTGTAACTGAGCTTGACGTCCGCCGCCTGCCCGGTGATCGCCGCGCCGAGCGGCCCCTTCACCGTCCGGTCCCCGGCCACCGCCTGGTAGCTCTTGCCCCCGTCCGCCGAGATGGTCACGTACCCGTAGTCGAAGTCCTTCTCCAAGCCGTAGGAGCTGGTGAACCGCAGCACCGGGTCGTCGGCCGGCACCTCGACCTGCCGCGAAGCCGTCTCGTCGGTGTCCGGCGTGTTCCCGGAGAACAGCAGCCCCGCGTCGATCTTCCAGGCGAGCGGGGTGGACGGCAGCGTGGCCGCCCCGCGGAAGGTCACCGACGACAGCTTGCCCTGCGGCAGCCGGATGAAGTCGGCTCCGTTCGGCGCCGCCCCCGGCTTGTTGTACGACGCCGGGTTCGCCAGGTTGACCGTCGACCGCAGCCCGCTCGCGGTGACCCGGTCCCGGGCCACCCCGGTGATCGTCCCGCCGGGTTCACCGACCTCCTTGTCCACCAGCGTCATCACCTGGAAGTCGTGCAGCACGTCGGTCAGCCTGATCCCCTTCGGCAGCACCGACTGCACCGCGTCGAGCGACTGGTGCTCCTTGTCCCGGTGCAGCTGGGAGAGCATCTTGGCGCCGAACCGGTCACGCAGGTAGACCATCAGCTCATAGGTGATGCCGTAGTCGGCGAGCACCTCGTTCGGGTCGCCCTCGTCCCACAGGTTCAGCGAGTTCTGCGGGCCGCCGCACTCCCGCGGGTTCGCGTTGTAGGTGGTCTTGACGTTGCCGAAGCCCTGGTAACACGCGAGGTGGCTGTCGTACCCGGCGTGGTGCACCCCGATCCGGGCGTCGACATATCCCACCACGGTCTGTGCGTAATCGGAGAGGCCCTCGTTGAGCCAGTCCGCCTCGCCCGGGTCGGCGTAGTACTCCAGCAGGTGCTGCCACTCGTGGGCGAAGGTGCCCTCGTACATCCGGGGCCGGGCCGGCCGGCTGGTGCACAGGTCGTCGGTCGGCTCGTTCTTCGGCTCGGCGCCCAGCCGGTGCTGCCAGTCGTAGGCGTCGATGGTCATCACGTTGCGGTCGAACAGTTCGTTGAGCTGCGCCGAGAAGAAGCCGGCGATGTAGGTCGGCCGTTCCGGGAAGTGGAAGTAGTTGTCGTCCCGGACGTTGTCGACCAGCGTCACGGTCTTGTCCCCGTCGCCGGTGAAGTCGCCGTCCATGCCGGGGTTGGTCCCCGACCGGTTCGGCGGCGTGCTGAACGCCGCCGTCTCCTTGGGGTAGATCGTCGTGTCGAACTGGTCGACCAGGTCGGCCACCTGCGCGTCGGTCACCTCGGTCGCGTTCTTCCGGCAGTCGGCGGCCGGGAACGCGATGTCCTTGGCCACCCACACCTCGATGTGCCGCCCGACCGCCCGCAGCGTGTAGTCCTTGCGGTAGAGATCACCGTCGGTGTCGTCCAGGCCCACCCAGCTGCGGACCGTGCCGACCGCCGGGGTGCCCGCGGACGCGCGGCGGGCGGTGGGTTGCGGCCGATAACGCGCCGCCGGGAGCGCTTTGCCGGCAAACCTCAGTCGCGTACGCGTGAGCTCCCGCCCGTCCTGCGCCGGAAGCACCCCGGCGTGCCGCTCGGCGGCGGCGGGCCGCTCCCGTGCCTCGGCCGGGCTGGTGAGTAGCGGGGTCAGGGCCACGATCGCCGCGACGCCGGCGATACCAGTGCGATTCACGAAGCGGACGTTACCTGCATAAAGGTGCGAATGACCCCAACACGCGCAGTCGATCATGAACGGCGGCGGGGTGCCGGCCGCCTCCCAGGATGGCACCCCGCTCGCCGCGACGACTCGGAATCGCCTCAGGTGACCTCGCGCCGCAGCACCCGGACCAGCCCGGCGGCCAGCGGCACCAGCACCCAGACCGCGACCGAGACGCCGAGCCGGGCCCACTCGCCGGAGGTCATGTCCGGTTCGGACAGCGGGGTCGAGGTCAGGTTGATGTCCAGCCACTCGGCCGGCGTCTTCAACGCCTTGATCATGTTGCCGAGCACCGTCCAGACCAGCGGCAGCGCGAAGTACAGCACGATCGCGAGCGGGGTGTTCAGCAGCAGCGCGCCGAACCCGATCCCCATCAGCACGAAGATCACCTGGAGCAGCAGGCCCTGCCAGAGCAGCGACGCGTCGACGTGCCAGGACCCGTCGCCGCCGATCGCCCGGGCGATCACGGTGGCGACCGCGCTGAGTGCCGCGGTGGCCACGGTCGCCGCCACCGCGATCAGCACCCCGGCCGCGATCTTCGCGACCATCACCCGGCCGCGCGCCGGGACCAGGGTGAAGGTGGCGAGCGCGGTGCGCTGCGACCACTCGCTGGTCACCGAGAGCACGCCGAGCACTGGCAGCAGCACCGCGGACGGCGCCAGGCCGAAGGCGAAGAACCCGGCGTAGGTCATCTCCTCGTCCGGCGCCCAGCCCAGGATCACCGCCGAGGTGGCGGCGGTGGCCAGGCCGATCACCAGCAGCAGCCAGAAACCGGCCCGGGTGTCCGCGAGCTTGCGCAGTTCGACCAGGGTGAGCCGGGCCGGGGGGATCGTCGCGACGGTCGTCATCGGGCCACTTCCTCGAGTTTGGTCAGGCGAAGGAACATCTCTTCCAGGCCGCCGCTGCCGGCCGGGCGCAGCTCCAGCAGCACCACCCCGGCGCCGGCCGCGGCGCGGGCGATCGCCTCCGGCTCGGCCGGGACCAGCACGGTGCCGTCCGCCGAGCGGGTGCCGGTCAGGCCCAGCGTCCGCAGCACCGTGTCGAACGCCGCCGGGTCGGCCGGGCGGACCACCGTGCCGGCCGCGCTGAGCAGCGCGTCCTTGTCGCCCTGGGTGAGGATGCGGCCCTTGCCGATCACCACCAGGCGGTCGGCGACCGCCTCCACCTCGCGCAGCAGGTGCGAGGAGAGCAGCACCGTGCCGCCCCGGTCGGCGAACTCGCGCAGCAGCCCGCGCATCCAGAAGATGCCCTCCGGGTCCAGGCCGTTGGCCGGCTCGTCGAGGATCAGCACGGCCGGGTCGCCGAGCATCGCGTACGCCAGCCCGAGTCGCTGGCGCATGCCCAGCGAGTAGGCCCGCAGCCGGCGCTTGCCGGCCGTGGCGTCCAGCCCGACCCGGGTCAGCCGCTCCGGCACCCGCCCGGTGTCCAGCCCCATGGTCAGGGCGGCCAGCGCCAGGGTCTCCCGCCCGGTCCGCCCGGCGTGCTGCGCCGACGCGTCGAGCAGCACACCGACGTGCCTCCCCGGGTTGCCCAGCTGGCGGTAGGGCCGGCCGCACACGGTGGCCGTGCCCGCGGTCGGTGGGGTCAGGCCGCAGATCATCCGCAGCGTGGTGGACTTCCCGGCGCCGTTCGGCCCGAGGAAACCGGTGACCGTGCCGGGCTCGCAGGTGAACGACACGTCATCGACGGCGACCTGGTCGCCGTACCGTTTGCTGAGGTTCTCAACGGCAATCATGGCCTCAGCCTGCGGGTCGTGAGGCGGCCGGCGCTTCGGTCTTCGGTCGATGTCCGCGAACCTTGGTCTACCCGGCGATTACAACTTTTGGCGGTATCGGCCGGTGTCGCCGTCCCCATAAAGTCGACGCGTGGGAACGACGGTGGAGATGAGTTGGCTGCTGCCGGCCGCGCTGTCCGCCGAGCCGGACGCGCCGGCCCGCCGGTCCACCCGCGACTGGGTGGTCGACAGCCTCTGCTTCGTGCTCGGTTTCGGCTTCACCGTGCTGGCCACCGCCGACCTGCTCGGGTGGAGCACCGGCATAGTGCGCGAGTGGCAACCCACCGCCGGCTGGGTGGTCTGGGTCGACGGGGTGCTCAGCGCCGTCGCCGGGATCGGCCTGTGGTGGCGCCGCCGCTTCCTCTGGCCGCTGGCCATCCTGGCCCTGGTGCTCTCCGCGTTCAGCGTGGCCGGTGCGGTCACCTTGACGATCATGCTGCTCACGGTGGCGGTGCACTGCCGCTTCCCGGTGCTGGCGGCCTACGCCGCGGCCGGCGCCGCGACCAACCTGATCTTCGCGGCGGCCCGGCCGGACCGCACCAGCGGCTACTGGGAGACCGTGTGGTGGGGTGTGGCGATCGTGCTGATCATCGCGCTCTGGGGGATGGTCGTCCGGGCGCGCCGCGAGCTGGTCGCCTCCTGGCGGGACCGGGCCGCCCGCGCCGAGGCCGAGCAGCAGTTGCGCGTCGAGCAGGCCCGCACGCTGGAGCGCACCCGGATCGCCCGGGAGATGCACGACGTGCTGGCGCACCGGATCTCCCTGCTCAGCCTGCACGCCGGGGCTCTGGAGTTCCGGCCCGACGCGCCGCCCGCGGAGATCGCCGGGGCCGCCTCGGTGGTCCGGGCCACCGCCCACCAGGCGTTGCAGGACCTGCGCGCGGTGATCGGCGTGCTGCGCACCGATCAGACCGGTGAGGAGCCCGCCCCGGAGCGGCCGCAGCCCACGCTGAGCGGGCTGCCCGCGCTGGTCGACGAGGCGCGGCTGGCCGGTGACAGGGTCGCCCTCGACGTCCAGGTCGACCTCGGCGAGGTGCCCGCCGGGACCGGGCGCACGGCGTACCGAATAATTCAGGAGGGTCTCACCAATGCCCGCAAGCACGCGCCGGGTGCGGTGGTCCGGGTGACGGTCGACGGCGCCTGCGGCGCCGGCCTGCACATCGCGATCGCCAACCCGCTTCCGGTGGGCGTCTCCACCAGACCGCCCATTCCCGGTACGGGCATGGGCCTGATCGGCCTCGCCGAGCGGGCCTCGCTCGCCGGCGGTCACCTCACCCACAGCACGGACGGCGCCGACTTCCGCCTCACCGCCCACCTGCCCTGGGCCGCGGGGTGACGCCGGTGCGGGTGCTGATCGTCGACGACGACCCGCTGGTCCGGGCCGGCCTGTCGATGATCCTCAAAGGCACCGGTGACGTGCACGTGGTCGGCGAGGCGAGCGACGGCCGGGAGGTGCCGGCCGCGGTCGCCGAGCACCGGCCGGACGTGGTGCTGATGGACATCCGGATGCCCGGGGTGGACGGGCTGACCGCCACCGAGACGCTGCGCCGGCGTCCCGGCGCGCCCGAGGTGCTGGTGCTGACCACGTTCGACGCCGACGAGTTCGTGCTGCGCGCGCTGCGTGCCGGGGCCGGCGGCTTCCTGCTCAAGGACACCCCGCCCGGCCAGATCCGGGACGCGGTGCTGCGCGTCGCGCGCGGGGAGGCCACCCTGTCGCCGAGCGTCACCCGGCAGCTGATCACCCACGTCACCACGGCGCCGCCGCCGGACCGGGGCACGGCCGGGCGCCGCCTCGATCAGCTCACCACCCGGGAGCTCGACGTGGCGCTGGCCGTGGCGCAGGGCAAGTCGAACGCGGAGATCTCGGCCGACCTGTTCATGTCGGTGGCCACGGTCAAAGCGCACGTGTCCCGGCTGCTCACCAAACTCGACCTGAACAACCGGGTGCAGATCGCCCTGCTGGTCCACGACGCCGGCCTGGCCTGACCGGCACGCCGCGCGCCGCCCGCGGCCTCACTCGAACAGGCTGTGGTCCTTGCCGCCCTCGGCGCGGCGGCGGGCCCGGCGGCGCAGCTGGATCACCACCATGTCGGCGACCGCGGCCACCGCCCAGGCGGCGAGCAGCCAGCCCGGCACGGTCCAGCCGGCGCGGAACAGGAAGATCGACAGCACCGTGCAGATCACCAGGCCGGCCGCGGCCAGGACGAGCCGCAGGTTCAGCGGACTGTACGGCTCCTCGACAGTGCCGCGGCGGCCGGGCGGTTGCGGGCCGATGGGCATGACCACGAATCTACTCGGCACGGGCCTGTCCTAAACAAGCCGCCCCAAGATCGGGTAACTTCGATATGTTCGGCGTCTGGCACTGATCCGCTGTGGACAGGAGGCGCCGTGTCGGATACGGGGCTCACCGAGCAGAAAACTCACCAACTCGGCACCTGGTCCGTGTTCGTCATCGCGGTCTCCGCGATGACGCCACTCACCGTCGTCGCCGGGGCCCTGCCCCTGGGCTATGGGGAAGTCAAGGAGAAGGGCATCCCGGTCGCCTATGTGCTGGTGGCCGCGGTGCTGGCGATCTTCACGGTCGGGCTGGTCGCGATGGCCCGGCACGTGCCGAACAGGGGCGCCTTCTACGCGTATGCGGCCAAGGGCCTCACCAGACCCGCCGGTGTCGGCACCGCGTTCATCGCGCTGCTCGCCTACAACGCCATGCAGATCGGTCTGTACGGCGCGTTCGGTGTCGCCGCGCACAACGCCGCGGCCATCTTCGGGCTGAAGGTGTCGTGGATCGTCTGGGCGCTCCTCGCCTGGGCGGTGATCGCCCTGCTCGGCCTGCGGCAGATCGATTTCAACGCCCGCATCCTGACCGTCCTGGTCTGCGCCGAGGTGCTCATCGTGCTCACCCTCGACCTGGTGATGGTGGCCCACCCGGCCGGCGGCTCGGTCTCCTTCGACACCCTCAACCCGGGCCTGATCGCCAGCGCCGGCGGCGTCTCGCTGCTGGTCGGCGCGGTCGCCGGGATGGTCGGCTTCGAGGCCCCGCTGGTTTACGCGGCCGAGGCGCGTGACCCGCGGCGCACGGTGGCCCGGGCGATCTTCATGACCCTGGCCGTCGCCGCGATCCTGTACGGCGGGTCGGCCTGGGCGATGTCGGTCGTCGCCGGCCCGGAGCACATCATCGACGTGGCCGCGCGGTACCTCAACGACCTGTTCTTCGTGCTGCCCGACCCGTTCCTGCCGTCCGCGATCACCGACCTGGCCCGGGTGTTCTTCGCGACCAGCCTGTTCGCCGCGATGCTCGCCTTCCACCACACGGTCGCCCGGTACGCGCTGACCGTGGCCCGCGAGGGCGTGCTGCCCCGGTCGCTGGCCCGCACCCGCGACGACGTCCCGGTCGCCGCCTCGATGGCCCAGTCCGCGCTGGCCCTGGTGGTGCTCGTGGTCTTCGCCGCGCTGGTCCTGAACCCGACCAGCGACCTGTTCTTCTTCGGCACGGTCTCCGGCGGTCTCGGCGTCCTGGCGCTGATGACGATCGCCTCGTACGCGGTGGTCCGCTTCTTCCGCCGGGACGCGCACGGCGAGACGCGGTGGCGTCGCGCGATCGCGCCGTGGATCGCCACCGTCTTCCTCACCCTGATGCTGCTGCTCTCGGTGGCGTTCTTCGGCGACCTGCTGGACTCCGACAACCCGTTCAAGGTGTGGTCGCCGCCGCTGGCGTTCCTGATCGTCTACCTGCTCGGCGTCTGGTGGGGCCGCCGCCTGCGCCGCGACCGGCCGGCGGTGTTCGCCGCGATCGGCAGCGGCCTGCCGCCCGAGGAGGCACCCGCCGACCCGGAAATCGATCACTCAGAGTGACTGGCCGTGCGGGGTGCGTGCGGCCAGGCGCCCCGCTCTCGCGCGCACGGGGGCCGGCTGCCGTAAGCATCGTCACTATGCGCTACCCGGCACTGGACCTGGCGCCGGGAAACCTTATGATCTTCACGGTCGAGCGGGCCACACCGCTCGTCATCCGGCAGCCGTCGTGAAACCCAAGAAGTCTTACGGCGGTGGGCTGGTCGATCCGCCGGTGTCCCGGCATCCGAACCCACCAGTCGGACCCCGGCGGATCCGTAAACTTCCGGCGCTACGAGCAGGCCGGCTGCCCTGGGCGGCGCGTTCGCGCGCCGCCCAGGCCTGTTACCGGCGGTGACGACACCCGCAACCTCCCCGCACCGGCACGGGCACTTGCCGTGCACCTTGCGCCCTGGAATCTCTTTCCCATGCCCGGCGGGACACCGCCGGACAGGTGCCCGGCGGCCAACACCCGCTGGACAGTGCCCGGCGGTCTCGGCCGCTGGACAAACGGGGGGATTTCTCAATCTTGATGCGTTCGACGCTGCGCAAGACCGTACTGACGCTGACCGCTCTCGCCGCCGGTGTCACCGGTGCCGTGACGGCCACGCCGGCACAGGCCGCTACGCAGGCTGCCGACGCGGGATGCGTGACCGGCGCGAAGCTGGTCCCGACCTGTGGCGTTCTGTGGGGCGGTGCCGCCGGTGGCTTCACCAGCGCGCCCCGGGACGCGGCGCTGAAGACCTGGGAGAAGGCGAGCGGCCGGACCGCCAGCATCTTCCACCAGTACCACAAGGGCAACGAGCCGTTCCCGACCAAGGCCGAGATCGCCATGACCCAGGACGCCGCGAACCCGCGGGTGCTGCTGGAGAACTGGAAGATCGCGTACGGCACCACCTGGGCCGCCGTGGCCAAGGGGCAGCAGGACAAGCGCATCGACGCCTTCGCGGCGCGTGCCAAGGCGTACGGGAAGAAGTTCTTCCTGGTCCTGAACCACGAGCCGGAGAACGACGTCGTGGCGCGGGCCGGCTCGGGCATGGAGGCCAAGGACTTCGCGGCCATGTACCGGCACACCATCCTGCGGCTGCGCGCCCAGGGCGTCACCAACGTGACCAACGTGGTGGCCTACATGGGCAACGAGAAGTGGATGGCGCAGTCGTGGTGGAAGGACCTGTACCCCGGCGACGACGTCGTCGACTGGGTCGGCCTGGACTCCTACGTCTCCGTGGAGAAGGGCTACTACCACTTCGGTGACTTCTCGTCGCTGCTCGACCGCAAGGCCAAGGGTGGCGCGCAGGGCTGGTACGACTGGGCCACCACCAAGCACGCCGGCAAGCCCGTCATGATCGCCGAGTGGGGCGCCTACCACCGCGTGGGCAAGAAGGCCGACAAGTCCTTCGTCTACAACAGCGTCATCGAGCAGCTGAAGAAGCGTCCCGCCATCAAGGCGATCGTGCACTTCGACACCAAGCACGACGACGAGGGCGACCGCGACATCAGCATCGACAGCAGCGCGTCCTCGCTGGCCGCGTTCAAGAAGCTGGCCGCCAACCCGATCTTCAACGTCAAGATCGGCTGAACTTCACCCACCCCCTGAGAAAGCGCCGTCCGGGTCCCCGCCCGGGCGGCGCTTTCGCTTTGTCTCAGGGCCGGTCGCCGGCCTTGCCGACCACCGCCTTGGCCAGGACCGCGCTCATCCCGATCACCATGCCGGCCCTGCCCTGCTCGGTGTCCTCGATCAGATAGGTCCGCTCGCCCAGGTACTCGTGGGTCGCCGCGTCGAAGATCCATTCACGGCGGGTCATGCCGTTGCCGGCGACCCGGGCCACCGCCACCCCGTGCCGTCCGGCCGCGTCCTCGGCGTCCGGCAGCAGCTCCACCCCGGGGATCCTCGCGGCCGCGCCGTACAGCGCCGCCACCACCTTCGGCCGCAGCACCGTCGCGTTCTCCTCCAGGTAGTCACCGATCAGCGTGAACGCCTCGGCGTCGACCTGGTTGTCCGACTTGCGCGCCTCGGCGTACACCTTCGCCAGCATCGCGTCCGCGGTCTCCGGCAGGCCCGGATCGATGTCGATCGTCCGATAGGGCCCGAGATCCCGCGACTTGCCGCCGTCGCGCAGCAGCCCGTGCCCGCCGACGACCAGCGGGATCCAGATCTCCCGGTCGCTCGGCTCCGGCATCGTCGCCCGATCCTTGCCGTCGATCGCCAGGTAGGCGGTCCGGCTCCGGACGTACAGATATCCGCCCGCCGCTTCCGGCCGGCCTCCGGCCGCCACCGCTGCCTGACCGAGAAAGCTCACGGCAGCGTCGTGGTCACCGTTACTGATCTTGACGTACGGCGGAGCCGGCGCCCGATGCCAGGGGACCACCGTCATCCCCACCGCCAGGGTGACGGCGAGCACCCCGGCGGCCGGGATCAGCATCCGCCAGGGGCGACGCCGGGCGGCAGGCTCCTCGATCGCGTTCAGCAGCCGTGCCTTGAGCACCCGTTTCCGCTCCTCGGCCAGCTCCGGCCCGGCGGGCGGCGTCATCAGGTCGTCCATCAGTACTCCTCCCCGGTGAGAACGAGCCGTGCCGAGGGCCGGTGCAGCTCCGCCTCGGCCAGCGCGCGGAGCCTGGTGCGAGCGCGGGACAGCCGGGACCGGACCGTGCCGATCGGGATGCCGAGCGCCTCGGCCGCGGCGGCGTAGTCCACCTGCTGCCAGACGCAGAGCAGGAACACCTCACGATCCGCCCGGCGCAGCGCCCGCAGCGCCGCGGTCGCCGCGGCGAGCTGTGCGGAATCGTGCAACCGGCCGACCACCTCGTCGGCGAAGTCCGGCACCGCGTCGCCGGGCGGCAGCCGGGACAGCGCCGCCCGGTGCCGGCGGGCCGCCCGCCGGCGGTTGCGCAGCACGTTGGTGGCGATGCCGAGCAGCCACGGGCGCAGGCTCTCGCCGTCCGGCCGCAGCGTCTCCCGGATCCGCCAGGCCTCCAGGAAGGTCAGCGACACCACGTCCTCGGCGTTCGCCGGGCCGCCGTCCATCCAGGCCGCGTGCCGGTACACCGCCGGGGCGTGCTCGTCGAACAGGTCCGCGAAGGCGGTCGCGTCCCCGGCCCGGATCCGGGCGCGCATCGTTGCTGTCACACCCATACCTGTCCGCGGGCGGCGTCGAGTTCCCGACGATCTTCCGGTACTCAGGGCAGGCCCGGCATCGGCGGTCCGGCCGTGTCCGCCTGGTGCTCCACCTGTTCGTCCGCCGAGTTCACGCGGATGGTCGCTGTCAGGTCACCGGCGGGCCGGGGCCGGCTGGCGCCATGCGCCGTGTCGTCGAGCTTGACCACCGCACCGCCGCGTTCCGTCGCCGTGGCGGCCGTCCCGGAGACGGGACAGCCCCTGAACCGGCCGGCCGCGGGGTCGTGAGCGGCTGTTGGTTCCGGGTGGTGGCGAGCCGGTGTCTTCCCAGCTGCCTGAACTGGCGGGCTGGTCGTGGGCTTCGGGTGGTCGCGGGGTCGTGAGCGGCTGGTGGTGGCGAGCCGGTGTCTTCCCAGCCGCCTGGACCGGCGGGCTGGTCGTGGGCTTCGGGTGGTCGCGGGGTCGTGAGCGGCTGGTGGTGGCGAGCCGGTGTCTTCCCAGCCGCCTGGACCGGCGGGCTGGTCGCGGGTTTCGGGTGGTCGAGGGGTGGTGAGCGGCTGGTGGTTCCGGGTGGTGGCGAGCCGGTGTCTTCCCAGCTGCCTGAACCGGCGGGCTGGTCGCGGGCTTCGGGTGGTCGAGGGGTGGTGAGCGGCTGGTCGTCCCGGGTGGGGGCAAGCCGGTCTCGTCCCAGCCGCCTGAACCGGCGGGCTGGCCGCGGACCTCGGTGGTCGCGGCGTCATGAACGGCTGTCGGCCCCGGTGATCGCAGGCCCGGTAGTTGCGGGTGGTGGCGAGCCGCGGGTGATGGCGAGCGCCGGGTGGTTGTAGGGCGAGAATCGCCGCGTGGCTGCGGACCTCGCTGGCTATGGCTGTGGGTTGCGGACCGTGGTCGGCAGGGCGTATGCGGTGCCGGCCCGCCGGCCGGATCGGGAGCGCGTCGTCCCGGTCCGGCCGGCGGGCGGACCGCACGCGGCCGGCTCTGGAGCCCCGGGATTCCGGAGTGGGCGCCGGCGGGCGGGCCGCACGCGGCCGGCTCTGGAGCCCCGGGATTCCGGAGTGGGCGCTGGCGGGCGGGCCGCACGCGCCCGGCTCCGGAGCCCCGGGGTGGGCGCGGCCCGGTCTGCCGCCCGGGCGCATGGTCGCCCGGCTCACGCCGGGCGACGTCTGTGGGGTGGCTCAGGGATGGAGGACGCTGTGCAGGCGCTTCGCCTCCTTGACCAGGCGGGTGCTTCCGGTGCGGGCCGCCACTTCGGCGAGACCGGCGATCTCGGTGCGCGCGTGGACGGCCCCGGCCACCTGTGTGGACAGTTCGAGCAGGTCGGGCAGGCCGCGCTGGGCGGTCGGCAACAGGGCCGGCAGCGCGGCGGCCAGCACCTCCCAGACCGCGAGCGACGCCCCGGCCAGGTGCGCCTCGGCCAGCGCCGGCGTCAGACGGGACAGCTTCACCATGCCGTCGGCGCACACGTCGCCCAGCGCGGCGCCGACCGCCGCGGCGAACGGCTCCGGGCGGGCGGCCAGCGTGAGGAACGCGTCGACCGCCGCGACCCGGCTCTCCGGGTGCCGGGCGCCCAGCGTGTAAGCGATCCCGTAGGCCAGCGCGGGACCGACCGGGCCGGAGCACGCCGCCAGCAGCGGCAGCACCTCGGCCCCGCGCCGCTGATCCTGATCGGCCAGCGCGGCCAGCTCCGGCAGCACCCAGGACGCGATCGCCTCCCGATGGTGCGGCAGCGTCATGGCCAGCACGTCGCCGCAGAGCACGAAATCGTCCGGCCACCCCCGTGGCTCGGGGCCGGGGGTGGTGGTGAGCAGTTGGCGTTCCAGCCGCAGACCGCCGTCGCGGGCCGGACCCAGGATGGTCACCACGCGCCGGGCGACCCCGGCGCCGCTGTAGTAGTAGTCGTTGAGCGGCCGCTGCTCCCAGCGCCGGCTGATCGGGTCGGGCAGGCCGCCGCCGGCCAGCCACGCGGCGAACTGCCGCCCGGCCGGTGAGGTGAGCGTGGCGGCCTGCTCCACGACCGCCGGATCCGGCTCCCGCGGCAGCCGCAGCAGCGCCTGCTCGAAGTCGACCGGCCACGGCTGCCAGCCCTCCGCCTCGGCCCGCCGCAGCCGCTCCAGCAGCACGGCCGGGTCCAGGCTGCCGGTCACGTGGGTCGGCGTGGCCACCACCATCGGCACCATGGTGCTGGTCAGCTGGCTGGCGACCTCGGCGACCCGCAGCCCCAGCACCCCGTCCGGAGTGGCGACCAGCGGCGAGTCCTCCCCGCCGCGCCGCCCGTCCTGCCAGGCCCGGCGGACCGCGGCGACCAGCCGCTGCCACTGCGAGCCGTGCTTGGCGGTGCCGAGCGCGGACCGGATCGCCACGCCCAGGTGGGTGAGCGCGGCGGAGTGGTTCCAGCTGTGCTCTTCGAAGTCGCTCGAATACCGCTCGAGCACCGGCCGCAACGCGGTGGCCAGCGCCGCCGGTCCGTCGGTCGCATAGAGCGAGACCAGGCCGGCCAGCACCCGCTCCCAGGCGATCGCGGTCTCCTCGTGACAGAGCGCGACCAGCTCCTCGGCCAGCTCGCCGGGGGTGGCGATCGGCGCGGGCAGCTCGGCCGGTGGTGCGGCCGGGGGCAGCTCCGGGACCTCGGCCGGCGCCTCGGCCATCGTGCCGAACAGCTCGGCGGCCCGGCGCGGCAGGTCGCCGGCCAGCACGGCGGACGCGTCGGCGAGGCGGGCCACGGTGTCCGCGTCGAGCTTGCCGGTCTGCTTGCCGATCAGGGTGAGCGCGCGGTCCTGCACGTCGAGGGCCGGGTGCCCGAACGCGGCGGCGACCGTCTCCAACACCTCACCTGCCCGGTCCGGGTGCCGGCGGGACACCTTGTCCAGCCAGGTGAGCTGGGACTTGACCAGCGTCTTCTCCTTGCGGACCAGGGTGGGGCCGCTGGTGTCGAGCAGGGTCTCCAGCTCCAGGCGGCCGGCGTCGTCGACCGTGCGCAGGGCTTTCTGCGCCAGCGCCGCCACCGTGCCCGGGGCGTCCGGGAGCAGGCGGGCGTAGTCGAGGGCGTGGCTGGACAGCTCGTCGAGAGTGGGCTCCAGCAGGTCGTGCAGGAGGACGAAGGGGCGCAGGTCATGCGGTTTGCCGCCGCGGAGCAACCGGTCCACGGTGAGGTCGAGATAGGTCTTGCGCTCCAGCGTGCCCTCACCGATCAGGTGCGCCAGCACGGCCGGGAGACGCGGGGTGGCTGTCCACTCCTTGGCTGTGTCGTCCCACGATCCGGCGGCGAGGTCGGCGGCGAGACCGTCGAACTCGAACAGCGCGGGCAGCAGCGTGTCGCGGTGCGGGTCGTCGCGCAGCCGCATGCTGAGCGGGGGCAACCGGCGATCCCAGTGGTGGGGCCGGGTGAGCAGGTTGGCGAGCCAAGCGCGGGCCACGTTCTCCCGGACGGGCGGCTCGGCCCGGCCCTCCCGGAGCAGTGCGGCGATCATCGGCCAGAGGTCCTCGTCGGCGTCCCGGGTCGGTAGCCGGGTGGCCAGCCGGGTGCCCAGCTCGCCCAGCCAGGGCAGCCGCCGGAACCGGGCGAGCTCGAGGAACCGCTCCGGTCCGATCCCGGTCCAGGTCTGCATGCTGGTGCGCAGCAGCAGGGCCGCGGCCCGGGCGGCGGTCGGCATGCAGCCGATCACGGCCAGCGCGTAACCCGGCATGGGATTGAGGTCGTGCCGCCACCACTGCGTGGCCTCGGCTCTCACCCCGGCCTCGACGTCCTTGGCCAGGGCGACGCGCTCCTCCTCCGAGGCGCGGACCAGCAGGGCGATGACGCCGGCGGTATCCGCCTTTTTCGCCCGCCGCTGGAGAGCCTCCCAGGTGAGGGTCATGCCGCGGCCTCGGCCTTCGCGATCGTCTCGGCGGTCTCGCCGGCGTGGGCCATCCGGACCGCGAGGACGTGTTTACATGGGCCGCGGCCACCGCGGTGTTTCGCCCACCACGGGCACGTGCAGGACTGGGACTCGGGGCGCACGTGATACGTCTCGTCGCCGCTGACCACCGTCGACACCTCCGGGCCGAGAGTGACCGCGCCGGCGCTGATCAGGGCGCGAGCACCGGCCAGCCGCGGGTTCATCCGCTCGACCGCGTCCGCCGTGTAGGGCAGGGTGCGGTGGAAATAGCCGGCCTCGGCCACGTCGTAACCCACCCGGCCGGCGGTGCCGAGCTGGGTGAGCGCGTCGCGGATCCGGGCGGCGTCCAGCCCGGAGGCGGTGGCCAGGGCGTCCACGTCGATCGCCGGGTCCCAGGAGAGCAGGGCGCTGACCAGGTCGGCGTCGTCGGAGACCTCGTCGGAGGCGAGCGACTCCAGGACCGCGCCCTCGCCGGAGAAGCCGCGGTACGGCTCCGGGGAGAGGGTCAGCGACAGTCGCAGCGTGGGGGTGGTCAGCTCCCACGTGCTGGCGACCGGGCCACTGCCCGCGGCGACCGGCGGGCCGTAGACGCGCAGGCTCACCGCGTACCGTAAGAAGGGTTTGAAAGCGGACAGGCGGCCCGCACCCGGCAGGCAGACCGCGCCCGGGGTGGGCCTCGAGGTGAAGCGCAGCGAGCGGCCGGCCGGGACAGCCCAGAGCACCGACTTGTCGGTGGCGGGCAGGCGGTTGAACAGGGCACGGGCCTCGGCGACGCCGATCTCGGCGCGCGGGTCGAAGCGGGCGGTGAGCACCTGCGCCTCGGCGAAGCCGCGCAGCCAGCGGGCCGGCAGCGGCACCTTTCTCTCCACCAGGGGGCCGTCGAACGTGGTCACGGTGAGGTCGTCGGGGCCGACCGCGACGTGCATCGGGTCGGCGCGGCCGACCCGGAGGAGCGCGCGCTGCAATGGCAGGTTGACGTCGACGTTGGTGGTGCCGTGGGCGAGGATCTCGCCGTCCAGGCCGCCGGGGAGCACGTCGAGCCGGGCATAGACCCCGCAGCAGCCGGAGAACGACTCGAACCGCAGGCGGTCGGAGCCGGCGGTGACCACCGGGTCGAGGCTGGCCGGCGGGAGCGGCCGGAAATAGCGGGTGCGGGCCACCTCGGCCACGGCCAGCAGGCCGGTCGCCGCGGCGCCGGGCGAGGTGAGGAAGCCGGTGAAGAAGCGCGGGTGCGCTGCCGGGCCGCCGGAGGTCTGCAAGGTCAAGCGGTCGTCCAAAGTCGACGAACCGAGGTACGAGTAAGCCGCGGTAACCATGCGCGAGAACCTAGAACGTGGGTACGACAGTTTCAGCCGCGGCGGCGCAGCAGGAGCACCGAACCCCGGATCATCCGGACCGCGAACAGCACCACCACGATCGTCACGGCGTGTGCGGCGAACCCGGCGACCGAGGTGTTGCCGCAGGCGGTGCCCACCCACCGGTCCCCGGCGATCGCCCCGCCTCCGATCAGGACGGCCAGCACGAGCACCGGGATCACGCTGCTCCGATTCCACGGTTCGGCGGTACGCGGCGGCGAGACGGCGTGCGACCTGGGATGCAACGTGCCGGCCGGGATGCCGATGAGGAACCGCTCGTCCTCAGTGGCGGCGTAGTGCTGGATGGTCGCCGCGGCGAAGGCCGGTGCGACGCCGTCCACCCGCAGCCGGTTCGGGTTGACCACCCAGCCGGTCGTCCGGACCAGGTCCGGCGTGCGGTAGCGAAGGCGGACCTCGAACGGGCCGGTCCAGATCTGCCGCGGATCGACGGCGTCCCAATCCGCCGTGACCGTGCCGAAGAACTTGTCCGCCCGCAGCCCGTCCGCGGTGAGGGTGAGGCCCATCCCGCGCAGGGTGACGCGGGCGCAGAGGATCAGGAACGCGCCGGCGACCGCGCCGACCGTCCACATCACCGGGAGGATGTCGGTCTCCGTGTCCGGTACGACCGGGACGACGCCCAGCATGGCCAGCATGGCGACGTTCAGCAGCGGGAACGTGCCGGTGCGCGGGGTGTGCAGCGTCCGCTCCCGCTCGTCGAGCACGAACGCCGGGAGCTGCTGGCCGGGACGCATCGTCGCACCCAGGATCGCGACGGCCGGGACCAGCGCGCCGACCCCGATCACCAGGAGGACGGCGGCGGCCGGCTCGGGCGGGGCACCCAGCTCGACCGCGCCCACCACCAGGGCCGTGACCGCGGCGGCGACGAGTACAATCACTACACGCCGCCGATGAGCCGCCGCGGACAATCTCAAGATCATCGGCGGATGATAGCTACCGCCGGCGTTTGCGGTAGCCGCGGATCGCATCGACGAGCACACCTCCGGTGCCGACCGTGACGCTGCCGGTCAGCAGGTGGACGAGCACGGCGCCCGCCGAGTCGTCGCCGAACCGTTCGTCGGCCCAGACCTCGACGCCGATCATCACGGCGAGCACGATCAGGGTGATCACCACGGTGGCCGCGAGGCGGCGGCCGGTCCAGGTGGTGGAGTCCGATGCGGCCGGGACCGGTCGTTCGATCGCGGTGAGCAGGCGGGCGAGGCCGTCCGCGGTGCCGATCCGGGCGCGTTCCTCCGGGTGGGCCAGGTAGTGCCGGAGTGCGGCGGCGGCACGCTCCGGGCGGATGCCCTCGGTGACCACCGTGCCGCGGCGGACCAGCCGGTGGGTGACCCGGGCCGCCTCGGGGCGCCGGTAGCGCACCCGCACCTCGTGCGAGCTGACCTCGGGCGGGCGGTCCGGGTCGAGGGCGGTCCAGGGGAAGGTGAGCGCGCCGGAGTACTTGTCGGCGTGGACGCCGTCCTGGGTCAGGGTGACGGCGAGGCCGTGCCAGAGGGCCCGGAGGTAGGCCAGGAAGCCCAGGGCGGCGAGCGGTACGACGATCCGGTACTGGGCGGTTTCGGCCGGGCTCAGCAGCAGGAGGCCGAGCAGGGTCAGGTGGGCCACGCCGAACAGGGTCGTCATGCCGGTCGACGGCGGCGCCCCATCGCATGATCACCCGCGGATCGTACAAGCGCCGGCAGGTCCCAAAGGTACAGAACCGCAGTCGCCGGTAGCAGTGGGACCAAGGGGACGCGCTGGCGGGTGGTCGTCGTCATGCGACTAATCTCGCGGTGGGTGCGGTGACGGCTCCGTGATCAATCTGTGGGTCGTCGGTGAGACCCCAGGCGTCCGGCAGCGGTACGTGCCACGATGGGCGAAGTGTGCGAGTGTCCCGGTTCGGAGTGGGAGAGATGAGCGAACACGTTTCCGACAGCGCCGAGTGGCAGGCGCTTCAGGGCCACGCGGAGAAGTTCTCGGCGGTCCACCTGCGTGACCTGTTCGGCAGCGACCCGCAGCGCGGCGAGCGCTACGCGGCCGAGGTCGCCGGCCTGTATGTCGACTACAGCAAGAATCTGGTCACCGACGAGGTCCTGTCGGCGCTGTTCGCGCTGGCCGGCCGGGCGAAGCTGAGCGAGCGGATCGCCGCGATGTTCGCCGGTGAGCACATCAACATCACCGAGGACCGCGCCGTGCTGCACACCGCGCTGCGCCTGCCGCGGTCGGCGTCGCTCGTCGTCGACGGCCAGGACGTGGTGGCCGACGTGCACGCCGTCCTGGACCGGATGGGCGCGTTCGCCGACAAGGTGCGCTCGGGCGAGTGGGTCGGGCACACCGGTCAGCGGATCAAGACCGTGGTCAACATCGGCATCGGTGGCTCCGACCTGGGGCCGGTGATGGCCTACGAGGCGCTGAAGGATTACGCGCAGCGGGACATCGAGTGCCGGTTCGTCTCCAACATCGACCCCACCGATCTGTACGAGAAGACGCGCGACCTCGACCCCGCCTCCACGCTGTTCATCGTGGTGTCGAAGACGTTCACCACGCAGGAGACGCTGACCAACGCGACCGAGGCGCGGAAATGGCTTCTCGCCTCGCTCAGCGACGACGCCGCCGTCGCCAAGCACTTCGTCGCGGTCAGCACCAATGCCGAGAAAGTCGCCGCATTCGGCATCGACACCGACAACATGTTCGGCTTCTGGGACTGGGTGGGCGGCCGCTACTCGCTGCCCTCCGCGGTCGGCCTGTCCGTCATGATCTCGATCGGCAAGGAGCAGTTCGCCGAGATGCTCGCCGGCTACCACGCCGTCGACGAGCACTTCAAGAACACCCCGATCGAGCGCAACGTGCCGGCCCTGCTCGGCCTGCTCAACGTCTGGTACGACACATTCCTCGGCGCCCAGTCGCACGCGGTCCTGCCGTACGCGCAGTACCTGCACCGCTTCGCCGCCTACCTCCAGCAGCTGACCATGGAGAGCAACGGCAAGTCGGTGCGGCTCTCCGGCGAGCCGGTCACCTACCAGACCGGCGAGGTCTTCTGGGGCGAGCCCGGCACCAACGGGCAGCACGCGTTCTACCAGCTGATCCACCAGGGGACGAAGCTGATCCCGGCCGACTTCATCGGCTTCAGCCGGCCGAACCACGACATCGGCGAGATGCACGACCTGTTCATGTCGAACTTCCTGGCGCAGACCGGGGCGCTCGCCTTCGGCCGGACGCTGGAGGAGGTGCAGGCCGAGGGCACCAAGCCGGCCGTCGCGCCGCACCGGGTGATGCAGGGCAACCACCCGACCACGACGATCCTCGCGGACAAGCTGACCCCGGCCGTGTTCGGGCAGCTCGTCGCGCTCTACGAGCACATCACGTTCACCCAGGGCGTGATCTGGGAGATCAACTCGTTCGACCAGTGGGGTGTCGAGCTGGGCAAGGTGATGGCCAACCAGCTCGCGCCGAAACTGACCGCGGCGGACGCGCCGGCCGACGACGCCGACTCGTCGACGAACACGCTGATCAAGAGGTACCGGGCCGCCCGCGGCCGCTGATTTCTGTCGGACCCTGCTTCTAGGCTCAGTGCCGTGGACACCGACACGGCACTGAGCCTTCGCATGCACAGCCTTCTCCTGGGTGACGTCGTCCGGGACTCGGTTCTCGGGATCACCGAGTGGTTCGGCGCCATGCAGGCGCAGGATCTCAACAGCGTGCTGTGGTCGCTCGGCGCGCGGCTGCCCGGCCGCACCCGGGAGGAGATCGTCGCCGAGACCGAGCGTCGCGACGTGATCCGGACCTGGCCGATGCGCGGCACCGTGCACCTGATCCCGTCCGCCGACGCGCACTGGATGCTCGAGCTGACCGGCGTGCGGATGCTGGCCGGCGCGGCGAAACGCCGCGAGATGCTCGGGCTCTCGGAAAGCGACGCGGACAAGGCCGCCGACATCCTCGGGGCCGCCCTGACGGGCGGCGGCCGCCTCACGCGATCGGCCTGCGTGGCCGCGATCAACGAGGGCGGCGTCGCGGTGAGCGGTCAGCTGGGCTACCACCTTCTGTGGTACGCGAGTCAGCGCGGCGTGACAGCCATCGCTCCCAACGAGGGCGCCGAGCAGACGTTCGTGCTGCTGGACGAGTGGGCGGACACGCGGAACTCGCCGTCGCACGAGGAGGCGCTCGGCATCCTGGCGCATCGCTACTTCCGCGGGCACGGCCCGACCACCGCCAAGGACTTCGCCGGCTGGACGAGCCTGCCGATGAAGGACGTCCGGGCCGGCATCGCGGCCGCCGGCCTGGAAAAGGTGGACGTCGACGGCGTGGAGATGTGGGCCGATCCGGCGGTCCTCGACGCCGGCCCGGTGCGCGGCTGGTGGGCACTGCCCGGCTTCGACGAGTACATGCTGGGTTACAAGGACCGGTCGATGATGGCCACCCCGGAGATGCTCACGAGCATCGTCCCGGGCGGCAACGGGGTGTTCCAGTCGACGCTGGTCCGCGACGGCCGGGTGATGGCCGTCTGGAAGCGGACGCTGGGCAAGAAAGCGGTGTCCGTGCTGGTCTCGCCGCTTGTCGAGTTCACCGCCGCGGACTGGGCGAGCGCGGAGGAGGCGTTGCAGCCGTTCGGAACTTTCGTCGGCCTCCCGATAACTGTTAAGAAACTTGCATAAGGGACTGTTAAGAACCCTTGATATTTGTGAACGTGAGGGACATCATCTGGTGTCACAGGTCACCTTCACGTTCTTCACTGTCGAGGAGTTCCCATGCGTGTTCGCCGCCAGGTGCTGGCACTGGTCGCCGGGGTGGGGGTGGCACTGGGGTCGGCCGTGGCGTTCGCCGCGACGGGTGAGGCCGCGGTCGCCTGCTCCGCCACGGTCTGGGCGGAAGGCGTCACCTACACCGCCGGGCAGCAGGTGACCTACCAGTCCAAGCTCTACCAGGCACTGGTCACGCACACGGCCTATGCCGGGACCGGCTGGAACCCGGCGGCCACCCCGACCCTGTGGAAGGACCTGGGCGCGTGCACCGGCGGCACCACGCCGACGCCGACCGCCACCACGGCGTCGCCGACCGCCTCGCCGACGGCGTCCCCCACCGTCTCGCCGACCACCTCGCCCACCCCGACCCCCACCGCGACCGGCGGGACCTGCGCGACCAAGGGCCGCCCGGCCGGCAAGGTGCTGCAGGGCTACTGGGAGAACTGGGACGGCGCATCCAACGGCGTGCACCCCGGCCTCGGCTGGATCCCGATCAACGACAGCCGGATCACCCAGCACGGTTACAACGTGCTGATGGCCGCGTTCCCGGTGATCCGCTCGGACGGCACGGTCCTCTGGGAGAACGGGATGGACGCCGGCGTCAAGGTGCCGACCGCCGCGGAGATCTGCGCGGCCAAGGCGCAGGGCGCCACGATCCTGATGTCGATCGGCGGCGCGGCGGCCGGCATCGACCTGAGCTCCAGCGCGGTCGCCGACAAGTTCGTCGCCACCATCGTGCCGATCCTGAAGGCGTACAACTTCGACGGCATCGACATCGACATCGAGACCGGGCTCTCCGGCAGCGGCAACATCAACACGCTCTCCGCCTCGCAGTCGAACCTGATCCGGATCATCGACGGGGTGCTCGCCCAGATGCCGTCGAACTTCGGTCTCACCATGGCGCCGGAGACGGCGTACGTGACCGGTGGCAGCGTGACCTACGGGTCGATCTGGGGCTCGTACCTGCCGATCATCAAGAAGTACCTGGACAACGGCCGGTTGTGGTGGCTGAACATGCAGTACTACAACGGCTCGATGTACGGCTGCTCCGGTGACTCGTACTCGGCGGGGACCGTGCAGGGCTTCACCGTGCAGACCCAGTGCCTGAACAACGGGCTCACGATCCAGGGCGTGACGGTCAAGATTCCGTACGACAAGCAGGTGCCGGGCCTGCCCGCGCAGTCCGGCGCCGGTGGCGGCTACATGGCGCCGTCGCTGGTCACCCAGGCGTACAACTCGGTCCCGTCGATCAAGGGCCTGATGACCTGGTCGATCAACTGGGACGGCTCGAAGAGCTGGACCTTCGGTGACAACGTGAAGGCCATCCAGGGCCGCTGACGTACTGACTCCCTGATCGCCGGCCCGGGCCGTCCCCGGGCCGGCGATCCCTTTGTCAGGCGGCCTGATAACGCAGGTAGACCACGCCGTTGGCGAAGCGGAGCTGCTCGGCCAGCTTGAGGTCGAGGCGTACGCCGCCGGGCAGGAAGCGGGTGCCGCCGCCGACCGCGACCGGCGAGACGAACAGCTGCACCTCGTCGACCAGGCCGGCCCGGAAGGCGTGCGCGGCCAGGTGCGGGCCGCCGATGCTCAGGTCCCGGTCGGCGGTGTCCTTCAGGGACTGCACCGCTTTCGGGTCGAAGGCCCGCTCGATCCGGGTCCGGGGCGTGTCGGCGGACTCCAGGGACGTGGAGTAGACGACCTTCTCGGCGGCCTGCCAGATCCGGGCGTAGTCGAGGACCGCGGGCGACGGGTCCGGGCCGGTGTGCGGGTCCGCCCAGAAGCGCATCACCTCGTAGAGCCGGCGGCCGTACAGATAGGTGCCGATCGGCCGCTCCAGATCGTTGACGAACGAGTGGACCTCCTCGTCCGGCGCGCTCCAGTCGAAGTTGCCCTGCTCGTCGTTGATGTAGCCGTCGAGCGAGATGATCCCCGTGCAGATCAGCCGTGCCATGCCGTCTCCTTCACGAGTTGTCCACAGGCCAGAGATCAACATCCAAACGATCAATTAAACTGGTTGGCCTGGCCGCATGCACATCGTCTGCGCGCCCGGGGGACGCGAGATCGAGGTGCGGCCACGCAGCCGCGAGGCCACGCTGGCGGATCTTTTCCGTACGCTCGGCGTCCGCGACCCCGGCATCGCCGGCGTCGACGGGCACCCGGTGGAGACCTCGACGGCGATCGAGGACTCCGGCCTGCACGAGGGCGCGGTGCTGGAGGTGGGGCCGCCACCGCGTTCCGGTCCGCCCATTCCGCCACCCTACGAGATGGTGCAGGTCGCCGGGTTGCAAGCGGGGCGGGCGTTTCCGCTGCCGCCGGGGCGCTGGGTGGTGGGGCGGGGGCCGTCCGCGGCCGAACATCGACCTCGACGGGGATCTGCTCGGGGTGACGCTGCCGCGCCGGGCCCCGGTGCGACTCGGGCCCGGGCGCGGCTACCTGATCCACAACGGGGAGTGGGACATCATTCAGGCCGCTTCCGATACACGCTGATGTGGTCGGTGCTCCCCGGACCGAACGGCGCCCGGTCCCAGGTGGCGAACCGGTCCTCCAGCACCAGGCCGGCGGCGGTCGCCATCGCGTCGATCTGCTCCGGCCACTGGTACCGCATGCCGAACGGTCGCAGCCGCACCCCGCCGTCGGTGAACGTGAGCGTCTGCCGGACGAAGGTCTGCGCGGCCCGGTCGTACTGATGCAGCCGCACCGTCACCGCCTCCTCGGTGACCGACTGCACCTGCACCTGCTGCTCGTCCCGGTCGAACGCCGCCGGATCGGGCACGAACGCCTCGACCACGAAGCGGCCGCCGGGCGCCAGGACCCGGGCCACGTTGACGAACAGGTCCTCCTGCCGGCCCGCGGAGGTCAGGTTGAACAGGGTGTTGAAGACCAGGTAGACCAGCGGATAGGGCCCGCGGACCGCGACGTCGGCCATGTCGCCGACGACCACGGCGATCTTGTCCCCGCCCGGCTTGCCGCGCATCAGCTCGACCATCTCGGGGGACGCCTCGATCCCGTCGACCGGCACGCCGCGCGCCGCGAGCGGCAGCGCCACCCGCCCGGAGCCGATGGCCAGCTCCAGCACCGGGCCGTCGCCGGCGAGCCCGGCGAGGAACGCCACGGCCTGCTCCGGGTCGGGTAACGCGGGACTGTCGTAGTGCGCCGCCCACTGCCGCCCGAACAATCCCGGATCGTCAAGTTTCGCCATGCCTCCAGATCTATCCGCTCCCGGCGCGGCCCGGCAACCGGTTTGTGCCCGCTGAGCATGATGGGCGTATGAGTGATCTTGCTGAGTTGGCCGCACGGACCGTGGCGAAGCTGGAGCCGAAGCGACCGGGCGTGGTGGTGGCCGCCATCTCGGGGGACGAGGTCGCGGTGCGCGGGTCGGCCGGGATGGACGGGACGACGCGGTTCGAGATCGGCTCGGTGACCAAGGTGTTCACCTCGCTCGTCCTGGCGCGGCGGGTGCAGGCCGGTGCGGTGCGCCTCGATGATCCGCTCGGGGACTTCCTGCCGGTGCCGGACGGGTGCGGGATCACGTTGCGGCAGCTGGCGACGCACACCTCCGGGTTGCCCCGGCTGCCGACCGGGATGCTGCTCGGCGCGCTGCTGCGGCCGGGCAAACCGGATCCGTATGCGGAATGTTCGGCGGATTTCCTGCTGCGAGCGCTGGCCCGGACCCGGATGCGGTCGGCCGGGAAGGTCCGCTACTCCAATTTCGGGGTGGGATTGCTGGGGCTGGCGCTGACGCGCCACGCCGGGCTCGACTATTCCGCATTGGTTGCGGCAGAGCTCGGGTCACTGCTGCGGCTTTCCGGTACGGACGCGGCCGGCTCGACCGTGCAGGGGCATCGGCGCAATGGCCGGGCCGCCGCGCCGTGGCATCTGAACGCGCTGGTGGGGGCGGGCGGATTGCGGTCCACCGCGGATGATCTGGTGCGGTTCGTGCGGGGGCATCTGGGGGAGTCGCCATTGTCCGAGAGTGTTCAGTTGGCGCTGTCGGTGGAGGAGCGGGCCAATCCGTTCCTGAGCGCGCACCTGGGGTGGATGTCGCGGCGGCTCACCGATGAGCGGCGGCAGTATTTCCACAACGGGGGGACCGGCGGGTTCACGTCGTTCGTCGGGTTCGATCCGGCGGCCGGGGTGGGGGTGGTGGCGCTGAGCGCCACGGCCCGGTCCGTGGACGGGCCCGCCGTCGAGCTGCTCACCGCGCTGAGTTCCTGAGACGGGTCAGTCCCCGTCGGCTCTCCGCGCCACATATCCGGTGCGGAACAGGTCGAAGACCTTGGCGCGGTGGTCGATCAGCGTCCGGCAGGCGGCGTCCAGCTCCTCGACGAACTCCCGGTCCGTGACGGCATACCGGTCCGGGAGCGCGAGCAGCCGCTCGCTGCCGTTCGGATCCCGCCCGGCACCGCACGCGCACGCCGTGATCAGCCACTCGCCGGTGCGGTATCCGAGCTCCAGGCGGTATTCCAGGTCGAAGCCGCTGGCCGGGTGATGGCCGCTGACGTACCACTCGACGCTCAGGCCGAGATCCTTGCGGACCAGGTAGAAGCTCGGCTTGACGGTGGTCATCCCGGGCTGGCGGCGCAGCCAGGCGGCCAGGCCGTTGAGGGCGTGCTGGACGTCGGCGGCGGCGGAGAGCACGGCGGCGGCGGACGGGTGGTGGTCGACGCCCATGGTCAGCTCCCTCGGGAACGGCCTCGGAAATCCGCCGGAGATCGACCATGGTCATCTCTTGATGGTTGATCCCCGGTATCATCCACACCCATTGAAGGGTGTTTGCGGTGACAGCTCTCCTGTGACGACAATGGCAGTCCGGGAAGGCTGAGTCAAAATCGATCAACGGAAATCGGAGAGCGAATCAGATCAATTACCGGGCGGATCACCATCGGTCTTCCCGTGCTTTTGATCATTGTGTGAAAGGGTGCTGGGATGGCCGATCAGGAAGCGCTCGGCCGGGAATATCTGCTGCACGAGGAGATCGGGCGCGGCGCTCTCGCGGTGGTCCGGCGGGCCACCCGGCGCTCCGGTGGGCCACCACTCGCGGCCAAGCTGCTGCGCCCCGAGCTGGCCGGCGACCGCCGGGTCCGCGAGCTCTTCCTGCGCGAGGAGGCCGCCCTGCGCGACCTCGACCATCCCTGCATCGTCGGCCTGCGCGACCTGGTCGTCGAGGGCGGCACCGTGGCCCTGCTGATGGACTTCGTGGACGGTCCCGACCTGCGCCGCCACCTGATCGACCGGGGTGGCCGGCTGGGTGCGGCGGAGACCGCCGCGATCATGGCGCAGGTGGCCTCCGCGGTCGCGGCCGCCCACGCCCAGGGCGTCGTCCATCTCGACCTCAAACCCGAAAACCTGCTTCTGGTACGCGATACCGACCCGCCCGTGGCCCGGGTGACCGACTTCGGTGTCGCCGTCCTGCTGCTCGACGCCGATCGCGGGGTGGCCGGCGGGACACCCGGCTACACCGCGCCGGAGATCTGGCGCGGCGCGGCCCCGACCGCGGCCGCCGACGTGTTCTCGCTCGGCGTGCTGCTGGTCGAGCTGGTCACCGGGGACATCCAGGGCGCCCCGGAGGCGCTGCCGGAGGAGCTCGCCGGCCCGGCCCGGTCGTGCCTGCACCCGGATGCGCGGGAGCGTCCCACCGCCCGCCGCCTGGCCTCCTACCTGCGGACCCTGGTCGATTCCGGCGCCCTCGGCGGCGGTATCCCGGTGCCCACCGGCGGCCCGGCCACGGCAGCGTTCCCCGGTGCCGCCGCGTCCGGTGCCGCCGCGTCCGGTGCCGCCACCTCCGGCGCCGCCGCTGCCGCGGCTTCGTCGCCCGGACAGACACCTGTCTCGCGGCAGACCACTCTGCGTGGGGCGGGGTCCGGCCCGCCGGCGGGCGGCGAGCCCGAGCCCGCTCCCGGCGGCGCCTGGCGATGGCCGGCCGCCGGGAGCTGGGCCAGCGCCGGGCCGGCTGCCGGCGGTGCTCCGCCCGGTGGTGCTCCGCCCGGCGGAGCCGACCATGTGGGGCTGTGGGCCGGCCAGTTCGGCAGCGGGCCCCCGCCGGCCGAGGTGCGCGAGACCCGCCTGCGCCCCGGCGTCACGCCCCCGCCCCGGCCGCCGACGGCCCCGTCGGAGGGCGCCGGTTCGGGCGGCTGGCGGCGCGGCCCCCTGGTCACCCTCGGCGTGGTCCTGCTGATCGCCGCCGCGCTGATCGGCGTCAACGTCTACCGCGCCGCCGGCGAGCGTGCCGACCGCGCGGCCACCGTGATCGGCGTGACCAGCGCCCCGGCGGTCACCACCGAGCCGGCCGCCGCCGGCCAGAACGCCACCCTGCCGCCCACCGACCCGGTCGCGACCAGCGCCGCCACCACCGCCCCGGCCGGGATCCGGGTGACCCTGGCCGGTTACGTCCAGGACGACGCCGGCACCCTGGCGCTGTCCATCCGGGACGGCAAGGCGATCGCCTACGTCTGCGACGGCGACAGGGTCGAGGCCTGGCTCCGGGGCACCGCGCAGAACGGGCGACTGCGGCTCACCGGCAAGAACGGCGCCAAGATCGTCGGGACGTTCGACGCGCGCAGCGCCGCGGGCGACCTCACCATCCTCGGCAAGACCCACGGCTTCACGCTGCGGACGGTCACGAAGCCGTCCGGGCTCTACCGCGCCTCCGCCCGGGTGCGCGGTGCCAAGGTCGAGGGCTCCTGGATCGTCCTGCCCGACGGCCGCCAGGTCGGCGTCCTCACCAACGGCAAGGCGATCGGCCCGGCCCCCGAGCTCGACGTCACCAACCGCACCACCACCGTCGACGGCACCCGGGTCCCGGTCGACGCGGTCGACGCCGACAGTGGCACGGGGTTCTGACGTGACGGCGCCGGTGACCGCCCGGCGGCCGCTGGTCTGGCTGCCCGCGGTGGCCGGCGTCGGCGTCGCCGTGGGTCTCGGCGTCTACGGCCGCCTGCATCACCCGTCGGCCCTGTCGATGTTCGACGCCCTCGGCCGCCCGATCGTCATCAAGGCCGGGCTGACCAGCGCCGTCGTCGTCCTCGCCGTGGTCCAGCTGGTCTCCGCCCTCGCCCTGTACGGCCGTCTCCCGGCCACGTCCTGGACCCCGGCCCTGCACCGCTGGAGCGGCCGCCTCGCCGTCGTCCTCTCCCTGCCCGTCGCGGTCCACTGCCTCTACGCCCTGGGTTTCGGTTTCGACAGCCCCCGGGTGCTGGCCCACTCCCTGCTCGGCTGCCTGTTCTACGGCGCCTTCGTGGCCAAGATGCTGATCATCAGCCAGCCGGACAGCGGCCGCCCCTGGGTCCTCCCACTGGCCGGCGGCCTGGTCTTCACCGCCCTGGCCGGCATCTGGCTGACCTCCGCCCTCTGGTTCTTCCTGACCTGAGGGTTCCGAGGCTCTCTGGTTCTTCCTGACCTGAGGGTTCCGAGGTGTGACCCCCGCCGCAGCCCAAGTTGTTTGAATCTGAAATAGTTGCGGAGTCAACAGCGTTGTGCGGGGCAGTCCGGGACGACAAGCCCCGGCCGGAGGTTTCAGGAGCGGGTCATGCAATTCGGCATCTTCAGCGTCAGCGACATCACCACCGACCCGACCACCGGGAAGACCCCGACCGAGGCCGAGCGCATCAAGGACATCGTCACGATCGCGAAGCACGCGGAGGAGGTCGGCCTCGACGTGTTCGCGCTCGGCGAGCACCACAACGAGCCGTTCTTCTCGTCGTCGCCGACCACCACCCTGGCCTACATCGCCGCGCAGACCACGACGTTGCAGCTCAGCACCGCGACCACGCTGATCACCACGAACGACCCGGTGAAGATCGCCGAGGACTTCGCGATGCTCCAGCACCTCGCGGACGGCCGCGTCGACCTGATGCTCGGCCGCGGCAACACCGGTCCGGTCTACCCGTGGTTCGGCAAGGACATCCGGGCCGGCATCCCGCTGGCGATCGAGAACTACGCGCTGCTGCACAAGCTGTGGCGCGAGCACGTGGTCGACTGGGAGGGCAAGTTCCGCACGCCGCTCCAGTCCTTCACCTCGACGCCGCGCCCGCTCGACGACATCCCGCCGTTCGTCTGGCACGGCTCGATCCGCAGCCCGCAGATCGCCGAGCAGGCCGCGTTCTACGGTGACGGCTTCTTCGCCAACCACATCTTCTGGCCGGCCTCGCACACCCAGCGGATGGTCGGGCTCTACCGGGAGCGGTTCGAGCACTACGGACACGGCTCCGCCGACCAGGCCTACGTCGGCCTCGGCGGTCAGGTGTTCATGCGCAAGAACAGCCAGGACGCGGTGAAGGAGTTCCGGCCCTACTTCGACAACGCCCCGGTCTACGGCCACGGCCCGTCGCTGGAGGACTTCACCCGCGAGACGCCGCTGACCGTCGGCAGCCCGCAGCAGGTCATCGACCGCACGCTGGGCTTCCGCGAGTACGTCGGCGACTACCAGCGCCAGCTGTTCCTGCTGGACCACGCCGGCCTGCCGCTGAAGACGGTGCTGGAGCAGCTCGACCTGCTCGGCGCCGAGGTGGTGCCGGTGCTGCGCAAGGAGTTCGCGGCCCGCAAGCCGGCCCACGTGCCGGACGCTCCGACCCACGCGTCCCTGCTGGCCGCTCGCGACGCCGCGATCGAGGCCGAGGTCAAGGAAGAGGTGCAGGCATGAAGCAGCGCAAGCTCGTCGTGCTCAGCGCGGGCCTGAGCCAGCCGTCGTCCACCCGCCTGCTCGCGGACCAGCTGTCCGCGGCGGCCGGGCGGGCCGCCGCCGAGCTCGGCGTCACCGTCGACGTCCAGGTTCTCGAGCTCCGCGACCTGGCCCACGAGATCACCGACCACATGCTGACCGGGTTCCCGGCGACCGCGCTGAAGCGGGCGCAGGACGCGGTGGCCGCCGCCGACGCCCTGATCGTGGTGACCCCGGTGTTCAGCGCCAGCTACAGCGGCCTGTTCAAGTCGTTCTTCGACGTGCTGGACAAGGACGCGCTGGCCGACAAGCCGGTGCTGCTCGCGGCGACGGCCGGCACCGCCCGTCACTCGCTGGTGCTGGAGCACGCGCTGCGGCCGCTCTTCGCCTACCTGCGCGCGACGGTGCTGCCGACCGCGGTCTTCGCGGCCAGCGACGACTGGGGCGCGAACTCGGTGGAGGGCCCGCTGCGCGGCCGGATCGAGCGGGCGGCCGGGGAGCTGGCCCGCGAGCTGGAGCGGCGCGAGCCGGCGACGGTGGTGGATCCGTTCGCGCTGACCGAGAGCTTCGAGGACATGATGAAAAGCCTGTGAGGTGGTTGGCGATCGAGGCCCGGCAGCGATGCCGGGCCTTTTGTTCACGCGGTTGGCACACGGAGCACATCGACGAGGACACGGTGCGGTGGTCAAGCTGACCAGGTGGAGCCGGTTCGGCGGCATCTCGTCGCCATTCCCCGCCACCGTCCCGTGCGCCGGGCGGCGGTCCACCGGCACCTGGTCGCGATTCCCCGGGCGCGGGCCGATCCGGAGCCGACCCTGGTCCTCGACCCGGTCGTCGCCGAGCTGCCGGCCCACGCCGAGCCGCCGCAGGCCGGCGCCGAGCCGCCGCAGGCCGGCGCCGAGCCGCCGCAGGCCGGCGCCGAGCCGCTGCCGGTCAGTGCTGAGCCCCCGCCAGCCCGCGCCGAGCCGCCGCCGGCCCGCTCGGTGCTCGCCGTGCTGGCCTCGTTCGCGCTGCTCACCCTGCTCTGCTGCGGCGCCGTGGTGTCCGTCTTCCGCCTCACCTGACCAGATTTGATCTTGGAGGGTGGGCCCGCCGATCCGGCCGCCCGGGACCGGCCGTATGGTGTGCGACACACCGGCGGCCGTCTCGGGTCACGAGCCCGTATCGAGGCCGTCCGTTAACCGAAGGTTGTACCAGGACCACCTGACAGGGGTGGATTCGCCGATGCCACCGTTTGCACAATGCGAACATGGGGGATCGGACAGCGGCAAAGGAGGCGCTATGACCACGACCGGCGCACGGGGACCGGCCTTGGCGGAACGGCCTCGCGCCGACCTGCCGTCGACCCCGTTGACCTGGCAGCGGACCGACATCGTCGGCACCGAACTGGTCTTCCCGCGGGGCGCACGGCCGAGCGGGTCGGCGATCGTCGCGGGCAAGCGTCCCTACACGCTGACCTGGCAGGCCGAGCTGTCCGCCGCCTCCGAGGTCGAGTCGCTGCACGTCACCACGCACGGCGACGGCTGGAGCCGGGAGCTGCGGCTGGGCCGTTCCGTCTCCGGCTGGAGCTGCCGGGCGGACCACTCCGGCGACGCCGGTGACCTGCCGTTCGCCGGCACCGATCAGCTCGACGCGCTCGACCCGGCGGCGGTGCTGCGCCTCGCCGAGTCCCCGATCTTCGTCTCCTGGGCCGTCCGCCGCCTCGGCCTGACCGTGAAGTCCGGCCCGGTCAGCGTCCCGGCCGTCCGGGTGCAGGTCCCGTCGCTGACCGTGGTGCCCGGCACGGTGACGTACCACCTGGTCAGCCCGCAGCGGCTGCGGATCAGCGGGGACTTCCCGGCGGCCACGCTCGAACTGGACGCGGCCGGCATGGCGGTGTACCAGGCCGGCCGGATGCGCCTGGTGCGCTGACCCGGAACGACCGTTCGTTTTGGCGGTAGGCTGGGTGGGTGCCCCGCGTCTCGGAAGCCCACCTCGCCGCCCGCCGCCAGCAGATCCTCGATGCGGCGGTGCGCTGCTTCACCCGCAACGGCTTCCACCAGACGTCGATGCAGGACGTGATCAAGGAGGCCGATCTCTCGGTAGGCGCGTTCTATCGCTACTTCAAGAGCAAGAACGAGCTGATCATGGCGATCGCCGGCACCAAGATCAGCGAGGTCACCGGGATCCTCGACCACCTGCTGACGCTCGATCCGATGCCGCCGCTGCCGGTCTTCCTGGACCAGGTGATCAGCCAGGTGGAGGCGACGCTCGCCGCCGACCAGACGGTGCGGATCGCGGTGCAGGTGTGGGGCGAGGCCACCCATGACGACGAGGTCGCCGAGGTGGTGCGGGACGTCTACGGCCGGATCCGGGAGCGGATGGTGCGGATCGCGGAGCGCGCCAAGGACTCCGGGCAGCTGCCGGCCGACGCCGACGCGTTCGGCGTCGGCGCCGCCATCTTCGGGCTGATCCAGGGCTACATCTTGCAGCGCATCCTGGTCGGCAGCGTGAACCAGCAGATCTACGTCGAGGGAGTCCGCTCGCTGCTCGGCAAGGTCTGACGAGCAAGACCCGATTTTCGGTACGCCACAGCGGGGCGCTCCGCGCGTACCGAAAGGATGCATCGTCGCGGGTCAGTCGGCCCGGATCAGGCGGCGGATCGCGGCGGTCAGGCCGGGCTCGTCGAGCTCGCTCTCGGTGACCAGGGCGCGCATGATGATCCCGTCCAGCAGCGCGCAGACGTCCCGGGCGGCCGCCGCGCCGATCGACGGCTCCAGGATCTCCGGCAGGCCGTCCATCCAGGTCTCGGCGAGTGGCCGCAACGCGGCGTCGCGCGCCGCGGCCACACACAACTCGTACTCGATCCGGACCTGTCGCCGGTCGGCCAGATATTCGCCGGTCAGCGTGGTCAGCTCGGCCGGCAGGTCGGGCGCGGCGGCCAGCCGGGCCGCCCACTCGTCCAGGTCGGCGCGCATCGCGTCGCAGGCGTGCCGCAGACCGGCCGCGATCAGATCGTCGAGGGTCGGGAAGTAGTAGGTGGTCGCGCCGAGCGGCAGCCCGGCCCGGGCGGCGACCGCCCGGTGCGTGGTCCGGCCGACCCCGGACTCCGCGATGACCTCCATGGTCGCCACGGCGAGTGCGGCGCGGCGCGCCTCGGGATCGCGGGCGCGCTGGGTGCGGCGCTCGGTCAATGCGCCTCCGCGCCGGTCAGGTTCAGCATCACGACTCCGGCAATGATCAGGACGATGCCGCCCACCTTAATCAGGGTGACCGGCTCGTCGAGGAACACCGCCCCGATCACCACGATCGCGGCGGTGCCGACCGCCGACCAGATGGCGTAGGCGATGCCGACCTGGATGCCGCCCTTGATCGCGTGCGACAGGGCGATGAACGAGATGGCGTAACCGGCGATGACGGCCAGCGAGGGCCAGAGCCGGCTGAAGCCGTCGGTGGCTTTCATCATGCTGGTGGCGAAGAGTTCACTCCCGATGGCGAGAGCGAGAAGGACGTACGGCACTGCTATGCACCTCATCTTGTACGTTCGTACAAGTACGATCGTACAAGAAAGTGGCCCGGAAGTCTCCGGGCATTTTTCTGCGATCATCGTGCGGTGGCTGACGATGTGCGAGCGCGGCGGATCGCCGCGATGCGGGGGTGTGAGCGGCTGCTGTCCGGGGTGCGGCCGGTGACGGTGCGGGAGCGGCTGGCCGAGCTGACCGCGGTGGCCGGGCCGGAGCTGATGCCGGACTACTACGGCGACGGACTGGTCACCGAGCTCGAGGAGCGGGTCGCGGGACTGCTCGGGACCCCGGCCGCGGTCCATTTCCCGACCGGGACGATGGCACAGCAGGTGGCCCTCCGGTACGGCGCGGAGGTCACCGGCCGGCGGGCGGTGGCGCTGCACCCGCTCGGGCACCAGGAGGTGCACGAGCGCCGGGCCTATGCCGACCTGACCGGACTGCGGTCCGTCCACCCCACCACGGCGCCGCGCAATCCGACGGCGGCCGAGATCACGGCGCTCGACGAGCCGGTCGGGACCGTGGTGTTCGAGCTGCCGCTGCGGGACGCCGGGTTCGTGCTGCCGGCCTGGGCTGACCTGGTCTCGGCGGCCGAGGCGGCGCGGGCGGTGGGCGCCCGGGTGCACCTCGACGGGGCGCGGTTGTGGGAGTCGGCGCCGTACCTGGGACGGGACCTCGCGGAGATCGCGGGGCTGGCGGACTCGACGTACGTCTCGTTCTACAAGACGCTCGGCGGCCTGAGCGGCGCGGCCGTCGCCGGGACCGAGGCCTTCGCGGCGTATGCGCGGGCCTGGCGGCATCGGCACGGCGGGCAGCTGTTCCAGCAGTGGCCGGCGGTGCTGTCCGCGCTCGACGGCCTCGACCGGGAGCTGCCGAGGATCCCGGACTACGTGCGCCACGCCCGGACCGTGGCGGCGGCGCTGGCCAAGCTGCCGGGGGCGATCGTGGTGCCGCAGCCACCGCACACCAACCAGTTCCGGTTGTGGCTGCCGCATCCCGCGGGCCGGCTCAACGAGGCGGTGCTGACGTTCGCCGAGCAGGAGAGGGTGTGGTTCGCCGGGGGCTGGCAGCACACCGAGCTGCCCGGGCATGCGATGGCCGAGATCAGCGTGCTGGCGCCGGCCCTGGACTGGTCCGCCGACGACGTGATCGAAACCGGTCTGCGGCTGCTCGACCGGATGCACTGCTGATCCCGGATCGGTGATCGGCGTCCCGGGCCGGATTCAAGATCGAAGGACGGGGTAGAGGGAGGGTGTCCCGTTTTTCACCGGATGCAGGAGGTTCTGATGAGCGCAGTCGCGAACCCGGCCACCGTGCAGGAGTGCCTGCGGGTCGGCGCCGGTTTCTCGCAGGGCGACCGCAACTGGCTCGCCGAGCAGTTCGGTCCGCTCGACGCCCGGCTCGCCGCGTTCCACGCCGACGCCACCGAGCTGGAGATCACGGTGAAGGACCGCGATGCCCGCGGCCAGAAGGTGACGCTGGAGTGCTGGATCGGCGGCCGCGAGAAGATCGTGACCACGTCCTCGGAGGAGGACCTGCACGCGGCGGTCATGGACGTCCGCGACGACCTGCGCCGCCGCCTCAACGACTCGAAGACCAAGCAGGAGCCGCGCCACAACCGCCACCTGCGCGAGGTCCCGCCGGTCACGGAGATCCCGGAGTAACCCGTCACATCGGTGTGGAGCGGGCACGTGCGTGCCCGCTGCACCACCGTCAGGGCAGGTCTTTGCCCAGGTAGGTCAGCGGACCCGGATCCGGCACCGGCAGCACGGTGAAGCCGAGCCGGTCGTAGAACCCGCGGGCGCGAACGTTCGCCGTCAGCATCCCGAGGTGCACCCGAGGCGCCCCGGCCGCGGCCGCCGCCCGCCCGAACGCCGCGATCAGCTGCCGCCCGAACCCGCGCCCCTGGTAGGGCGGGAGCAGGTCGATGTGCAGGTGCGCCGGCCAGTCCGCCAGCTCCGGGACGATCATCCGCTCCGGCCAGAAGTGCAGCGCCACCATGTCCTGCTCGGCCGTGCGCGGCGGGGGTGGCGGCTCGGCGTACTTGTCGCCGATCAGCGGGATCCACTCGTCCCGGTAGCGCTTCACGAACCGGGGGGTGTCCGCGGTCCCGACCACGTAACCCACCGCGTCCCCGCCGTCGTCCAGCACGAACGCGAGCTCCGGCTCCAGGTGCACGTAGGGACCGGCGAACAGGTCGCCCATCAGGTCGTCGGTGAAATAGTGCCCGCGAGCGTCCTCGCCGGCGTCGGCGGTGCGGACACAGATGTCGTAGACCGCGGCCAGGTCGGCCGGGCGGTAGGGGCGAATCTCCGGCATGCCCGCACGCTAAGCCGTGGAAGCGCTTTCACCGCAAGCCTCGGTCAGGCCGTGGCCCGCAAGACCGGGGAGCTGGGGAACAGCGTCGTGGGCACCACCTCCCCGAGTGCTCTCCGGGCGGCCGCGGCGGCGATCTCCTCGACCGGGTGGGTGGCGGTGGAGAGCGCCGGATGCACGGCGCCCGCGAGCGGGACATCGTCGAAACCGGTCACGGCGACGTCGTCGGGCACCTGGATGCCGAGCGCGGCGAGCGCCTGGAGGGCGCCGAGCGCGGTGGCGTCGCTGACCGTGGCGATCGCGTCGGTGTCCGGCCAGCGGCGCAGGATCGCCCGTGCCGCGGCGCGCCCGCGGTCGCTGGTGAAGTCGCCCCGCACCACCCGGGCCGGCAGTCCCGCCGACCGGGTCAGCTCCCGGTAGGCCGCGACCGGCGCCGCCGACGCCGCCAGCCACGCCGGGCCGGAGATCAACGCTATCCGGCGGCGGCCGATGACATACAGATGGGAGAGCAGCGCCCCGACGCCCGCGGCGCTGTCGACGTCGGTCCCGCCCGCCCCGATCACGGCCGTCCGGCCGCGCAGGCGCGGCGGCAGGGCGTCGAGCAGCGCGCGGTCGTGCCCGGCCAGGACCAGCGCGGCCAGGCCCCGGTCGGTGGCCAGCTCGTCCAGGTCGGCGGCGCACTCCAGGCCCAGGTGGCGTACCGAGACGCCCAGACCGTCCGGACAGAGGGCGGTCGCGATGGCGGTCGTGGCTCGCGTGACGAACGGGTCCCGCAGGATGTCCGCGCGCTCGTCGCGGACCGCGAAGACGACCCGGGTCCCGGAGCCGCTGGCCAGTTGCCGTGCCACCGGGTGCGGCCGGTAGCCGAGCCGCTCGGCGGCGGCCAGCACGGCCGCGCGGCTGGTGGCCGAGGCCGGACCGGAGCCGGTCAGCACCCGGGACGCGGTGGCCGGGGAGACGCCGGCTTGCCGGGCGACATCGGCCAGTCCCGCTCGCGACTCTCGCATGACCCCAGTGAACACCAGAAGGGGACTTTGGTCCCGACCCGCGCGGGACCGCGGCCCTTCAGCCCGGGACGCGTGATCGACAACTCTGGGAGGCGAGCCACCGTTCACCGACCTGGGAGTGCCGACGTGTCACCCGAACCCGCTGCGCCCTTGCTGGCCGCGCGCCGCTTCCTCACCCGGGAGACGGTTGCCGACCACGGCCGCACCCTGCACCAGGTCAGTGACAACGACGGGGAGGCGTTCTACCGCGACCGCTGGAAGTACGACAAGGTCGTCCGCTCCACCCACGGGGTGAACTGCACCGGCTCCTGCTCGTGGAACGTGTTCGTCCGCGACGGCCTGATCACCTGGGAGCACCAGGCGACCGACTACCCGGCCGCCGGCCCGGACGCCCCCGACTACGAGCCCCGCGGCTGCCCCCGCGGCGCCTCCTTCTCCTGGTACGAGTACTCGCCCTCCCGCGTCCGCCACCCGTACCTGCGCGGCACCCTCGCCGAGATGTTCCGCGAGGCCCGCGCCCGGCTCGGCGACCCGGTGCTGGCCTGGGCCGAGATCGTGGAGACCCCGCTCAAGGCCCGCGCCTACAAGTCGCAGCGCGGCCGCGGCGGTTTCGTCCGCGCGTCCTGGGACGAGGCGATCGAGATCGTGGCCGCGGCGCACGTGTACACCACGAAGACCTACGGACCGGACCGGGTGGTCGGCTTCTCGCCGATCCCGGCCATGTCGATGGCCTCCTTCGCGGCCGGCACGCGGTACCACGCGCTGCTCGGCGGCACGCTGCTCAGCTTCTACGACTGGTATGCGGACCTCCCGATCGCCTCCCCGCAGATCTGGGGCGACCAGACCGACGTGCCCGAGGCCGGCGACTGGTGGAACGCGACGTACCTGATGATGTGGGGCTCCAACATCCCGGTCACCCGCACCCCGGACGCGCACTTCCTCGCCGAGGCCCGCTACAAGGGGACCAAGGTCGTCGCGGTCAGCCCGGACTACGCGGACAACGTGAAGTTCGCCGACGACTGGCTGGCGCCGCACCCCGGCACCGACGGCGCCCTCGCGATGGCGATGGGCCACGTGGTCCTCAAGGAGTTCTTCGTCGAGCGCCAGGTGCCCTACTTCCAGGACTACGTCCGCACGTTCACCGACCTGCCGTTCCTGGTGACGATCGCCGACGGCAAGGCGGACCGCTTCCTCACCGCCGCTGACCTCGGCGATCCTGACGGATCTCACAAGACCGTGCTCATCGATGCCGGGACCGGCGAGGTCGTCGTCCCCAACGGTTCGCTCGGTTTCCGGTACGCCGAACCGGGCCGCTGGAACCTCGATCTGGGCGATGTCGTCCCCGCCCTGGGCATCGCCGGCGACGAGACGGCGGAGATCGAGCTCGCCCGCTTCGACATCGGCGACACCGAGGGCGGCGCCACCGTCACCCGCCGCGTGCCGGTCCGCCGTGTCGGCGAGCACCTGGTCACCACGGTGTACGACCTGGTCCTGGCCCAATACAACGTCGGCGGCGAGGACGACCTGAACACCCCGGCCTGGCAGGAGCGGATCACCGGCGTCCCGGCCGCACTGGCCACCCGGATCGCCCGCGAGTTCGCCCGCAACGCCGAGCGCAGCCACGGCCGGTCGATGATCGTCCTGGGCGCCGGGGCGAACCAGTGGTTCCACTCCGACATGACCTACCGCGCTTTCATCTCGCTGGTCACCCTCACCGGCTGCCAGGGGGTGAACGGCGGCGGCTGGGCGCACTACGTCGGGCAGGAGAAGGCCCGCCCGGTCACCGGCCAGCAGCACATGTCGTTCGCCTTCGACTGGCAGCGCCCGACGCGGCACCAGGCCTCCACCCCGTTCTGGTACCTGCACACCGACCAGTGGCGCTACGAGCGGGTGCCGGCCGACGAGCTGTCCTCGCCGCTGGGCACCGGCCGGTTCAAGGGGATGGCGTTCGCGGACACGGTCGCCGCCGCGCAGCGGATGGGGTGGAGCCCGGGGCACCCGTTCTTCAACCGCAACCCGCTCGACCTCGCGGACGAGGCTGTGGCTGCGGGGCGGCCGATCGAAGAGTTCGTGGTCGGTCAGCTGAGATCCGGCAATCTGCGGCCGGTCGCCGAGGACCCCGACGACCCGGTCAACTTCCCGCGCTGCCTGACCCTGTGGCGGGCCAACCTGCTCGGCTCCTCCGGCAAGGGCAACGAGTACTTCATGCGCCACCTGCTCGGCGTCGAGGGCTCGGCCTCCGCCACCGAGTGCGGCCCCGGCGATCGTCCCCGCGACGTCGTCTGGCGCGACGAGGCGCCGGTCGGCAAGCTCGACCTGCTCACCGCGATCGACTTCCGGATGACCAACACCGGCCTGCACGCCGACCTGGTCCTGCCCGCCGCCACCTGGTACGAGAAGCACGACATCTCCACCACCGACATGCACCCGTTCGTGCACTCGTTCAGCCCGGCCGTGGCGCCGGCCGGCGAGGCGCACACCGACTACGACACGTTCCTGGCCCTGGCCGACAAGGTGAGCGAGCTGGCCGGGACGCACCTGGGTGTGCGTACCGACGTGCTCGCCGTGCCGCTGCAGCACGACACCCCGGACGAGCTGGCGATGCCGAGCGGACGGGTCCGGGACTGGAAGTTCGGCGAGTGCGACCCGGTGCCCGGCCGGACGATGCCGAAACTGATCACCATCGAGCGGGACTACACACAGCTCGGCAAGAAGATGCGCACGGTCGGGCCGCTACTGGACAGGCTCGGCACCACCACCAAGGCGATCACCGTCGACGTGAACCCGGAGATCGAGTATCTGAAGCATCAGAACGGCACGATCGACGGCCGCCCGTCGCTGGCCACCGCCGACCGGATGTGCGACGCGATCCTGACCCTCTCCGGCACCACCAACGGCCGGCTCGCGCACGCCGGCTTCGCCGAGCTGGAGAAGCGCACCGGTCAGAAGTTCACCGACTACATCGAGGGCCACGAGAACGACCGGATCACCTACGCGGACACGCAGCAGGCACCGCAGCCGGTCTTCACCAGCCCGGAGTGGTCCGGCTCGGAGAAGGGCGGCCGCCGCTACTCCCCGTTCACGATCAACGTGGAGCGGCTCAAGCCGTGGCACACCCTCACCGGCCGGCAGCACTTCTTCGTCGAGCACGACTGGGTCGCCGAGCTGGGTGAGCAGCTGCCCGGGTTCCGGCCGCCGCTGAACATGGCCCGGCACTTCGGCAGGCCGGGCGACGCGGTCGACGGCGGGGTGACCGTGCGGTTCCTGACGCCGCACGCCAAGTGGTCGATCCACTCGATGTACCACGACAACGAGCTGATGCTCGCGCTCTCCCGGGGCGGCCCGGTGATCTGGATGAGCGTCCCGGACGCGCAGAAGATCGGGGTCAGGGACAACGACTGGATCGAGGCGCACAACCGCAACGGCGTCGTGGTCGCCCGCGCCGTGGTCTCGCACCGGATGCCCGAGGGCACCGTCTTCCAGTACCACTCGCCGGAGCGCACGGTGAACGTCCCCAAGGCGGAGAAGTCCGGCAAGCGCGGCGGCTACCACAACTCGATGACCCGGCTGCTGATCAAACCGACCCATCTGGCCGGTGGGCACGCCCAGCTCACCTACGCCTTCAACTACTACGGCCCGATCGGCAGCCAGCGCGACGAGATCACCGTGATCCGCCGCCGTACGCAGGAGGTTGAGTACTGATGCGGATCCGCGCGCAGCTGGCGATGGTGATGAACCTCGACAAGTGCATCGGCTGCCACACCTGCTCGGTCACCTGCAAGCAGACCTGGACCAACCGGGAGGGCACCGAGTACGTCTGGTTCAACAACGTCGAGACCAAGCCCGGCATCGGGTACCCGAAGCACTACGAGGACCAGGAGCGCTGGAAGGGCGGCTGGAAACTGGACCGCTCCGGCCGGCTCACCCTGCGCGGCGGCGGCCGGCTCGCCCGGCTGGGAAAGCTGTTCGCCAATCCCGACCTGCCGGCGATCGACGACTACTACGAGCCGGCGACCTTCGACAAGGACATCCTGGTCGACGCGCCATCCCGGGAAGACACTCCGGTGAAACGGCCGCACTCACGGTTGACCGGCGAGCCGATGGCGATCACCTGGGGCGCCAACTGGGAGGACTCGCTCGGCGGGGACACCGCACGGGAGGACCCGAACCTGCGCCACCTCGCCGACAAGGTGAAGTTCGAGTTCGAGAAGACCTTCATGTTCCACCTGCCCCGGATCTGCGAGCACTGCCTCAACCCGGCCTGCGTCTCGGCCTGCCCGTCCGGCGCGATGTACAAGCGCGAGGAGGACGGCATCGTCCTGGTCGACCAGGACCGGTGCCGCGGCTGGCGGATGTGCGTGTCGGCCTGCCCGTACAAGAAGGTCTATGTCAACCACGCCACCGGCAAGGCGGAGAAGTGCACGTTCTGCTTCCCGCGCATCGAGGCCGGCCAGCCGACGATCTGCTCGGAGACCTGCGTCGGCCGGCTGCGCTACCTCGGCCTGCTCTGGTACGACGAGGACGCCGTGCTCGCCGCGGCCGGCGTCGAGAACGACGCGGACCTGCTCGACGCGCAGCGGGCCGTCTTCCTCGACCCCACCGACCCCGAGGTGCAGCGGGCGGCCCGGGACGCCGGGATGCCGGAGGACTGGATCGAGGCGGCCGCGAACTCGCCGGTCTGGAAGCTGATCGGCGAATACCGGATCGCGCTGCCGCTGCACCCGGAGTACCGCACGCTGCCGATGGTCTGGTACGTGCCGCCGCTGTCGCCGGTGCTGGACGCGGCCGGGGCGGCCGGGCGCGACGACACCGACGCGGACGACATCTTCCACACCATCGGTGACCTGCGGATCCCGGTGGAGTACCTGGCCGAGCTGTTCAGCGCCGGGGACGCCGAGGTGGTCGGCGGGGTGCTGATGAAACTGGCCGCGATGCGGTCCTACATGCGGGCCCGGACCCTGGACGGGACGGTGGCCGGGGAGCTGCTCGACGGGATCGGGATGACCGGGGAGCAGGTCGAGGCGATGTACCGGCTGCTGGCCATCGCCAAGTACGACGAGCGGTACGTCATCCCGGTCGCGCACACCAGGGACGCGGCCGCGCTGGAGGCGCAGGCCACCCGGCACAACGACTGCTCGCTGGACTGCTCCGGCGGGCCGGGCACGGGCGGCGAGCAGACCGTCGAGGCGTTCCACCTGACCGGGGAGCGGCCCGGGATCTTCTCCCGCGGCGACGGCCGCCGCGGCCTGAGCATCAACCCGCTGCGGGGACGGTCATGAGCGCCCCGGACCGCGCCCGGATCTTCCAGCTGGCGTCGCTGCTGCTCACCTATCCCGACGACGAGCTGCTGGCGGCCGGTCCGGAGCTGCGGGACCTCACCGGTGCAATCGAGGACGCACAGGCGCGGGCGTTGCTCACCGAGTTCCTCGACTGGTACCTGTCCGAGACGCCGATCGAGGCGCAGCGGCACTACGTGCAGACCTTCGACCTGCGGCGCAAGTCCGGGCTCTATCTCACCTACTACCTGCACGGCGACACCCGGAAGCGGGGGATGGCGCTGCTCATGCTCAAGCAGCGCTACCGCGCGCACGGGCTGCGACTCGCCGGCGGGGAGCTGCCGGACCTGCTGCCGGTGGTGCTCGAGTTCGCCGCGACCGTGGGGCCGGGGGACGGGGAGGCGCCGCTGCGGCAGCATCGGCACGGGCTGGAGCTGCTGCGCGCGGCGCTGGGGGAGACGCTTACGCCGTACGCGAAAGTCCTGGAAGCCGTGTGTGCCGTCCTGCCGCAACTCTCCGAAGCGGACCGTGCCGACCTGGCGGCCCTCGCCTTCGACGGTCCGCCGGTCGAGGCCGTCGGTCTCGACGCGGTGGGCCGCGGGCCGGACCTCGCCCCCTATGCCACTCGCAACGCCGCGGAGGTGGCGCGATGAACACCGTGATCTGGATCGTGGTGCCGTATGCCTGCCTGGCCGTCTTCATCGCCGGGCACGTCTGGCGGTGGCGTCACGATCAGTTCGGCTGGACCACGCACACCAGTCAGCTGCTGGAGAGCCGGCTGCTGCGGCTCGGGTCGCCGCTGTTCCACCTCGGTGCGTTCGGGGTGATCGGCGGGCACGCGATGGGCCTGCTCGTCCCGGCGTCGCTCACCGAGACGCTGGGCATCCCCGAGCATCTTTACCACCAGGTCGCGGTCTGGGGCGGCACGGTCACCGGGATCGTCATGGTGGCCGGACTCGTCCTGCTGATCGCGCGGCGGTTGGTCAGCGGCCGGATCCGCCGGGTCACCACCGGGATGGACAAGGTCCTCTACGCCTTCCTGGCCGCCATGGTCGTGCTCGGGATGACCGCGACCGTGGGCGAGAACCTGCTCGGCCCCGGCTACGACTACCGGGAGACGATCGCGGTCTGGTCCCGCGGCATCTTCTGGTTCCAGCCGCACACCGAGCTGATGACCGGCGCGCCGCTGGTCTACCAGCTGCACGCGATCGGCGGCTTCCTGTTCCTGGCGCTGTGGCCGTTCACCCGGCTCGTGCACGTCTGGTCGGCGCCGCTCGCCTACCTCTGGCGACCGTATGTCGTCTATCGGGCCCGTCGCGGGCCGGTGCCCGCCGGACCGCCGGCGCCCGCTGTGGTCCGGGACACCGCTTTACGGTACGACCGGAGCGGCCGGTAGCCACCGGAAATGTCGGGGGGTGGTCCTAGGGTGAGGTCGACTTCTTCCACGGGAGGGTTTGCCATGACCACTCTGTCCGACCGGCCGGGCACCGCGCTGCTGGTCATCGACGTGCAGACGGGTGTGATGCAGGAGGCGTTCAACCGCGACGCCGTGATCGGCAACATCGCCGCCCTGGTGGAGCGGGCCCGCTTCGAGCAGGTGCCGGTGCTGTGGGTGCAGCACTCCGACGAGGAGCATCTGCCCTTGCACAGCCCTCAGTGGGAGTTCGTGACGGAGTTGCCCCGGGCCGACGGTGAGCCGGTGGTGCACAAGAAATACGGGGACGCCTTCGAGGCCACCAACCTCGAGGAGCGTCTCGCCGAGCGACGGGTCGGCCGCCTCGTGGTGACCGGCGCGTCGTCCGACGCCTGCATCCGCTCGACGATCCACGGCGCCTTCACCCGGGGCTATGACGTGACGCTGGTCCGCGACGCGCACACCACCGGGGACCTGAGCGCGTGGGGCGCGCCGAGTCCCGAGCTGGTGGTCGCGCACACGAATCTGTACTGGGATTACACGAGCGCGCCGGGCCGCACCGCCGAGACGGCGGAGACCGCGGAGGTCAGCTTCGCGGCCGCTCGCCGCGCCGTACCGTGAGGGCATGGACGACGCGTATCTGCCCGAGGTCTACCAGCAGTTTCTCGGTCGCTTCCCGGAGGTGGCCGAGGCACAGGGCGCGCTCGCGCAGGCGGTGCGCGAGCGGAGCCCGTTCGATCCGCGCACCGATCGGCTGCTCCGCCTGGCGATGGCGATCGGCGCGCAGTCCGAGGGCGCCGTCCGGTCGAACGTGCGTAAGGCGCTGCGGCACGGCGCCACGCTGGACGAGGTGCGCGCGGTGGCGCTGGGCGCGATCACCACGTGTGGTTTTCCCACCGCGATCGCCGCGATGGGCTGGATAGAGGAAGTCGCAGAGGCGCAGTGACGGTACACAACGGGTGGCTGCGGAAGCTCGCCGAGGACCCGGGGCATTCGCAGTGGTACATCAACCGGTTCCGGGCCATGGCCGCCGAGGGGCGCGACCTGGTCGGGGAGGCGCGCCTGGTGGACACCATGGTGCCCCGCGGGGCGCGGATCCTGGACGCGGGCTGCGGTCCCGGCCGGGTCGGCGGCCACCTGGCGACCCTCGGGCACCAGGTGACCGGCGTCGACCTGGACCCGGAGCTGATCGCGGCCGCCGTCGCCGACCATCCCGGCCCCGATTGGCTGGTCGGTGACCTCGCCGAGCTGTCGCTGCCCGGGCCGCCGTTCGACGCGATCGTCTGCGCCGGCAACGTGATGACCTTCGCGGCGCCGGACAGCCGGGTGGAGATCCTGCGGCGCTTCGCCCGGCACCTGGCGCCCAGCGGCCGGGCGGCGATCGGCTTCGGCGCCGGGCGGGGTTATCCCTTCGACGAGTTCCTCGCCGACGCCGCCGTGGCCGGGCTGGTCCCGGGCCTTCTGCTGAGCACGTGGGACCTTCGGCCCCTCACCCCCGAGTCCGACTTCCTGGTCGCCCTTCTCCGGCACGCCTGACCCGCACCGCTCGTGACCCGGCTGCACGAGCCCCCGCGGGCCGGGGCGAAGTGATCGCCGCGCGGCGCCGTGCCGCTCGGCCGGTTTCCGGCGTGCGGCGCGGTGCGGCCGGTTTTCGGCGTGGAGTGCTGGGTGGTGCGGCCGGTTTTCGGTGTGGGGCGCTGGGTGGTGCGGCTGGTTTTCGGTGTGGGGCGCTGGGTGGTGCGGCTGGTTTTCGGTGTGGGGCGCTGGGTGGTGCGGCTGGTTTTCGGTGTGGGGCGCTGGGTGGTGCGGCTGGTTTTCGGCGTGGGGTGCCGGGCGGTTCGGTCGGTTTTCGCCGCGTGGCGCCGGGCCGTTCGGCCGGTTTTCGCCGCCCCGGCGGTGTCGGGACGGTCCCGGCAACACGGGTCCAAGGTCCCTGTTTGCGCCGGTCAGGTGCCGGAAGGCTGATCCTGCAGGGCCCGAGCCGGTGGCCGGGCGAAGCACGGACAGTTGAGGTGGACCATGAGCACAACCGTGGACCGGGCGGCAGGCGTCGCCGGCGAGACGGCACCGCGGACCGCGCGGCGGGGACTGATGCTGGCGCTGGCGACGATCGGGTTCGCCGTGAACTTCTGGGCGTGGGCGTTGATCAGCCCGCTCGCCGCGAAGTTCCAGGCGGCGCTCGGACTGAGCTCGTTCCAGCAGGCGCTGCTGGTGGCGGTGCCGGTCGTAGTCGGTTCGCTGGGCCGGATCCCGGTCGGGGCGCTCACCGACCGGTTCGGCGGCCGGATCATGTTCCCGCTGGTCTCGCTCGCCACCGTGGTGCCGGTGCTCTTTCTCGGCCTCGCCGGCCACAACTCGCTCGCGGCGCTGCTGGTCGGCGGGTTCTTCCTGGGCATCGGCGGGACCGCGTTCGCGGTCGGCGTCCCGTTCGTGAACGCCTGGTTCCCGCCGGAGCGCCGCGGTCTCGCGGTCGGCATCTTCGGCGCCGGCATGGGCGGCACCGCGATCAGCGCGCTCACCACGGTCCGGCTCGTCACCGCGGGCACCACCGCCACCCCGTTCATCCTGACCGCGATCGTGCTGGTCGCCTACGCCGCGGTCGCCTGGCTGCTGCTGCGTGACGCACCGGGCCGGGTCGTCCCGTCGGCCCCGCTGGCTCAGCGGCTCGGTGCGGCGCTGCGGCTGCGGGTCACCTGGCAGGCCTCGGCGCTGTACGCGGTCGCCTTCGGCGGTTACGTCGCCTTCTCGGTCTACCTCCCGGCGTACCTGAAGACCGCCTACACCCTCACCCCGGCCGACGCGGCGAACCGGATGGCCGGGTTCGTGCTGCTCGCCGTCGTGATGCGGCCGGTCGGCGGCTGGCTGGCCGACCGGTTCGCCGCCAGCCGGGTGCTCGCCGTGGCGCTGGGCATCGTGGTCCTCGGCGCGGTCGCCCAGGCGTTCACCCCGGGTCTCGTTCCGGCCGGCACGGTCGCCTTCCTGGCCATGGCAGCCGCGCTCGGCGCCGGTAGTGGTGCGACGTTCGCCCTGGTCGCCCAACTCGCCCCGGCCAGCCAGGTCGGCTCGGTGACCGGGGTGGTCGGCGCGGCCGGCGGTCTCGGCGGTTTCGTCCCGCCGCTGGTGATGGGCGCGATCTACGGGCACTTCCAGTCGTACGCGCTCGGCCTCGCCCTCCTCGGCCTGGTCGCCCTGGCAGCCCTGTTCCTGGACCTGTTTTCGGTAGGCCGCCGCCCAGCCCCCGCCCAGCCCTGACACCCCTTTTCCTCACCCGTTCCGAATCCGCGGCCCGCCGCCCTGTCACCGGCAGCCCGCACCTCTCGTCGTCCACCAGCCGAGCGTGGCAGTACTCCCGGCTGGCCCTCACGGCCCTATCCCGTCCCGAGTTAGGGCCATGAACGCCAGCCCGACAGTTCCAGGCTGGCCCTGACGGTCGGGTACGCGCAGCGCGGCAGTTTCGGGCTGGCCCTGGTGGCCCTATCCGGGCCCGAGATAGGGCCATGACCGCCAGCCCGACAGACCCGGCTGGGGCTAGTGGCCCTATCCGGGTCTGGGATAGGGCGCTGAGCGCCAGCTCGACAGTTCCCGGCTTGGGGTTGGTGGTCGGGTTCGGGACCATAACGCGCGGCGCAGCTGTTTCGGGCTGGTCCTGGTGGCCCTATCCGGGCCCGGGATGGGGCGGTGAGCGCCAGCTCGACAGTTCCCGGCTGGGGTTGGTGGTCGGGTTCGGGACCGTGACGCGCGGCGCGGCTGTTTCGGGCTGGTCCTGGTGGCCCTATCCGGGCCCGGGATGGGGCGGTGAGCGCCAGCTCGACAGTTCCCGGCTGGGGTTGGTGGTCGGGTTCGGGACCGTGACGCGCGGCGCGGCTGTTTCGGGCTGGTCCTGGTGGCCCTATCCGGGCCCGGGATAGGGCGGTGAGCGCCAGCTCGACAGTTCCCGGCTGGGGTTGGTGGTCGGGTTCGGGACCGTGACGCGCGGCGCGGCTGTTTCGGGCTGGTCCTGGTGGCCCTATCCGGGCCCGGGATAGGGCGGTGAGCGCCAGCTCGACAGTTCCCGGCTGGGGTTGGTGGTCGGGTTCGGGACCGTGACGCGCGGCGCGGCTGTTTCGGGCTGGTCCTGGTGGCCCTATCCGGGCCCGAGATAGGGCCATGACCGCCAGCCCGACGGGCTCGGCTGGGGCTGGTGGACCTATCCGGGGCTGGGATAGGGCGGTGGGCGCCAGCCTGGGTTGGGGGGGGGGTTAGTGGTGGTGCCAGGTGCGCTGGTGGACTCGGTCGGCGGCGATCTGGAAAGAGAGTTCGAAGCGGTGGGCCGGGTTGGCGTGGTACCAGCGGAGCGTCTGGAGGACGAGGCTCGGTTCGGCGGCCAGCCACGGGACCTGGATCGCCACGTCATCCGGGGCGCGGAACAGCGAGCGGCGGACCCGGGCGTCCGGTGACGGGGTCGCTGGGAGCGCGATCACCGGGACGCGGGCCTGCTCGCCCGGCAGGATCTCGCGGACGGCCTGCCACGGGACGAACTGCTGGGTCCAGACGCCGTGGTGGTAGACCCCGTCCGGCGTGAGCGCCAGCCGCCCGGGGGCGTGGCGCAGCAGGACATAGAGTGGCGCGGCGGTGAGGAGCGCTCCCACGGCCAGCGCCGGGCTGCGGAGCGCCAGGGTCGCCTGAGTAACGGTGAGCAGGGTCAGGAAGCTCGCGTACCAGTAGTAGAGCCGCCGGGAGTACCCGAACGTCAGCCCCGGCGTCCCGTCGTCGATCCGGCTGATCCACACCCGGTCGCCGGTGTTGTGCGGGCGGACCCAGAGGTTGAGCAGCAGGCCGCACAGGTGCCCGAGGATGAGCACGGCGGCACCGCAGGCCAGCGCCGCCCCGGCGTCGCCGACCACGGCCGACCACACCCCGGCCGCGAGCAGCAGCGCGGCCAGGAAACCGCTGCCGACGGTCGCCTGCACCAGGCGCGGCGAGGGCCGGCGATCCCGCCACGGTGACGGATCCGCGGTGATCGGGGTGGTGCGCGGCAGGTCGAAGTAGAGGGTCATCGTGGCCGCCGGATGCGGCGGGCCAGCGGCGTGGCCGGTTCGCCGCCGGTGAAGGAGGGCCGGGGCAGGGGCGGCCCGGCGACCCGGCGGGCCGTCTCGTTGGCCCGCCGGAGGCAGTCGGTGATCGTGCGCAGGATGTCCAGATCGATGCGTGGGCGGTCGCTCATCAGGTTGTTCCTCTTCCGGTCCCCCGAGGTTCGATGCCCGGTGGTACGAACATCGAGGACGATCAGTTCAAGCGGAGACCGGTCGTCCCTCCCGGACTTGTGCGAGGGCCGCGTCTCCGGGCAACTCGGGCGAGGACCGGCGCGCCGATGGAAGCGCTCCCGGCGTACGAAATCTAAATGAGCTTAACAAAGTGGTCAAGACCGGGGTGGCCCGGCCGGATAGTTCCGGCGTCCGCAGTCAGTGGTGCCGTCAAATGACGCACCGAGCGACGACCTGACATCTCCTCTTGACATTGCAAACTTAAGCCACTTAATAATGTCCCCGTCAAAGGTGAGTCCCGCGCTGGGCTGGGCATGCGCGGGTGACCCCGGGCCGGTAACCCGCCGCCGGCGACGGCGGCGTTGAAGATCGAGGTATCTACATATGTTCAAGCTGAAGGTCGCGGTGGCTGCGGCTGCCGCGTTGACCCTGGCCGTCGCCGGTTGCTCCGGTGGCAAAAGCGACGGCGGCACCACCAGAGGCAACGCCGGGAACAGCTCGATAACCATCTTCAACGGGGCGACGGGCACCATCGTCGAGAACTGGAACCCGTTCAGCCCGACCCTGCTCCAGCCCACGCAGGGGCTGATCTACGAGACCCTCTACTGGTTCAACTTCGCCAAGGAGTCCGAGCCCACGCCGATGCTGGGCACCGCCTTCTCCTGGGACAAGGACGGCAAGGTGCTGACCATCACCACCCGCGACGGGGTGAAGTGGTCGGACGGGCAGCCGTTCACCGCCAAGGACGTGGCGTTCACGTTCGACCTGATCAAGCGCACGCCGGCGATCAACGCGAGCGGCCTGAAGCTCGTCTCCTCGGTGGCCAAGGACGACAAGACCGCGGTGCTGACCTTCGAGGTGCCGTCGTTCACCGCGGAGGCGGCGGTCATCGCCAACACCCCGATCGTCGCCGAGCACGTCTGGAGCAAGATCGACGACCCGGCGAAGTCGATCAACCCGAGCCCGGTCGGCACCGGGCCGTACAAGCTGAAGACCTTCTCCGCGCAGAGCTATGTGATGGAGAAGAACCCGAACTACTGGCAGCAGGGCAAGCCGCAGATCCAGAACGTCCGCTACGTCGCGCTGGCCACCGCCGACGCCGCGACCGCCGCGCTGACCGCCGGCCAGGTCGACTGGATGAGCGCCTTCCTGCCCGGCCTGGAGCAGCTGCTCAAGAACCAGAAGAACCTGACCTACGTGAACACGCCGGCGATGACCACGTCGGTCTTCACCTGCGCCGGCGCCGAGCTGGGCTGCAAGGGTCCGCAGACCGACCCCGCCGTGCGCCAGGCGATCTACTACGCGCTCAACCGGGACCAGCTGAACAAGCTGGCCGGCGGCGGCTTCGCGGAGACCGCGTCACCGACCCTGCTGCTGCCTGAGCGGGACAAGAAGTGGATCGCCGACCCGGCGAGCGCCACCACCCCGGGCGCCCCGGACGTCGCCAAGGCCAACCAGATCCTGGACGCGGCCGGATGGGTCAAGGGCAGTGACGGCATCCGGGCCAAGGGCGGCGAGAAGCTGTCGATGACCATCCAGACGGTGACCGGCTGGAGCGACTACATCTCGCTGAACGACGCCATGAAGCAGGAGCTCAAGGAGGCCGGCATCGAGATCAAGCCGACCCAGCTGTCCTGGAACGAGTGGAACAACAACCAGGTGCAGGGCAAGTTCCAGCTGTCGCTCGACTCGATCGGGCTGGGCGCGTCGACCAACCCGTACTTCACCTACCTGAAGTACACCACCGTCACCACGGCCAAGGTCGGCGAGGCGGCGCAGAACAGCGGCAACTACGCGCGGTACAAGAACCCCAAGGTGGACGCCGCGGTGGCCGCCGCGACCGCGACCAACGACGAGGCCGCGCAGAAGGCCCAGTACGCCATCGTCCAGCAGGAGATCGTCCGGGACCTGCCGTACATCCCGATCTACGTCAACTCGATGCTGACCGAGTTCAGCACGGCCAACGCGGTCGGCTGGCCCTCCAACGAGAACAAGTACGCCCTGCCCGCGTCCTGGAAGAGCTGGGACAACGGCGTTGTGCTGAGCAACCTGCAGCCCGCGAAGTAAGGACTGTCCGACCGTGCGCTACCTGCTTCGCAAGTTGGGGTTCTACCTGGTCGCCCTCTGGGCGGCGCTGACGGTGAACTTCTTCGTCCCGCGCCTGATGCCCGGCGACCCGGTTGACATCCTGCTCTCGAAGCTGGGTCAGCGCGGGCCGGTCACCCCGGAGATGCGCGCCTCCACCGAGGCCCTGCTGGGTACCAGCAGCGGCGAGCCGCTGTGGAGCCAGTACCTGGAGTATCTGCGGAACCTGGCACACGGGGATCTGGGCGTCTCGGTGACGTTCTTCCCCGCTCCGGTCACCTCGATCATCGAGCAGACCCTGCCATGGACGATCGGCCTCATCGGTCTGGCCACGGTGATCTCGTTTCTGGCCGGCGTCGGTCTCGGCACCGTCGCCGGCTGGAAACGAGGCTCCTGGCTCGACAACCTCATCCCGGTCACCACGATGTTCCAGTCCGTGCCGTACTTCTGGCTGGCGTTGATCCTGCTGTTCCTGTTCGGCAGCGTCTGGCCGCTCTTCCCGCTCAACGGCGGTTACGACGTCTACACCGTCGAGCCGGGCTGGAACCTCGACTTCCTCGGCTCGGTCCTCTATTACGGCGCGCTGCCGGCGCTCACCATCGTGCTGTCCAGCGTCGGCGGCTGGATGCTCGGCATGCGCAACATGATGGTCTCCACGCTCGCCGAGGACTACATGGTCACCGCGGAGGCGAAGGGCCTGCGCCCGGGCCGGATCATGCGACGGTACGCGGCTCGCAACGCGATCCTGCCGTCGGTCTCCGGCTTCGCCATCTCGCTCGGCTTCGTGGTGGCCGGCTCGATCGTCACCGAGACGGTCTTCTCCTACCCCGGCATCGGCTCCGCGCTGCTGCAAGCGGTCGGCGGCAACGATTACGCCCTCATGCAGGGCATCTTCCTGGTCATCACGCTGTCCGTGCTCGGCGCGAACCTGCTGGTGGACCTCCTGTACTCGGTCATCGACCCGCGCACCCGCGCCCGGGCCTGAGGGAGGCCAGCCATGACCATGACCACCGAGTTGGCCGAGACAAGCATCAATGCAAAAGCGCTTGGCGTACGCAAGATCCGCCTCAACAACCACAAACTGCTGGCCGGACTGATCATCGGCGGCGCCATAGTGCTCTTCGGCGTGCTGGGCCCGCTGTTCTGCCAGGACCCGTCGCTGGTGAACGACATCGGGCTCACCCCGCCGAGCGCGGAACACTGGCTCGGCACCACGCAGACCGGCCAGGACGTCCTGGCCCAGCTCGCCCACGGCACCCGCGGCTCGCTCACCGTCGGCCTCGTCGTCGGCGTGCTCACCCTGCTGCTCTCCGCGTTCTTCGGCGTCGTCGGCACCTACGCCGGCGGCTGGATCGACGAGGCGTTCTCCCTGTTCACCAACGTCGCGCTGGTGATACCCGGCCTGCCGCTGGTGATCGTGATCTCCAGTTACGTCCCGGACAAGAGCATCTGGCTGGTCTCCATCGTTCTGGCGATCACCAGTTGGGCAGGCTCCGCCCGGGTGCTCCGCGGTTACACACTCAGCCTGCGCAACCGCGACTACGTGCTCGCCTCCCAGGTCGCCGGGGAGAAGCGCTGGCGGATCCTGACCGTGGAGATCCTGCCCAACCTGATCCCGCTGCTCGCCTCCCAGGTGGTGTTCGCGGTCATCTTCGCGATCCTCGGCGAGGCCGGCCTGTCCTATCTCGGTCTCGGCGCGAGCGGCTCGTTCACCTGGGGCACCATGCTCTACTACGCGCAGAACGGCCTGGCCCTGCGCCTCGGCGCCTGGTGGTGGTTCGTGCCGCCGGGCCTGATGCTGGCCCTGTTCGGCGCCGCGCTCTCACTGATCAACTTCTCGATCGACGAGATCATCAATCCGAAGCTGCGCAACCAGACCCGGTCCGCCCGCAAGAACTGGCGGATGTCGCGCGAGCAGCTGCACAAGGCGAAGGAGGCCACGCTGTGACGGTCCTGAGCATCGAGAACTTCAGCGTGGACTACCTGGTGGACCCGGTGGTGCACGCGGTCAGGAACGTCTCGCTGGAGTTGAAGCGGGGCGAGGTGCTGGGCCTGGCCGGGGAGAGCGGCTGCGGCAAGAGCACGCTGGCGTACGGAATAATCCGTCTCCTGAAGCCGCCGGCGATGATCACTTCCGGCCGGGCGGTCTTTCATTCCCGCGAGGGTTACGAGATCGACTGGAACGAGCTGCACGCCGAGGACCTGCGGGCCAACCGCTGGGAGAAGATCTCGATGATCTTCCAGGGTGCGATGAACTCGCTCAACCCGGTGATCAGCATCCAGGACCAGTTCGAGGACGTCTTCACCACGCACCGGCCGGAGATGGGCCGCAGGGAGCGCCGGGAGCGCTGCGGTGAGCTGCTCGAACGCGTCGGCGTGGACCGCAAGCGGCTCACCTCCTACCCGCACGAGCTCTCCGGCGGCATGCGCCAGCGGGTGATCATCGCGATGGCGATGGCCCTGGAGCCGCAGGTCATGATCATGGACGAGCCGACCACGGCGCTCGACGTGGTGGTGCAGCGGGAGATCCTCCGGGAGATCACCCGGCTGCGCGACGAGCTCGGCTTCGCGGTCATCTTCATCACCCACGACCTGCCGCTGCTGCTGGAGATCAGCGACCGGATCGCGGTGATGCGGGGTGGCGAGATCGTCGAGCTGGGCGACGCCGCCGAGCTGTACACCAACCCGCGGCACGAGTACACCAAGCAACTGCTGGCGTCCTTCCCCAGCCTGACCGGCGACCGCGGCTCGTTCGTCCGCGGCGCGATGGACGACCACCTGCTGGCGCTGGACGCGGTCCGCGTGGAGGAGGCGTCGTGACCAGGCTGGAGGTGCGCGGGCTGGGCAAGGACTACCGGCTGCGGGACGGCTGGCACAGCAGCACCCTGCGCGCGGTGGACGACGTCAGCTTCACCCTCGACCACGGGAAGACGGTCGCGCTGGTCGGGCAGAGCGGCAGCGGCAAGTCGACGGTGGCCAAGCTGCTGCTCCAGCTGGAACGGCCGACGCGGGGCGAGATCCTGCTCGACGGGGTGCCGGTGGCGCGGCGCGGATCCGGGTTGGCGGCGTATCGGCGTACCGTGCAGATGGTCTTTCAAGATCCGTTTGCCAGCCTGAATCCCTATCACACGATCGGGCATCATCTGGCCCGGCCGATCCGGCTGCATCACCCGGGGATGAGCGAGGCGGACGTACGGAAAAGGGTCCTCGCACTGCTGGAGCGGGTCCGCCTGACGCCGGCGGACACCGTGGCGAGAAGGCGGCCGCACGAGCTCTCCGGCGGGCAGCGGCAGCGCGTCGCGATCGCCCGGGCGCTCGCGCCGGAACCGGGCGTGCTGATCGCCGACGAGCCGGTGTCGATGCTGGACGTCTCGATCCGGCTCGGCGTGCTCAACCTGCTCGCCACCCTGCAACGCGAGGAGGACCTGGGCGTCCTCTACATCACCCACGACCTGGCCACCGCCCGGCACTTCTCCGACGAGATCCTGGTGATGTACAAGGGCGCCATCGTCGAGCGCGGGCCGGCCGACGACGTCATCCTCAACCCGCAGCACGAGTACACGAAGACGCTCGCCGAGGCCGCCCCGAATCCGGAACGCCGCATCGGCCAGCTCCGTTCGAGTGGTTGAGCTGCTTCTATTTGTGGCGCGACGCTACCGTGGTCAGCAACGTTCCGGCAGGTAGGAGACTTGCGGTGGGCTTCTTCAAGCGGATGGTGCTGTCCATGGTGGCGTCGAAACTGGAGCGCCGGGCACACCACACCAGCAACCCGATGGTGCACGGCATGCTCCGTGAGGTGAACCACAAACTCGGCCGCCACGGCGGTTACCCGCACCACGCATATCCGCAGTACCACGCCGGACCCGCCTATCACGGGCACTACCGGCACCACGGACATTACCGTCGCCGGCACTGGTGATCGATGGATACGGTGGGCGGGTGATCGCACATCCGGGACTGCGTTTCATCGACCACACCGTGACCGTGCCGCTCGATCACCGGCGGCCGGACGGACCGACCATCGAGGTGTTCGCCCGGGAGGTGGTCGCCGACGACCGGGCCACCGACGACCTGCCCTGGCTGCTGTTCCTCCAGGGTGGGCCGGGCGGCAAGGGGCCACGGCCGCTGCGGGCCGAGGGCTGGATCGGGCACGCGGTGCGCACGCATCGGGTGCTGCTCCTCGACCAGCGCGGCACCGGCCGCAGCACCCCGGTGACCGCGCGGACTGTGCGCGGCATGCCCGACGCGGAGCTCGCGGCGTACCTGAAACATTTCCGCGCCGACAGCATCGTCGCCGACGCCGAGATCCTGCGGGCGAAACTGACCGGCGGGGCGCCGTGGGACACACTCGGCCAGAGCTACGGCGGCTTCATCACGCTGCACTACCTGTGCGTCGCCCCGCAGGCGCTGCGCACCTGCTACGTCACCGGCGGGCTGCCCGGCCTGGACCTGCTCGCCGACGACGTCTACGCGATCACGTACCCGCTGGTCGCGGCCCGCAACGCGGAGTTCTACCAGGCCTTCCCCGACGACGCGGCGCTGGTCCGCCGGATCGCCGACCACCTGACCGAGCACGACGTGCGGCTGCCCGACGGCGACCGGCTCACCGTCAACCGGCTGCGGCTGCTCGGCACCATGTTCGGCGGCAGCACCGGTTACGCCCAGCTGCACTGGATGCTCGACGAGGCGTGGCACGGCGACGAACTGTCCGACACGTTCCGGCACGAGGTGCTGCGGGTGACCGGCTTCGTCGACGTGCCGCTCTTCGCGCTCCAGGAGTACACCTACGGCCGGGGCGCGCCGGCCACCTCCTGGGCCGCCGACCGGGCGATCAAGAACTATCCGGAGTTCGCCGCGGACGCCGACCCGCTGCTGTTCACCGGCGAGATGATGTACCCCTGGATGTTCCAGGAGATCGCCGCCCTGCGCCCGTTCGCCGGAGCCGCCGACATCCTGGCCGCCACCGACGACTGGCCGTCGCTCTACGACACGGCCCGGCTCGCGGCGAACCAGGTGCCGATCTTCGCCGCGGTCTACGCCGACGACATGTATGTGCCGGCCGAGCTGTCGTTGCGCGCCGCTCCGACGATCGGCAACCTGCACATCTGGGTCACGGCCGACTACGAGCACGACGGCCTGCGCGTCGCGGGTGAAACCATCCTCGACCATCTGATGGGGATGGCGGCCTCAGGTCGGGCCCGATGAGGCCGATAATCGACCCCATGACACCGCCGCCCGAGCCGAGCCAGCCGACGGCCGGTCCCCGCGTGCCGGCCCCCGGTGTCCCGCCTCCCACCCCGTCCGCTCCACCTGAGCTCCTCCCGCCGGCCCTGCCTCCCCCCGTGGCGTCCGTCGCACCTCCGGTCCCGCCGCCCAGTTCCTCCTCGGCTGTGCCGCCCGGTTCATCTTCGGCTGTGCCGCCCAGTTCGTCTTTGGCTGTGCCGGCCGGTTCATCTGCGGCTGTGCCGCCCAGTTCGTCTTTGGCTGTGCCGGCCGGTTCATCTGCGGCTGTGCCGCCCGAGGCCATGTCGCCTGTGCGGTCCGGTTCTTCTTCAGGCATGCGGCCCGTTTTGCCGTCGGCCGTAGCGTCTGGTTCGTTCGCATCTTTGCCGCCCAGTTCGCCCTCAGCTGTGCCAGGCCTTTCGATCTCGACTGTGCTGTCCGGTTCGTCTTCAGCCATGCGGCCCGTTTCGCCCTCGGCCGTGGCGTCCGTTTTATCGTCGACGATGCCGCCCGTTTTATCCTCGGCCGTGGCGCCCGGGCCGCCTTCAGCTGTGCCGCCCGGTTCGCCTTCGGTCCTGCCGCCCGTTTCGCCTCTGGCGACGGCGTCCGTTGCGCGTCCGGCTCAGCCTTCGGCGCCTGGCCGGCGGGTCAGGTCGCGGCGTGAGCCGGGCCTGTGGGCGCTGCTGGCCGCCGTGGCCGTCGCGGCGGCGGCAGGTGGCGCCTTCGCCGCGCTGGACAGCCGCCCGACCGCCCGGAATCCGCAGCCCCGGCACGGCCCGGCCGAGTTCATGATCCCGCGCGAGGGGCCGTCGGCGGGCTTCCCGATGCCGACGGCCCGCACCCGCCACCTGACAGCGATCCCGGTCGTCCACTCCGCCGACTAGACGCCCGCCCGCAGGCCGCCTTCGCCGCGCGACTGCTCGCCCGTTTCCGGCGGTCCGGGCCGTCTTCGCTGCCGCGATGTCGTCCGCCGCCGGTCGCCTGGCCGCGGCTCTGCCTGCCGGTTTCCGGCGGTCCGGGCCGTCCTCGTTGCCGCGATGTCGCCCGCTTTGCCCCGTCGCCCGGACCATCCCCGCTGCCGCGATGCCACCCGCCCGTTTCCGGATTCCTTTTCGGTACGACTCGGAGTCCCGTGCCGACCGGCCCGCGACGCTGCGGCCCGCTCCGGGCCACGACGCGTGTCGTGCGGGTCCGCTCGGCGCACGCGACGCCCTGGCCCACTCACGACCGCAGCGCGCCCCAAACCCCGGCTGGCTCCGTCGCCTGCCCGAGCTCGGGCACAGCCATGAGGTCCAGCCGGGGGCACTGGGGCTGACGCCCGTGGCTCTGATGGGCTCCAGATAGGACTGCCAGGCTCAGCCGGGTCTTGAAGCGCGCGGGCTGGCCCCAGTGGCCCTGTCCGCGCTTGTGATACGGCCCAGCCGGGGGTGGTCGGGCTGGCTTTCGTGGCCCTGTCCGGGTTCGGGTTAGGGCCGTGGGGTCCAGCCGGGGGTGGTCGGGCTGGCTTCCGTGGCCCTGTCCGGGTTCGGGTTAGGGCCGTGGGGTCCAGCCGGGGGTGGTCGGGCTGGTTTCCGTGGCCCTGTCCGGGTTCGGGTTAGGGCCGTGGGGTCCAGCCGGGGGTGGTCGGGCTGGTTTCCGTGGCCCTGTCCGGGTTCGGGTTAGGGCCGTGGGGTCCAGCCGGGGGTGGTCGGGCTGGTTTCCGTGGCCCTGTCCGGGTTCGGGTTAGGGCCGTGGGGTCCAGCCGGGGGTGGTCGGGCTGGTTTCCGTGGCCCTGTCCGGGTTCGGGATAGGGCCGTGAAGTCCAGCCGGGTCTTGAGGCGCGCGGGCTGGTTTCCGTGGCCCTATCTGGGTTCGGGATGGGGCCGTGGGGTCCAGCTGGGGTGGTCGGGCTGGCTTTCGTGGCCCTATCTGGGTTCGGGATAGGGCGGTCAGTGCCAGCTCGGTGGTTTGGGCTGGGCTGGGTGCTGTGGGGCGGGCTTGGCGGGGCTGGTTGGTCTGGCGGGGGCGGCTGGGGCGGGGTGTGAGGGGCTGTTGGCGGACGGCGGTGCGGGGTCGGGGGTGGACGGCGGGTGGGTGCTGGGGGCGTACCGGAAAGGGGGGAGCGGGTCTGGGGGTGGGCAGGGTCCGTCAGCAGGTGATTTTTGGGTTCAGGGTGGTCAGCTCGCCGTCGGGGTTTTGCAGGTAGAGCCAGACGTGCATGTCGTAGTGGACCGGCATCGGCGGTGCGCCGGGTGGGACGTGGTGGCCCTCCATCGGGCCGTCGAACGGGTGGCCGAACAGGTCTGGGCGGTCGTTGTCGGTGTGTACGTCGCCGTCGGCGTCCGCGTGGAAGTACTCCAAGCCGGTGAGCTGCGGGGCGCCGTGTTTGGTGGGGAGGTAGAGCAGGATCGGCGGCTTGGCCGGGTTGATCCGGGTGGCGGTGGTCAGTTTGGGGTTGGCGTAGTGCAGGCCCATCCCGGGGACGCAGTCCTCGGTGGGGAGGTAACCGGCTTTGATCGCCTGGCGGACGTCGCGGAAGTGGTGGGTGGCGGCCAGCAGCGTCTTCCGCTGGGCGTCGGTGAGGTGCTGCGGGCGGGGCCGGTGGCCGAGCGCGGTGCCGGTGGGCGGTTCGTGGTGGTGGCCGGTTGTGGTGCTGGTGGGGGGTTGGTGGTGGCTGGTCGCGGCTCCGGTAGGCGGTTCGTGGTGGCCGGTTGCGGTGCTGGTGGGGGGTTCGTGGTGGTTGGCCTCGGGGAGAGGCGCCGCCGCCGGGGTGGCGTGCCGCTGGGCTTGGCGGGGAGCGGCCGCCGCCGGGGTGGCGCCGGCGGAGAGTAGGCCCGCGATCGTGGCGGTCGTCGCGACACCCCGGACCAGCTGCGAAATCGTCATGTGTCCAGGGTCCAGCGAAGATCAACTTGGTGGAGGCGGGGGACGCCGCGCTCACTGAGTCGGGTGACCCGTGAGCCGGAGCCGCGATCGCCCGGCGTACCGATCTGAGTTTGAGGGTTTCTGAGGTATCAAGTGCCACGATCGCGTCAAAGTTTTCCTCGGAGGTTCAACGATACGGTTGAGGTCATGATGGACGCTGCCAAGCTTCTGGAGATGTTGCCGGGACGACCACGGCTGCTCGCCCTGGGTGAGCCCACGCACGGCGAGGACACCCTGCTGGAGGTGCGGAACGAGCTGTTCCGGCAGCTCGTCGAGCAGGCCGGCTACCGGACGATCGCGCTGGAGAGCGACTGCCTGAGCGGGCTGGTCGTGGACGAGCACGTCCGGACCGGCGCCGGCACGCTGGACGAGGTGATGGAGCGCGGGTTCAGCCACGGGTTCGGCCGGTCGCCGGCCAACCGGGAGCTGGTGCGCTGGATGCGCGAGCACAACGAGCGGCGGCCCGAGCCGGAGTGGGTGCGGTTCGCCGGGTTCGACGGCCCGCTGGAGACGGCCTTCGCGGCCGGTCCGCGGCCGGTGCTCACCTGGTTGCACGCCCACCTGGCCGAGCGGGTCGACGCCGATCTGCTGCCGTGCACCGCGGCGACGCTGGACGAGCTGCTCGGCGACGACGACCGGTGGACCGATCCGGCCGCCATGATGGACCCGGCGCGGTCGGTCGGGCGCACGCCCGAGGCGGTGCGGTTGCGGCTGGTCGCCGACGATCTGGTGGCCCTGCTCGACGCCACGCCCGGGGCGGACACGGAGATCGCGCGCCTCTACGGGCGGACCGCCACCGGGCTGATGCGGTACCACTCCTGGTTCGCCGACTCCTCGCCCGGCCGGCTGCCGTGGGTGCTGACCGTGCGGGCCTCGATGATGGCCGTCAATCTCCTGGCGCTCGCCGAGCGCGGGCCGGTGCTGGCCTTCGCCAACAACGCGCACCTCCAGCGGCACCGCGGCGGCATGCACCTCGGCGGCCGGGAGGTGCCGTGGTGGCCCGCCGGGGCGATCGCCGGCGCCCGGCTGGGCGAGGAGTACGCGTTCGTGGCCACCGCCGTGGGAACGATCCGGCATCGCGGGGTGGACGTGCCACCGCCGGACACCGTCGAGGGCCGGCTCTACGCCCAGCTCGAGGACGGGGGCCTGGTCGACCCGCGCGGGATCGAGGGCTCGCCGGCGCCCCGGGTGTCGCCCTGGTTCGGCTACGCGCCGCTGGACCCTGGTCACCTGACCGCGCAGGACGCGATCGTGTTCGTGCGGGACGTGCCGGAGGGCGAGGCGTGGTGGCCGGTGTGAGCCGGGGCGCGGTGGGTAGTAGTACAACCGTTCGAACTTTTCGGATCGAGGGGTGAACGGTATGGCTGACAACCGGGTGAAGGATCCGCGGGACTGGACCACCGGGGACGAGCCGGCGACCGGGGCGCAGGAGTCGTACCTGCACACGCTGGCCACCGAGGCGCACGAGGACGTTCCGGACGACCTGACCAAGGCGGAGGCGTCCGAGCGGATCGACGAGCTTCAGGAGAAGACCGGCCGGGGCCGGTGACACCGGAGGGTGTCGCTCGATGGAGTGACGCCCTCCCGCCCGGGCCCTCCGCCGTCGGAGACTGTGACCGCTGCGGGTTGCCTGATCGGGGGAGGGCCATGCGGGCATGACACAGACATTCGAGTACGTCGCCGCGACTGACCTGGACGAGGTCCTGGCCGCGCTCGCCGACGGCGGCACGTCGGTGCTGGCCGGGGGACAGAGCCTGGTCCCCGAGCTGAGCGCGCCGGGTGCGCCGCGTCGCCGGGTGGTCGACATCAACCGGGTGGCCGGGCTGGACACCCTCGTCGAGGCGGACGGCTTCCTGCGGGTGGGACCGCTGGTCCGGCACCGGACGTTCGAGTCGGAGGCGGTCGGCGGTCCGCTGGGTGAGCTGCTCCGTGCGGTGGTGCGGCACATCGGGCATCCGCCGATCCGGGCTCGCGGCACGATGCTGGGAAGTCTCGCGTACGCCCATCCGGCCGCCGAGTGGCCCGCGGTGGCCGTGGCGCTCGGCGCGGAGATGGTGCTGACCGGCCCGGCCGGGTGCCGTACCGTGCCGGCCGCGGAGTTCTTCACCGGGCCGTTCGGGACCGCACGCCGGCCGGAGGAGCTGCTCGTCGAGGTCCGGCTGCCGGTGCTGCCGGTGGGTACCGGGATCGGGTATGCCGAGGACCGGCGGACCACGATCTTCCCGGAGGCGGCCGCGTTCGCCGCGGTGACGATGGCCGGCGGGCGGGTGACTGCGGCGGCGATCGGGCTGGTCAACGCCGGGCCGTGCCCGGTGCGGGGGCGCGCCGCGGAGAAGGTGCTGGTCGGATCGGACTTCTCGGACGCAACGATCGCGGCGGCTGCGGCGACGGCCGCCGACACGGACGCCATGATCGGCGCGGAGGCGGCGGGGGCTGCCGACACGGACCCGGTGCTGGGCCCGGCGGCGCGGGCGGCCGGCGCTCTCCGGCGGCGGGCCATCAGGACGCTGACCCGCAGGGCGCTCTCGCAAGCCCGGGAGCGGACGGTGACCGGGTGCGCGTGACGCTCGCGGTGAACGGAGCCCACCGGGAACTCGACGTCGAACCGCATCGCAGCCTGGCCGCCGTCCTCCGGGACCACGGCCGGCTCGGCGCGCCCGGCTGCGCGGACGGCACGTGCGGCGGGTGCGAGGCGGTGGTCGACGGTGAGGTGATCCGCAGCTGCCTGATGCTGGCCGTGCAGTGCGACGGCGCGCGGGTGCTGGTCGCCGACGAGGAAGCGGCCGCCTGAGGCCCCCAAAGAAGCGGCGCCCGAATCGCGGCGGCCAAACGGTGGAGGCCAGGCGGTGGCAACCAAACGGTGGAGGCCAGGCGAAAGCCGCCACGCGGCGGCAGGCGGCGGCGGCAAGGCGGCGGCGACAAGGCGGCGGCGGAGAGGCGGCGGCAGCAAGGCGGCGGCGGAGAGGCGGCGGCAGCAAGGCGGCGGCGGAGAGGCGGCGGCGACAAGGCGGCGGCGGAGAGGCGGCGGCGACAAGGCGGCGGCGGCGAGGCGGCGGCGGCAAGGCGGCGGCAGGCGGCGACGACAAGGCAGGCGCACAGAAGCGGGCAGCCGGCCGCTATCCGGCACCGGCTGTCAGGCGCGCAGGTGGGACTGCAGCACCAGGGCTGCCGCCCCGGTCGCCGACGCGGTCGCCGCGGCCAGCGAGACCGTCACCGTCACGTTGCGGTGCCAGGTGCGGGCGTCCGCGGTGGCCAGCCTCCGCATGATCGCCGGACCGTAGATCGCCGACGCCGCCGCGAACCCCGGCCCGGTCAGCACCACCAGGTCGATGTCGAGCAGGTTGACCAGCGACTCCGCGGCCGCCGCCACATAGCGCGCCGACGACTCCAGCAGCGACCGGCAGTGCGGCGCACCGGCCCGGGCGGCCCGCGCGACCGCCCCGAACTCGGCGGTCACGCTGCGGATCGGCTGGCTCAGGTCGAGACCGGCCTCGGCCGCGGCGACCCGGTCCGAACGCGCCGCGGTCACCACGGTCCGCGGCCCGGCCAGCACCTCCAGGCAGCCCCGGCTGCCGCACCAGCACTCCGGCCCGAACACCTCGAGGCACAGGTGCCCGAACTCGCCGGCGCTGGCGTGGCTGCCGCGCATCGCCCGGCCCTCGATGACGATCCCGGCGCCGATCCCGCCGCCCATGTAGAGCGCCGCGAAGGCCCGGTCCGGTCCGACCCGGGCCACCCAGTACTCACCGACGGCCGCCGCGGTCGCGTCGTTCTCCACCAGGACCGGCCAACCGGTCGCCGTGGCGAGTCGCCGGCCCAGCTCGTCGCCGGGCAGGCCGCGCAGGTGCGGCAGGACGTCGTCGGAGGGCAGGCCGCCGCTGTGCGGGCCGGGCCAGACGATGCCGACGCCGAGGCAGCGGGCCGGGTCGACGCCGGAGCCGGCGAGCAGCACGTCGATGTCGGCGGAGAGGGCGCTGAGCACCGACTCGGGGTCGGCGCCGAGCGGGGCCGGGCGGGCCAGCCGGGAGATGACGCCGCCGGTCTGGCCGGTCAGCACGTACGTCGTGGTGTCCTCGTCCAGGTGCACGCCGACCGCCAGCCGCGCGGCCGGGTCGAGGCGTAGCAGGGTGCGCGGCTTGCCGCCGGTCGGGGTGCGCCCGGTCTCCACGACCAGGCCCTCCTCCAGCAGGCGGCGGACCGTCATGGAGACGGCGGCCTCGGTGAGCCCGGTCATTTTCGCCAGCTCGACGCGGCTCAGTGGCTCGGAGGCCCGGATGGCGTCGAGGATGCTCTCCCGGGCGCCGGGACGGCGGCCCCGGCCGGGACGTCCGCCCGACGCGGTCGCGCCGACGGTCTCTCTCACTCGGTCACCCTCTCCGGGCCGCGTTCAGACGTGGCGTGCACGAAAAGCGCCGCCTTCGACCGTGGCGCGCACGAGAAGCTCACTCGGTCACCCTCTCCGGGCCGCGTTCAGACGTGGCGTGCACGAAAAGCGCCGCCTTCGACCGTGGCGCGCACGAGAAGCTCACTCGGTCACCCTCCCCGGGCCGGATCAGCCGTGACGCGTACGAGCAGGACGCGGTCCGGATAGAGCACCGGGAGACGGAGCCCGGCGGCGCCGAGCGTGCGGCCGTTCAGGCGAACCCCCTGGGGCGTGCACCAGGGTAACGCAGCGCCCCAGGCGGCGGCGTTACCGTCAGCTACGTCACCCGGCGGTTGCGGCCGCACGTGATAGGTCCGCGCCGGGTCCAGGCCGGGCAGACCGGCCGTGCCGGGCGGGTAGGACGCGCTGGTCGACGTGGCGATCAGCGCGTAGAGGGCATCCGACTTGTCCTGCGCGACCACCCCGGTCACCTGAAAGGCCGGATCCGCGAGGTCGGCGTGCACCAGCGTCCCGGTGTGCAGCAGCCCCCGCACCTCCTTGTACAGAGCCACCCACTCCGACAGATCAGAAATCTCGGAGCCGGACGCGCGCGTGAGGTCCCATTCGATCCCCAGGTGACCCCAGATCGCGGTGCCGGCCCGCATCGAGAGGGGTGACGAGCGGTGCGTGGTGTGACTCAGTGGGGCCCCGATGTGCGATCCGATCAGTTCCAGGGGGATCAGCAGGCTGGTCCACCGCTGGATCGTCACCCGCTCGTGCGCGTCGATGCAGTCCGACGCCCACACCCGGTCGGTGCGCTCCAGGATCTCCAGGTCGACCCGCCCGCCGCCGGACGAGCAGGACTCGATCTCCACGCCGGGGTGCCGCGCCCGCAGCTCGTCGAGCAGGCGGTAGACCGCCAGCGTCTGGTCGTGCACGCCGGGCCGCCCGCTGCTCGGGTGCCCCGCCTCGACCAGGTCCCGGTTGTGGTCCCACTTCAGGTACGCGATGTCATGCTCGGTCAGCAGCGCGTCGAGCCGCCCCAGGAGGTGCGCGAAGGCCGCCGGGTTGGCCAGGTCGAGCACCTGCTGATGCCGGGCCGGCCGGGGCAGCCGCGCGCCGGTCGACATGATCCAGTCCGGGTGCGCGCGGGCCAGCTCCGAGTCCGGGTTGATCATCTCGGGCTCGACCCAGAGGCCGAACTCCAGGCCGAGCCCGCGGACCACGTCGATCAGCGGGCCGAGCCCGTCCGGCCAGACGTCCGGCGAGACGAACCAGTCGCCCAGCCCCGAGGTGTCGTCGCGGCGGGAGCCGAACCAGCCGTCGTCCAGCACGAACCGTTCCGCGCCGACCGCCGCGGCGGCCTTGGCCAGCTCGGTCAGCCGGGCCAGGTCGTGATCGAAGTAGACCGCCTCCCAGGTGTTCACCACGACCGGGCGGGGCCTGACCGGGTGGTGCTGGCGGGCGCGCAGATACCGGTGGAAGCGGTCCGCGACGCCGTCCAGGCCGTGCGCGCTGTACACCGCGTACAGCCAAGGGGTTTGATATGTCTCGCCGTCGGCGAGGCTCACCTCGCCGGGCAGCAGCAGTTCGCCGCCACCGAGCGCGGACCACCCGTGATAGGTGCGCTCGGCGATCGAGCGGGCGCCCCCGGAGAACGCGGTGTGCAGCGCCCAGACCTCACCGCCGCGGTTGGTGAAGGCGGGCGTGCCGGCGCACAGCAGGTAGGCCGAGTCGTAGCCGGTCCGCCCGGTCCGGTTCTCCCGGACCCGCAGGCCGTGCGTGAAGGCGGTCCGCTGCGGCTGGCGTTCGCGCAGGTGGTGCCCGGTGAAGTCGAGCAGCTCGGCGGCGCGCTCGGGCACCGGGAGAAAGAGCGTGAGATGCTCCAGCCAGTAGACGCCGGGTCCGCTGCTGGTCAGCGCGGCCCGCCCGCGCAGCACCCCGGCGGGGTGCAGTTCCAGATCGATGGTCAGGTCCAGGCCCGCTTCGCGATCGGTCGCCGTTATGCGTACGCCCCGAGCGTCCCGTTCGATCCCGGTGACCGCGAACGCCGTCGCCCATCCGCGCCCGTCCCGATGTCCGGCCAGCCCGGGCGTGCCCAGCCAGCCGGACGACTGCTCGGGGATCAGGGACACCCGCACCGTCCCGTCCACCGAGAAGCCGATCGGCTGCGGAGCCAGCGCCGGCAGCAGGTCCGATGTGATCTGCTCGTCGTCGAGGGCGGCGCCCCAGTGCACCACCGACGGCAGACCGGGGCCGCGGCAGTCGAGCACGAGGCTCACCCCGGCGGCCGTCAGGTGTACCAGGTCCGGCCCCATCGGTGTCTCCCTACCAGCGTTGACGGGCTTCGTTCAGTTGCTTAAGAATGTTAGCCGCCCCGCCTGCGGCGGCACTACGACAGGAGCCACTCGAAATGATCAGAACCGACCTGCACGCGGGCTGGACCGTGCGCGCCGCCGGTGGACCGGTCCCCGCGGAGCTCGCCGCCGAGATCGTCCCGGCCACCGTGCCCGGCACCGTGCACACCGACCTGCTCGACGCCGAGCTGATCCCGGACCCGTTCCTGGGGGAGAACGAGGCGGCGCTGGTCTGGTTCCACCGGGCGGCCTGGCTGTACGAGACGACGTTCACGGCCGCGCCGGCCGCCGCGGACGAGCGGGTCGACCTGGTCTTCGAGGGGCTGGACACGGTCGCGACGATCACGCTGGACGGCGCCGAGCTGGGCCGGACCGCGAACATGCACCGGAGCTACCGGTTCGACGTGCGGGACCGGGTGCGCGACGGCGGGATCCCGCTGGCGGTGCGGTTCGACTCGGCGCTGGAGTACGCGGAGGAGTTGCAGAAGGTGATCGGGGAACGGCCCCGGCCCTATCGGCACCCCTTCAACGCCGTACGCAAAATGGCTTGTTCCTTTGGTTGGGATTGGGGTCCTGACCTGCAGACGGCGGGCATCTGGAAGCCGGTGCGGGTGGAGCGGTGGCGGGTGGCGCGGCTGGCTTCGGTGCGGCCGCTCGCGACGCTCGACGCCGATGGGACGGGGCGGCTCACGCTGCACGTCGAGGTTGAGCGGTCCGGTTTGTCCGCCGCAACCGATCTCACCGTGGAGGTCACCGTCGGCGCCCAGACCGCTCGCATCGTGATCCCGGCGGGCGACATTTCGGGAATGATCGAGATATTGGTCGAAGGTGCACAGGCCTGGTGGCCGATCGGCTACGGCGACCAGCCGCTGAGCGACGTTGTCACGACTTTGCGTGATGAATCGGGCGAGCTGGACGCGCACCGTGCGCGGGTCGGGTTCCGGACCGTCACGCTGGACGAGACCGCCGACGAGATCGGGAGCGCTTTCACGCTCCAGGTCAACGGCACCCCGATCTTCGTCCGCGGCCTCAACTGGATCCCCGAGGACCACCTGCTCACCCGCCTGACCAGGGAGGTCTACGCCGCCGCGATCGACCGGGCGGTCGAGGCCAACACGAACCTGCTGCGTGTCTGGGGCGGCGGCATCTACGAGAACGAGGACTTCTACGACCTCTGCGACGAGCGCGGCATCCTGGTCTGGCAGGACTTCCCGCTGGCCTGTGCGGCGTACGCCGAGGAGGAGCCGCTCCGCTCGGAGATCCTCGCCGAGGCCCGGGAGAACGTCGCCCGGCTCACCCCGCACCCGTCGCTGGCCCTGTGGAACGGCGGCAACGAGAACATCTGGGGCCACGAGGACTGGGACTGGAAGCCCGCGCTCGACGGGCTGACCTGGGGCGCCGGTTACTACTACGAGGACTTCCCGGCGCTGCTCGCCGAGCTGGACCCGACCCGGCCCTACCACCCCGGCAGCCCGTCCAGCCCCGGTCACGACCCCGAGGTGATCCACCCGAACGACGACCGGTACGGCACCCGGCACGAGTGGGAGGCGTGGAACCGGGAGGACTACACCCACCACGACAACTTCCGGCCCCGGTTCTGCGCCGAGTTCGGCTGGCAGGCGCCGCCGACCTGGTCGACGCTGCGCGAGTCGATCGCGCCGGAGGACTTCGACCAGGAGTCGCCGGCGTTCCTGCTGCACCAGAAGGCGGAGGACGGCAACGGCAAGCTGAACCGCGGGATGGCCCACCACATGCGGGTGCCCGAGGAGTTCGAGGCGTGGCACTGGGCCACCCAGCTCAATCAGGCGCGGGCCACGGCGTACGCGATCGCGCACCTGCGCGGCCACGCGCCGCGCACCATGGGCAGCATCCTCTGGCAGCTCAACGACTGCTGGCCGGTCACCTCGTGGGCGGTCGTCGACGGCGCCGGGCGGCGCAAGCCGGCCTGGTACGCGCTGCGCCGCTCCTACGCGCCCCGGCTGCTCGCCTTCCGCGACGGCAACCTGGTCGTGGTCAACGACAGCCCGGCGGCCTGGCGGGGCGCGGCCGGGTTGCGGCGGGTGGGGTTCGACGGCACGGTCCTGGCCGCAGCTTCACACCCGCTGGATATTCCGGCCCGGTCAGTAAGGATCATCCCGTTGGACGAAGCCGTGATCACGCCCGGCGACCCGGCCCGGGAGGTGCTGGTCGCGGAGGCCGACGGGCTCCGGGCCACCCACCTGTTCGCCGAGGATTTCGATCTCGCCTACGATCCGGCGGCGCTGTCGGCGGACATCAGCCCGGTCGAGGGCGGATACTCCATCACCGTGACCGCCGCCTCGTTCGCCCGTGACATCGCCGTGCTGGCCGACAAGATCGACCCGGACGCCGTGGTCGACGACATGCTCGTCGACCTGCTGCCGGGCGAGACCCACACGTTCCTGGTCCGGACGACCTGGGCGGATCCGAGTGGCTTCGTGGGTCCGGTGGTGCTGCGCTCGGCGAACGCGCTCGCCGCACCGGCCGAGGCCTGACCGCGGTGGCCGGCGGGCTGATCGGGCTGGTGCTGACCGGCAGCGCCGACCGGATCGGGGTGGAGCCGTTCTTCATGGAGCTGATCGCGGGCATGGAGGAGGCGCTCGCCCCGGCCGGGGCCACCGTGTTGCTGCTGGTGGTGCCGGACCTTGCGGCCGAGCTGGCCACCTACGCGCGCTGGGCGCAGGACCAGACCGTGGCGGCCGTGGTGGTGGTCAACCTGGTGCACGACGACGTCCGCCCGGCGCACGTGGCCGGGCTCGGCCTGCCGGTGGTGCTGGCCGGCAAGCACCCCGGCCCGTACACCAAGGTGGTCACCGACGACGCCGGGGCGATGACCACCGCCATCGAGACGCTCAGCGGGCTGGGGCATCGGGTGGTCGGGCGGGTCAGCGGGCCGGCCGAGTTGCTGCACACGGTGGAACGGACCCTGGCGATCCGATCCGCGGGCGCGGCGCACGGCGTCACCGTGGAGATCGTCGAGGGGGACTACAGCGCCGAGGCAGGGGTGCGTGGCCTGCGCGAGCTGCTGGCCGGGTCGCCGGCGCCGACCGCGATCGTCTTCGACAACGACGTGATGGCGGTGGCCGCGGAGCAGGAGCTGATCCGTTCCGGAGTGGCCGTGCCCGGCCGGATCAGCCTGCTGGCGTGCGACGACTCGCCGCTGTGCGAGCTGGCGGTGCCGCCGCTGTCGGCGCTCAGCACGGACGTGCACGAGCACGGGCTGACGCTGGGCCGGGCCGTCCTGGGCCTGGTCCGGGGCGAGGCCGGGCGGGAACACCCCGGCCCGGCGATCAGCATCCGGCAGCGCGAGAGCACCGGCCCCGCGCCGGCCTGAGAATCAGCAGCCGGGAGGCGCCGGGACGACGTGGGCTTCCGGGCCCGGGTAGACCAGCCCGGTGTGGCCGTCGGACCACCGGACCTCGTAGGGCGGGGTGCCGTCCTGGTGATGCAGCCGGACGATGGTCCCCACCTTGTTGCCGTCCCCGACGTGCCGGCCGTTGACCACGATCTGGTCCCCTTCGTGCGCGATCATGTGCCTGCCTCCGATCGGTGTTGTCGTCCCCTGGCAGCATCGCACCGTACGGCCGCGGTGCGTCCGGATTGCCGCCATCTGTGGATACAGGCATAGAGCCGCGAACCGTTGAGCGGGATGAATGCGCAGGTCACCGGCGGCTGTCGGAAGATTGCCGGGAGCGGTCCACAGCCGACTCGGGAAGGATGGCGGGAACGGGGAACCAGGTACGGGGGTGCCGATGGTGATGATCGTGATCGTCGCGTTGACCGGGCTGGTGGTCGCGCTCGGCCTGGCCTTCTGGCCGTGGCCCCGGCGGCGGCACGAGCCGCGGCACCTCGACCGGCTGGTGGCGCCCCCACCGCCGCTCGCCGACAGCCTGGAGGGCATGCTCACCGCCCAGTTGCTGCGCGGCGAGATCTCGTCGCAGCAGTATGTGCGGGCGTGTGAGCGGATCGCCGCCCGGGACGAGCGCCGGCACCCGATGTCGGTGCCCCGCGACGACCGCGGCGTGTAAACCCCGCGAACGCCGGGTATCGGAGGTCGGCTATAACTCTGTCCGGAACTCTCTCCGGAGGATGATCGCCATGCTGCTGCTCTGCGTGGTCGGCGCCGCGCTGCTGGCAGCGCTGACGCTGGCGTTCTGGCCGTACCGGCGCGGTGGTGTGGCGGGCCCGGCGACCGGGCCCGGGCCGCTCTCGGCGGTGCTGCTGCCGTCCGCGGTCGCGGACGCACCGCCGCCGGTGCCGCGGGCGGCGAGCACCGAGGGGTTGCTGGTCATCCAGCTGCTGCGCGGGGAGCTCGACCCGGGGCACTACCGGAACGCGATGGCCGCGCTGGCCGCCCGGGACGAGACGCGGCATCCGATGCGCCTGCCCGGAGAGATCGGGCCCGCGGCGGAGTAGCGGTTCGCTGCCCGCTTTCGATCGCTGTCCGACGCTTTCGGTACGCCCACCGCACGGTGCCGTGGGACGGTGCTGTGGGCGTACGCGAAAAGCCGTGGCCGCGAGGTGAAGCGGCCGTGCGCGAGCCGGAGTGTCGAGGGGCACAGGGCTGCGCGCGGGCGGGGGACCGGGGCCGGTGGAAAGCTGGGTGCGGCGACGAAGGGGTGGGGGATGACGGAGATCGTGCTGGTCCGGCACGGGCAGACCGAGTGGAGTGCCAACGGGCGGCACACCTCGTTCACCGACCTGGAGCTGACCGCGGAGGGCGAGGCGCAGGCGCGGCGGGCCGGGCAGCGGCTGGCCGGGCGCCGCTTCGCCGCGGTGATCGCGAGCCCGCGGACAAGGGCGTTGCGGACGGCCGAGCTCGCCGGGCTGAGCGTCACCGAGGTGACCGAGGACTTGGCCGAGTGGAACTACGGGGAGTATGAGGGGATCACCACCAAGGAGATCCGCGCCGGGCGGCCGGACTGGTCGCTGTGGGCGCACGGGTGCCCGGGCGGGGAGTCGCCGGCGGAGGTCGGCGCGCGGCTCGACCGGGTGCTGGCGCTGGCCAGATCCGTGGGCGGGGAGGTGGCGCTGGTCGGGCACGGGCACAGTCTGCGGGTGGCCGGGGCCCGCTGGATCGGGTTGCCGGCCGGTGCGGGCGGGCTGCTCAAGCTGGATACCGCGACGGTGTCGGTGCTGGGTTTCGAGCACGAGGTGGATCCGGTGCTCGCCAGCTGGAACGCGCCCTGCTGATCCCGCCGGTCCCCCCGCGATCTTTCAGCGGTCTCCCATGCGGCGGGCGGATGCTTCATCGGGCGGCCGGCCCGTCATCGCAGGACGGTTGCGATGACGGGCCGGGCCGCCCGGTCACAGGGTGGCTCTGATGTCGCCCAGGCCGCGAGCGATCAGCAATTGTCCACCGGAGGCACGCTCCCAGTCTTGGGTCGTGGTGTTCCACACACGCCACATTCGCGCGTCGGTGTGCACCGTCACCCGGGCCGACTCGCCCGGCTCGACCGTGACCGCGCTCCAGCCGGCCAGCCGGACCGGCTGCTCCGGGTCGTCGGGACGCAGGTAGGCCTGGACGACCTCGCGGCTGGTCCGGGTGCCGGTGTTCGTCACGGTCACGGTCACCGACCGATCGGCCAGGTGCGCGTCGGAGTACTCCCACGAGCCGTATCCCAGGCCGTGCCCGAACCAGAAGGCCGGCTCCGGGGCCCGGCCGGCGTAGTGGCCGCGGTATCCGATGAACGGGCCTTCGGCGTACGCCAGCTTGCCGTCGACCGGCGTGACCGACCAGGCCGGGGACTTCTCGTCGGCGGCCGGGAACGTGGTGACCAGCCGTCCGGCCGGCTCGATGTCGCCGAGCAGCGCCGCCGCGACCGCGTGCCCGCCCTCCTGGCCGGGCAGCCCGGCCCAGAGCACCGCGTCGACCCGGGACAGCCAGGGCATCAGCACCGGCGTGGCGGCGTTGACCACCACGACCGTCCGGCGGGCGGCGCCGGCCACCGCCTCGACCAGCGCGTCCTGCGCGCCGGGCAGCGCCAGCGTGGACTTGTCGACCGACTCGGTCTCCTGCTCCTCGGTCAGGCCGACGACCACCACGGCCACGTCGGCGACGGCCGCGGCCCGGACCGCGTCGTCGAGGACGTCGACGGTGGGGCGCGGCGCCACGTGCCCGATCAGGCCGAAAAGTCCGGTGTTCGCGAAGGTGCCCTCGGTGAGCAGCTCGACCCGGGCGGTGAACAGGTCACCCTCGGTGACGGTGAACCGGTCGACGCGCAGCGGCGGGGTGAGCACGGGCTCGGCGAAACCGTTGCCGGTCAGGTCGAGCCGGTAGTCCAGGCTGTCGTCCTGGACGGCGACCTTCCAGGCGCCCGCACCCAGGACGCCCAGCTCGACGGGGCCCGGGACGGTGACCCGGGCGGTCAGCACCGCGGTGTGCACCACGCCGTCGAAGTCGTCGTCCATCCCGATCATGGTCGAGGACTGCGCGCAGTGCCGGCTCTCCAGCTCGGTCCCGTCCGCGTCGAGCAGCTGGACGCGGATGCCGGGCTTGCCGGAGACCGGGTCGGTGAGGAAGCCGCCGCGCGCCGGGACCGGGCGGGTGCGTACCTCGACGCCGTCGGTCACCGTGACGTTCTCCAGCAGCGCGGTGAGGCCCTCCGCGACGCTCGTCTGATATGGCGGGTTGACCTGGGCGGAGCCGCCACCCATGTCGATCGTCTGCACGGCGTGCCGGCCGATCAGCGCGACCCGCGTGCCGCGGGCCAGCGGCAGGACCTCGCCCTCGTTGCGGAGGACGGTCATCCCACCGGCCGCCAGACGGGTCAACTGCTCTTTGCGTACGACACTGTCCGGCGCCGGGAGGCCGGCGGGATGATCGCGTGCCGTGCCCAGCGCGCCGACCCGCTCGGCGAGCAGCAGCAGTCGCTGGAGATGGTCGTCGATCACCGACTCGTCGACCTCGCCGCGCTCCACCGCCTCGACCAGCGCCTGCCCCCACGGGCCGCCGGGGCCGGGCATGACCAGGTCGAGCCCGCCGTTCGCGGACGCCGCGGTGGTCTTGGTGGCGAACCAGTCCGACATGATCAGGCCGCGGTAACCCCACTCGCCCTTGACGATCTCGTTGTTCACGTGCCGCTGCTCGGTGGCGGCGACCCCGTTCACGTCGTTGTAGGCCGCCATCATGGTCCAGGCGTCGGCCTCCTCGACGGCGATCTCGAACGGCAGCAGGTAGACCTCGCGCAGGGTGGCCTCGTCGACCACGCTGTCCACGGTGTTCCGCTCGGTCTCCGACTCGTTGGCCACCAGGTGCTTGAGGCAGGCCGCGACACCCTGGTCCTGCATGCCGCGCACGTAGGCCGCGGCCAGCTTGCCGGTGAGCAGCGGATCCTCCGAGTACGCCTCGAACAGCCGGCCGCCGAGGGGGCTGCGGTGCAGGTTGATCGTCGGGCCGAGGACCACGTGGATCTGTTGCGCCAGCGCCTCCTCGGCGAGGATGCGGCCCACCTCGTACGCCGCGTCGGTGTCCCAGGCGGAGGCGAGCAGTGTCGCGTTCGGAAAGAGGGCGACCACCCGGCCGCCGCTGAACTTGAGGCCACGGACCCCGGTCGGGCCGTCGGAGAGCCGGATCTCGTGCAGCCCGATCCGGTCCTCGGGCGCCAGCGTGAACGTGGTGGCGCCGGTGAGCAGAGCGACCTTGGTGGCCAGGTCGAGTGTCGTCCCCTCAGTCATCCCCTCATGCTGACACGTGTAAGTAGTAAAGTCACCCCATGCCTGAGCCCCGCCGGATCACCAGCGCCGATGTCGCCCGCCGCGCGGGCGTGTCCCGGGCGACGGTCAGCTACGTCCTGAACGCCACGCCCGGCCAGAGCATCTCCACGGCCACCCGCGACCGCGTGCTCCAGGCCGCGGCCGGACTCGGCTACGCACCGTCGGCCGCCGCCCGCACCCTCCGCACCGGACGCTCCGATGTGGTGCTCTGCCTGCTGCCGGACTGGCCGATCGGCAACGAGGTGGGCAACCTGCTCGGCAACCTGTCGACCGCGCTGGCCCGGGAGGGACTCACCTTCGTGGCGCACCCGGGCAGCCGGGCCGACCGGCCGATCGCCGAGATCTGGAAGGCGATCACGCCGGCCGCGGTGCTGTCCTTCACCGACTTCTCCGACGACGAGACGGAGGCGATGCGGGCGGCCGGGGTGGCGCTGGTGGTGGCCCTGCTCGGGCGGGCCGGGCGGCACGGGCGGGAGCTGGAGGTGCCGCAGCAGCTGGTGGGGACGAGGCAGGCGGAGCATCTGCTGGCGACCGGGCACGCACGGCTGGGGTATGCGTATCCGGACGATCCGCGGTTGCAGATCTTCGCGGAGCCTCGGCTGGCGGGGGTGCGGACGGCTCTCGCGGCCGTGTCCGGGCGGTCCTCGTCCGGCGCGTCCGCTGCGGGGCCGCGTGTGGAGACGGTGCCGCTCGACGTCGCGCAGGCTGCGGTGGCGGTGGAGCGGTGGCGGGCGGCCGGGGTGACCGGGGTGTGCGCGTACAACGACGAGGTCGCCCTCGCGGTGCTCGCCGGAGCCCGGGCGCTGTCCGTGACCGGGCTCGCGGTGATCGGCGTCGACGACATCCCGGCGGCGCGGCTGGCCGTACCTCCGCTGACCACCGTGACCACCGACCAGCGCACCCTCGCCGCCCACCTGGCCACGACGATCGTGGCCGCGGTCAGCGGCCGCCCCACCCCGGTCCTGCGCACCGCCGACCTGATCCGCGTCGTGGCCCGCGAGTCCGCCTGACCGGTCAGCGGGACGGACCCTCGTCGCCGGCCCGGTCGTGATAGCTGATCTGCTGCGTGCCGCCCTGGACCGCGAACGTCGTGCCGCCGTGCGTGACATTGGTCTGGATCCAGGCCCGTTGCCGGTCCGGGAGAGCCGCCGCCACCTCGGCGAGCACCGCCCGCACCTCGTCCTGAGCGTCCGGGTGCTCCTCCAGGAGACGGGCGAAACGGCGGCGCCACGCAGGCGCCAGTTCCGCCCTGGCCCGGTCCTGCTCGATCGCGGCGGCGTGCGAGATCAGGCTCTCGTCATCGTCGAGTTGCCCCTCGACGACCGGGGCACGGTCGGCGTCGGTTCGAGCGAACAGCCGGGTGACCCGGGCGCGTGCCAGGGTCCAGGCGTCGGTCGCCATCGCGCCGACGATCGCCGAACCGGTGGTCGCGGCCAGCGTGCTCAACGTCTCGGTCAGCATGGTTCCTCCGTTTCCAGGTCGTTCTCCGGTCGGGTGATGAGGCGTTGCTGGAGGCGGGAATGCCGGAACTGGTAGACCGCGCCGGCTTGGCGGAGGACGCCGCGGCTGTGCGCCTGGGCGAGGAAGCGTGGCAGGGACCACGGCAGACGCCCGGTCAGCGGCAGGTAGAACCGGGCGACGACCAGCCAGCCGAACCAGGCTCGAGACAGGCCGCCGACCAGCCCGATCAGCAGTCCCAGCTCCAGGGCGGCCGGGATCGCGGTGAGGTCGCCTTCGGTGACGGCCATGACGACGCCGAGCGACAGAGCCAGGCCGGCTGGGACGATCAGCATGACCAGGGTGTTCCGGCGGTCGGAGCGCAGGACGTCGTGGGGGCTGACGGCCTGGTCGAGGTCCGCCGGGACGGCGAAGGCGGACACCAGCAGCGACAACAGGCCGTACACCAGGCCGAAGACGAGCAAGATGCCGAGGTTGGCCATCAGGGTGGTGTCCAGCTGCGGCGCCGAGACGCCGGTCCCGGGATGTTGCTGCCGGTATGCACGCCAACTCTCCAGCGTGGACAGCAACGAGGCCGCGACGGCAGCCATGCCGATCAGGAAGCCGCCCGCGGTGCTGACCCGGAGATGCCGCATCTGGCCCTGGATCAGCTGCCAGCGAAGCGACGACTCCGGATCCGTTCCACCCGTGGCCAGGGCGAACGTGAGTCCCACGAGCACACCGGCGGCCACGGTGAAGGAACGTGCCGTCGACCATCCGGCGGAGAAGGCGTACTCGAGATCCAGTCGTGCCACGACGGTTGCTCCCAGGACGACCCCGAACGATCCGCCGAACACCGACCGCCGTCCGGGCCGTCGCAAGCCGCCGTCAGCGATCACGACACCGGCCGTCACGCCGGTCACCAGACCGCCGGCAAGCCCGGCGGTGGCGCCGAAGACGGAGGGGATGAGCTGCTCGGCGATGAGGGCCAGCAGCAGAGCCGAGATCAGGGCGGTCAGGAGACGGCCGGGGCGCCGGCCGGTTGCTCGTCGCCACCCCGGAGGAAACGGGATGACCACCGCGATCGCTACCGCGCTCAGCATGCCCCACAGGACGCCGCGCGGCAGATCCCACAGCATGACGAATCCCGTTCCGAGACCGATCCCCACCGGAACCGCCAGCAAGAGCTTGCGAGTCACCACTGCGGCCAGGTCATGGAACCGCCGGCGTGCTTCGGGGGTGGCGGTGAGCGCCAGCGTGGCGCCTCCGGCAAGCAGCGCCCCCCACAGCACGAACCGGAACGCGCCGAGCGAGGCGCGGATGCCGGCGGCCATCGCGAAGCGCACCACCGTCAGGCGCTCCGGATCCGTTGGCGCCACGCCGCCGAAGGCCGCCATCCGGTCGACATAGCCCAGGACGCCGGCACCGGCGGCGAACAGCAGGCCACCCGTCAGTCCCAGCACGACCCAGCGCGCGGGTGGCATGGCGGCTCCCGGTGCCGCGACCGAGGCGAGGCCGAAGAGGATGGCTACCGACAGGGCCAACCAGACGCCGCCACCGCCGGCCTGTCCCACCAGATCCGAAAGGTGTGGGCCCTTGCCGAAAGCGGTCTGGCGCAGGGCCTCCGCCAGGGCTGAGGCCGCCCAGTATCCGAAGCCGACGGCCAGTCCGACCAGAACCAGGAACAGGTGCCGGCCAACCGACCGGTGCCTGGCGGGACACTGCTCCGTGCCCGTCGAGATCCCGAATACCGCCCAGGCAGCCGCTCCGAGAAGGAGACCGGCGAGTATGCCGCCCGAGATGCCACCGTTCAGGCCGACGAGCAGGCCGACGCCGGCGCCGAACACCGACCACCGCAGACGCGACCGGGTCGGGCGCGGAATCCGCCACCGGGTCCGCGCCGGCTGCGGTCCCCGGGCCGGTAGCCCCAGGAGCAGTCCGACCGCCACGCCGATCGTGAGCCCGTAGACGATGGCCGGGTTCGCTGAATCCCTGGTGCGGTCGATCGAGCCGAAGACGAGCAGCCCGGCGGGCGCGGCGACGAGAAGCGCGGCGACCACCCGGGCCGTCCGCGGCACGCTGTCCCGGAGCTGCCACCAGGCCAGGTCGTGGGTGTCCAGGCGGGACATGTGATCGGCCAGGTGGGTGAGCCAGCGACCGGCCCGGCCGCTGGTCGCGGGCGAGCCGAACGTCACCCGGACGAAGGCGTCGAGGAGATGATTCTCGACCGCGGCACGGGATGGGAAACGCGTGCGGTCGAGCAGTTCGGCGGGGTCCGCGTCCGGGGAATCGCTGTAGACATCGCGAGCCAGGCTCACCATCAGCGGGGTGGAGAGAGCCGCCCGCAGCGCCGTGGCCGCCGGTTGCTCCAGCACCCTCAGCACCGGGTCCCACCTGGTGACGCCGGCTGCCTGCTTGCGGGTGGTGCGCGGGAGGTAGGCCGCGAGATCCGGGACAGTGAGCTCCCGCAGCACCACGACGCCGGCCGCGGTGAGTACGTCGCCGGCCTGGACGGCGTCGGCGTACTCCCGGAAACGGCTGGTGAGAACCAACGGCGCCGGATACCGGTTGAGCGCGGCCAGAGCAGCGCCGTGCAAGCCGGCGGCGACCTCGTCGAAACCGTCCAGGATCGGCCAGATGCGATCGGCGTCGACCAGGGCCGCGGCCAGGCTCGGCCGGTGGAAGGCCGGTGCGCCGAGCGCCGGATAGGTGAGCGTCAGCTGCTGGACGACCCGGTCGCGGACGGAGCATCGCTCCGGGTCCCAGCCGTCCAGGCCGACGAGGACCGGTACCGGCCCGGTGTCCGGACGCTGGTCGAGAAGGTCGAGCAGCAGCCGGATGGCCAGCACCGTCTTGCCGGCGCCGGCGTCGCCGAGGATCACCAGGCGTCGGGACGGCAGGCGGGCGAAGACCTCGGCGATGCGGTCGGTGTGCCCGGCGAGGCTGATCGGGCCGCCGGGGTCCGGTGCTGTGGCGCGCCGGATGTTCGCCCAGTGGTCGACCAGATCGTCATCCGCGTCGGTCCAGCGCACCGGGAGCGGGAACGGGTCGGGCACGCGGCGCCGGGCCTCCTCCGCCCGCCACTGGGCGCGGACCGCTCGGGCGAGATCGTCGGCCGCCTCGGCCATCCGGTCCCGGGTGCTGGGCGCCAGGACCGGGTAGACGTACTGATCGCCGCCCTGTACCGCGAAGACGGTGCCGCCGGCTGCGATGTTGTGCTGTGACGTCGTGGCCGGACGTGGATCGTCCGGGCCGGGCGGGCCGGTCATCGGAACCCACCCCGGTCTCGGATGCGCGTCGCTCGTCCCACGGGAGAACTCCGACCGGTGAATTGACCAGACCCTAACGCCGTTTTCACACCGGTGGCGCCGCCTCCGTCGCCAAATCGACCCGGAGAGCCCCTTCTGACAACCAACCCACAGGTCCGGCACATGGTCGTTTCAGGCCGGGGGTGAATCGTGAAGGTCATCACGAGGGGAACCCAGTCAAGGGGGCAGCACCATGATCGCCGAACTGCACCGCGAAACCGTCACGTCCCGGGCCCCGGCGCCCGCCGCCGATCCGGTCGTCGCCGTTCTCGGCCAGCGGAGCCGGGTCGGTGGGCTGTCGCAGCACCTGCCGTCGGGCTGGCAGATTCGGCAGCCGGCCTCCCTCGACGACGTCCGTCCCGGCGAGCTGGTGCTGCTCAGCGGCGCCGGGACCGAGGATGCCCGGCTGGCCCGCGCGGCCCTGCCCCGCAGCACCCGGGTCGTCGCCCTGATCGACGAGGGGGCCCCGGCGGAGCTGGTCGCCGGCGTGCTGACCGCGGGCGCCGACGTCTGCGTCCGCGGCGGCCACCCGGCGATCCTGGCCGGGCATCTGGTCGCCTGCCGTCGCCGTCAGCTCGCCGAGCGCTGGGCCGGCCGGGACCTTTCGCAGACCCCCTGAGGCGCGCGGATCGGGCGGTCAGCGGGCGGCCAGGAGGTGGGCCATCTCGGTGCGGGAGCGGACGCCGAGGCGGGCGAAGACGTTGCGGAGGTGGTGGTCGACGGTGCGGGGGCTGAGGTGCAGCTCCTGGGCCACCTCGCGGTTGGTGGCGCCTTCGGCGACCAGGGTGGCGATCCGTTCCTGTTGGGCGGTCAGGGCCGCGCCGTCCCACGCCTTCGGGCCGGACCGCTCGGCGGCGGCCCGCAGGTCCTGTCCGGACCGTTCCCCGGCGGCACGCAGCTCGCGGACGCTCTGCGCCGCCCACGGCTCCGCCCCGAGCAACCGGAACGTCTCCGCCGCCCGGCGCAGGTGCTCGCGTGCCGCGACGTGCCGGCGACGGCGGCGCAGCAACCGGCCGTAAAGCAACTCGGTGTGCGCCCGGGGGAACCCGGCCTCCCCGATCCGCCGCAGCGCCGAGTGGAAGTGTGCCTCGGCGGCCTCGGCGTCCCGGGTCCGCAGCGCACGGCACCGGTCGCGCAATGCCAGCCATCCGGCCTGCCCGGTCCGGCCGGCCCACTCGTCGAAGGCGGCCGCCACCGGGTTCACCGCCGGTTCCGGACCGGCGGCTTCGAGCAGGTGTGGCACCACCGCGACGCGCAGCAGCACCGAACCGTGTCCGGGCGGGCCGGCCACCACCATTCTGAGTCGTTCGGCGGCTGCCCGGCGCTGCCCGTCCACCAGGTCGAGCAGGGCGAAGGCCCACTCACAGAGCGGGCGTGCCCGATCGGTTCCGGTCGCCGCGTCGATCCGGGCCTGCCCGTTGTCCCGGTCCCCGACCAGTGCGGAGAGGACCGCGAGCAGGCCGAGGTGGGTACCGGCCAGGGCGCTCTGCCCGGTGCCGCGCGCCACGGCCACGCCGTCGAGCGCCGCGGTCGTCGCCGCGTCGTAGTCGCCGGACGCCATCCCGGCGAGGGCGGCCAGTTCGAGCGCGCGGGGCACCAGGCTGTGCGCGCCGTCCGCACCGGCCAGGACCGCGGCCCGCCCGGCCGACGCGGTGGCCTGCCGCGCGTCACCGACCAGGATCGCGGCGGTCGCCGCCCGGATCAGCGGGATCGGCTCGGCCACCGCCGCGGCCAGTTCCAGCTCCTGCCGGAACCGGGCGAACGCCGCCGCCTCGTCACCGCACGCGATCTCGGCGAGCCCCGCCACGTGGTGATGGGCCATCGTCACCGCCGCCGGTTCGTCACCACGGCGCGCCGTCGCGATCCGGCGCGCCAGCACCGCAAATCGCTCCTGTTCCCCGGCCAGGGCCGCCGCCTCGCCGGCCAGCGACAGGGCGTCCAGCGCGCCGATCGGGTCCGCCTCACCGAGTTCCGCCGCGACGTCCAGCAGGATCTCCCGTGACGCCGGGTCGTCCGGCCGCATCTCCGCGGTGAGCCCCCGGGCCCGGACCCGGGTCAGCCGCTGCTCATGGCGCGGCCGTGGGCTCTCCAGCCGGTGGAGGAGCAGGCGGGCCTGGTGGGGGTGGCCGGCCAGCCAGGCGCAGCGGGCCGCGGCGAGCAGGGCGGCGTTGCGGACGGCGGGATCGGGGGAGAGCTCCGCGGCGTACCGGAAAGCGTCTGTCGCCGCGGACGGCGCGGCCGGCGCGGCAGCCTCGGTGAGCGCGGCGGCGAGCGCGGGATCCGCGGTGGTCGAGGCCGCCGCGCGGTGCCGGAGGGCGTCCAGCGCACGGCCGCGAGCGGCCGCGACCCGGGCCAGGGCCAGGTGCGCGGTCTGCCGGGCGGTCGCCGGCATTTCCCGGTACGCCACCCCGCGCACCAGTGGCGACGCGAATCGGACGGCGGTCTCGTCGATCGTGATGAGGCCCGTGCGCTCGGCGGGCGCGAAGCCGGCCAGCCAGGCGGCGGTGACGAGCGGGCCTGCCGTGTTAAGCGAGTCCGCCGTGTCCAGCGGGTCGGTCGTGTCCAGGGAGTCCGCCGTGTCTAGCGGGTCCGTCGTGTCTAGCGGGCCGGTCGTATTCAGCGGGTCTAGCGGGTTGGTCGTGTCGAGCGAGTCCGCCGCCTCCAGCAGGGCACCCAGGTCCGGGGGTGGTGGCGCAGTGAGCAGCGCGCGCGGATCCGTCGGTTCGGTGGAGGTGAGCGGGTCGGGTGTGGGAGCCGGCGGTCGGAGGACCGAGGTAGCGGCGGTGAGGAGGTCGGGGAGCGGGGACGACGGGGTGGCGGCGGCCAGGAGGAGCAGGTGGCGGGTGGTTGCGGGGAGCGCGGCCAGCCCGGTGTGGAGGCGGCGGCGTAACCGGCTGGACGGCGGGAGTTCGGTGGGGAGTGGGGCGTAGCCGCGGCGCTGTTCCGGCGTCAGGGCGGCGACCAGGTCGAGCAGGGCGGCGGGGTTGCCGCCGGAGACCTCGGCCAGGGCCATCGCCACGTCGTCGGTCAGGTCGGGGGACTCCGCGGTGAGCAGGGCCTGGCAGGCGGATGGCGGCAGGGGCGGGACGTGGTGGGCCGGCAGGTCCAGGGCGGTCAGGCCGGGTGGGCCGGTGAGCAGCACGGCGATCCGGTCGCCGGCGAGGCGGCGGGACGCGTAGGCGATGACCGACCGGGACGGGGTGTCGAGCAGGTGGGCGTCGTCCAGGAGGCAGAGCTGGGGGCGGCGGGCTGCGGACGTACGCAAGAAGTGCAGGAGGGAATCGCCTGCGGTGACCACCGGATCGTCGCCGCGGGCCGCAGGCCAGGCGGAGCGGCCGGTGAGGCGGCGGAGGGCGGCGAACGGGAGGGCGCGCTCGGCGGCGTGTCCGGGAACGGCGCGGACCGTCCAGCCGGCGGCGTGCGGGAGGGCCGAGCGGAGCAGTGTGCTGCGGCCGGAGCCGGGCGCGCCGCAGAGCAGGAGGGCGCCGCCCCGGCCCTCGGCGGCCGCGTGCAGGAGGCGCTCAACTTCTTGCACTAGTGGTGCATGAAACATGTCGAGAGTCTTGCCCGAACCCCGCCCGTCCCGAAAGAAGAACATCGATGTCGTGCAAGGGGTGAAATTTCCGGGATGTTGCCGGCTGATGAACGCGAGGCCGGTGGTTTCGCCGATGCGCCGCGTCGCCGGGGCTGCGCAGACTGGCGCTCGTCGACCCGTTCCCCCAGGTGAAGGAGTATTCGACGTGCCCCGGACATGGAAACGCGTGCTGGTGACCGTGGCCGCCGCGGTCGCACTCACCGCGCCGCTCGGCGCCACCGCCGCGCACGCCGCCGCCAACCCCTACGAGCGCGGCCCGGACCCGACGCTCGCGGCCCTGCAGGCGAGTCGCGGACCCTACGCGGTCTCGACGACCTCGGTCTCCCGGCTGAGTGTCGCCGGATTCGGCGGCGGCACCATCTATTACCCGACGACCACCGCGGACGGGACCTTCGGCGCGATCGCCATCTCGCCCGGGTTCACCGCCTACTGGTCCAGCATCTCCTGGCTCGGGCCGCGCCTGGCCTCGCACGGTTTCGTGGTGATCGGCATCGAGACGCTGACCACCGCGGACCAGCCGGACTCGCGGGGTGACCAGCTGCTCGCCGCGCTGGACTACCTGACCACGCGCAGCTCGGTCCGCAGCCGGATCGACGCGAGCCGGCTCGCGGTCGCCGGGCACTCGATGGGTGGCGGCGGCAGCCTGGAGGCGGCCAGTGACCGGCCGTCGTTGCAGGCCGCGGTGCCGCTGGCGCCGTGGAACCTGGACAAGTCGTGGAGCGAGCTGCGCGTCCCGACGCTGATCGTGGGTGGCGAGGCGGACACTGTCGCGCCGGTGGCCAGCCACTCGATCCCGTTCTACACCAGCATCCCCTCGTCGGCCGAGAAGTCGTACCTGGAACTGAACGGGGCCAGCCACTTCTTCCCGCAGACGGTGAACACGCCGACCGCGGTGCAGGCGGTGTCCTGGCTGAAGCGCTTCGTGGACAACGACACCCGGTACGACCAGTTCATCTGCCCGGGACCGCGCAGCGTGTCGATCTCGGATTACCGGAGCAGCTGCCCGCTCTCCTGAGGCGGACATGACCGTGCCGGCCTCGTCACGACGGGGGGACGAGCGAGGCCGGCACGGAGTCTTCTCTAGGAGGCGGCCGAGGGCTGGAGGACCTTGCAGGTCTCGACGGCCTTCTTCGTGGTGGCGTCCGACTGGTCGATCGTGCCGGGGTCGGTGACGCCGTTGTCCTTCAGGCAGTTCAGGTACGCCGCGTTGGCGCCGTTCCCGCCGCCGTTGCCGTTGCCGCGCCCGCCGAAGCTGGGCCGCACCGAGGCGCACGCCTCCTGCGCCTTGGTCCAGGTCGCCTCGTCCACGCCGTCCGGCTTCGGGAAGCCGCCGCCACCGCCGGGGAAGCCACCGCCGTCGCGCCCGCCGAAGCTGCCGGACGGTCGCGGCTGACCCGAGGGCCGGGCGCCGCCGGAGGGGCGCATCCCGCCGCCCCCGGGACCGCCACTCGGCATCGTGATGGTCACGCCGTTCTTCGCCAGACACTCGGTGTACGCCGCGAACGCCGAGTTGCCGCCGCCGTCCTGACCGGCCGACCCGGTCGCCGAGCTGCTGCTGTCGTCCTTGTCGCCGCACGCCGCCGTGAAGGCGACCGAGACGAACGCCACCGCCGCGCACGCCGCGACCCGGCGGCCCATCTTCGACTTGACTACCGGCACAAGCGTCTCCTGATCTTCCGGGGCGGGGATACGAAGGCACAGCGAACCCGGACTTCCTATGCGGAAGGTCGGACGCGGCTAGGAATTGCCTTTGAGCGGACCCCGGCGGCTCCTAGCGAACTCCGAGGCAGGACCGAGCCCGTGGCGAGGACGGCTCGCCAGACTTCTCGGCCATGGGTATCGCACTGGCCGGTCGCCGGCGTTTGATCGGGATCGGCGTAGCGGTCGTCGTGCTCGCGTTGCTCGCTTATGGCGTGATGCGTGCGCTGACGGCGGACGGCGCGCAGGAGACGAAGGCGGCCGAGACCGTCGCCGTGGACAGGGGCGCGGTGACCACCGAGGTGGCCACCACCGGGACGCTGCAAGCGGCGCAGACACGGAGTCTGACGTTCGCGGTGGACGGGACCGTGGAGAGCGTCAAGGTCCGGGCGGGTACGACGGTCACCGCGGGCCAGGTGCTCGCGAAGGTGGATGACGACGACGCGCGGGAGGCGGTCGACGACGCGCAGGACGCGCTGGACTCGGCGGAGGACGCGCTCGCCGACGCCAAGGCGGCGGCCACCTCGGCCAGCTCCTCGTCGTGCAATGCCGCGGCGGCCTACCGGACATCCGCGTCGGCGACTCCGTCGGTCTCGACCTCGACCTCGGCCTCGGCCTCCACTTCGCCGAGCGCGACGGCGACCAAGACGGCCGCACCGGCCGCCACCGCCGCTCCCACCAAGACCAAGGCAACCTGTGCCGCAGCCGGTGGGACGTCGCAGCAAGGGCAGCAGGGCAGCGGCGACGCCATCCTGAGTGCCCAGCAACGGGTCAACTCCGCCGAGGTCACCCTCGAGGAGAAGGAGGACGCCCTGGCCGGCGCCACCATCACCGCCCCGATCGCCGGCCGCGTCCTCTCCGTCAGCGGCAAGGTCGGCAGCCAGGTCAGCTCCGGCTCGACCTTCATCACCCTGGCCGACGTCTACGACATGCAGATCAGCGCCGACTTCCCGGAGGCCGACGCGGATCACCTGGCGGTCGAGCAGAAGGCGGTGATCACCCTGGCCGACAAGCCGGGCGAGACGTTCGACGCCACCCTCGTGGTGGTCGACCCGGTCGGCACCAGCGACGGCACGCTCACCACGTTCGGCGTGGTGCTGTCCTTCGTCGACGCGCCGGAGGACCTGCTGGTCGGGCAGAGCGCCCAGGTCAAGGTGACCACCGGCAGCAAGGAGGACGTGCTCCGGGTGCCCAGCACCGCGGTGCACGACGTCTCCGGGACCACCGGGACCGTGCAGAAGGACGGCGCCGTGGTCACCGTGCGGATCGGTCTGCGGGGCGACCGGTACACGGAGATCACCTCCGGGCTCACCGAGGGTGATGCGGTGTCCCGATCCTGGTGACAGCGGGCTCATAGCTGGCTCAAAGAATGCGTTGATACATCTGTGCGGTGCTTTCCGAGACCCGTTACCCCATGACCGTCGGTGACACGTCGGCGCGACCTGCCCGCGTCCTCGTCGTGGACGACGAGCCGAACATCTCCGCGCTGCTCAGCGCCACTCTCCGGCTCGTCGCCTTCGACGTGCGGGTGGCCGAGACCGGCAACGCCGCCCTGCTGGCGGTGGGCCAGTTCGAGCCGGACCTGATCGTGCTCGACGTGATGCTGCCGGACGTGGACGGGTTCGAGGTGGCCCGGCGGCTGCGCGCCACCGGGTTCCGGACCCCGGTGCTGTTCCTCACCGCGCGTGACGCGGTCGAGGACCGGATCCTCGGGCTCTCGGCCGGTGCCGACGACTACGTGACCAAGCCGTTCAGCCTCGAGGAGGTCGTGCTACGGATCCGCGCCATCCTGCGGCGCAGTCAGCCGGAGGAGCCGACACCGGACACCGGGGTGCTCCGGTACGCCGACCTGGAGTTGGACGAGAACGCCCACGAGGTACGCCGGGCGGGCCGTCTGATCGAGCTGTCGCCGACCGAGTTCAACCTGCTCCGGTACCTGATGGTCAACGCCGGTCGAGTGGTCAGCAAGGCGCAGATCCTGGACCGGGTGTGGAAGTACGACTTCGGTGGCGACGGCCGCATCGTCGAGTCGTACGTCTACTACCTGCGTCGCAAGATCGACAAGAGCGAGCCGGCGCTGATCCACACCGTCCGCGGCGTCGGGTACGCCCTCAGACTGCCTCGCGGCGCAGAGGAATGACCCGTTGGCGCCACTGGACGCTGCGCTCCCGCCTCGTCCTGGTCGTCGGCGTTCTCGCCGCGATCGCCCTGATCGCCGCCAACCTCGCCGGCGTCGTGCTGATCCGCAGCTACCTGATCGACCGGATCGACAAGCAGCTCACCGGCATGGCCCGCCCGATGGAGTTCGCCACCCCGCCGGCCGACGGGTTCGTCCAGCGCCGCGGGTTCCGCCTGGGCCCCGACCAGGTGTCGTACCTGTACGCCGCGGACGGCACGCTGGACACCGCGAACAGCACCTCGTTCGACGCGACGAAGCCGGCCGTGCCCTCGCTCGCCGAGGTGACCGCACGGGCGGCGAGCCGGTTGCCCTACACCGCGACCAGCGCGAACGGCACGGACTGGCGGCTGTTCGCCCTCCCGATCGGCAGCACCGGGCGATACGTCCTGTTCGGCCTGTCGCTGGACGAGGTGCAGCAGACCACCGGCCAGCTCATGATCATCGACGCCGGGGTGCTGCTGCTGATCCTCGCGCTGCTCGGGCTGGGCGCCGCGTACGTGGTCCGCCTCGGCCTGCGCCCGCTCACCGAGATGGAGCACGCGGCCGCCGCGATCTCCGGCGGCGACCTCTCGCTCCGGGTGCCCGGCGCCGACCCGCACACCGAGCCCGGCCGGCTCGGCCTCGCGCTCAACCTGATGCTCACCCGGATCGAGGCCGAGGTGACCGCCCGTACCGGCGCCGACCAGCGACTACGCCAGTTCGTCGCGGACGCCTCGCACGAGCTGCGGACCCCGCTCACCTCGATCCGCGGGTTCGCCGAGCTGTACCGGCGCGGCGGCGCCCCGCCCGGCCCGATGCTGGACGAGACGATGAGCCGGATCGAGGCCGAGGCCGGGCGGATGGGCGTCCTGGTCGAGGACCTGCTGATGCTCGCCCGCCTGGACCGGCAGCGCACCCTGGACCTGCGCCGGGTGGACCTGCTGGAGATCGCCGCGGACACCATCCGGGACGCGCACGCCCGGGTGCCCGGCCGCAAGGTGCTGCTCGCCGGGCTCAGCGACGACGAGGACACGTTCGAGCCGGCCACCGTGCTCGGCGACGACCACGGGCTGCGCCAGGTCGCCACCAACCTGGTCGCCAACGCGCTCCACCACACCCCGGACGGGACCCGGATCACGGTCCGGATCGGGCACACCGGGGGTTCGGCGGTGCTGGAGGTCGAGGACGACGGCCCCGGCGTGCCGCCCGAGCACGCGTCCCGGATCTTCGAGCGGCTGTACCGCGCCGACGCCAGCCGCAACCGGGCCAAGGGCGGGGGATCGGGGCTCGGCCTCGCCATCGTGGCGGCCATCGTGCAGGGGCACGGCGGCACCATCGAGCTGCGCGAGACACCGGGCGGCGGGGCCACGTTCCGGGTGCTGCTCCCGTCCGTCGGTGACGCCCCGTGAGATTCTGAGCTGGCTCCGAGGTTTCCCCTAATCTCCTCCAAGGCCGCTCCCCGAGAGTGTGCGGCATGAGGGTAAGTCTGAGCCGCCACCCGTCCTTGGTGGTCAACGCCGTGATCGGCGTGGTTCTCGTCGCCGGTGCCATCACGGTCTACGAGACATTTTCCAGCTCGAACGACGGGGGAACGGCCGCCGTGGCCGCCGAGCGAACGGTCACCGTCCAGCAGGGCACGGTCACCAAGACCGTGACCGCGGACGGCACCGTGGAGAGCTCGACCACCGCGAGCGCCAGCTTCGAGACCAGCGGAACGGTCACCGCGATCACCGTCAAGGTCGGTGACAAGGTCAAGAAGGGTCAGGTGCTGGCGAAGGTCGACCCGGCCGCCGCCAAGCGGACCCTCGCGGCCGCCGAGGCCGACCTGGACGCCGCGAACGACGCGCTGGACCGCGCCGAGGACGCCGGCTCGGACACCTCCGACGCCGAGAACCAGGTGGAAGAGGCCCAGCTCGCGGTCGACGACGCCGAGGCCGGAGTCGACGGCACGGTGCTCAAGGCCCCGATGGCCGGCACGGTCACCTCGGTCAGCGGCACGATCGGCAGCTCCGCCTCCGGGACCGGCTCGTCGAGTTCGTCCTCGGGCGGCTCACCGGGCGGCGGCTCGCAGAATGCGAGTTCGAGCTCCTCCTCGTCGTCCAGCGGCTTCATCGAGATCGCCGACCTGACCAGGATGTCGGTCTCGGCCAGCTTCGCCGAGGCGGACGCCACCCAGCTCAAGGAGAACCAGGTCGCCACGGTCACCTGGAACGCGCTGAGCGGCACCAGCCAGAGCGCCAAGGTCACCGCGATCGACCCGTCCGGCACCACCTCGAACAGCGTGGTCACCTACGGCGTCACGCTGAGCCTGGACAAGGTGCCGACCGGCGCGAAGGTCGGGCAGACCGTCTCGGTCGTGGTCACCACCGGCTCCAAGGAGAACGTGGTCATGGTCAACTCGGCCGCGATCACGACGGTCGGCAAGCGGCACACGGTCACCGTGGTGGCCAACGGGGTCCAGGAGACCCGGTCGGTGGAGATCGGCCTGGAGGGCGACGCGGCCACCGAGATCACCTCCGGTCTCACCGCCGGCGAGCAGGTCACCGTCAAGACCACCTCGACCAGCACCGGCAGCGGCAACCAGGGTTTCCCGGGCGGTGGCGGCTTCCCGGGCGGTGGCGGCAACTTCGGCGGCGGGGGCAACTTCGGCGGCGGCGGCGCACCCGGCGGCGGCCGATGAGCGAGCTTGCGAGCGAATCAATGGGCACAGTTGTCAGCTCATCGCGACGCCGGAGCGCAGCGGAGGTGGCGCGATGAGCCGCGCTGTTCTCGAGGTTCGAGACCTCAAGAAGATTTACGGTACGGGTGAAGCCACGGTCCACGCCCTGCGCGGTGTGTCGATGACCGTGCACCGCGGCGACTACGTGGCGATCATGGGCTCGTCCGGCTCCGGCAAGTCGACCCTGATGAACATCCTCGGCGCCCTCGACGTCCCCACCCACGGCAGGTACCTGCTCGACGGGGTGGACGTCGGCAGCCTCTCCGACGGTCAGCTCGCGCTGGCCCGGAACCGGCTGATCGGCTTCATCTTCCAGGCGTTCAACCTGATCCCGCGGACCACGGCGGTGGCCAACGTGGAGCTGCCCCTGGCGTACGCCGGAGTCCGTCCCAAGGAGCGGCGCCGCCGCGCGATGGCGGCCCTGGACATCGTCGGTCTCGCGGACCGCGCCGGCCACGAGCCCAACCAGCTCTCCGGCGGCCAGCAGCAGCGCGTCGCGGTGGCCCGGGCGCTGGTCACCGAGCCGGCCCTGCTGCTCGCCGACGAACCCACCGGCAACCTGGACAGCAAGTCGACCGACGACGTGCTCCAGGTCTTCGACGACCTGAGCGCGGCCGGCCGGACCATCGTGATCATCACCCACGAGGACGAGGTGGGCGCCCGCGCCAAGCGGCTGATCCGCCTGGTCGACGGGTCCATCGTGACCGACGTCCGGCAGTCCCCGATCGACCGGCCGCCGGTCGGTCATCCGCATTCTCTCGCCGGGCGGCACAGCGCATGAGCTTTCTCGAGGTGATCCGGTTCTCGCTGCGCGGGCTCTCGGCGAACAAGCTGCGCTCGGCGCTCACCATGCTCGGCATCCTGATCGGTGTCGCCGCGGTGATCCTGCTGGTCGCGGTCGGCAACGGCTCGGCCAAGGCGATCAGCGACCGGATCGAGGCGCTCGGCACCAACACCATCACCGTGATGAGCACCGGCCGGGGCGGCTCCAGCAGCACCGCGCTGACCAAGAAGATGGCCGACGCCCTGGTGGACCCGGAACTGGCCCCGGACATCAAGTCGGTCTCCCCGGTGGTCAGCGCGTCCTCGGCGACGATGACCTACGAGGGCACCGACCACTCGGTCGGCACCTTCGTCGGCACCACGCCGGACTGGTTCGGCGCGTCCAGCACCCCGGTCGAGAAGGGCGCGTCGTTCACCGCGGACGACGTCACCCAGGGCCGCCGGGTGGTGGTGATCGGGCAGACCGTCGCCGAGGAGCTGTTCCCCGGCGTCGACCCGATCGACAAGCAGGTCACCGTGAGCGGCGCGCTGTTCACCGTGGTCGGCGTGCTCAAGGAGAAGAGCTCCACCGGGTTCCAGGACTCCAACGACACCGCGGTCGCGCCGCTCACCGCGGTGCAGCAGGTGCTCGCCGGATACGGCTCCCTGACCTCGATCATCGTGGAGGCCAAGGACCCGGACAAGGTCGACGCCGTGCAGAGCGAGGTCTCCACGATCCTCAACCAGCAGCTGAACGTGAAGGCGACGGCCGGGTCGACCGGCACCAGCAGCACGCCGTACCGGATCCAGAACGCGTCGTCGCTGCTGGAGACGCAGACCGAGACCGCGGACACGTTCACCACCCTGCTCGGCGCGGTGGCCGCGATCAGTCTGCTGGTCGGCGGCATCGGGATCACCAACATCATGCTGGTCACGGTCACCGAACGGACCCGGGAGATCGGCATCCGCAAGGCGCTCGGCGCGCCCCGCCGGGTGATCCTGACCCAGTTCCTGATCGAGGCGACCCTGCTGAGCGTGCTCGGCGGCGCCCTCGGTGTGGCGGCCGCGCTGATCGGCAGCCACTTCACGATCGTCGGGGTGAAACCCGTGATCGTGCCCAGCTCGATCGGGCTCGCCGTCGGTGTGTCCGTCGCGATCGGGCTGTTCTTCGGCGGCCTGCCCGCCGCCCGCGCCGCCCGCCTGCGGCCCATCGACGCGCTGCGTTACGAGTGAGGACTCCGCTGTGAACCGGATCAACGAAGACACCGCCATCCTGCCGACCGTGCCGGCCCCGGACGACCCCGAGCACGAGGGTCTCGCCAAGGAGCTCGCCGCCGCCGCGCCCAAGAAGTGGTGGAACAAGGGCACCATCGGGCTCGGCGTCGGGCTGCTGCTGATGGGCGGCTTCCTCGGCGGCGTCCACTCGCAGAAGCAGTGGGGCACGTCGACGGCCGCCACCTCGGGTTTCCCCGGCGGCGGCACCCGCGGCTCCGGGAACTTCCCGGGTGGCCTGAGCGCCAGCGGCTTCCCCGGTTTCGGTCAGGGCGCCCAGGGCGGCACCGGCACCACCGCTGCCACTGCTGCATCCGCCGGCACCACCGGCAAGGTCAAGCTGGTCAACGGCAAGACCATCTACGTGGAGACCGCGGACGGGACGGTGGTCACCGTCAAGACCGACGGCAGGACCACCGTGGCCACCGCCAAGAAGGGCAAGCTCAGCGACGTCAAGGCCGGCGACTCGGTCACGGTCGAGGGGGAGACGGGCACCGACGGCTCGGTCACCGCCACCTCGGTGACCTCGCAAGGCAAGTGACGAAGTCCTTATTGAAGAGCATGCCTCTCGCTCCCTAGGCTGGGCGCAGCTCAGTTCTAGGGGGTGAGCGCGTGCAGCGCGACCTGCCCACCTTGCACGGCCGGGAGGCGTTGCTCACGGAGATCGACGCGAGGCTCGCCGCCGGCGGCGGGGTGGCCCTGCACGGGCCGCCCGGCATCGGAAAGACCGCTCTGCTCGATGCCGTCGCCGAGCAGGCGGCGAGCCGCGGCGAGGCGGTCCTGCGCCTGCGGCCGGCGCGTGGCGAGCGCACCTTGGCATATTCGGCCGCCGCCGACCTGATCCGCCAGCTCCCGCCGGACGCGGTCGCCGCCCTGGCGCCCGCCGCCCGCAACGCGCTCGCCGCCCTGCTCCAGGGGCGACCACCCCGCACCGGCGTGCCGGCCCAGGCCCGCCGGCTGCTGCTGCCCGCCCTGCTCGCGCACTGCTCGCGCACCCACCCGGTGCTGCTGGTCCTGGACGACGTGCAGTGGCTCGACCCGGAGTCCGCGGCGCTGCTCACCTTCGCCATGCGCCGCCGGCCCGGCGCCCGGGTCCGGGCGATCACCGCCGAGCGCCGTCCGGACCGCGACGGGCGCCACCGGGCCGCTCGGCTCTGCCCGCCCCCGGTCACCGAGCTGGCCGTGCCGCCGCTCGCCCCGGACGACCTGAGCGCCATGCTGGAGGCCCGGGGCCTGCCGTGCCGTACCGCCAGCCGGCTGCACCGGGCCAGCGCCGGCAACCCGTTCCTCGCCCTCGCCCTGGGCAGCACCGGCGGCGACGGTCCCGCCTGGCGGCCGGCGCCACTGCCCGAGGTCGCCCGGGACCTGGCCCGGGAACGCCTCGACGGCCTCTCCGCCGAGGTGAACCAGACGCTGCTGATGGCCGCGCTGGCCACCGACCCGACGGTCACCCTGCTGCTGCGGGCCGGGCGCGACGACGCCGACCGGGAGCTGCGGCTGGCCGCCGCGGCGGGCGTCGTCGAGGTGACCGGCGAGGCGATCCGCTTCACGCCGCCACTGATCGCCCAGGTGCTGATCGAGGAGACGCCGCCGGCTGGGCGTACCCGAACTCATGCCGCACTCGCCGCGGCCGCGCACGATCCCCTGGAGGCACTGCGGCATCGCGCCCTGCGCGGTGCCCGCCCGGACGCGTCCACCGCCCGGCGGCTGGCGGCGGTCGCCGACCAGTGCGCCGCGCGCGGTGCCGACCGGACCGCCGCCGAGTTCTATCTGCTCGCGGCCGACCGCTGCCCGCACCACCTGGCCCGCGAACGCCTCGACTGGCTGGTCGCCGCGGCCCGCACCGCGCTCACCGGCGGCGCGCCCGCCCTGGCCGGCCGGGCCGCCGAGGCGGTCATCGCCGCCGACGCGCCGGCCGGGCACCGCGTCCGCGCCCGGGTCGTGCTGATCGATCTCGCCGGGCAGGCGCTGGGCGAGATGGGAGAGACGTTCGCGGCCGCGCTCGCCGAGGCCGGCGACGATCCGGCGCTGCTCGCCCCGGTCCGGCTGCGGCTCACCTGGCAGGCCATGATCACCGGCGATCCGGACCGGGCCGCGGCCGAGGCACGCAGCACCGCCGCGATCGCCCACCGGGCCGGCGACGCCACCAGCGAGGCGATGGCGCTCAGCAGCCTCGCCCAGATCCAGCGGATGCGCGGCGAGCCGGAGTGGCAGGAGTCGCTGGCCCGTGCCCTGATGCTGCCCGCCTCGCCGGCGCCGGACTGGCTGCATTACGGCCCGCACTACATGGCCGCCCGGTTCGCGCTCATCGACGACCGCCTCGACGAGGCGCGCGCCGAGCTGCTGCGCCTGCTCGCGGTCGCCGAACACGACCGGATCGGCGAGGCCCGGGTCGAGGTCCTGCGCAGCCTGTCCGAGGTCGCGGCGCGGGCCGGCCGATGCAGAGAGGCTTTACGGTACGCCCACCGCGCCGTCCAGGCGGCGCAGGAGGCCGGGCTGAGTCCCGGCCCGACCTGGTACACCGCCGCGGTGGCCGAGCTGGCCGGTGGCAGCCTGACCGCGGCCGCCGGTTTCGCCCAGCGCGGCATCCGCGCCTCCGAGCAGGAGGGCGACAACCTCTACCTGCGCCGCAACCTGCACGCCCTGGGCCAGGCGCACCTGCGCTCCGGCGACACCCGGTCCGGGGTGGCCGCGCTGCGCCGGCTGCGCGACCTGGAGGCCGAGGCGGGCAGTTCGGACCCGATGATCGTCCGCTGGCACGCCGATCTCGCGGCCGGGCTGGCGGCGCTCGGCGAGCACGTCGAGGCGGCCGAGACGCTGGCCGGCGCGCGCAAGGCGGCCGAGCAGCTGGGCAGCACCCCGGCGCTGGCCGGATACCTGGACCGGGCGACCGCGATCGTGCACTCGGAGAGCGGCCAGGCGGACTCCGCGGTCGAGCTGTCCACCGCGGCGGCGGCCCTCTTCGAGCAGCTGCGCCAGCCGGTGGAGCAGGGTCACGCGCTGCTGGTGGCCGGGGGAGCGGAACGCCGCCGCCGCCGGTACGCGGCCGCCCGCCTGCTGATCGGCGCCGCGCTGTCGATCTTCCTGGCCGCGGACGCCCGGCCGTGGGCCGAGGAGACGGAGCGGGCCCTGGCGCGCACCGAGGGCAGCATCGCCCCGGAGCAGGGGCTGACCTCGACCGAGCTGCGGATCGCCGGCCTGGTCCGGGACGGCGCCAGCAACCGCGAGATCGCCACCCGGCTGTACCTGAGCGTCAAGACCGTCGAGGCCACCCTGACCCGGGTCTACCGCAAACTCGGCGTCCGCTCCCGCACCCAGCTCTCCTCCCGGCTCCAGGCCCCGCCGTCGCCACCCGACGGGGTGCCGGTGTCCGACGTCACCACGTCGGCCTGACCTGGAGCTCCGCGACGCAGAGTGACCTGGGTTACCGCGATACGGTGGCGGCGATCACTTTCGTCTTCCAGGTTTTACCTGGTTGATTTGGGGATGAAGCAGCGGCTCGGCATTGTTGTAGGCGGAAGCGACGAGGCTTTCTCCGTCACTATCCGTTAGGAGTGCCCGATGCCGTTCATCCGTGAGATCCGAACCTCCCTTGCCAACCGGCTCGCCGAGCGCCGTGCCCACCGCCGGCTGAGCGAGGAGCTCGCCGCGTTCCGCACAGCCGCCGAGCGCACCGAGCTCGACCTGATGCTGGGCCGGCACACCGCCGAGCAGACCCGCGAGATCGAGTCCATCCTGGCCCGGCAGGACGCCGAGCGCCGTTACCGGGCCACGGTGCAGTCGGGCGTTGGCGGTTTCCACGCCTGAGCCCACACTGAACATCGGGTCGCTCGCCGACCCGGTGGGCCGCCGCCCGCAGGCCCGGACCGTCCCTGGACCGCGGTGCGCTGACCCCCGACCGCCCCCGGCACCCCGTGCGCCGGGGGCGGTTCCGTGGGGTGGGGGTCTGGTCCGCCGCGACACCTGCCCGGATCGCAGCGTGGCCGCCGGAATCGTGGTTTTCCGTGCGCCGTCTCTTGTCTGGATTATTGCGGAGTATTGCTGTGTGACATTCTTCGGGTTGGCACACTCAGGCCCTGACCGGTGGGGGCTTTGAGGCGGGAGAATTGGTGCATGCGGCAGTTTTCGTTGTTCAGCAGGAAAGAGGTCGCGCAGATGCGCGACCGGACTGCGGCACGCAATTATTCACCCGCGAAAGATGAATTCCGCCGCGAGCAGCAGCGGCGGCGGCAGTGGGGTTTGCGTCGCCGCCACGCCGAGAAGTTGCGACGTCTGGGCTATGCCGATCCTGAAGCCCTGGCTGCCGCCATGCATCCGATCCAGCCCGCACGCCGAGCCGACCAGTCGAGGCCCACACCATCCGGCGCAGCACGGCTGAGGGCACCCGCATCTCGCCGGCCGGACACCACCAGGGCATCCCTGCCTTCAGCCCGTCGCGAGGCACCTCGACCCGCGCTGTCTTCGGCTGCCGAGCCGTCTTCGGCTGCCGAGCCGTCTTCGGCTGCGGGGCCGTCTTCGGCTTCCGCGCCGCTTTCGGTGTCCGGGCCGCTTTCGGCCTCCGGGCCGTCTTCGGGTGCCGCGTTCTCTTCGGCTACCACGCGGTCTTCGGGTGCTGGGTCGCTTACGGCGTCCGGGCGGTCTCCGGCGACCGCCCGGTCCTCGACCGCCGCGCCGCTTTCGGTCGCTGGGTCGTCTTCGTTCTCCGCGTTGCTTCCGATCGGCGCGTCGCTTCCCGTCGTGCCGCCAGCCGCGGCGCTGGCTCGGGCCGTGCCGCCAGTTGCCATGTTGCGTCCGGCGGTGGTTACGGCCGCGGCGCTGGCTCGGGCCGTGCCACCAACTGCCGTGTTGCCTCCGGCGGTGGTTACGGCCGCGGCGCTGGCTCGGGCCGTGCCACCAACTGCCATGTTGCCTCCGGCGGTCCTTACGGCCGCAGCGCGTGTCGAGGCATCGCTCGCGCCGTGCGCCACCTGTCGGCGGAGCCGCGCGTTGTGGCGTGAGTTCCCTAGCCCTCCTGCGCGGGGCCGCACGCCTTTGCTCTCGCCGCCCACGTCGGCGCCTGCTGCTCGCTGGCGGCCGGGGTGGCCTGGGGCGGTTCGCCGTGCATTTGAGGTATGCGCAGGTCGCGGTGGGAATCTAATGAATGAGGGTGGTCACCGTAGGACCGTGGGAAAGGTGACACTCGGTGTTGTCCGGGACTGTCGCGTTCGCGGGTCTCCCTGTCGGGTGATTCGGGTTCAAGAAATGGAATCCTGAATCTCTATTTATGCTGGGGATTCCGAGGAGCCCTTTGGAGCGGCGTGGAGCGTTCACGGTTTCATTTCCTTCGTGGCCGAAATGAAGACGGATGGTGGCGGCTCTCCGGGTGCGCCGAGCGTTGCGGGAGGAGGACTGGGCATCCCGGTCCATCGGTACTTCCGCAGCCACGGTCGGGTCACCGCCAAGCCGCACATTGATGGCGCCGGTCCACCGTCTTGGCGCCCCGTCCGGCGAGGGGCTGTGGCAGGACGCGTCGAAAGGCACGGGCGGAGAGTTCGCCGGAGGCGTGCAGCGGCTGTTCAAGCGGGCGCCCCGTTGTCGACACCCGGTCGAGCGGCCCGGCCGTGTCTGCTTTCGTTGCTCGGTCCCAGTGGCGTGGCGGGGCACACTTTTCGTGCTCGGTCGGAGTGGCGTGGCCTGGCGTTCTGTGCTCGGCTCCGACCTGGTGGGTCCCGCGCCAGGGCGTCGACCACAGACACTCGACGACGTGGCCCCGGTCAGCTCGGTCCCGGTGACGGCGACTCGGGGTTGGATTCGGTCGGGGCTGAGTCGGCGCCAAGCCCCGGCCGCTGCGGGCTGGGATCGCGCCCCCGAACCGGACCTGACCGCCGACCGCCAACCGCCAACCGCCGCCGACCGGCGACCGCCGACCGTCAACCGCCGACCGCCGCCGACCGGCGACCGCCGACCGCCAACCGCCGACCGCCGCCGGCCGGCGACCGCCAACCGCCAACCGCCGACCGCCGCCGGCCGCCGCCGACCGCCAACCGCCAACCGCCGACCGCAGCCGACCGCCGCCGACCGCCAACCGCCAACCGCCGACCGCCGCCGACCGGCGACCGCCAACCGCCGCCGACCGCCGACCGGCGACCGCCAACCGCCGCCGACCGGCGACCGGCGACCGCCAACCGCCGACCGGCGACCTTGGGTGACTTCCCCGCTCCGCCCGAGGCCCCATCGAGCCCGTGCTCACCGAGGAGGCCGCCAGCTCCGCCGAAGCCACGGAACCAGCCAGCGCCGGCCTGGCCTTCTGTGCTCGGTCCGGGTGGCGCGGCCGGGTGGCTGGCCGCGCGTACCGATGAATGGGGTTAGTCCTGGGGTTGGTGGTCGGGGTGGTGGTGAAGGCTGCCGGCGTGGGCCTTGAGGGACGGGTCGCGGCGGGATTTGATCAGGCTGGCGACGGTGGTGATGACCAGGATTCCGATGATCACGATGAGGGAGACAGGGGTGCTGACCTCGGGGACCGCGTCGCTGATGGCCTTGTGGGCCCAGTGCAGGACCAGTTTGACGCCGATGAAGGCGAGGATCACGGCGAGGCCGGTGGACAGGTAGACCAAGCGGTCTAACAGGCCCTTGACCAGGAAGAACAGGGCTCGCAGGCCGAGCAGGGCGAAAGCGTTGGCGACGAAGACGATGTATGCCTCTTCGGTGACGCCGAAGACGGCGGGGATCGAGTCGAGGGCGAACAGGATGTCCGTGCTGCCGATCGCCAGCAGCACGAGGAACAGCGGGGTGACCATCCGCCGGCCGTCGACCCGGGTGATCATCTTGCCCTCGACGTAGTCGTCGGTGACCGGCAGCAGGCGGCGACCGGCTCTGACCAGGGCGTTGTCCTCGATGCTTGGATCCTCGTCGCGGTGCCGGAAGAGCTGCACGGCCGTGTAGATCAGGATCAGCCCGAAGGTCAGGAACATGAACGAGAACATGTTCAGCAGCGTGGCGCCGAGCGCGATGAAGATGACCCGCAGGACCAGCGCGATGATGATCCCGAAGGTGAGCACCTCCTGCTGGTAACGCTCCGGGACGGCGAAGGTGCTCATGATGATGACGAAGACGAACAGGTTGTCGACGGACAGGCTCTTCTCGACGATGTAGCCGGCGAAGTACTCCGTGCCATATGTCCAGCCGGCGATCTGCGCGAAGACCAGGCCGAACGCGATCGCGACGGCGATGTAGAAGATCGACCAGCCGGCGGCCTCGCGGAAACCGACGACGTGCGGACGCAACACCCCCAACGTCAGGTCGAGGGCGAGCAGGGCGACGATGACGCCGATGGTCAGGGTCCAGCCGAGCGCGGTGACCTCAAGCATCCTCAAAGCATCCCCGGAAATCCTGCAAAGAATGCACCGAATTCCCTGGAAGATCCCTGGGACCGTCGCCCGGCGGCCGTGGTGAGCCGGAGCGCGCCGGACCAGGGGGGAGAAGTGATCGGTCCGGCGCGCTCGGCCCGGTGCGGGGCCGTCGATCGGTCGCGAGGGGAGTCGCGGCGACCGGCCCCGCGTGAGGAGTGCTCGGGCGGTGGGCGTTGGGCGGGTGGTGAGGAGTGCTCGGGCGGTGACGGAGGAGGGCTTGGGCGGGTGGTGAGGAGTGCTCGGGCGGTGACGGAGGAGGGCTTGGGTGGGTGGTGAGGGGGCTCAGGCGGTGACGAAGGAGCGCTTGGCCAGGCCCATCCAGAAGCCGTCGATGGGCTGGTCGGGGGCCTTGTCGGGAGTGCCGGAGGCGCCCAGGGTGAGGAACATCGGGGCGAAGTGCTCGATGGTCGGGTGGGCGTAGGGCATCCCGGGGGCCAGCGCCCGGAAGTCGGCCAGCTCGTCGACGGCGCCGCGGGCCAGGGTCTCGGCGGCCCACGCGTCGAACTCGCGGGACCAGCCGGGCGCGGCCGCGTCCGGGCGCCAGTCGCGCAGGAACGGCAGGCCGTGCGTGGTGAAGCCGGAGCCGACGATCAGCACGCCCTCGTCACGCAGCGGGGCCAGCCGGGCGCCGAGGTCGAGCAGCCTGTCCGGCTCGAGGGTGGGCAGCGACATCTGGAGCACCGGGATGTCGGCCTCCGGGTACATCACCGTGAGCGGCACGTAGGCGCCGTGGTCGAGGCCGCGGCGGGTGCGGGCGACCGGCTCGCCGTCCGGCATCAGGGCGGCGACCTGGTCGGCCAGCACCGGGGCGCCGGGCGCCCGATACTGCACCTCGTAATAGTGCTGGGGGAAGCCGCCGAAGTCGTAGACCAGCGGGACCGTCTCGGTGGCGCCGAGCATCAGCGGGGCCGACTCCCAGTGTGCCGAGGCCATCAGGATCGCCTTGGGCCGGGGCAGGATGGCGGCCAGGTCCCGCAGCTGCGCGACCCAGGTCGGGTCGTCGACCAAGGGCGGCGCGCCGTGGCTCAGGAACAGGGTGGGCATCCGCACGGGGACCTCCGTTGAAACTTCAACTACCTGAGACCACCGTACGCGGAGATGCTTGATTCTTCAACTATCCCGGCGGAAACTTACGTACGGTAATTTTTGATCTTGATTTGTCACGCTGTGTCGACCGGTCACCGCTGCTGAAACATATCGATGGACGTTTCCGGAACGTTAAGGGCCAGGCGATTTCCAGCCTCGCGGCGGATTATTGATCGATGCTCGAAATCCCAGGCAGAGCGTGTGATCAACTTCGCCCATAATGGAATGGTGCCTAGTCCTGTTTGGACGTTGCGAGATCCGATCGGGTTTGGCAGGCTACCTTTCGGTCGCGCTGCGGGGAGCGCTACGCAAGTGTTCGTGAAACTCACCTTGACTACTTTCGGTGAACTGCGCGGGCATTCCCATAGCGTCGAGAGGAGACTCAGCCGTGGCGTCACCGCCGCAGCTACCGCCCGCGGACGATCTGTACCTGACCGCACATGACACGATTCGCGGCAAGTCGCTGCTGTCCCCGGCCACCCTCGGCCTGGGTCTCGGCGCGGCGCTGCTCGGCGAGCTGATGCTGTGGCGTCGCATCGACCTGGTCGAGACCGAGCTGCTCGTCATCGACGAGCGCCCGACCGGCGACGCCGCCACCACCGCCCTGCTGGAGCAGATCCGCCGCGAGGCGGGTCAGCACGGTGTGCGCAACTGGATCGCCTACCTGTCCACCGGCATCGCCACCGACCTGGTCGAACGCCGGCTCGCCCGAGGCGGCCTGATCAAACGGCAGGAGAAACGCGGCCTGCTCGGCACCAAGATCTCGATGGTGCCGGCCGACTCGATGACCGCCGGCTGGCCGGCCACCCGCCTGCGCACCAAGGTCTCCCGCGACGAGCAGCTCGACGTGGCCGACCTGCTGCTCGCCGGGCTGATCCTGGCCACCGGCCTGGACCAGCACGTGCTCGCCACGCTCAACGCCCGGGACCGGGCCCACCTGTTCGACCAGTTCCGCCGGCTGTTCCCGGCGATGCTGCAGCAGCTCGTCGCACACGCCGAGGCCGCTGTCGGCGACGCCGTGATGGCCCGCCGCGCCTGAAGCCCTCTCACCAACCCCCCTCATAAACCCTGGAGATGTTCGTGTCCTCGACCGCAACCCAGCCCGCGGAGAGTCAACTCTCCAATGCCCTGGCCCGGGACCGCCTCGGCGTCGCCGCCGTGGTCTTCTTCGTGATGTCCGCGGCCGCCCCGCTCACCGTCGTCGCCGGTGTGGTCCCGACCGGTCTCGCGGTCACCGGCCTGACCGGCATCTCGATCGCCTTCGTCGCGGTCGCGCTGGTCCTGGCGATCTTCTCGGTCGGTTACGTCGCGATGGCCCGGCACATCTCCAACGCCGGCGCGTTCTACGCCTACGTGGCCCGCGGCCTCGGCCGGCCGACCGGCGTCGGCGCCTCCTGGGTCGCGCTGCTGGCCTACAACATGTTCCAGGTCGCCTCGTACGGCGGCTTCGGCGCCATCGCCCAGCCGCTGTTCGTCGACTGGTTCGGCGTGGACGCGCCGTGGTGGTCGTTCGCCCTGGTCGCCTGGGCACTGGTCGGCGTCCTCGGGGTGCGCGACGTCGCGGTCAACGGGAAGGTGCTGGCCACCCTGCTGGTCGCCGAGATCGCGCTGACCGTGATCTTCAGCGTCGCCGAGATCCTCTCCTCCGGCTTCCACCCCTCGGCCGCCCCGGTCGACGTCTCCACCCTGACCGGCGCCGGCTCCGGCGCGCTGCTGGTCATGGCGATCACCGGCTTCGTCGGCTTCGAGCAGTCGGTGGTGTTCAGCGAGGAGTCCCGCGACCCGCGGCGTACCGTGCCCCGGGCCACCTACATCGCGATCGCCCTGATCGCCGTGCTCTACGCGTTCGCCTCCTGGGCGATGATCTCCGCGGCCGGTCCCGACCAGGTGGTCGGCAAGGCCGCCGAGGAGGGCCCCGAGCTCTTCTTCAACCTGGCCGCCGGCCCGCTCGGCGACATCGCGCTGCACCTCGGCCACATCCTGTTCCTGACCTCGCTGATCGCCGCGATGATCTCGTTCCACAACATCATTTCGCGGTACATGTTCTCGCTGGGCCGTGAGGGCGTGCTGCCGCGCCTGTTCGGCCGCACCGTGCCGGGCACCGGCGCCCCGAAGAACGGCTCCCTCGCCCAGTCCGCGGTCGGCCTGATCGTCGTCGCGCTCTACGCGGTGATGGGCTGGGACCCGCTGGTCCAGCTCTTCTTCTGGGGCGGCACCGGCGGCGGCCTCGGCGTCCTGCTGCTGATCACGCTCACCGCGTTCGCGGTCATCGGCTACTTCGCCCGGCACCCGGAGGGCGAGGACGTGCTGCACCGGATCGTCGCCCCGGTGATCAGCGCGGTGCTCCTGGTCGTGGTCTCCTACCTGGCCCTGGACAACATCGCCACGCTGCTCGGCGTCGAGCCGGGCAGCAAGCCGGCCGTCGTGGTGCCGGCGTCGTTCGGGGTGCTGCTGCTCGGCGGCATCCTGTGGGCATTCTTCCTGCGCGCCACCCGGCCGCAGGTCTACTCCGGCATCGGCCTCGGCGCCAGCAGCGCGACCAGTGGCGGTGGCTTCGCCGCCGCGCTGAACGAGGGCGCCGGCCCGGGTGCCGGCCGATGAGCGAGCTTGCGAACGACGCCGTGAGCCCGGTGATCCGTCCGGCCCGCGCCGACGAGCTCGCCGCGGTCGGCGCGCTGATCTCGCACTCGTTCAACCACCTGGACGCGGACGCCTACCTGGTGCCGGTGCCCGAGGACCGCGAACGGGTGATGGCCGAGTTCTTCACGCTGGAGACCGAGTACGCCTTCAGCCACGGCAGGGTCGAGGTCGTCGACCACCCGGACGGCGGGCTGGCGGCCGCCGCGGTCTGGTTCGACCGGGTCACCCCGCTGCCCGAGTTCCCGGAGTACCTGGAGCGGCTCACCGAGCTGTCCGGGGAGCACCTCGAGCGGTTCGAGGCGCTGGGCGAGCTGTTCGAGAAGAACCACCCCGCCGAGCAGCACTGGCACCTCCAGTTCCTCGCGGTCCGGCCGGGCGAGCAGGGGCGCGGGCTGGGCGGCGCGCTGATGAAGAACGTGCACGACCTCCTGGAGGCGCAGGGCCTGCCGGCGTACCTGGAGGCCACCAACGACAACAACGTGCGGCTCTACCGCCGGTACGGCTACACCGCGATGGACCCGTTCGAGATCTACCTGCCCGACGGCACGCCGTTCTACCGGATGTGGCGGCCGGTTTCCTGACCCCGGGGGGCGCGGGACGGGGGCACGAGCTCGAGCGCTCGTGCCCCCGTCCGTTTCGGTGCGGCTATTGACGTGGGCGCACAGCCGTAATTACATCGGAACCAGGTCCACTCAGCGTCGCTGGACGATCACCGACGGCTGACGGCTTGGTTCATCGCGTCCGTGACCGCACGGGACCTGACCCTCCCGGGTGGATGGCCGGAGGGACGGACATGCCCGCATACGAGGTCCTGACCATGGGGCGGATCGGCGTCGACCTGTATCCGGAGCAGGCCGGCGTGGGGTTGGCCGAGGTGCGGACCTTCGCCAAGTTCCTCGGCGGGAGTCCGTCCAACGTGGCGGTGGCGGCGGCTCGGTACGGGCGGCGGGCGGCCGTGATCACCCGGGTGGGCGCTGATCCGTTCGGCGAGTATCTGCGGCTCGCGCTGCGCGGATTCGGGGTGGACGACCGGTTCGTCGGGGTGGTCGACGGGCTGCCGACGCCGGTGACCTTCTGTGAGATCTTTCCGCCGGATCGATTCCCGCTCTACTTCTACCGGTACCCCAAGGCCCCGGATATAGCGATATTTCCGGATGAGCTGGACATGGCGGCGATCCGGGCTGCCGGAGTCTTCTGGGTGACGGGCACCGGCCTGAGCGCCGAACCCAGCCGCGAAGCCACCCTCACTGCCCTGAAAAATCGAGATAAGTCAGGCATCACGGTCTTCGACCTCGACTGGCGACCGATGTTCTGGGACTCGCCGGCCCGGGAAATCTACGCCGAGGCACTGGCCCACACCACCGTCGCGGTCGGCAACCTGGACGAGGTGGAGATCGCGACCGGCACCCGCGACCCGGAGGCCGCGGCGGCCGCGTTGCTGGAGTCCGGTGTGGAGCTCGCGGTCATCAAGCAGGGGCCGGCCGGGGTGATCGCTGTCAGCCGCACCGAGCGGGCCCGATCCGCGCCGGTCCGGGTCGAGGTGGTCAACGGGCTCGGCGCCGGGGACGCCTTCGGGGGCGCGCTCTGCCACGGCCTCCTCCACGGCTGGCCGTTGCCGGCGGTCCTCGACTTCGCCAACGCCGCCGGGGCGCTGGTCGCCGGGCGGCTGGCCTGCGCCGACGCGATGCCCGCCGAACACGAGGTCCGTGACCTGCTGGGAGCCGGGCATGGCTGAGACCCGGGTCAACCCGCTGGTCCGGCGGGGCAGCACCGCCGAGCGCCCGTTCGAGGTCGTGGTCGGCCCGGAGACCGCCGGCTGGCTGCACAGCGGCCTGCGGGTGGTGAACCTGCCGGTCGGCGGCCGGGTCAAGTTCGTCACCGGCAACGACGAGATGCTGGTCCTGCCGCTCTCCGGCGGCTGCGACGTGGCCTGCGACGACGAGCGCCTCACGCTGACCGGCCGCCGCTCGGTCTTCTCCCGGGTCACCGACTTCGCCTACCTGCCGCGGGACACCGTGATCACCCTGCGGGCGCCGAACGGCGGACGGTTCGCGCTGCCCGCCGCCCGGGCCGAGCGGCAGCTGCCGTTCCGGTACGGCCCGGCCGAGGAGGTGCCGGTCGAGCTGCGCGGGGCCGGGCAGACCAGCCGCCAGGTCAACAACTTCTGCACCCCGGAGTCGTTCGAGGCGGAGGCGCTGATCGCGGTCGAGGTGCTCACCCCGGGCGGGAACTGGTCGTCGTATCCGCCGCACAAGCACGACGAGGAGAGCCACGAGGAGAGCCGGCTCGAGGAGATCTACTACTTCGAGGTGGCGCCGTCGCCGTCCGGCCGGCCCGGCTGCGCGTACCAGCGGGTCTACGGCAACCCGGACCGGCCGATCGACGTGTGCGCCGAGGTGCGCACCGGCGACGTGGTGCTGATCCCGTACGGCTGGCACGGGCCGTCGATGGCCTCGCCCGGGTACGACCTCTACTACCTGAACGTGATGGCCGGTCCCGGCGAGCGCCGCTGGCTGATCCGCGACGACCCGGCGCACGACTGGGTCCGCGGCACCTGGACGACTCAGAAGATCGATTCTCGGTTGCCGCTGACCACGGCCCGGGAGCGGAGGCGGATGTGAAGCACCGGCTCACCGTCGCGCAGGCGGTGGTGCGATTCCTGGCGAACCAGTTCACCGAGCGCGACGGCATCCGGCAACGGGCCGTCGCCGGGTTCCTGGGCATCTTCGGGCACGGCAACGTGGCCGGGATCGGGCAGGCGCTGCTCCAGGCGCAGCGGACCGGCCAGGCGGGATCGGCGCGGTCGGAGATGCCCTACATCCTCGCCCGCAACGAGCAGGCGATGGTGCACACCGCGGTGGGCTACGCCCGGATGCGCAACCGGCTGTCCACGATGGCCTGCACCGCCTCGATCGGTCCCGGCTCCACCAACATGCTCACCGGCGCCGCCCTGGCCACCGTCAACCGGCTGCCGGTGCTGCTGCTCCCGTCGGACGTCTTCGCCGGCCGGGTGGCCACCCCGGTGTTGCAGGAGCTGGAGGATCCGCGGTTCGGCGACGTCTCGGTCAACGACGCGTTCCGCCCGCTCTCCCGGTTCTTCGACCGGGTGTGGCGGCCCGAGCAGCTGCCGGCGGCGCTGCTCGGCGCGATGCGGGTCCTGACGGACCCGGTGGAGACCGGGGCGGTCACGGTCTGCCTCCCGCAGGACCTGCAGACCGAGGCGTACGAGTTTCCGGACGAGCTGTTCGCCGAGCGGATCTGGCACGTCACCCGGCCGGCCCCGGACCCGCTCGCCGTGGAGCGCGCCGCCGCGGTGATCCGGGGCGCCCGCCGCCCGCTGATCGTCGCCGGTGGCGGCGTCATCTACTCCGAGGCGACCACGCAGCTCGACCGGTTCGCCCGGGAGACCGGCATCCCGGTCGCCGACACCCAGGCCGGCAAGGGCGCGCTCAGCTGGGATCACCCGAACGCGGTCGGCGGGATCGGCGCGACCGGCAGCCCGGTGGCGAACCGGCTGGCCGGGCACGCCGACGTGGTGCTCGGTATCGGCACCCGGTACTCCGACTTCACCACCGCCTCGCGGACCGCGTTCCGGCATCCTCAGGTCCGGTTCGTCAACCTCAACGTGGCCGGTTTCGACGCCGGCAAGCTCGCCGCGCTGCCGCTGGTCGCGGACGCCCGGGCCGGGCTGGCGGCGCTGCGGCCGGCGTTGCACGGCCGGCGCTTCACCGGTGACTTCCACGACGACGTGGCGGCCTGGAACGCGACGGTGGACCGGGCGTACCGGGGAAGCAAGCGCAACCACCTGCCCACCCAGGCCGAAGTGATCGGGGTGGTGAACGACGCGTGCGGAGCACGCGACGTCGTGGTGCAGGCGGCCGGCAGCCTGCCCGGCGACCTGCAACGCCTGTGGCGGGCCCGCGATCCGAAGCAGTACCACGTCGAGTACGGCTACTCCTGCATGGGCTTCGAGATCGCCGGCGCCGTCGGGATCAAGCTGGCCGACCCCAGCCGGGAGGTGTACGTGCTGGTCGGCGACGGGTCCTACCTGATGATGGCGCAGGAGATCGTCACCGCGATCGCCGAGGGCGTGAAGCTGATCGTGGTGCTGGTGCAGAACCACGGGTTCGCCTCGATCGGCGCGCTCTCCGAGCAGGTCGGCTCGCAGCGGTTCGGCACCAGCTACCGGTTCAAGAGCGCGCAGACCGGCGACTACGACGGCGCGCTGCTCCCGATCGACCTGGCGATGAACGCGGAGAGCCTGGGCGCCGCGGTGATCCGCTGCCGGACCGCGGCCGACCTGGCCGAGGGCCTGAAGCAGGCGCGGGAGGCGGACCGGCTGACCGTGGTGCACATCGAGACCGACCCGCTCGCCGCCGGACCCAGCTCGGAGTCCTGGTGGGACGTCCCGGTGGCCGAGGTGGCCACCCTGCACAGCACCCGGCACGCCCGGGCCGGATACCTGGAGGGCAAGCGCGACCAGCGGCATCACCTGCGACCCGGAGGCTGATGAGACATGACAGTGATCGAGCACTGGATCGGCGGCCGGTTCACGGCCGGCGTGTCCACCCGGCGGGCGCCGGTGTATCAACCGGCGACCGGACAGCAACAGCACGAGGTGCTGCTCGGTGAACCGGACGATGTGGACGCCGCCGTCACCGCGGCCGCGGCCGCCTTCGAGGGCTGGCGCGAGGAGTCGCTGAGCCGCCGCACCAAGGTGCTGTTCGCGTTCCGCGAGCTGGTCAACGCGCGGGCCGGGCGGCTCGCTGAGATCGTCTCGGACGAGCACGGCAAGGTGCTCTCCGACGCGGCCGGCGAGATCCAGCGCGGCCTGGAGGTGATCGAGTACGCCTGCGGCATCCCGTCGCTGGTGGCCGGCTCCTACTCGCATCAGGCGTCGGCCGGCGTCGACGTCTTCGACTTCCGGGAGCCGCTCGGCGTCTGCGCCGGCATCACCCCGTTCAACTTCCCGGCCATGGTGCCGATGTGGATGCACCCGATCGCGATCGCCTGCGGCAACACGTTCGTGCTCAAGCCCAGCGAACGCGATCCGTCGGTGTCCGGTTTCGTGGCCGAGCTGTGGCGCGAGGCCGGGCTGCCGGACGGCGTCTTCAACGTGGTGCACGGCGACAGGGTCGCGGTCGACGCGATCCTGGCCCACCCGGGGATCGCCGCGGTGTCGTTCGTCGGGTCCACGCCGATCGCCCGCTACATCCACCAGCAGGCGAGCGCGACGGGCAAGCGGGTGCAGGCGCTCGGCGGCGCCAAGAACCACGCGGTGGTGCTGCCCGACGCCGACCTCGACTTCGCCGCCGACCATCTGTCCGCGTCCGCGTTCGGCTCGGCCGGGCAGCGCTGCATGGCGATCTCCGCGGCGGTCGCCGTCGGCGGCGCCGCCGACGAGCTGGTGGACCGGGTCAGCCGCAAGGCCGGTGAGGTGGTGGTGGGCCCGGGGCGGGACCCGGCCAGCGAGATGGGCCCGGTGATCACCCCGGCCGCCAAGGAGCGCATCGAGAACCTGATCGCGGCGGGGGAGCGGCAGGGCGCGACGCTCGCGGTGGACGGGCGCGGGCTCAAGGTTCCCGGGTACGAGAACGGGTTCTTCGTCGGGCCGACCGTGCTGGACCGGGTCGGCGCCGGGATGGACGTCTACCGCGAGGAGGTCTTCGGGCCGGTGCTGTCGGTGCTGCGCGCGCCGACGGTGGACGACGCCATCGAAATGATCAACAGCAATCCGTACGGGAACGGCACGGCGCTGTTCACCGGCAGTGGCGCCGCCGCCCGCCGGTTCCAGCGTGGCGTGCACGTCGGGATGATCGGGATCAACGTGCCGATCCCGGTGCCGATGGCGTACCACTCGTTCGGCGGGTGGAAGGACTCGCTGTTCGGGCAGAGCCACATCTACGGGCCGGAGGGGGTGGCGTTCTACACCCGGGCCAAGGTGGTCACCCAGCGCTGGCCGGGTGAGGATGCGCTCACCGAGGCGTCGCTGCACTTCCCGACGGCGCGGTGAGCGGGATGCTGCGGCTCGGCAGCTGCCCCGACTCGTGGGGCGTCTGGTACGCCGACGACCCGGCACAGACCCCGTGGTCCCGGTTCCTCGACGAGCTGGCGTCGGCAGGTTACCGCTGGTTGGAGCTCGGCCCGTACGGCTATCTGCCCACCGATCCGGCGCGGCTGGCCGACGAGCTGGCCGCACGCGGGCTGCGCTGTGCGGCAGGCACGGTCGGCGGGGTCGGCGGACCGCACCGCGACTTTCCCGCCGTGCTGGCGGAGACCCGGCGCGTCGCCGAGCTGACCCGCGCCGCCGGTGGCCGCAACGTGGTGTTCGTGCCGGTGCCCGGTTACCGGGACGACGCGACCGGGGGCTATCGGGAGGCGTCCACGCTGAGTGACACCCAGTGGCGCGACCTCCTGGTGAACACCGGCACCCTGGGCCGGATGCTCGCCGAGGAGTACGGGCTCAGCCTGCGGTTCCACCCACACGCCGACTACCAGGTGGAGTACCAGGCGCAGGTGGAGCGATTCCTGGACGGGACCGATCCGCGGTTCGTGTCGTTGTGTCTGGACGTCGGACACCTGGCGTACCGCCGAGCCGACATTCTCCAACTCATCACGAAATATCCGTCTCGAATTGGATATGTCCATTTAAAGCAGATGGACCCGGCACTGGCTCTGCGCGCGGAAGCCGAGGATCTCGCCTTCGCCCAGGCCGTCCGGCTGGGGGTGAGCGTCCCGCCGCCGGCCGGCGCACCCGACATGCCCGCCGTGCTCGCCGCCCTCGCCGCCCTGGGCGCCGACCTCTTCTGCGTGGTCGAGCAGGACATGTACCCGTGCGACTTCGATGTTCCGCTGCCGATCGCGATCCGTACCCGCAGGTATCTCGAGGAGACAGGAGATTTCGACTCATGAGGCCCTTTCTCGCCGCGGCCGCGGTAACAGTCCTCGCCCTCGCCGCGTGCAGCAGCGGCGGCAAGGACGACACCAAGACCGACAGTGACAGCGGCGGCGGCAACGCGGCCGGCAGCTCCGGTTACACGGTCGCCTTCGTGACCCATGAGACGCCGGGCGACGCGTTCTGGGACAAGGTGCGCGCCGGGGCCGAGCAGGCGGCCAAGGACACCGGCGTCAGCCTGAAGTACTCCAACGACCCGGACGCCACCAAGCAGGCCCAGCTTATCCAGAGCGCGGTCGACGCCAAGGTCAACGGCATCGCCACCACCCTGGTCACCCCGGACGCGCTGGCCGGCGCGGTCAAGTCGGCCACCACGGCCGGCATCCCGGTGGTCGGGCTGAACGCCGGCATCGACCAGTACCAGCAGCTCGGCGCGCTGATGTACTTCGGCTCCGACGAGTCCCTCGCGGGCACCAGCCTCGGCAAGCGGATCGCCGGCCAGGGCGTCAAGCACCCGCTCTGCGTCATCCACCAAACCGGCTCGGTGTCCCTGGAAGCTCGCTGCGCCGGCGTCAAGAGCGCCGTGCCCGGCACGGAGAACATCCAGGTCAACGGTGCCGACGACAGTGCGGTGACCACCACGTTGCAGGCCAAACTGGCGCAGGACAAGTCGATCGACTACATCGTGGCGCTGAACGCCCAGGTCGCCCTGGACGCGATCAACGCCAAGCAGCAGGCGTCGTCGCAGGCCAAACTGGCCACCTTCGACCTGAACACGGACATCGCCAAGAAGATCAAGGACGGCTCGGTCGAGTTCGCCATCGACCAGCAGCCGTACGTGCAGGGCTACATGTCGGTCACCTCGCTTTACCTGTATCTCAAGAACGGCAACGACATCGGTGGCGGCAAGCCGGTGCTGACCGGCCCGTCCTTCGTGGACTCCGCCAACATCGAGAAGATCCTGCCGTTCACCGAGAAGAACACCCGGTGAGGCGGTTCCTCCGGCTGCTGGCGCGCCCCGAGACGGGCGCGCTGGTGGCGGCCCTGGTGATTTTCGTGTTCTTCCTGCTGGTGGCACCGTCGTTCCGGTCCCTGGCGGCGTTCTGCACGGTGCTCTACCAGTCGTCGACGATCGGCATCGTCGCGGTCGGCGTCGGGCTGCTGATGATCGGCGGCGAGTTCGACCTGTCAGCCGGCGTGATCACCATCAGCGCCGGGCTGGTCAACTCGATGTTCTGCTGGTACCTCGGGGTCAACCTGTGGGCCGGCGCGCTGCTGTCGCTGGCGTTCTGCCTGGCCGTCGGGTTCCTCAACGGGTGGCTGGTGATGCGGACCGGGATACCCAGCTTCCTGATCACGCTCGGCACGTTCTTCGTCCTGCAGGGCGCCAACCTCGGGGTGACGAAGCTGGTCACCGGGTCGGTGTCGAGCCGCGACATCAGCGCGATCGACGGGTTCGCCTCGTTGCGGAAGGTCTTCGCCTGGAGTTTCCCGCTGGGCGACGCGACCGTGTGGATCACCGTACTGTGGTGGGCGCTCTTCGTCGTGGTGGCGGCCTGGACGTTGCAGCGGGCCCGGATCGGGAACTGGATCTACGCGGTCGGCGGCTCGGCGAGCAGTGCCCGGGCCGTGGGTGTGCCGGTGGTGCGCACCAAGATCGGGCTGTTCATGACGGTGTCGTTCCTCGGCTGGTTCGTCGGCATGCACCTGCTGTACCGGTTCAACACCCTGCAAGCCGGTAACGGGGTGGGCAACGAGTTCCTCTACATCATCGCGGCGGTGGTCGGCGGGACGCTGCTGACCGGCGGGTTCGGCAACGCCTTCGGCGTCGCGATCGGAGCCTTCATCTTCGGTACGACCAGCCTCGGCATCGTCTACGCGGGATGGGACCCGAACTGGTTCAAGGCGTTCCTCGGCGTCATGCTCCTGCTGGCGGTGCTGGTCAACACGTACGTCAAACGCCTGTCGTCGTCGCCGGCCGCGTTCGCGTCCGTGGCCGATCCACCGGCCCCCGCGCTCGCGGCGTCCGGGAAGGAGAGCCGACGTGACTGACACCCTGGCCGACCACGCGGACCGTGGCCTGCGCCGCGGCGAGCCGCTGGTCGAGCTGGCCGGCGTGGGCAAGTCCTACGGCCCGATCAGCGCGCTGCGCGACGTCGACCTGCGGGTCGCGGCCGGCGAGGTGACCTGCGTGCTCGGCGACAACGGGGCCGGCAAGTCGACCCTCATCAAGATCATTTCAGGGCTGCACCCGCACAGCGCCGGAACGCTGACGGTGGACGGGGTGGCCCGGTCCTTCGGCTCGCCGCGCGAGGCGCTCGACCTCGGCATCGCCACGGTGTATCAGGACCTGGCGGTGGTGCCGCTGATGGAGGTCTGGCGCAACTTCTTCCTCGGCTCCGAGCTGGTGTCCGGGCGCTACCCGCTGGCCGGGATGCGGATCCGGGACATGCGCCGGATCGCGGATGAGGAGCTGCGCAAGATGGGCATCGCCGTGTCCGACATCAACCAGCCGATCGGGACCCTGTCCGGCGGGCAGCGGCAGTGCGTGGCGATCGCGCGGGCGGTCTACTTCGGCGCCCGGGTGCTGATCCTGGACGAGCCGACCGCCGCGCTCGGGGTCAAGCAGTCCGGGGTGGTGCTGAAATACATCGCCGCGGCACGCGACGCCGGCCTCGGGGTCGTCTTCATCACCCACAATCCGCAGCACGCCTACCTGGTCGGGGACCACTTCGTGATCCTGAAACTGGGCGCGGCCGTGCTCGACGCGCGGCGCGGCGAGGTCACCCTCGCGGAGCTGACCACCCAGATGGCCGGCGGGGACGAGCTCGCCGAACTCGCCCGCGAGCTGGACCGGCCCTCATGACCGAGGTGGCGAGCGCATCGGCCGGCTCAGTCGTGTGCCCAGGCCGGTGCCGGAACGCAGCGGGGGTGGCGGCATGAGCCTGCGGGTCGGGGTGATCGGGACCGGCATGATCGGGCGGGACCACATCCGGCGGATGCGGACCGTGCAGGCCGGCGTCTCCGTCGTCGCGGTGGCCGATGTGGATGGTGAGCTGGCGGCCCGGGTGGCCGCCGGGATCGGGGCGGTCGCGCACCCCGACGGGCGGGAGCTGATCGCCTCGCCGGGCGTGGACGCCGTGGTGGTCTGCTCGTGGGGCGGCACGCACGAGGAGTACGTGCTCGCCGCGATCGCGGCCGGCAAGCCGGTGTTCTGCGAGAAGCCGCTGGCCACCAGCCAGCAGGCCTGCTTGCGGATCATGGCGGCCGAGGCCGGGCACGGCAGCCGGCTGGTCCAGGTCGGCTACATGCGACGGTACGACGCCGCGTACCGGGCGCTGAAACAGGTGCTGGACAGCGGGGTGATCGGGGCGCCGCTGATGATGCACTGCGCGCACCGCAACGCCGGCGTGCCCGATTTCTACCAGCCGGACAACATCATCACCGACACCGCGGTGCACGAGATCGACCTGGTGCGCTGGATGTTCGGCAGCGAGATCGTCCGGGTGCGGGTGCTCCGGCCCCGGGCCAGCCGGAACGCCGGTGAGCTGCCGGACCCGCTGCTGCTCGTGCTGGAGCTGGCCAACGAGGTGCTGGTCGACGTGGAGCTCTCGGTGAACGTCCGGTACGGCTACGACATCCGCGGCGAGATCCTCGGCGAGGACGGGACGGTGTCGCTGGGCGATCCCGGGCTGGTCGCGGTGCGGCGGGCGGGACAGGTGGGCGGGCCGGTGCCGGCGGACTGGCGGGACAGGTTCGGCGCGGCCTACGACGTCGAGCTGCGGGACTGGGCGGCGTCGGCGGCCGGCAGCGGGCCGCCGGACGGGCCCGGGGCGTGGGACGGCTATGCCGCGGCGGTTGTCTCCGAGGCGGCGGTGCGGGCGCTGCGGACCGGCGAACCGGTCACGGTCACCCTGGTGGACCGGCCGAAACTGTACGACTGAGACGAAGCAGGCGCGGGAGTGTCATCGCCGACGCCGTTGGCGGCGATGACACCCGGTCTCCGGGCGGATCCGTCCCGCGCGCGGCCGAGCCGCTGGGGATATTCCTACCCGCCTGGACCAAGGTTAACTCATTGTTCCTCTTGGACGCCTTGATCATCTGTTGTATCGATTGTCCGAAGTCCGTCGAAGGCCAGCCGGACCACGGTCGCGGCGATCGTCTCCGGGTGCCCGCGCTCCGGGCGATACCACCCGACCAGCGAGTTGACCATGCCGAACAGCAGGCGCGCGGCGGTCGCCGGATCGACGTCGGCGCGGATCCCGCCCTCCGCCTGCGCCTGTTTGACCAGCTCGGTGACGAGGGCGTCGAACTCCCGGCGACGGGCCAGGGCGTGCTGCTCCACCTCGCTGTTGCCGTGCACGCGCAGCAGCAGGGTGACGAACTCGAGGCGCTCGGCGAGGACCAGGACGCTGCGCCTGACCAGCTCTTGGAGGCGTACGGTAGCCGTGGTCTGTTGATCTTGAACTTGGGTCGCGGCCTCGAAGAGGCCGTCCACGGCCCGGTCCACGGCCATCGCCAGCAGCTGCTCCTTGCCGCTGACGTGGTGATAGAGCGTGGACTTGGTGATGCCGAGCGCCTCCGCCACGTCGAACATGCTGGTCGCGTCGTAGCCGCGGGCGTTGAACAGGCGGACCGCGGCGGCCAGCACCGCGTCCAGGTCGTGACCGGGGCGGCCGCGACGGCGCGTGGCGGGTCGGGCGGTGTCCATGGTCAGACACCTTAGGGCTTGAATAACCGACCGATGGGTTGGTAAAACGGAGGGGTGACCTCACCCGCAGACCTGTACGCCACCCACCGTGAGCTCCTCGATCGCGCGATCGCAGCGGCCGCCGCCCGCGACTACTGGTCCGCGTTCCCCGAGTCGCCGAGCAAATCCGTGTACGGCGAGGACGCCGCGCCCGCCGGCGAGCGAGCCTTCACCGCGCTGCTCGGCAAGCAGTTCCCGATCGACGTGCCCGGCGCCACCGGCACGGTCGCGACCGAGCAGTCGCCCTACGGCATCGAGCTCGGCGTCAGCTACCCCAAGGCCGACCCGCTCGCCCTGGTCGCCGCCGCCCGCGCCACCATCCCGGCCTGGCGCGCGGTCGGCCCCGAGGGCCGTGCCGGGATCGCCGCAGAGATCCTGAAGCGGATCAACGCGCGGATCTTCGAGATGGCGCACGCCGTGCAGCACACCTCCGGCCAGGCGTTCGTGATGGCCTTCCAGGCCGGCGGCGCGCACGCGCAGGACCGCGCGCTGGAGGCGATCGCGTACGCCCTCGCCGCCACCACCCGGATGCCGGCGCGGGCCTCCTGGTCCAAGCCGCAGCGCGGCGGCGACCCCCTCGCGATGACCAAGACCGGCACCGTGGTCGGCCGCGGCGTCGCCCTCGTGATCGGCTGCACCACCTTCCCGACCTGGAACAGCTATCCCGGCCTGTTCGCCAGCCTGGTCACCGGCAACCCGGTGATCGTCAAGCCGCACCCCGGCGCGGTCCTGCCGCTCGCCATCACGGTGCAGATCTGCCGCGAGGTGCTGGCCGAGGCCGGCCTCCACCCGGACGTCGTCACGCTCGCGGCCGAGGAGCCCGGCGACGGGATCGCGGCCACCCTGGCGACCCACCCCGACGTGCGGATCGTCGACTTCACCGGGTCGAGCTCGTTCGGCGACTGGCTGGAGGCGAACGCGCGGCAGGCGGTCGTCTACACCGAGAAGGCGGGGCTGAACACGGTCGTCCTCGACTCCACCGACGACTACCGCGGGCTGCTGCGCAACCTGGCGTTCTCGCTGTCGCTCTACAGCGGACAGATGTGCACGACGCCGCAGAACCTCCTGATCCCGCGGGACGGCATCGAGACCGGCGACGGGCGCCGCACCCCGGAGGAGTTCGGGGCGGACCTGGCCGCCGCGCTGGACAAGCTGCTCGGAGACCCGAAACGGGCGGCCGGCACGCTCGGCGCGATCGTCAACGACGGGGTGCTGGACCGGCTGACCGAGGCGGCCGGGTCGCCCGGGGTGGTGCATGCGCCGGCTCCGGTGGCCGACGAGCAATTCCCGGGGGCGACCATCCGGACGCCGGTGGTGTTGCGGCTGGACGCGGCGGACGACAAGGCCTACACGCGGGAGTGGTTCGGGCCGGTGTCGTTCCTGATCACCACGGACTCGACCGAGCACAGTCTGCGGATCTTCACGGAGACGGTGCGGGCGCACGGGGCGTTGACGGCGCTGGTGCACTCGACGTCGCCGTCGGTGCTGGAGCAGGCGCGGGAGGCGGCGCTGGACGCCGGGGTGCATCTGTCGGAGAACCTGACCGGTGGGGTGTTCGTGAATCAGACGGCGGCGTTCAGTGACCTGCACGGGACCGGGGCGAATCCGGCGGCGACGGCTTCGCTCACCGATGACTACTTCGTGAGTGGGCGGTTCTTCACGCTTCAGTCGCGGCACCACGTGCCGGCTTCGTCATGACCGGGTCGATTTCGGCTGGCTCGGTTTCGCCGGGCTCGGGTTCGCCCGGCCCGGCGGATCCGGGTGAGCAGATCTTCGCCGACACGATCGCGCGGGATCAGCGGGTGGAGCCGCGCGACTGGATGCCGGACGGCTACCGCCAGACGCTGATCCGGCAGATCGCCCAGCACGCCCACTCCGAGATCATCGGCATGCAGCCGGAGGGCGAGTGGATCACCCGCGCCCCCACCCTGCGGCGCAAGGCGATCCTGCTGGCCAAGGTGCAGGACGAGGCCGGCCACGGCCTCTACCTCTACTCCGCCGCCGAGACCCTGGGCGCCGACCGTGGTGACCTGACCCGGCGGCTGATCGAGGGCCGGCAGAAGTACTCGTCGATCTTCAACTACCCGACGCTGAGCTTCGCCGACGTCGGCGTGATCGGCTGGCTGGTCGACGGCGCCGCGATCTGCAACCAGGTCCCGCTCTGCCGCAGCTCCTACGGCCCGTACGCGCGCGCCATGATCCGCATCTGCAAGGAGGAGTCCTTCCACCAGCGGCAGGGCTACGAACTGCTGATGACCATGATGGGCGGCACCGAAACCCAGCGTGACATGGTGCAGGACGCGGTGAACCGCTGGTGGTGGCCGTCGCTGATGATGTTCGGCCCGCCCGACGGCGACTCGCCGAACTCGGCCCGCTCGATGGCCTGGAAGATCAAGCGGCACAGCAACGACGAGCTGCGGCAACGCTTCGTCGACATGACCGTGCCGCAGGCCGACGCGCTCGGCGTGACGCTGCCCGACCCGGCGCTGCGCTGGAACGCCGATCGCGAGCACTACGACTTCGGCCAGCCTGACTGGGCCGAGTTGAAGCAGGTGATCTCCGGGGACGGGCCGCTGAACCGGCAGCGGATCGCGCGGCGCAAGCAGGCGGACAGCGACGGGGCGTGGGTGCGCGAGGCGGCTGCCGCGCACGCCGCCAAGCACAGGAGCGGATCATGAGTGACGAGGTGCGGCACGAGTGGCCGCTGTTCGAGGTGTTCGTGCGGGCCAAGCGCGGGCTCAACCACGTGCACGTGGGCTCGCTGCGGGCGGCCGACCACGCGATGGCGGTGCACCACGCGCGGGATCTGTACACCCGGCGCAACGAGGGGGTCAGCATCTGGGTGGTGCGCTCCGACGACGTGGTGGCCAGCGATCCCGACGACAAGGCGGCGCTGTTCGAGCCGAGTGCCGACAAGGTGTACCGGCACCCGACGTACTACGCCATTCCCGACTCGGTTCCGCACATCTGATGGCCTTCGACGACACTGCCCGGCCTGCATCGTCCGCGCCGGAGACGACGGCGTACGGTGCGCTGACCGACCACGAGGATGACGCCCGCTGGGCGTACGGAACCGGCTTCACCGATCCACTGCACGGGGTGCCGGCCGAGATCCCGGACGGGATCGATCGCGCCGACCTGGCCGCGTTCTGCCTGGCGCTCGGCGACGACGCGCTGATCATGTCGCACCGGTTGCAGCAGTGGGTGACCCGGGCGCCCGAGCTGGAGGACGAGCTGGCGCTGGCCAACATCGGGCTCGACCTGCTCGGGCAGGCGCGGCTGCTGCTCACCCGGGCCGGGGAGGCCGAGGGGGCGGGGCGGGACGAGGACGATCTGGCGTACCGGCGGGAGCCGCACGAGTTCCGCAACGTCCGGCTCGCCGAGCTGGCCGACGCCGACTTCGCGCACCTGGTGGCCCGGCTGCTGGTCTTCTCGACGTGGCGCCTGGCGCTCTTCGACCGGCTGACGTCCGCCGCCGACCCGGTGCTGGCCGCGATCGCGGCGAAGGGCGTCAAGGAGATGACCTACCACCGGGACTACGCGGCGCAGTGGGTGGTCCGGCTCGGCGACGGCACCGCCGTCTCGCACGAGCGGATGGTCGCGGCGATCACCGCGGTCGTCCCGTTCATCGGGGAGCTGTTCCAGGACGACGCGGTGTTCTTCCAGGGCGACGGGGTGCGCGCCGAGTTCGACACGGTGTTCGCGCAGGTGCTCACCGCGGCGACCATCGACGTTCCGGTGATCCCGGCCGGGCCGCCGGGCGCGCGGGACGGGCACACCGCGGCGCTGACCGAGATCCTCGCCGAGATGCAGGAGCTGGCCCGTGCCGTCCCCGGCGGTTCCTGGTGACCGCGCAGGCCGTGGTCGGCACGGTCACCGACCCGGAACTCCCCATGGTCACCCTCGCCGAGCTGGGGATCGTGCGGGAGGTCCGGCAGGACGGCGACGGGGTGGTCGTGACGATCACCCCGACCTACTCGGGCTGCCCGGCGATGGAGAGCATCCGCGCGGACATCGCCACGGCGTTGCGGCGGGCCGGGTTCGCTCAGGTGGAGGTGCGTACCGTGCTCGCCCCCGCCTGGACCACCGACTGGATCAGCGAATCCGGCCGCCGCAAGCTGGCCGAGGCCGGCATCGCGCCGCCCGGCGCGGCGCCGCGCCGGGCCGCCGGGCCGATCCCGCTCACCCTGACACCCCGGCCGTCCGCGGTCCGGTGCCCGCGCTGCGGGTCCGCGGAGACCGAGGCGGTCGCCGCGTTCGGCGCGACCGCCTGCCGGGAGTTGCGTCGCTGCCCGGCCTGCCGGGAGCCGTTCGAGCACATGAAGGAGATCTGAGGTGGCCATCGGCGAGTTCCACGCGCTACGGGTCGCCGCGGTCGACCGGCTGTGCTCCGACGCGGTCGCGGTCACGCTGGCCGTGCCGCCGGAGCTGACCGAGCGGTTCGCGTTCCGGCCCGGGCAGTCGCTGACGGTCCGTCGTGACGACGAGCGCCGGACCTACTCCATCTGCGCGCCGGACGGCGCCGCGCCCCGGATCGGCGTCCGCGAGGTGCCCGGCGGCGCGGTGTCCAGTTGGATCGTGCGTGACCTGAGCCCCGGCGACCTGGTCGAGGTCGCGCCGCCGTCCGGCACGTTCACCCCGGACCTGGCGGCCGGTGGGCGGCACGTGCTGATCGCGGCCGGGTCGGGGATCACCCCGGTGCTGTCCATCGTGGCCTCCCTGCTGCGCCGGCCCGACACCGAGGTCGTCCTGCTCTACGGCAACCGCCGGGCCGAGACGGTGATGTTCGCCGAGGAGCTCGCCGACCTGAAGGACCGTCACCCGTCCCGGCTGGAGCTGGTGCACGTGCTGTCCCGGGAGCCGCGCGAGGCCGACCTGTTCTCCGGGCGCCTCGACGCGGCCCGGCTGCGGGCGCTGCTGCCGCGGCTGATCGACGTGGCGTCGGTCGACCACTGGTGGCTGTGCGGGCCGTACGGCATGGTGGCCGACGCGACCGAGGTGCTCGGCGAGGCCGGAGTCGCCCCGGAGCGGGTGCACCGCGAGCTGTTCTGGGTGGACGAGGCGCCGCCCGAGCCGGTCCGTCCCGAGCCGGAGTTCCGTGGCCCGAGCAGCGAGATCACCGTGCACCTGGACGGGCGGGCCACCACGGTCACCGTCGAGGAGGGCGTCACCCTGCTCGACGGGGTGCAGCGGTCCCGGCCCGACCTGCCGTTCGCCTGCAAGGGCGGGGTGTGTGGCACCTGCCGCGCCCGGGTGATCGAGGGCGACGTGACGATGCGGCGCAACTTCGCGCTGGAACCCGCCGAGCTGGCCGCCGGCTTCGTGCTGACCTGTCAGAGCACGGCGGCGTCACCCAAGGTGGTGGTCGACTTCGACGAGTGACAGATACTCGTCGAGCACCCGTCGGAAGTCGTGCGGCCGCTCCACCCACGGGTAGTGGCCGCAGGCCGGCAGCACCTCGGCGCGACCGGCCGGGAAGAGGCCGGCCAGCGCGACCACCGGGGCCAGCCCGGTCAGGCAGTCCTCCGCGCCGGCGACCACCAGCACCGGCGCGGTCACCCGGGTCAGGCGGGCGGCGAAGTCGGCCGGCGGTGCGACGCTGAAGTAGGCCTGCACGGCGGGCAGCGCCCACTCGCCGACCCGCGCGTGCGCCTGCTCGGCGGGACCCCAGGCGGCGTAGCTCAGCGGCGCGCACGCCCGGTGCCAGGCGGTGAAGGCGGCCGATCCGGACAGGTCCGGCCCGGACTTCACGGCCGCCTCGGCGGCGTCGAAGACCGGCTCACCCCGGCGCCGGGCGATCAGCTCCTCGGCGTCCGGCGGCGTGCCGACCAGGTGGCCGGCGGGCGGCGTGATCAGCACCAGCCCGGCGACCCGCTCCGGGAACCGCGCCGCGTAGGCCGTCGCCAGCCGGGTCCCGGCCGAGTGCCCGGCGATCACCAGCCGGTCCCGGCCCAGCTGTTCGCGCAGCTCCTCCAGGTCGCCGGCCTGCTGCCAGTAGGAGCCGGCCCGCTCCGGCTCCAGCCCGCCGGGGGAGTGCCCCACACCGCGCAGGTGCGGGACCACCAGCCGGTGCCGCTCGCGCAGCCCGGCGAGATCACCCAGGTAGTCCGGGTGCCGGGCCGCGCCCCCGGCCAGCACGATCACCGGGGGCCGGTCGCCCGGCGCGCTGTCGTCGTAGTGCAGAGGTGTTCCGTCGGCTGCGTGGTATGTCGGCACGGCCCCGACCCTAGATCACCGGAGCGGGGCCGTGGATCATGCGGGGAGCTGGGCGAGCGCGAAGATCTGGCTCTCCTGCGGCCCGTCGGTCGGGGTGAAGAAGACCGTCTCGATGCTGGCGACGGTGAAGCCGTGCGCCTCCAGCACCGCCTTGAGATCCGGCTCGAGATAACCGGAAACGGTCACCGGGACGCCCATGAACTCGATCGGGATGCTGTCGGCGTCGAAGTTGACCATGCCGATCGCGAAGTGGCCGCCGGGCCTGAGCCAGCCCGCGACCTTGTCCAGGGTCCGCTCGATGTCGGCCTTGCTGAGCATGAGCAGCGAGAAGAACGCGGTCACCGCCTCGAACGTCCCGAAGTCAGCGGGCAGGTCGGCGAAGTTGGCGTGCACGAACTCGGCCGCGGGCACCTGCTCGCGGGCCAGCCGCAGCATCCCCTCGGCGATGTCGACCCCGACCACCCGGTGGCCGGACTCGGTCAGAACCTTGGCGGTGGGAACGCCGGTGCCGCAGCCCAGGTCGAGCACCGAGGCGCCGGCCGGCAGCAGCGAACTGACCTGCTCGATCAGCGCCGCCTGGAACGGATTATGGCTGTGCTCGCCTTGATATTTCTCAGCGAGTTGATCGAAAACCTCCATGACAGAACGCTACCGCCCCGCCGTTCCACAGTGGAAGAAGATCACCATACGCATGTCACGCGTTCGGCCGCGATCCGCTCGTCGAGCCGGGACCGGTCCGGGCCGGCGCAGAGCACGATCGACGCGCCGGCGGCCAGCGGCGCCAGCAGCCAGATCAGCGGCTCCTCCGAGGCGGCCGCGTCGACCAGCACCCGATCGCCCTCGCCGATGCCGCGCGACCGCGCGACCTCCGCGGCGACCGCGCCGTACTCACCGACCGTGGTGCCGTCCGGCGTCGCCGGATCGAGGATCCCGGCGCGATGCTCCGGCGGGGCCGCGCCCCGATGCGCGCGCACGGCGGGCAGAAATTCGCGCCACCCTTCCGGTACGCCCGGAGCAGCCGCCCCGCCGCCCGCCAGGCCGAGCACGAACCGATGCCTCGCCACCGGCACCGTCTCCAGCCAGCTGTCCACCCGCCGCCGCTCGACGAACGTCACGTCCAGCTCCGGCCCGCCACCGTCCAACCCGGCTGCGCCCCAGCCGCGGAACGATACCTCGAGCCCGGCCGCCCACGCCCCGAGCAGCACCACCGCGGTCTGCCAGTGCGGCGGCAGCAGCACCCCGGCCCGGCTCCCGGCCCTCAGCCCGCACTCGTCGGCGAGCAGCGCCGCGGTCGCCGCGCTCCACCGCCCCACCTCGGCCGCGGTCAGCCCGGCCCGCTCCCCGGTGCTGTCGTCGTAGTACGTGATCAACTCGGTGGGGTGCCGTTCGACGTTCATCCTCTCCGACGTTACCGGCCGGATCGGACCGTGCGGGTCAGCCGAACCCGCACGACACGCGCAGCGGTCGTGCGGGGGCCGGGCCTCGCGTGCCGACCGGCACGGTGCACCGAGTCGTACAGGAGAAATTTGATCTTGATTTTTCTTGCCGGCCGGAGATCGGTCCGTCAGGCGGCGTCGCGGAAAGCGGTCAGGGTGCGCGCCTCGGCGGCGTAGCGGGCGAGCAGGTGCACCGTCTGCGGACCGGCCTCGCCGTCGGCGTCGATGCCGACCCGGGTCTGGAAGGCGCGGACCGCCTCCGCCAGGTCGGCGGGGTCCGGCCCGACCTGGACGCCGAAGTCGGCGAACAGGGCGCGCAGGCTCTCCGGGTCGGCGGTCGGCGGGGTCTCGGACCAGCCGATCAGGCCGCCGACCGCGGTTCCGACCACGTTCAGCATTCCTCGTGCGGTCATCGTTACCTCCCGGATTCGCTCGTGACTCCAGGATCGGCGTCTCCGCTGTGCCGGACATCTGCCGAGGGTCTCGATCGCCGGTGCGCCGCTACGACTTTCGGCCGACCGCCCAGCGGTCCGCAAGGCCGGGTTGGAGTCAGGACTGTCGAGGGCAGAGGTCGGTCCGGGCGACCTGGCGCAGCTGCTGCGCCTGAGCTGCGGAGATCCCGTACTCGGCCAGGGTGTCCTGCCGTCCGGTGGCGATCGACGCGCAGGCCGCGTCGCCGAGATCGGCGATCTCCTCGTCCCGCCGGTCCAGGGCCAGCTCCGGCATCTCCCGGCGCACCGCCGCCACGAAACGGTCCGGAGAAGCGGAGGCCGCGGGCAGGGTGCGCCCCTCCAGCCAGACGGGCCGCGGGCTCGAACATCCCGCCGCGCCCACCGCCACCACAACCAAGCCCACTGAAACGACAATACGACCGTAAATCACCCAAAAGACCGTATACCATCACTCGCCGTGCGGCGGTCCGGCACGCCGCGAGCACACAGCGAAGTCACAGACCGCTCACCGCGCGGGGACATCTCCGGGAGCGACCTTGGTGGACATGAGCGAACACCCCTACGTCACCCACATCCCGCCGATGATGGTCAACCCGCCGCGCGACCCGCGCTGGAGGGGCCGGATCGCCGGCGGCGCCGCGGTCCTGGTCCTGGTCGGTGGCGGCGGCACCGCCGGCGCGTTCCTCACCGAGACGTACCTGAACCGGGCCCCGGCGCCGGCCATCGGCACCACGTCCGGCAGCACGGTGGCCGCGACCTCGGTGACCGAGGACGACGACCTGGCCCCGATCGTCGCCGAGGTGCAGCCCAGCATCGTGACCGTGCTGGTCGACGGCGCCCGCGAGTCGTCCCTCGGCTCGGGCGTGGTGCTCAGCGCCGACGGGCTGATCCTCACCAACAACCACGTGATCTCCTCGACCGGCACCGTCAGCGTGCGGCTGTCCACCGGCAGGACGGTGCCGGCCAGGGTGGTCGCCGCGGACAGCACCCACGACCTGGCGCTGGTCCAGGCGACCGGACTGTCCGGGCTGACCCCGGTCACCTTCGCCGCCGACGACACCGTGGCGGTCGGCGACACGGTGCTGGCCTTCGGCGCGCCGCTCGGCCTGGAGGGCACCGTGACCTCCGGCATCCTGTCCGCCAAGGACCGCAGCCTGGACACCGGCGAGGAGCAGCTCACCGGCCTGATCCAGACCGACGCCGCGATCAACCAGGGCAACTCGGGCGGCGCGCTGGTCGACACGTCCGGCCGGGTGGTCGGGATCAACGTCGCCATCGCCACCGCCGGGGACAGCACCGGCAGCGTCGGGCTCGGCTTCGCGATCCCGGCCGACACCGTGACCAGCGTGGTCAAGCAGCTCCAGGCTCAGATCGACAGCTGAGGCCCGCCGAACCAGCGGCGCAGCGCGACGACCAGCTCCGCCGTCCCGGGTGACGGGCTGGACGACGACCAGGCCACGTAGTTGTCCGGCCGGACCAGCATCGCGGTCCCCTCCGGCAGCGGCGCGGTCACCAGGTCCACCCGGTCCCGCCACGGCGCGACCACGTCGGTCAGCGTTCCGGTGGTGTCCACGAGCAGGGGGCGGCCGGAGTGCGTCAGGGAACCCAGATCCGGCGCGAATCCGCCCATCCCGGCGTACCGGAAATCTGTCCCCGCGAGGAGCGCGGCCAGACGGCGGACCACGACCTCCTCCTCCAGCAACTCGGCGAAGAGCGCGCGCAGCGCGGTCACCGCCGGCCCCGGCCCGGCCAGCACGCTCTGTGCCTGGGTGTGCATGACTACCCGCTCGGCCACCGGCCGCCGCTCCGACTCGTAGGTGTCGAGCAGCCCGTCCGGGGCCCAGCCCCGCACCTCGGCCGCGAGTTTCCAGCCCAGGTTGATCGCGTCCTGGAGGCCCAGGTTGAGACCCGGACCGCCGATCGCGGAGTGCACGTGCGCCGCGTCGCCGAGCAGGATCACGCGGTCCTTGCGATAGCGGTCGGCGATCCGGGTGTTGCCGCTCGCGAGCCGGCGCAGCGTGTGCGGTTCCGGACCGGTCGGCGGCAGCAGCGGCACCTCGACACCGAGCACGTAGTGCAGCGTCTCGAGCACCTCGGCCAGCGTCACCGGCGCGTCACCGGCCGGTCGCGCGGTGGTCGCGACGCTGATCAGGTTCCGCCCGTCCGGGAACGGGGCGAAGGCGACCATGCCGCGCTCGGTGCGGTGGTGCTGGAACGGCGGCACCGGCCCGTAGCCGGGAATCAACAGGCCACCGGTCTGCGGATCGCGCAGTTCGGCGGGCACGTCGACGACGGCGGTGCGCGACACCGAGTCGTCATCGGTGACACCGGGGAAGGCGAAACCGGTCAGCTTGCGGGTCAGGCTGCGTCCGCCGTCCGCCCCGACGACGTAGCGGGCCTCGACCTGGTAGGGCCCGTCCGGGCCGGTCACGGCCACGACCACCCGGTCCTCCTTCTGATCCAGACCGGTCAGCTCGTGTCCACCCCGGACCTCCACGCCGAGTTCGGCGGCGCGCTCGCCGAGCATCGCCTCGATCTTCTGCTGCGGCGCGAGCAGGATCCGCATCGGGTTGTCGCCGATCCCGGCGAGGTGCAGGGGAAACGCGCCGAAGACGTGGCCGGGCGTGGGTTCCGGTCCGCCGGGCCGTCCGGTGAGGCGTTCGTAGAGGCCGCGCCGGTGCAGCATCGGCACGATCTGACCGACCAGGCCGTTGGCGCGCTGCTCGGTGGACGGGCCGGTGCGGCGTTCGAGGACGAGCGGCTGGATGCCGTTGAGGGCGAGCTCGCAGGCGAGCATGAGTCCATTGGGGCCCGCTCCGGCGATCAGAACATCAAAAGACATGATAAAACCCTTCTTTGCGTACGAAGATGGGCGCGCGTCGACCACGAGCGGCGCCGTTTCGGGCTTTACGGGTTTCTGTGGCGCCGGGCTGTGCCGGGCCACTCGTTTGTCCACAGTCGGGGGTTGTCCACAGGGCGACTCATGCGTCCTGCTGTTCTCCGCGACAATGGCTGTGGGGTCGCCCCCCAGTGGAGGGTGGGGGTGTTGGTCAGGGTTGGGAGAGGCCCGCCCGGAGCCGGCGCGACGCCTCCGTCAGCAGCGCCGGCACCGTGGTCCAGCAGCACCGAGCCAGCCCGACCTGCGTCGACCCGCCCAGCCGCCTTGCCGGGTTGTCTCCACCGCGCTGAGACGCCCAGCCGTAGTGCTCACCCGGATCGAGACGATCCGAGCCGTGCGCGTTGTCGTCAGGGTTGGGGAAGGCCCGCCCGGAGCAGGCGCAGCGCCTCCGTCAGCAGCGCCGGCACGGTGGTCCAGTCCCCGCCGACCACCTGGAACTGCCTGACGGCCACGGTGTTGGCCGCCAGCACCGCCGCGGCCACCAGTTTCGGATAAAGGTCCCGGTCCACGTCGAGCCCGGTGCGCTCGGCGATCGCCAGCCCGATCGCCCGCACCGCGTCGTCGCCGCCGCGCAGGATCTCGGCCTGGATGGCGGGCACGGTGACCATCTCCCGCACCCCGGTCACCCAGAGATCGAGATCGGGCGGCGCCGTGACCTCCGGACCCGGGGTGAAGGCCGTCAGCACCGCCTGGGTGATGGCGTCCCAGAGCGGCTCGCCGGCCGGCCGCTCGCGCAGCGCGTCCGCCACGGCGAAGCAACGGTCCCGGTGCCGGGCCGCGACCGCCTCGGCCTTGCTGGAGAAGTAGTTGTTGAAGGTGCGGGGTGACACCCCGGCGGCCGCCGCGATGTCCTCCACCAGCACCCCGTCATAACCCCGCTCGACGATGAGCCGGATCGCGGCCCAGCTGAGCGCGGCCCGGGTCGCCTGTTTCTTGGTTTCCCGGAGTCCCATGGGAACCACCGTAGCAAAAACTGCGTGCCCCGCAAAGTTGCGGGGCACGCAGTTTTCTCAGCCTGGTCTCAGTTGCGGGCTCAGCCGGCCAGGTGACCCCAGCGGTCCTCCAGCTCCGACCAGGTGCCCTGGTCCTCGGCCTTGCCGCCGATCAGGACGACCACGTGGTCGGCCTGGGCCAGCGCCGCCCGCTTCGACGTCGAACCGACCACGGTCACCCCGTGCGAGCGCAGCGCCCGCCAGAGCTCCAGCTCCGTGGTCACGTCCAGCGCCGAGGACACGTCGTCGGCGATCAGCAGCTCGGTACGCGGTGCGAGCGCCCGGGCCAGCGCCAGCCGCTGGAGCTGGCCGCCGGAGAGCCGGGTGCCCTTGTGCCCGATCAGCAGCCCCAGGCCGCCGCCGGCCGCGGACAGGTCGTGCTCCAGCTGCGCCACCGAGACCGCGTCGGCCGCGTCCACCTCGTGCCCGAGCTGGATGTTGTCGGCCACCGTCCCGGACAGCACCCGGGGCAGCTGGGCCACGTAACCCACCTGGTTCGGGCGCAGGAACAGTTCCGGGTCGCGGACCGGCTCACCGTTCCAGCGCAGGTCGCCGGTGTGGTGCACGATCCCGGCGAGGGCGCGCAGCAGCGACGACTTGCCCGACCCGACCGGGCCGACCACCAGCACCAGCTGACCGCGGTTCACGGTCAGGTCGACGTCCCGGACGCCCTGGGCGCCGTTCTCGTGCACCGCGCTGAAGCCGCGCAGCTCCAGCGTGCGCAACGGGTTGCGCGGCGCGGCCGGCGGCGCCGGCGCGGTGCCGGCCGAGATGTCCACCCCGGTGACCTCCGCCGAGTACTGCGCGGAACCGGTCATCGCGACCGTCCGCCGCGTCCACACCTTGGCCGACGGGTAGTGCGACACCAGCGACGCGGTCGTCCACGCGAACCACCGCGCCGAGCCCAGCGTCGCCACCGCGATCAGCGTCGCCGCCGAGCTGAGCCGGTCGGACAGGTACAGCGCCCAGACCGCGATCGGCAGCAGGCCGCTGGCGATCGACGGCGTGGACCGCGCCCACACCTGGATCGCGATCTCCCGCCACTGGAGCTCGCTGCGCGTCGCGTCCAGCCGGGCCAGGTGACCCAGCACCGGCTCGGTCGCGCCGGCCAGCTTCACCGTGCGCGCCGCCGACAGCGACGACACCAGCGAGGTCGCGAACGCCGCGCGGGCCGCCACGGTCCGCCGGGCGGCCCGCTCCAGCCGCGGCCCGAACAGGGTCGCGGCCAGCCCGGACACCAGCATGGTGCCGAGGAAGAACAGGGCCGGCACCAGCGACCGCGAGGTCACCGTCATGGCCACCGCGACGATCAGCGCGACACCGCTGTCGATCAGGTTGTCGGCCAGCATCACCACCCGCTCGGTGTCGCCGCCCTGGGCGACCACCTCGGCCGGGGTGTGCTTGCTGACCCGCCGCGGCCCGATCTGCCCGTGCACCAGGCGCAGGCTGATCCGCAGCATCTGCCGCACCCACCACTCGGGGAACCAGGCGCCGGTGTAGTAAAGCGTCGGGATCAGGGCGAGCAGGGCCACCGCGATGCCCAGGGCCGGCGGCATCGGGCTGCCGACGCCGTCCACCACGTCGGCCCAGAGCAGCGGCAGCACCACCCCGTCGAGTCCGAACAGGACCAGCAGCACGAACAGGCCGACGGCGCCGAGACCGTACCGGGCGTCGTTGGTGGCCAGCCGGGCGATCTCCCGCATGGTCCGGGTCGGCGGCGGGGTGGGCAGCGGCGGCGCGTCCACCGTGGGCAGCGGGTTGGCCAGCGCGTCCGCGCCGAGCTCCAGCCGCACCGCGGCGTCCCAGTCGCCCTGCTCCTCGCTGTCGACCAGCAGCCCGCCGCCGTTGGGTGACGAGGCCTGGGCCGGGACGGCCAGGTTGCTGCTCGCCATCAGCTCGGCGAAGCGGCGGGACTCGCGCAGCGGACCGGCCTCCAGGACCTGACCGTCGGCGAGCACCACGACCTCGTCGCAGCGCTGCACCGAGGAGAGCCGGTGCGCCACGATCACGCCGATCCGGCCGTCGAGCAGCCGGTCGGTGGCCCGCTGCACCCAGGACTCGGTGACCGGGTCCATCCGGGCGGTCGCCTCGTCCAGGATCACCACCTGCGGGTCGCGGACCAGGATCCGGGCGAACGCCACCAGCTGCTCCTGCCCGGCGGAGAGCTTGTAGCCGCCCTCGCCGAGCTTGGTGTCGATGCCGTCCGGCAGAGCGTCGGCCCAGGCGGTCAGGCCCAGCTCGTCGAGCGCCGCACCGGCCCGGGGCAGCAGCTCCTCGTCGAAGAGAGCGATGTTCTCGGCCAGCGTGCCGGCCAGGATCTCGGTGCGCTGCGGGACGATCGCGGTCCACCGGCGCAGGCCCTCGACGGCCAGGTCGTTGAGGTCGGCGCCGCCGAGGAACACCGTGCCGCGCGGCACGTCGACGGCCCGGGTCAGCACCTTGGCCAGCGTGGACTTGCCGGAGCCGGTCCGGCCGATCAGCGCATAGGAACGGCCCCGGGCGAAGGTGAGAGTCACCCCGCGCAGGGCCGGTGGCCGGGTGCTGTCGGCCTCACCGTATTGGAAGGTGAGGTTTCTGACCTCGAGGTCACCGTCGGCCGGCGCGGCGCCCTCGGTCGGCTCCTGCGCGACGGCACTGAGCATCTGCACCCGGCCCCAGGCGCCGAGCGCGTTCTGCAGCTCGGGCACCATCCGGGTGACGTGCTCCAGGGTGCCGCCGAAGCCGAGCGCGAGCAGCCACACGCCGGTCAGCCGGGCGCCGTCGATGTGTCCGGTGACCAGGGCCCAGGCGCCGATCATGACGAGCGAGGCGATCAGCGTACGCGTGATCGCCCCGGCCCACATGGTCACCCGGGACGACGATCGCCAGACCCGCCGCCCCCGGGCCAGCACTTCGCGAGCCCGGTCGGCGAAGAGCCGGTGCACGTACGGCGCGGCCAGGCTGGTCCGCACGTCGTCCTGCCCGTGGATCGCCTCCTCCATCACGGCGGCCAGGTCGGACCAGGCCTCCTCCTCGGCGATGCGCACCGGCCCGATCCGCTGGATCGGCTTGTTCATGGTGAGCCAGATCAGCACGCTGACGGCGATCATGGCGAGACCGGCCGGCCACCAGACGAAGAACGCGGTGACGATGGAGAGCGTGGCCACCGCGATCGACTGGGCGATCCGGACGCCGCTGCCGCGCAGCTCGGAACCGACCTGGTAGACGTCCGAGTCGATCCGGTCGAGCAGCTCGCCGACCGGCGTGTTCTCCAGGGTCGGGATGTCCTGGCCGAACGCCACCCGGTTCAGTCCACGCCGGACCCGGGCCGCCCAGTCGGCGGTCAGCCGGGCGGCGACCAGGCCGACGACGACGTCACTGACCACCACCGCGCCGAGCGCCACGGCCAGGGCCACGAACAGCGGACCGGATCGGTCGACCAGCACCGGGCCGGCGAGCGCGAGCGCCAGTGCCGATCCGGCCGCGCCGAGAACGATCAGGAACGCGGCCAGAGCTGTGCGCCTTCGGGAGGTAACCCACAGGTCGGTGAGCAGACGCATAGAAAGTCCTCTGGACGATGGGTGAAAGGCGGTACCCCATCCTGCTGCGGCCCGTTCGAAGCGCTCAACCGGTTTAATCCGGGCATGTCACCCAGCAGAGGCGTGCAGTGATCATGATCTCTAGCGGAACTGGACCGTGCCCAGCATCTCCTCGAACGCGGTGAAGAACGCCGGATCCGGGCCGGCGCTGGGCACCCGCGCCCAGGCCAGCATCGTGCCGCTGGTCGTGGTCACCACGGCGAGCCGCAGCAGCGAGGCCGGCAGCGGCCCGAAGCAGCCCGCGGCCGGATCGGCGCCCTGCGGGCAGCCGAACGCGTCGCTCAGCGAGCCGGTGGTGGTGACGGTCATCAGCGTCGCCGGCCGGCCGCCGACCGTGATCGAGGTCTTGTCCGCCACGGTGACCCCGGCTGCCTTGAGCGTCTCCAGATACTGCGCCAGCTGGTCCGGCGGGATCGAGGCGGTGGTGCTGCCCGACGGGTAGACGGCGACCGGGGCCAGGAAGGACACCTTGTCGTCGGCCGTCGCGGCCGAGGTCCAGGTGAGCGTGCGGGCCGACTCGAGCGGCGGCGACTTCAGCCCCGGCGCCGGGACCACGGTCAGCGGCACGATGAACGTGATCGTCGAGTAGGCCCCGGCCGGGGCGGACGACGACGCGTCGGGCGTGTCGTTGCCGCAGCCGGTGGCAGCCGTGACGGCCAGCAGGGCGATGGCCGCCGCCAGGACGCGTCGGTACATGGTCCGGACGTTATCGCCGAACCGATCGACCCGGATCGCCGCGAACGGCGGTGATCCGCGTCGATCCGTCAGCGCGGCTCAGCCGATCATCCAGCCGACCGCAGGGTGAGCAGGGTGATCTCGCTGGGCGCGAAGATCCGGAACGGCGGACCCCAGAAACCGGTGCCCCGGCTGGTGTAGAGCTGGGTGCGCTCCGAGTGCCGGGTCAGGCCCTGGAGGGCCGGCTGGTCGATGCGGACCAGGTAGTGGAACGGCCACATCTGACCGCCGTGGGTGTGCCCGGACAGCTGGAGGTCGATGCCGTGCGCCACCGCGCCGGAGATCTGCTGCGGCTGGTGGGCCAGCAGCAGCACCGGCAGCTCGGGGTCGGCGCCGGCCAGCGCGGCCTCGTGGTCCATGTGGTGGCCCGGGACGCCGGAGCCGGCCGCGGTGCGGTCGTCGACGCCGGCCACGACCAGCGAGTCGCCGCCGCGGGAGACGACGAGATGCCGGTTGTGCAGGGCCTCCCAGCCGAGCGCGGACATGTGCTCGACCCAGCCCTGTGCGCCGCTCATGTACTCGTGGTTGCCGGTCACGTAGACCCGGGCCAGGCCGGCCCGCACGTCGCCGAGCGGCGCGGCCATCTCGCGGCGCTGCTCGACCTCGCCGTCGGCGATGTCACCGGTGTGCGCGACGATGTCCGCGTCCAGCGAGTTGATCACCTCGGTCACGCCGCGGGACCAGCGGGCGCGGTCGATCGGGCCGTAGTGCGTGTCGGTGATCAGCACGACCCGCAGGCCGTCCAGCCCGCGGCCGAGCCGGGGGATGGTGACCTCCACCCGGCGGACCCGGGAGACGCGCATCGCCTCCACGTAGCCATGGACCAGCAGGATCAGGGAGACGACCAGGACCGCGACGGTGACCACCCGGGAGCGGACCGGGTCGGCGACCCCGGCGAGCGCCAGGACCAGGCCGAGGAGCTGGCCGAGGATCGACCAGACGAAGAGCACCCAGATCACGCCCAGAGCGGTGTCGGCGACCCGGGCGGCGGCGTCGTCGCGCCGGCCGTGCCCGCGGAACATGAGCACCGGGAAACCGGCCGCGACCAGCAGGAAAAGGACCGTGCCGGCGAGGAACACCGGGGCCGGCCAGGCGTTGCCGGACCAGACCAGGGTGGCCCACGGCACACCGAAGAGGAGGGCGATGACCGCCGTGAGAATCACACCGAACCGGGCGCCGGCCCGTCGCCGCCGAGGCTTCGCCTCGACCGCCTCATCCACTGACATGCGAGCAAGCATGCCACCGCCTCACGACAAAAACCCGTCCGCGGGATCAGCGGCCGGCGAACACAGCACCGCGGACGGGACGACCAGGTCGGCCCGGTCCCGGGTGGCGGCGATCAGGGTGGCGTTGCGCTCGTCGGTGCCGGTCGCCCAGGCCGCCGCGGCCTCCGGCGTCTTGCCGAACAGGACGTGCCGCGCGATCAGCCGCCGCAGTCGCTCGCCGTCGTCCAGGTCGGTGTACCAGACCTCGCCGAACACCTCCCGCAGCCCGGCCCACCGGCCCTCGCCGAGCAGCAGGTAGTTCCCCTCGGTGACGATCAGGCGGGCCGCCCGGGGCACGCCGATGGCCCCCGCGATCGGCTGCTCCAGGACCCGCTCGAACCCCGGCGCGTACACCATGTCGTCCTCGTCGGCGAGCAGCCGGCGCAGCAGCGCGGCGTAACCCCAGCCGTCGAAGGTGTCCGGCGCCCCCTTGCGGTCGCGCAGCCCGAGCCGGTCCAGCTCGACGTCGGCCAGGTGGAAGCCATCCATCGGCACGTGCGCCACCCAGCTCCCGGCGGTCAGCCCGGGCGGCGGCGCCGGGGCGAGCGCGGCCAGCAGTGACTCGGCCAGGGTGGTCTTGCCGGCGCCGGGCGGCCCGGCGATGCCGAGCACCGCACGCCGGCCGCTGGCGACGAGGGACCGGGCCCGGTTCACCAGATCGGGGAACGTGCGCGTCATACCGGAGACCGTACCGGCGGTCGGATAGACGACTGGGACGCGAGATGGGCGGCAGCGGCGGGGACTCTGGCGGAGTTCCCTCGATTACCGAAAGGACATAGATGATTACGCCTAGTGCGGCGGTGATCGCCGCGATCCTGCTCCTGCCGGCGCCGGCCACGGCCGCGCTGTCGCAGGGGTCGCCGGCCGGTGCGGAGGCGGTCGGCGGCTCCTCGGTGGCGCGCGGCCCGGACGGCGCGTCCTACTTCGGCGACCGGTCCGGCCGCGTCCTGCGGGTCGCCCCCGGGCAGCCGTCCCAGGTCTACGCCACCGGACTGCCCGGGATCATCGGGCTGTCCTGGGGCGCCGACCAGCGTCTCTACGCCCGCACCACGACCCGCAAGCGCCTGCACGCCACGGTGCTGATCCAGGTCAGCCGCACCGGCGCGCACCGCGTGGTCGCCGTCGAAACCCCGGAGGCCCGGCGCTAGTCACGGTCCGCTCGCCGATGGCGATCGTCGATTTCCGGTACGCCGGGAGCGGTCCCGCCGCGCTCGTCCGGCGCGAAGCGATCCCGGGCCGGGACCGCTTCGCGCGTACCGGAAATCGGCGCATCGGGGAAGGGCGGACCGCGCGCGGGCCCGCGGACCGCTCAGCCGAGGCCGGGGAGAGCGGACCTGAGCCGGTCCGCGGACCGGTTCAGCCGAGGCCGAGGCGCAGCCCGGCGACACCGGCCGGGGAGAGCGGGCGTGAGGTGGCGCGGGCCAGGTCGGTGCGGACGCCGTCGGGGAGCTCCTCGCCGAGCGCGCAGAGCGCCGGGTAGAGATCGAGGACCTGGCGGTGGCTGAGCGCCCCCGCGCCGATCAGCAGGCCGTTGAGCGCGGTCGGGGTCTGGCCGAGCTCGCCGCAGAGCTCGGCGCGCCAGTGCGGGTCGTGGATGTGGTCGGCGAATTCGCGGGCGATCCGGTTGCCGGCCGGGGAGCGCAGGCCGCCGAGGGTGCTCTGCCGGTGCCGGCTGATCGGCGGGGCGAGCCGGCAGGCGATGCCGAGGCGCCGGGCCAGCTGCGGCACGGTGAGCACGTCCAGCCCGGCCGCGCACCCCTCGCAGAGCCGCTGGAACGTCTTGGCGTGGATGACCGAGGCGGGCCGCTGGCAGGCGCCGTCCAGGCCGCAGGACGGGTCGAGGATCACCTCGGTGAGGGTGCCCTCGTGGTCGAACCGGCCGACCGCGAAGAAGGTCGCCGGGGCGGTGCGGTAACGGGCCAGAGCGGCACGGGCACTGACATAGCCGTCCGCGTCGACGCCGATGCGTGGCACACCGGCCTCGGTGTGCAGCTGGATGAGCCGGAACATGGTGCACGCTCCCGGGGTGAAGCGAATTCGGTGTCGTCCTCCGGTACGTCAGCCGCGGCGCAAAAGTTCAGTCATCACACTGTGTAACTGATTCGTGACAGTGTTTGCGCTGGCAGGCGTGCCGGAAGCAAGCGAAGGTTACTCCGTGTAGCGGAAATTGGCTAGGGCGAACGGGGGAGGTCGCACGATCGGGGATTTGGGTACGGTGAGTTGCCGAATGCCTGTTCGAAGGGGGACTTGTGGGCTGGAGCACGTTGCCGGCGCTGATGTATCACTCGGTCTCCGCCGTGGACGGCCCGCTGCGTGATCTCGCCGTCCCGCCGGACCGGCTCGCCGAGCAGCTCGACGCGCTCACCGCCGCCGGCTACCGCCTCGTCGGCCTCACCCAGGCGCTGGACGAGCTGCGCGCCGGCAGCACCGACAAGCTGCTCGCGGTCACCTTCGACGACGGCTACCGCGACTTCCTCACCGCCGGCGTCCCCGCGCTGCGCTCGGCCGGCGCCGGCGCCACCCTGTACGCCTCGGTCGGCCACCTCGGCGGCCACGCCGGCTGGCTCGGGCAGTGGTCACCCGACTTCGGCCCGATGCTCACCTGGGACGAGCTGGCCGAGGTGGCCGCGAGCGGCGTCGAGATCGGCAACCACAGCCTGATCCACCACCCGCTCGACGTGCTGTCCCCGGCCCGGCTGCGCGACGAGGTGTACCGCAGCCGTGAGGAGCTGGAGCAGCGGCTTCAGATCGAGGTCCGCTCGTTCGCCTATCCGCACGGCTACAACAGCGGCCGGGTCCGTGAGGTGGTCGAGGCGGCCGGGCACGACAACGCCACCGAGGTCGGCTACCGGGTGCACACCCCGCGCGAGCGGCGGTTCGCGGTGCCGCGCTTCCAGCCCACCCCGGACCACACCGGCGCCGATCTGGTCGCGCTGGTCGAGGGCCAGGGGCCGGCCCTGGTCCCGGCCCTGAAGCGGTGTGCCCAGCCCGGCTGGCGCCTGGTCCGCCGGGTCGCCCGCGCGGCGGGCCGGAACCTGACCTGAGGTGAGCGTGCCGATCTCCCGTCTGTCCCGGCGGAACCTGCTGCTGCTCGCCGGGGCGTCCGCGCTGCCGCTCGCCGGTTGCACCGCCGCCGACAAGCCGTCGTGGCCGCCGGTGCCCTCCTTCTCTCCGCCGCCCTCCTCACGGACCGGCGGCAAGGTGATGCTCGGCGCCTACGTCGCGCTCAAGGGGGTGCCCGCCGCCGACGGCCTGGCGCTGCGCCGCCGCCAGCTCGGCCGCGACCTGCGGATCGTGCACCGCTACTACTCGTGGACCGACGAGCTGCCCACCCGGCTGTCCTACCTGCCGCCGAAGAGCACGCTGATGCTCTCCTGGCGCGGCCCGAAGCTCACCGACATCACCAGCGGCACGGCCGACAAGCTGATCACGGCGGCGGCCCGCCGGCTCGCCGCGGGCCGGCGGCCGGTGCTGCTGCGCTGGGCCTGGGACATGAACCGGGACTTCTACCGCTGGGCCGGCGCCGCCAACGGCCGGTCCCCGGACCAGTACGTCGCCGCCTGGAAGCGGCTGCACGAGCTGTTCGGCAAGGCCGGCGCGGACAACGTCTCCTGGGTGTGGAGCCCGAACTGGAACACCCACCCGGAGGAACCCTGGAACAATCGGGACGGGTACTACCCCGGCGACGACGTCGTCGACTGGGTGGGCGTGTCCGGATACTCCCAGGGCGAGACCCCGGAGCAGATGTTCGACCCGGTCTACCAGACCTATGCCGCCCGGAAGCCCATCATGCTCACGGAGGTGGCGGTGGCGGACCGCGGCGGCAGCAGCAAGCCGGACTGGATCCGGGGGCTCGCGGGCTGGGTGCGGTCGCGGCCCGCGGTCGGCGCGGTGGTCTGGTTCGACACCGACACGCACCCGGGCTCGACGGAGAAGTGGCGGATCGACTCGGACCCGGCCAGCCTGGCGGCGTACCGGGCGATGGCCGCCGATCCGGTGTTCGGCGCGTGAGGCGGATCGTCCTCGCGGTCATGGTGCTGGTCCCGGTGGTGGCGCTGGCCGCCTGGGCGCTGTCGCGGCCGTCCGGTCCGGCGAGCAGCCCGGCCGGCTACTGGGTCTCGGCCTACGGCGACGACACCGGGGACGGCAGTTCCCGGCACCCGTGGCGGTCGGTCACCAAGGCGGTCAGCGCGGTCCCCGAGGGCGCGACGATCTACCTGAGGGCCGGCGACTACCGCCCGTTCACGGTGGACCGGCCCGGCCTGACGATCACCAGCGCGCCCGGGGAGAAGGCGACCGTCGTCGGCCAGTCCGGCACCCGGGACGTCGTCCTGGTCACCGACGACGACGTGACGCTGCGGAACCTCGAGGTGCGCGGCTGCGTGCCGAACCCCGCCCCGGACGCGGCGGAGACCGGCGACCACGGCAGCGGCGTGCGGATCCACGGGACCACCGGGGTCACCGTGCAGAACGTGCACGTGCACCACAGCGCCGGGACGACTGCCGCCGGGCTGCCGGTCGGCTGCTACGGCATCCTGGCCACCGACGCCCGCGGGCTCACCGTGCGCGGCAACGAGGTGGACCACAACGGCGCCGGCATCGTGGTCTCCGGCGGCGGCTCGGGCGTGCTGGTGGACGGCAACCGGGTGCACGACCAGGACCGGATCATCCACAACACGCCGGGGCCGCTGGACGACTTCGGCGGTTACGGGCTGGCGGCGACGTTCGTGACCGACGTACCCGGGCCGGTCTTCACGAACAACACGGTCGAGCACAACCTGGGGCCGTCGACGGACTACCAGGTCGACGGCGGCGGCATCGAGATCTACGACGCCGGGCACGTGACGATCAGCGCCAACACGTTCGTCGACAACGACGGCGCGCTGGAGACCGGCACCGGCTCCGGCGGCGGCTGCGACGGCAACGTGTTCTCCGGCAACAGGGTCGCGAACCGGGGCCGCGCCGGAGACCGTGCCACCGGGCTGGTGCTGCGCTGCGCCGCGGACATGCGGATCACCGGCAACACCTTCGAGAACCTCAGCCAGTTCACCTTCCTGATCTCCACGGACGGCGGCTTCGCCGGCCGGATCGACGGCATGTCGATCACCGGCAACGCGGTCGAGCAGGCGCCGGGGGTGGTGGTCCAGCGCCTCCAGGTCGCATCGGCGACCCAGCTCCCGCGGATCACCATCGACGCCAACCGCTACCGGCTGGCGGGCACGGCCTTCGCGGTCGTCGGCCCGGACGATTCCTCGGACGCGGCCAACACCCTCGACTTCCCTGCCTGGCAGTCGCAGACCCACTTCGACGCAACCTCCTAGGACTTTCTTCCCCTCGCTTCCCCTCGCTGCCCCGATGCCCGCTCGGCGATCTCGCGGACCTTCCTACGGCACGACTCGCGGCCCCGCGCGGACCGGCTCGCGTGCCAGCCGGGCAACCCCTCGATCCAACCCACTTTCGGTACGCCCCGAGCATCCGTCCCGAGCCCACCCGCCCGCGAGACCGCTCCGGGCCCGGACCGCCACGCGCCCCCGCCCCCGGCTGGCACTCAAGGCCCTGTCCGGGTACGCGATAGGGCCGTGCGGGCCAGCTCGAGAGGCTCGGGCTGGTGTTCATGGCCCTGTCCGGGCACGGGATAGGGCGGTGCAGGCCAGCTCGAGAGGCTCGGGCTGGTGTTCATGGCCCTGTCCGGGCACGGGATAGGGCGGTGCAGGCCAGCTCGAGAGACTCGGGCTGGTGTTCATGGCCCTGTCCGGGCACGCGATAGGGCCGTGCGGGCCAGCCCGGGAGACTGGGCTGGTGTTCATGGCCCTATCCGGGCATGGGAAAGGGCCGTGCAGGCCAGCCCCAGAAACTCGAGCTGGTGCCCAGTGTCTGGGCGTGGGATAGGGCCGTGCGGGCCAGCCCGGGAGACTCGGGCTGGTGTCCAGGGCCCTGTCCGGGCACGCGATAGGGCCGTGCGGGCCAGCCCGAGAGGCTCGGGCTGGTGTCCAGGGCCCTGTCCGGGCACGCGATAGGGCCGTGCGGGCCAGCCCGGGAGACTGGGCTGGTGTTCATGGCCCTATCCGGGCATGGGAAAGGGCCGTGCAGGCCAGCCCCAGAAACTCGAGCTGGTGCCCAGTGTCTGGGCGTGGGATAGGGCCGTGCGGGCCAGCCCGAAAAACTCGGGCTGGTGTCCAGGGCCCTGTCCGGGCGTGGGATAGGGCCGTGCGGGCTAGCCCGGGAACTCGGGCTGGTGCTCACGGCCCTATCTGGAGGCCGGATAGGGCCGGGAGCGCCAGCCGTGGGGTTGAGGCTCGAGCGAGCAGCGCTGGCACGAACGTGGCCTGCTCGTGCACGTGATCTGGGTTGGTGCCCTCGTCCAGGACCAGATGGGCCGCCGTGCGGCCCGGCTCCTGCCGTGGCTGGCGGATCGAGGTCAGCGGCATGGCCGTGGTCGCCGTGACGTCGATGTCGGCGAAGCCGACGATGGCCGGGGCGTGCGGAAACCGCAGCACGGCGGTCGCCGCGTGCCGCAACAGGCCCAGCGCCAAGAGGGCCTCGGCCGGTCCGCAGCGGACCCGCACGACACGCTTCGCGGCCGGAGGTGGGCCGCAGCCTCGCGAGCCGGCTGCCACGGGGCTACAAGTCGTACCGGAAAAGGATCCGTAAGGGTGTGGGCGGGCATCGCGGCAGCGGGGAAGGCGACGGCCCCAGCACCTCGGGGGTGCCGGGGCCGAGCCACCGCTATCCGGTCGTCTGATAGATGGTGACGCCGGGGGCCGCGTAGAAGACCTTCCAGTCGGCGGAGGCTTTCAGGCCCTGGGTGAGGGAGGCGAAGGAGCCCGCCGGGAGGGTGCCGAAGTAGGACGTCTGGCGTTCCATCGAGTCGCTGACCACCAGGTAGTTGGTGGGGTAGTTCATCGCCTTGACGTACTCGGTGAGGTCGGCGATCCGGGAGCTGTTGAGGTTGCCGGTGAAGTACGGGTCGCCGATCAGCGAGATGTCGACCGAGACGTGGCCCTTGTTGAAGGAGCCGTAGTTGCCCCGCAGCTTCGTCGGGAAGTTCGGGGCGATCAGGATGACGCCCGAGCCCGGGCGGGCGTGGGCGTAGAGGTAGTCGGCGGCGACGATGTCGGTGCGGGTGACGAAGTGGACCTCGCTCTGGCCCTGGAGTCCCTGGAGGCCGGCGAACATCAGGAGGCCGGCCAGGACGCCGGTGCCGATCTTCCAGGACCAGGTGCGGTGCGGCTTGCCGCCGGCCCAGACGGTGGCGACCAGCAGCGCGGTGAACGGCAGCGAGAACGCGTAGACGCGGTAGATCGCCTCGCCGCCGTAGCTGCCGCCGGCCAGGGTGGTGATCGGCAGGTAGGCGAGCAGGGCCGCGACCAGGACCGTGCCGAGGCGCTTGCGGGCGCGCCAGACGGTGAACAGGCCGGTGGCCCAGAGGCCGATCGCCAGGGCGCGGGCGACCAGGGCGGAGAACTCCTGCTGCGGGGTGCTCCAGCTCGCCGCGTTGCCGGAGGCGTTGGCGAACAGGTTGAAGTCGAAGATCGAGTACTGGCTGCTGACCGAGCCGATCCGGGGGGCCAGGAAGGCGACCAGGACGGCGCCGAAGACCACCGCGAGCAGGCGCGGGCGCAGGATGCCGAGCACCGCCAGGACCACCAGCGGGACCATCATCATGACCGGGGTGAGCTGGTGCGACACCACGATCGCGGCGTAGATGACGGTGGCCGCGGCGCCCGCCCAGAGCTTGCCGCGGCGGCTGACGTCGGGGTGCTCCGGGAGGTCCCGGGTGAGCCAGGCGCGCAGCCTCTCGCCCCGGGGGAAGCGCGTGATCTCGCCGGTCGGCGGGCCGGTCAGCCAGCGGATGACGATCACCCAGAAGGCGAGCATCAGCGGGTAGACGTAGCCCTGGGGGGAGAAGTAGCCGATGTCCACCCACATGCACATCTGCGCCATCAGCGTGCCGAGCGCGATCACCCGGCGGTTGGTGGTGAACTGGCGCAGCAGGGCCGCGGTCATCAGGCCGTTGAGCAGCATGCAGGCCAGCGAGGACCAGGCGGCGAACGAGATCGGGTCGAGGCCGGAGACCTTGGACAGCATGGCGACGACCGCGAAGAAGCCGGGCCACTGCTGGTAGATGTCGGTGGAGTCGATCAGGTGGCCGTTGTCCCGGATCAGCTCGACGACACCGAGGTGCTTGTAGGTCCAGGCGTACTCGATGGTGCCGCTCAGGATCGGGACGGTGGCCTGCATGATCGCCGGGACGGCGAGGATGCCGGCGATCAGCACCAGCGGGCGGGCCCGGCCGAACAGCTCGGCCCCGAACCCGATGCCGAGCAGCGCGAGCGCCACGAAGAAGGGGACGCCCAGGGTGGTGGAGAGGCCGTAGGCGCCGAAGTCGGCGGGGCTGAACCGGACCAGCGTGACGATCCAGAGCGCCAGGCCGGCGGGCAGCGTGACCAGCGGCAGGATCGTGGTCAGCCGGGCGCCGCCGGGCTCGCCGGGGTCGCTGAGGGCCGGGCGGGCGAAGCGGGCGCCGGAGCGCCACTGCCGGACGACCTGGACCGCGCCGGCGACCAGGGCGGCGCCGGCCAGCACGCCGAGCGACGCCGCCGGGTTCCAGACATGCAGCCAGAGGGTGAGCACGGCCGGCGCGACGCTGATCGACAGGCTCAGGGCGGTCGCCATCGACCAGGCGGTGAGCCGGTTCTGCAACGGGACGAAGCCGAGCACGGCGGCGCCCGGGGCGACCAGAATCATGGCGAGGAGCAGCACCAGCCGCGCCCCGTGGTGCGGGACGAGCTGGCCGGCGACGCCGAGCAGGCCGCCGAGGATCGCGATGGCGGCGAACTCCAGGCGGGTGTCCAGGCCGGGCGTGGCGTCGGCCGGTGCGGTCGGCGGCTTCGCCTTGCCGGCCCGGATCGGGCGCCGGATGAGCTGGGTGGCGCTGTTCTCCACCCGGGGGATGACCTGGGTCGCGGCGGCATCCGTCGTCGTCGGCAGCTGGATCTTGACGGTCTTCTCGCCGAGATCCAGGCGCATCGTCTCCTCACCGACCGGCTTCGTGGACGGCACCGGGATGATCGCGGTCGCCTCCGGGTCCGGTGACGATCCGTTCGTGGTCTCGGGCGAGCGCTGCTGCGCCATGCGGTAGGGCCTCCAGGTAAATCTGTCGGGTCAGCTCAGTGGTGCTGGCGGAGCTTGGCCCGGGCGGCACGCCGCCCCCGCAGGTAGGCGCGGGGACCGGCGATCATTCCCTTTCGGTTGGCGCCGAGCAGTTCGCGAGGAAAATCGTCCTGCAAGGTGGAGACGCGCAGGCTGTCCGAGCCGGTCAGATCCCGGTACGCCGTCGGCGCCAGCCTCAGCAGCCGCCAGATCAGCCCCGGCCGGCCCAGCAGCAGGCTGGTGTACGCGGCGGTCAAGCCGGTGCCGTACCCCACCATCTGCTTCTCCAGGCCCGCGAAGTCGCGCCGGTGGTAGTGGTGGGTGACCGCGGTCGGCTGGTAGACGATCGTCCCGCCGGCCAGCAGCACCTGGGTGAACGCCAGGGTGTCCTCGGAGCCCATGGCCGGGGTGCCGGCGCCGAGCGCGGTGTCCCAGCCACCGATCCGCTCGATCACGCCGGGCCGGAAGGTCATGTTCGCCCCGGTGCCGAACGGCGGCAGCGGGTACAGCGGGCTCTGCGGGTGCCGCGGCCCGAACACGTCCGGGGTGAACCCGCGGCCCTTGCTGTGCCCGCCGAACTGCTCGAACCAGATCTGCGCGCGGGTCTCCAGCTCGGCGGGGACGATCACGCCGGAGACCACGTCCGCCTCCGGGTGCTCGACCAGGGCCCGGGCCACCTCGGCCAGCCAGTGCGGGTCGGCCAGCTCGTCGTCGTCGATCCAGGCCATGATCTCGCCGGGGCAGGCGGCGACGGCCGCGTTGCGGGCGAACGAGAGACCGGCCTTGGGCTCCTTGAGGTACCCGACCGGGCCGCGCCGGGCCGCCGACCGGACCACCTCGGCGGTGGTGTCGGTGACCGGGGCGTTGTCCACCACCAGGATCTTGAAGTTCGGGTACTGCTGGGCGAGCAGGCTGTCCAGGCAGCGGGCCAGCGCGCCGGGCCGCTCCCGGGTGCAGATCACCACGGTGATGTCCGGGGCGGCGGCGAGCACCGCGCGCCGGCTCGCCAGGAACGCCGGCTCGGTGGCCGGGGTGAAGCCGTTGGCCGGGATGGCGGCGCCGCCGATCCGGGGGCGCACCACGTCGCCCAGCTCGTCGTCGATGGCGGCGGCCAGGTCGACCGGGCTCAGGCCGTACTCCGGTACGTCGACCAGGATGGTGCCGAGCGGCTCGGTGAAGAGCCGGACCAGGGCCCAGGCCTGCTGCACCCGGCGGCCGTCGGCGGTCGCCGGGGCGACCCGCGGCAGCGGCTGGGACAGCTCCAGGTCCAGCACGACGGCGGGGAGCGGGGTGTCCGTCTCGAAAACGGGGGCGGTGGTCACTGGGCGGCCTTCACTGCGGGGCGCCGGACGGGCCGGCGCGAGCTGATGGTTTCCACGACGCCGCCGAGCGCGGCGGCGGCCACTCCGGCGACCACGCCGCCGGCCCGCAGCAGCTGGTTCACGCCCTGGCCGCGGACGGCGCCGGTGAGGTGCCGCAGGAACGCCTTGGGCAGCGACCACAGGTAGCTGCGCTCGGCGCCGAGCGCGTCGTTCTCGTGCAGGCCGGCCATCTGCACCTTGCCCCGGCCCTCGGCGTAGCAGCGGCGCACGAAGAACCGGAAGGAGGCCCGCTCGGCGGGGACCTCGTGCTGGATGACGGCGCTCGGCACGTACATCCAGCGGCCGCCGCCGATCTGGCTCATCCGCAGGCAGAGGTCGGTGTCCTCGGGCCGGTTGCGGTCGCCGAGCTTGCCGAAGCCGACCCGGAAGCCACCGGCCGCGGCGAACGTCTCGCGGCGCACGATCATGTTGGCCGACCAGACGTTGCGGATCGGGGCGGTCTCGGTGGGCATGCCGGCGTACGACCCGCCCACGGCCCACAGGAACTCGGCCGGCATCCAGCGCGGCTCGGGGCCGGCCCAGGCCGGGACGATCGCGCCGCCGGTGCCGATCACCGACGGGTCCGCGAACGGCTCGATCTGCCGGGCCAGCCAGTGCCGGTCGGCGATGATGTCGTCGTCCAGGAACGCGATCAGCGGGGTCCCCGCGTGCTCGGCGCCGGTGTTCCGGTTGCCCGAGACGCCCTGGGGATAGGCGTTCTCCAGCACGGTCACGCCGGACAGCTCGGCCTTGGCCCGGGCGAACATCACCGGGTTGTGGTCGACGACCACGACGATCTCGTCCGGCCGGTGCGTCTGGGCCCGGGCCGACTCGAGCGTGCGCTGCAGGTACGACCAGCGCTTCTCGGTGTACGTGGGGATGACGATCGTGGTGGGGTGGGTCACGAGGGGGTGCTCCTGACGGCGGGGCGGGCGTCCTAGTTCTGTCGCGACCGCAGGTCGCGGGTGGGACGGGTGCCGAGGTCGTCGATGCCCGGGGCGCGCAGGTGGTTCAGGTCCTGGGTGGGGCGGGTGCCGAGGTCTTCGCGGCGGGCGCGGTTGACGTGCCCGCGCGGGTCCACGGTGTGCGGGCCGTCGGCGGTCGCGGCGCGGCGCGCGGCGGCCCGCTTGGCCAGCGTGGTGGCGAACAGCTCGACGCCGGCCTTGCGGCGGCCCCGGGCGCGGCCGAACTCGCTGAAGATGGTCCGCAGCACGCGGAAGCCGTCCCGGAAGGTGTTCAGGTTGCTCTGCCCGTGGATCCGCTCGTGCTCGGTGCTGCCGACCTCGCCGACCTTCAGCTTCTCCGCCACCGCACGGATGTTGATCATGGTCTCGATCTCGAAGCCGTCGCCCCACAGCTTGCTGCCGTCGGCCGGCCGGGGCAGGTCGACGTCCGGCAGGTCGAGGGCCGGGACCACGTCGCGCCAGAACGCGTTGTAGCCGTAGCAGAGGTCGGTGAACTTCGTCTTGAACAGGACGTTGACCACCAGGTTGAGCCCGTCGTTGCCGAGCTTGCGCAGCCGGGTGATGTCGTGGCTGTGGCCGCCGAAGTTGAACCGGGTGCCCTTCACGAACTGATCGCCGCCGGTCAGCTTGCCCACGAACAGCGGGATCTCGCCCGGGTCGGTGGAGCCGTCGGCATCGATCATCACGATGATGTCGCCCGTGCACGCCGCGAAACCGCAGGCCAGGGCGTTGCCCTTGCCGGTGCGGGTCTGCTGCACCACGACCACGTCGGGGCGCAGCTCGCGGGCCACCGCGACGGTCCGGTCCTTCGACCCGCCATCGACCAGGATCACCTCGGTGATCATCGCCGGGAGCTTCGCGAACACGTGCGGCAGATTCCGCTCCTCATTCAGCGCGGGGATCACCACGCTCACGGTCGGTGATTGCGGACGGTTGCTGTCGGTGTTCGTGTGCACGTGCGAAAGCTCCATGTCGGTCCCTTCCGGGGGCGGCAATACGGCCGGTGACGCTATTCCTCAAATGGAGTTCGCATGGCCGCTCGCTTCAGGCCACGAATTTAGCAACGCATTACGTAGCGTCAACAGCCGTCGAGTTGGTCCCTCGTCACAGCCGATCGTCTGAGCGTGGATGTCGTCTGACCGAACGGCGATCTTGGTCACACCGCTACGGTCAGTAACCGACATACCGGCGCTGCGTGGATCTTCCCGGCGATTCACGCGTGACCGCTTCCGATCATGAGAAAGACGGATTTGCCGGAGATGTTCATACTGATGCGGTTTCGTCACTGTGGGTATCCGGGTCCGGCGCGCGTCACGGACCGTGTGCTGGCACCCTGGGGACTGTGGGAATGACGACCGAGGACGCCGCCTGTGTGTGCGGGCACCCCTTCGCGGCGCACCAGCACTACCGCGCCGGCAGCGAGTGCACGTTCTGCGGCCCGCGGCGGTGCCCCCGATTCCGGCGTCCGCGCTGGTGGCGGCGGTTCCTGCCCGCATCCTGAGCGGCCGGGTAGCGAATGCCTATCAGTTCTGTAGGCTTAGCTCACTTTCACGCAGGGGGCAACATGTCACTTCCCGACTTCCTGATCGCCGGAGTCCCCAAGGCGGGCACGACGGCCCTGCACGCGGCCCTGACCGCGCATCCCGAGCTGTTCCTGCCGTCGGTGAAGGAACCCAAGTTCTTCCTCTCCGACGGACCGCCGCCCAGCCACGGCGGACCCGGTGACGTGCAGACCTACCAGGAGCACGTCTGGCGCCGCGCCGATTACGAGGCGCTGTTCGACCCGGCCCCACCGGGGCGCAAGAAGGGTGAGGCCACCCCGTTCTACCTGCACGACGTGGCGGCCCACGACCGGATCAAGGCCCTCGTCCCGGACGTGCGGATCATCCTGCTGCTGCGTGACCCGGTCGACCGGGCGCACTCCAACTGGACCCACCTGTGGAACGCCGGCCTGGAGCCGGAGACCGACTTCCTGGCCGCCTGCCGGGCCGAGCCGGAACGCCGGGCGGCCGGCTGGGCGCAGTTCTGGCACTACCTCGACCTGGGCATGTACGGCCGCCAGGTGGAGCAGCTCTACCAGCGGTTCTCCCGCGACCAGGTGCTGCTGCTGCGGTATCGCGAGCTCAAGGACGCGCCGGCCGCCACCCTGGACCGGGTCTGCGCCTTCCTCGGGGTCCGCACCGGGCTGCTCGGCGCCATCCCCAAGGAGAACGTGAACCGGCACGTCGTCGAGGACAACGGGCTCAACCGGGTGCTGCGCGGCCTGCTCCGGTCCGGTGGCACCTTCGGCCACCACTTCCCGGTGCCGCTGCGGCTGGCCGCCCGGGGGCCGCTGCTCACCCTGCTGCACCGCAAGAAGGGCACCCGGCCGGTGACCACCCCGGCCGAGCGGGCCGAGCTGCTGCCGCACTTCGCCGCGGACATCGCGCTGCTCCAGGACGTGACCGGCGAGCGGTACGACGACTGGCTGAGCGTCGACCGACACGCCCGGATCGCAGATACCCCACCAATTCAATAGGCAATGGCAAAATTGACCGGTCAAGCCGAGAACGCGACCCGGGAGGCGACGTTGTCCGTCGGAACCACGGCCCTGCCCCTGCCCAGCTGGGAAGACTCCACGGTGGTGGTGGAGCCTCCGGGCACCGAGCCGGGGGCCTGGTCCGGCGCCCCCAGCACCATCACTGTGGACGGTTACGTGTATTTGGCGTACCGGCTGCGGCTGCCGATCGGCGCCGGCCGGGGGATCGCCAACGTGATCGCCCGCTCCGCCGACGGGCTGAACTTCGACGTGGTGGCCGAGGTGAACAAGGACCGCTTCGCCGCCGAGTCCCTGGAACGCCCGGCGCTGGTGCACACCCCGGACGGGCGCTGGCGGCTGTATGTCAGCGCGGCCACCCCGGGCACCAAGCACTGGCGGGTCGACCTGCTCGAGGCGGACACCCCGGAGGGGCTGGCCACCGCGGCGCCCCGGACCGTCCTGGCCGGCGACGAGAGCGCCGGGGTCAAGGACCCGGTGCTGCACCACGACGAGCACGGCTGGCACCTGTGGGCGTCGGTGCACCCGCTGGAGTCCTGGGACGACGCCGACCGGATGACCACGGAGTACGCCACCAGCCCGGACGGCGTGCACTGGACCTGGCGGCGGACCGCGCTGGCCGGCCGGCCGGGGCGCTGGGACGCGCGCGGGGTGCGGGTGTCGTCGGTGCAGGTGGTGGGCGACGAGATCACGGTGGCCTACGACGGGCGGGCGACGGCGGGGGAGAACTGGGAGGAGCGGACCGGCGTGGCCCGCGGCACGCGACTGCCGGACGGCACGTTCGGCGAGCTCACGGCCGAGGACCGGGAGCCGGTGGGCAGCCCGCATTCCCCGTACGGCCTGCGCTACCTGAGCCTGGTCGACGCTCCGGACGGGGCGCGACGGCTGTACTACGAGGCGACGCGGGCGGATGGGGCGCACGACTTGCGTACCGAAAAGGTCTGAGAGGGTCGTCACTCTCCGTGGGGGTGCCTGGCGAGGCCCCGAGCGCTCCGGCATAGCGTTGTGGACGGCGCCGACGGTTGCGCACAGTGACGTCGCGTTGATGAGGCGGGACTGGACCCACAAGGTCCGGTCCCGCCTTTTTCGATTTCTATGAATCGATTACCGACAATTCTTTTGACACTGTGGAGTGAATAGGTCGACGGTCTTCATGTTTGGGTTCGAGGCGCTCGGGTATCGGCGGGACCATCGCAATCTTGGAGGGGAGTGCCGTGCGGACACTGGGCGGGCGGTATGAACTGGTGCACCGCATCGGCCTGGGCGGGATGTCCGAGGTGTGGCGCGGGCACGACCAGGTCCTCGACCGCCCGGTCGCCGTGAAGATCATGGCGCCGGCCGTGGAGGGGACTCTCGGCGAGGCGGGCGTCGAGCTGATCCGCGCCGAGGCCCGCTCGGCGGCCCGGCTGGCGCACCCGAACGTGGCCGGGGTGCACGACTTCGGCACCTCGCCGGCGCCCGGGCGGCGCGACGTGCCGTACATCGTGATGGAGCTGGTCGAGGGGCAGACGCTGGGCCAGCACCTGGCGCTCGGCCCGCTGGACTGGCGGATCGGGGTGCGGATCTGCGCCGAGGTGGCCGCCGCCCTGGCCGCCGCGCACGCCGAGCAGGTGGTGCACCGCGACATCAAGCCGGCCAACGTGATGCTCACCCCGAGCGGCGCCAAGGTCCTCGACTTCGGGATCGCGGCGTCGGTCGGCGCGCCCGAGCCGGATCCGGACGGCCCGGTGATGGGCACCCCGGCCTACGTCGCGCCGGAGCGCTTCGAGGGGCTCCCGGCCACCCCGGCGTCCGACATGTTCGGTCTCGGCTCGCTGCTCTACCACTGCCTGGCCGGCCGGGTGCCGTGGACCACCAAGTCGCACACCGAGCTGATCCACGCCCAGCGGTACTGGGACCCGGAGCCGCTGCCGCGCCTGGACGGGCTGCCCCCGGAGGTGCTCGACCTGTGCTTCCGCTGCCTGCGCCGGGACCCGGCGGCCCGGCCGACCGCGCTGGTCGCCGCGCTGCTGCTGGCCGAGGCGGTGGACGCCCGGGTCTACGTGCCGATGGCCGACCTCGATCCGGTCACGCCCGCCTGGGACCAGCAGGCCATGGACGAGCCCACCTACCAGCGCAACTCAGGCACGCGGCACCACGACCAGTGGCAGACCGGCCCGGCGCAGCATGCGCCCCGACACGCCGCCGAGTAGCACCCGCCGGGCCGGGCCGTAGCCGCGGGACCCGCAGAACAGCACGTCCAGCCCGGTCAGCGCGGCCAGCTCCTCCACCACGTCGCCGGAGCGCAGCTCCCACTCCACCGTCACGTCCGGGACACTGGCGGCGGCCTTGCGGAGCGCCTCCTCATAGGTCTCCCGGGCGGTGTCCAGAAACGCCCGCTCGGCGTCGTCGCCGATCAGGAACGGCAGCGCCGCGTCACCCCCGGCCACCACGGTGACCAGCAGCAGCGGGCTGCCGGTCCGCCGGGCCAGCCCGGCCGCCGCGTCGAGCGCGGCCCGGCCGTCCGGGGTGTCCACGTAGGCGACGCCGATCCGGCCGACACTGCCGGGTGCCGCCGGGCAGCCGGACGGGGTGACCGCGACCGGGCAGACGCTGCCGGCCAGCAGCCGCTCGGCGGTGCTGCCCGCGAAGATCCGGGCGGCCGGCGCGGCGGCCCCGGAGCCGACCACCAGCAGCGCCGCGCCGGACTGCTCGGCCAGGTCGTGCAGGCCGTGCGCGGGCGAGCTGGACGCGACGATCCGGTAGTCCACGCCCGGCGGGTCGTCCAGGGTGGAGCGGGCCTCGGCCAGCACCCGTTCGGCTGCCTGGTGCCGGTCGGCGATCCACTCGGCGTCGACCCGGCCGGAGCCGATCGCCGACGGGGCCGGATGCACGACCGCCACGACGAGCGGCGCTTGGTACGCCTCGGCGAGCCAGCGCCCGAGGGCCAGCGCGTCGGCGGTGCCCGGGCTGTGGTCGGCGCCGACGATGACGGGCGCGGTCATGACTCGGCCTCCTGCCGCAGCCGGGAGTGCCGGTAGCCGTAGAGCGCGTAGATGATCAGCCCGGCCGCCAGCCACACCACGAACCGGATCCAGGTGTCCAGCGGCAGGTCGGACATCAGGTAGACGGCGAACGCCACGCCGATCAGCGGCAGCACCGGCGACCACGGCACCCGGTAGGGCCGCGGCATCTCCGGCCGGGTCCGGCGCAGGATGATCACCCCGATGTTGACCAGAACGAACGCGAACAGCGTGCCGATGTTGACCAGTTCCACGATCTTGCCGAGCGGGACCAGCGCGGCCAGGATCGCGATCAGGACGCCGAGCAGGAAGGTCAGCCGGGCCGGAGTGCCGTAGCGCGGGTGGACGGTGGCCATCTTGCGGGGGAGCAGGCCGTCGCGGCACATGGCGAAGAAGATTCGGGTCTGTCCGTAGAAGATCACGATGACCACGCTGGTGATCGCGATGACCGCGCCCAGCGCCAGGATCCCGGCCGCCCAGCTCATCCCGGCGCCCTGGTCGAGGGCGGCCGCGAGGGGCGCGTCGCTGTCCTTCATCTGGTCGGGGCTGGCGATGCCGAGCGCGCCGACGGTGGTGAGCACGTAGAACACCGTGCAGATGGCGAGCGAGCCGAGGATCGCCCAGGGCAGGTCGCGGGACGGGTTGCGGGCCTCCTCGCTGCCGGTGGAGACCGCGTCGAACCCGATGTAGGCGAAGAAGATGATCGCCGCGGCCGCGGTTATCCCGTCCACGCCGGCCGGGGCGAACGGGTGGAAGTTGCCGGTCCCGAAATTCGCGAACGCCACCACGATGAAGAAGACCAGCACGACCAGCTTGATGACGACCATCACCAGGTTGACCCGGGCGCTCTCGGTCACACCGCGGACCAGCAGGAACGTGATGGCCAGGACCACGAAGACAGCGGGCAGGTTGAAGATGCCGCCGTCCTCCGGGGACTTGGCGATGGCGTCCGGCAGGCTGTAGCCGAACGCCGCGTCCAGGAACGCGTTCAGGTTGCCGCCCCAGCCGATCGCGATGCCGGCCACCGAGACGCCGTACTCCAGGATCAGGTCCCAGCCGATGATCCAGGCGACGATCTCACCCAGGGTGGCGTACGTGTAGGTGTACGCGCTGCCGGAGACGGGGATCGACGAGGCCAGCTCGGCGTAGGACAGTGCCGAGAACGCGCAGGCCACGGCCGCCAGCACGAACGACAGGATGACGGCTGGCCCGGCGATCCCGGAACCCTTGCCGATCACCACGAAGATTCCGGTCCCGATGATCGCGCCGACCCCCATCGCGGTCAGCTGGGTGACTCCGACCGCCTTCTTGAGCTCGGTGCCCTGCTCGGTCGTCTCGTGGATCAGCGATCCGACATCCCGGATCGCGAACAGTCCGGATCTGGCCATGCTGCGCCCCCTTCCGCTGCGTCAGGCTCACCGTCATCCCGCGTTCACCCCGCCCGCAAGCGGGCCGGGGAGACGATCAGCGCGATGTGGGAAGTTCGGTTCCCCCGCTTGCCTCCCGGCAGACCGGGTGGATGAAAAAACCTTTGGCGTACGGGTTGTGCGCCGTCCCGGATAAACCGCGCGGCAGCCTGCGAGGGGTACGTCAGGGCGGGTACGGTGGGTAGATCGGGCAAATCGCCCGACTCGTTATTTTCCGTGGAGCGGGGACGCGATGGGCGAGGCCGTGATGACGACACGGCGGCAGGCCGACGGCGCCACCGTCGTCGATGTGCGAGGCAGCCTCGACGCGGCCACCGTCGAGTCCCTGCGCGACGTGCTGCTGGACACCGTCCAGCGCGACCGACCCACCGCGATGATCGTCGACCTGACCTACGTCACCTTCATGGACTCGGTGGGCATCGGCGCCCTGGTGGCCGGCCAGCGCGCCGCCCGCGACATCGGCGCCCGCTTCCAGCTGCGCAACCCCAGCGAGTTCGTGCACCGCCAGCTCCGGGTGACCGGCCTGGCCGACCTGCTGGGCTGCATCTAGCCGTCTTCGGCTGTTCCTGAGGACCATCCGCGCTGCCGCGAGGTCGCTGTCCTTCTTGCGGATTTTCATTTTGTACGACTGGCAGCCCTGTGGCAGTCGGCTCGCGAGGCCCCGGCCCGCTCACGACCGCGGCGCGTGTCGTGCGGGTTCGCCGGTGGCCCGCGCGGTCCCGGCCCGCTCACGGGCGCGGCGCGCGTGGGGTTCGCCGGCGGCCCGCGCGGTCCCGGCCCGCTCGCAGCCGTGCAGGCGGGGGCGGGACTGCTCTGGGCGTACCGAAAAGGGGTTCTTAGTGGGCGGCCATGGCCCGGGCGCGCAGCGGGAGGGACAGCGGACCGCGGATGATGCTGGCGTCCCGGCGGCGCAGCGGGCCGGCGCGCCGGAGGTCCGGGAAACGCTCGGCCAGCATCCGCAGGGCGATCCCGGCCTCCAGCCGGGCCAGGGGAGCGCCGACGCAGTAGTGGATGCCGCTGGAGAAGGCCAGATGATCCACCTCCGGAACGCGGTGCAGATCGAACTGGTCGGCGCGGGCATAGGCCGCCGGATCCCGGTTGGCGCCGCCCAGGAGCGAGACGACGAACTGGCCCCGGCGGACCGGGACCCCGGCGATCTCCACGTCCTCCCGGGCGCACCGCGCGGTGCGCTGCACCGGCGGATCCCAGCGCAACGTCTCCTCCACCGCCGCGTCCGCCAGCCCGGCCGGATCGGCGCACAGCGCGGCCCACTGCGCGGGATGGTCGAGCATCGCATTCATCGCGTTGCCGATCAGGTTGACGGTCGTCTCGAAGCCGGCCACGAGCAGCAGCCGGCACATCGGCAGCAGCTCGTGCGACTGGATCTGATCACCCTCGGCGGCCAGGATGCGGCTCACCGCGTCGTCCGCCGGCTCCCGGCGGCGCAGCACGAAGAGCCGGATGAACACCTCGTCGATGGCGTTGCTGGCGGCCATCAGCCGGGCCGCGTGGCGCAGCGAGCGCACCCCGTCGAGGGCGCTCCCGACCACCGCGCCGTGCGCCGCGAACGCCTCGGCGTCCGCGTCCGGCACACCCATCAGATCGGTGATCACCGCGATCGGCAGCGGCGCCGCGAAGTCGCTGACCAGATCGAACGTTTCCTTGCCGGCGGCCCGGTCGAGCAGCTCGCCGACCACCCGCTCGACGCGCGGGCGATAGCCGGCGATCTGTTTCGGGCTGAACACCGGCTGGGCGAGACGGCGCAGCCGGGTGTGCTCGGGCGGGTCCTTGTCCAGGAACGACATGTCGATCTCGTCGCCCGGCGCGCCCGGCCCGTTCATCGCCACCGCGCGTGGCCCGAACCGCCGGTCGCGCAACACGCCGTTGCAGACGGCGTGCGTCGCGGACGCGTAGTTCCCCAGCCGGGTCGGCATCAGTGGCCCGTACGCCCGCACCTCGTCATAGACCCGGTACGGATCCGCCCGGCCCTCGGCCAGGTGCAGACGGGACAGGGGATCCCGCCGCACCCGGCCCCAGTAGTTGATGGCGAGCTGGCGTGCGTACAGAGCGGCGGCGAATCGCAACGCTTGCATGCTGGGCACGTTACGCCACGATGCGCCGCCGCCACGGTAGGTGATCTAGTGGAGTTCGGCGACGTACCCGGTCAGGCGAGCCAGCGCCGCGTTCCAGTTGACGGTCAGCTCGTTGGTGGACCAGGACTGGATGTCGTCGATGTAGCAGAACTGGCCGACGCAGCCCTTCAGCTTCTCCTGCGCCAGCGGGTCCTGGATCGACGAGTTCGGTCCGCCGGCGAGGCTGCCGACCGGCGGGTGCGGCAGGGCCGGGTCGAGCTGGTGGGCGTACCAGCGGCTGTGCTCGTTCTGCGCGCTGACCTCGCCGTACCCGGTGACGTAGGAGCGGTTCAGCGCGTTCCGGCCGAACAGCCAGTCGAGGCCCGTGAGCAGGCCGTACTCGTACTTGTACTGGCCGGTCAGCTGGTGCGCGGCGGTGAGCACCACCAGGTTGTTGGCGATGACGCTGGACGAGCCCCAGTCCCACACGTTGTTCGGCGGGGCGTACGCGATGCCGTACGCCTGCGCCTGCTGGATCGCCAGGTACTTGTCCGCGCCGGCCACCACCTGCGCCTTCACCTTGCCGAGGCCGGGCAGCTTGTTCGGGATCAGCGCCAGGTCCAGCTTCGCCGGGGCCGCGGTGGCCGCCCAGTCGAACGCGACCGGTCCGAACGAGTCGGCGGTGTGCTCGGGCGAGGTGGTCACGTCGGTGGCGTACTGCTTCTCGCCGGTGGTGAGGAACAGCTCGGCGGCCGCCCAGTAGAAGTCGTCGGACACCTTGGCGTCGTTGTAGGCGCCACCGCCGGTGCCGTCGGACTCCGGGGCGAGCACGATCGGGTTGGTCTTCGCGGCGGTGTACGCCTTCTTCGCCGCGGCCAGCGCCCGGGCCGCGAACGCCGGGTCGTAGCGCTTGTAGATCCGGGCCGCCTGCGCCGCGGTGGCGGCCAGGTTCAGCGTCGCCGCCGTGGAGACCGGGTGCAGCTCACGCGGCTGCGGGTCGGCCGACGGCAGCAGCGGCAGGCCGGTCCACGCCGCGTCGTGGATCTTGTGGTGCACCATGCCGTTCGGCGCCTGCATCTTGAGCAGGAACTCCAGCTCCCAGCGGGCCTCGTCGAGGATGTCCGGGGTCGCGTCGCCGCTCTCCGGGATGTTCAGGCTGACCTTGCGGACCTGCTTGGACTGCTCGTACTCGCTGAGCAGGCCCCAGACCGAGATGCCGCCGTTGACGACGTACTTGCCGTGGTCGCCGGCGTCGTACCAGCCGCCGCGCACGTCGAGCCGGTAGTCGCAGACGCCGGGCTGGCACGGGACGTTGCCGTCACCCTGGTTCGGGGCGACGTCGACGTGCCCGGCCGGGCGGCCGTACCCCGGGCGCAGCGCGTCGGCGATCGCGATGCCGGAGCGCTGGGTGTAATAGAACTTCAGCGAGTCGGCGCGGAGCCGCTGGTACGCGTCCCCGCCGATGTCGAACGGCCGGGACGTCTCGCCGTCCACGGTCAGCGTGTAACCGGTGCCCTTGCGGCTGTTCCCGGAGAAGTCGACGGTGTGCACGTTCTGCCCGGACGACACGTCCACGCCGCGCGGCTCGGTGCGGCCGGTGTCGACGACCCGACCGGCGCTGTTCCGGAGCTCCCAGAGCAGCGGGGTGGTCTGGTCGGTCACCAGCGTGGCGACCTTCGGGCCGGAGGGCAGGTAGCTCACCTGGTTCACCCGGACCCGCGGCCCGGTGTCCGGCACGTAGACCTCCGGCGGCACCCCGCCGACCAGCGAGACGTTGTCCACGCAGAAGTGCCACGGGTCGGCGCTGCCACCGAGCTGGAAGGCCACCTGCCCCTGCGCGGTGTCGGCCGAGGCGGTGAACGTGTACTCGTAGTGCTGCACGGCGCCGAGCACGGGCGACTGCTCGAAGTACGTGTCGTAGGGGCTGACCGCCAGCCCGGTGATCGCCCGCACCACGTGCCCGGCGTCCCCGGAGGCGTCGAAACTGAACCGGTACGTCTCACCGGCGACGAGATCGATGTCGTTCTGCCCGACCGCGGCGTCCCACCGGTTGGCGGTGCCGCCGGGCACGTCCACGCAGGCCCGCCCGTCGCTCAGCGCGATGGGCATGCCGGAGGTGGACCAGAAGGGGTCGGTGCCGTTGTCGAATCCGCCGTTGACGACCTGTTCGACCTCCTCGGCCTGAGCAGGCGCGGAGGCGGCGCCGGCGAGTAACAGGGTCGCCGCGGCAGCGGCGAGGGAGCGCTCCCATAGATGCATGGAGACATATTGGTTACCCGTGTGTTACCACGTCAACGTCCTTGGTCGCGGATCCAGGCGTCGATCAGGCCACCGAAGTGCCCGAGGAACTTCTCGTGCTCATGAACCGGGTAAGTTGCGCGCACCGTTTCGCGCAGCAGCGAGCGGAACTCCTCCGAGGTCACCCAGTCGTAGACGATGTCGTCGACGTTGCTCAGATGCTTGTCGCAGAACTCGCGGTACCGGTCGATTTCGAAATACCGGTCGGCGAGTTCTCGATAACCGGACAATTTGTCTCTATACGTGAGATCGGGGTCATCGGCCACCGCGAAGTAGTCCCGGGTGTCGGTGTCCAGCCGCATCCGCCGCTCGGTCACCACGCAGAACACCGTCCAGCGCACCAGCGCCGCCATCGCCCACGGGAAGTAGTAGTGCAGCGAGGTGAGCGCCACGTCCGGGCAGGCGTTGGCATAGTCGATCGGGTACACCTCGTCGCCGCGCACCAGCGTCTCGCACGAGTTGAACTCCCACCGGAAGAACGCGTTGACCAGCCGGGAGACCGTCACCACCTCGTCGCCGGCGGAGTCCGACAGGAAGTGGTGGTCGACCTGGTACCGGGTGTGCATCGGCTGGTCCGGCTGGAACCGCATCACCATGGTCTCCGGCCCGATGGTCAGCGACCGGGCGAACACGTCGTAGTCCTCGACCGACGCCTGCAGGTGCATCAGCCGCTCACCGGAGGCGTCGTACGCCGCGTGCAGCTCGTCCGCGTTGCGGATCTTCGAGACGCCGACCCAGGCGCCGCCGTCGTACGGCTTCATGTACAGCGGATAGCCGATCGACGCGGCCGTCGCCTCCAGGTCGAACGACTTGTTGTAGCGCGCCGCCGTGTACGCCCACCGCGAGTTGTCCAGCGGGTTCTTGAACGGCACCAGCACCGTCTCCGGCACCTTCAGCCCGAGCCGCATCATCGCGCAGTACGCCGCGTGCTTCTCCATCGACTGGAACGTGAACGGGCTGTTCAGCAGGTACACGTCGTCCATCAGCGCGATCTTCTTGAGCCACTCCCGCGGGTGGTAGTACCAGTACGCCAGCCGGTCGATGACCAGCTCGTGCCGCGGCTGGTCGCGCAGGTTGAAGGGCTCGATGGTGACCCGCACCGACCGGGTCCGGTGGGTGCGCCCGTCGCCCGCGGTGACGGTGCCGAGCCGGCGCAGCAACGCCTCGTAGGCGCGTGGCCAGTCGTCCTCGGTGCCCAGCAACAGTCCGATGGTGTGCTCGACGTCGGCCACGGTCGCCTCCGATTCAGTCCGGCCAGACCCGGCTCAGCAGGGTGGTCAGGTGCGGGTCCAGGGTGTTGCGCCAGTTGTCCCAGTCGTGCCCGCCCGGGCCGACGGCGAGATCCACCGAATACCCCTGTTTCGCCAGGGCATCCGTCATGTCCCGGTTGTTCGCCAGGTTCTCCTCGGCGGCGCCGCAGGTCAGGGTGGCCGGGACGGCGGGGCCGGAGGAGGCGGTGAGCACTCTCCGGACGTACCGGATGATCCGCGACCAGTGCCGGAACCCGGACTCCTGCCGGTCGTGCCGCGGCTGGAAGAAGCTGCCGGACTGCAGGAACAGGCCGGCGAAGCCGGCCGGGTGCGAGCGCTGCGCGTGCAGCATGGCGAGCGCGCCGAGACTCACCCCGGCACCGACCGCGCGGCCCGTGCCGAGCCGCGCCCGCAGCCGGGGCAGCACGTCGAGGGCGAGCGAGTCGGCCCACGCCGGACACGCCGAATACCAGTCCAGGCGGTCCCCGGGCGGCAGCAGCACCAGGTGATAGCGCCCGGCCGCGGCGGCGTGCGCGGCCAGGCCGCCACGCTCCCGGTACTCCGGGCCGTCGTGGGCCACCAGCATCCGATCGGTGCGCTGGTCAGGTGACCAGACGCTGGCGGTGATCGAGGAGCGCAGCCGGGGCAGCGGAAGGCGGACCCTGCGCCATCGGCCCGCTCCCATGCACGCACATTAACGCCGCGCCGCCGATCCCGCCGTGGAACCGAGCTCGGCCATCCGCGCCGCGACGTCCTCGACGAGCGCCGGATCCCCGGTCGCCGCCGCGGCCCGCGACAGCGTCGCCAGCGCCGCGGCGCCATGGTCCGGCGCACACTCCGGCAGCAGCGCCGGCAGCCGCGCGGTCAGCAGCTCGACCGCCGCCCGCGGGTGGCCGCGGTGCCGATGCAGGAAACCGCCCCGCATGGTGACCGCCTCGACCGCGTTGTCCGCCCCGACCGAATGATGCACCGCCAGCTCCGCCGCGTGCCGCGTCAGCCGATCCACCCGCGCGTGATCCCCGCGCAGCGCGGCGGCGTCCGCCCGATTCAGCACCGACCGCAGATAGTCGTCAAGTGCCTCCGGGAGCACACTGCGGAACAGCCGCTCCGCCGCCCCGAAATACCGCTCCGCCTCCGCCAGGCGCACCCAGCCCACCCGGTCCGCCGCCTCGTCCTCCGGCTCCGCTCGCGGCCCCTCGACCGGCCGCGCTTGCGCCTCGTCGTCCAGCCGCGCGCGCGGCCCGTCGTTCGGTCGCGGCCCGTCACTTTCCCGCGGTCCGTGGCTTCTCCGCGACCCGCCGCTTTCTCTCGGCCCGTCGCTTTCCCTCGGCCCGCTGCCGGGTTGCGGCTCGCGGCCCGGATTCGCCGGCGGCAGCGCGCCGGCCAGCTGCGCCAGCTCGACCTCGACCACCGCGAGATTGTCGTAGGTGATCGCCCGCCCCACCGGATCCCCGACCAGCGGCCCGACCTCCAGCGACCGCACCAGATAGCGCCGGGCCGCCGCGAGCTCACCCCGCTCGTGCGCGCTGAGCGCCAGATTGTTGAGGATCGCCGAATGCGTCGCGGGATCCGCGCCGTCCACCCCGCCGATCACGGCCAGCGCCCGCGCGAAACACTCCGCCGCCTCCGCCGGCCGCCCGGCCCGGCGCAGCAACTCGCCACGCTCGTTCTCGTGAGCCGCCGCGCTCACCGCCGCGTGCGCACTGCGATAGACCTCGGCTGTCCTGGTCGCCGCGGCGTGCGCACTCCGGTAGACCTCTGCCACCCGTCAATCATAAAAGCGACAAATCGTAAAAACCTCCAAGCCAAACCCCCTTCTTGTACGACCTGGGCACAGTCCCGTGGCTGAGCGCGACGTCCGCCCGCCCTCCGGGCCGCGACGCCGCGCCGGGCTGAATCCCCACCTCACCGAACATGTGCCCCGCCCAGCCGCCGCTCCCACACCCGGGGCTGTCCCCGCCCGGCCGGTGTCGCGCGTCTCGCCGGGTGCTCGGGGCGGGACGCTGCGGGCGTACCGGAAAGGGTTTGACCGGTGGGGGAAGCGGGCCGGGGGCGAGAAGCGGCCTAGGGTTGTCGGGGTGCGGATCCGGATCGAGGGGCGGGAGCTTCCACAGTCGCCGGAGCTGCGGCTGAACAACGTGCACGTCGGGATGCAGCGGCGCTCCGAGGTGGTCGGCCGCGTCTCGGTGACCGAGAATGACGCGGTCTGGGAGCTCGAGGTCGCCGGGCGGGAGGTCGACGGGCTGCTCGACGTGGGCGGGCCGTGGGTGCACGGGCCGCCGGGGGCGCGGTTCCTCTATCTGAGCTGGGGCGCGGTGCACGGGGCGGACTTCGTGATGTTCCGGCGGGCCAAGCTGATGTTCGGGGACGTGCCGACAGAGCTGCTGCGGGACGCCTTCGACGAGAAGGGCGTGCTGGTCGGGCGGCTGTCGCTGACCGACCCGGCGGGGGATCCGCGCTGCGCGCGGGTCCGGCCGCCGGTGATCAGCTGGACGCTGGAATGACGCCGGCGACCGGCCGGGGCCCGGGTGGCGCCGGTGCCGGTCAGCCGGCGTCGGGGATGACGCCGATGACCTTGCCGCTGACGGCGCCGGTTTCGATGTCGTGGTGGGCGGCGGCGATGCGGTCGAGGGGGTAGGGCGTGATCGGGCCCAGCGACAGCGAGCCGTCGGCGAGCCGGTCCAGGGTGCGCTGGAGCACCTCGGCCGGCAGGTCCGTCGCGTCGCCGCTGTAGGAGGTCAGCCGCACGCCGGTCGGCAGGTAGGCGATCGGATAGAAGTCCTTCACGATCCACTCGTCGGCCAGCATGCCGGCGAAGCAGACCGTGCCGTGCACCCGGGTCGCCGCGAGGGTGTCCGGCAGTGTGGGGGTGCCGACCAGCTCGAGCGCGGCGTGCACCCCGTCCGGCACGATCTCGCGCACCCGGGCTGCGACCGCCCCGTCGTCCAGGATCGGGTGGTCGACGCCGTGTTCCGCCAGCTCGGCGAGGCGCGCCGGCTGCCGGGTGGTGGCCAGCACGGTCGCGCCGCGATCTTTCGCCAGGGCGGCGGCCGCGTAGCCGAGCGCCGACGTGCCGCCGCGGATCAGCAGCGTCTGCCCGGCGCGCAGGTCCAGGCCGGTGGTCAGCGAACCGTACGCGGTCTGCAACGTCTCCGGCACCGCACCGAGCACCTCCCGGGGCAGCGCCGACCGGAACGGGATGACCTGGGCGCGGGGCACCACCACGTACTCCGCGTACCCGCCGTCGAAGGCCCGGCCCATCCCGCCCATCATCGCGGCCACCTGCCGACCGGGTGGCAGAACCCCGTCCGGGTCGAGGTCGACCACCCCGGTCGCCTCGATGCCCGGGACGATCGGGAACCGGGCGTTCTCCGCGAACCCCAGCCTTAGGTGCAGCTCGGAGCGGTTGAGGCCGAAGGCGTGCACCCGGATCCGCACCCAGCCGGGCGGTGGCTCGGGCACCGGCCGCACCTGGACCCGAAGGTTGCCGGCGGGACCGGGACCGGTCAGCACGATCGCTCGCATCGTCGTCATGCCGGTCGCAACAGCATTCCGCCGAAGTAAATTCCCAGGAATTCACCTCAGGCCGACGCCGGCTCGGGGCGGCCGAAGTGGAAGCCCTGGAGCAGGTCGAAGCCGAGCTCGGTGAGGGTGTCGGCGGTGTGCGCGTCCTCGACGCCCTCGGCGACCAGGGTGAGCCCGAGGCCGTTCGCCATCCGCGCGACCGACTCGACGATCACCCGGTCCGGCGGCTGATGGATCCGGGCGACGAAGGAGCGGTCCAGCTTCAGCTCGTCCACCGGCAGCTGGGTGAGCAGCCCCAGCGACGTGTACCCGATGCCGAAGTCGTCGATCGCCACCCGCACACCCATCGCGCTCAGTGACCGCAAGCGATCAGCGCTCTCGGCCGGCCGGGTCATCACCGCGCTCTCGGTCACCTCGACGATCAGCGCGCGCGGCGGCAGGCCGGTCTCGGCGAGCAGGGCGCCGATCGTCGTCACCACCCGGTCCGACGCGAGGACCGGGGCCGCGAGATTCACGGCGACCGGCACGGTCCGGCCCGCCCGGTGCCAGGTTGCCGCCTGGCGTACGGCGTCGTCCAGCACCGCCGCGGTGAGCAGGTGGATCACGTCCGAGCGCTCGGCCTGAGGCAGGAACACGCCGGGCGGGAGCAGCCCCCGCCGCGGGTGCGACCAGCGGACCAGGGCCTCGACCGAGGCGGTCTCCCGGGTCTGCGCGTGCACCAGTGGCTGGTAGTGCAGGACCAGCTCGCGGTTGCCGATCGCGGCCCGCAGGTCGGTGTCCAGGCCGAGGTCGGTGTTCCCGGCCGCCAGCGCGGCGTGCCACAGCTCGACCTGGGTGCGGTCGCGTTTGGCCGCGTACATCGCGGTCTCGGCCCGGGTCAGCAGGTCCGCCGGATCCGTGCCGCAGGAGACCGCGATGCCCATCGAGGCCTCGACGGTGATCGGGACGCCGGCCACCGGGAACGGCCCCTCGATGGCGTGCAGCAGCTTGTGCCCGGCGTCGGCCGGGTCGATCCCGGGCCAGGCCGCCAGGTCCGGGGTGAGCACCGCGAACTTGTTGCCGCTGAGCCGGAACGCGCGAGCCGGCGCGCAGGCGCCGGTCAGGGCCGCGGCGACGTGCCGCAGCAGCTCGTCGCCGCGGGCGTGGCCGAGCGTGTCGTTGATCTCCTTGAACCGGTTGACGTCGACCACGAAGGCCGCCGCCCGGCCGGTCGCCCGCTGCTCCAGCAGGCTGCGCCGGTTGCCCAGGCCGGTCAGCTCGTCGGTGAGCGCCATCGTCTGATACTGCCGGCTCAGGTGCTCGACCAGCGGGCCGACCGGAGCCATCCCGACGCGGCCGTCGTCGAACGCGACGATCACCGGGATCGTCGTGAACGCGTCCGGCCGCGCCATCGCGGCCCGGGCCGCCTCGCTCCACCCGGTGGCGGCCGGCAGCGTCAGCGCCGGGCGGCGCAGCAGGCCGCGCAGCGGCTTGCGGTGCAGCAACGCCCGGCCGTAGCCGAGCCGGCCGGCCAGCACGAAGTCCAGGAAACCCCGGTCGACCAGGTAGAACTCGCCGTCGACGGCGGTCACCACGCCGAGCAGCCCGGGATCGGCGCGCAGCACCGCCTCGACCTCGCCCATCGGCGTGTCCGGGGCGGTGAGCGGCGCCGGTACGGCGAGGTCGGCCAGGGTCGGGGTACGCATCCGGCCACCTCCCCCTGGACCGCTCCGCTGCGGCGGATCACGATTATGCCCGCCTGCCCGGCATCGGGGCAGTCCACGCGTGAATCGTTTTCAGAACCGTCGCGCGACGGTCACATCGGCCGGTCGCCGCCGGGAAATGTCGGAGGGTCGGCCTAGAGTCGTCCGCGTGCCGAACCTGCTGCCTGCTGTCGAGCCCGCCGTCCGGGTCCTGCACGGATTCGTCTCCCGGGACGGCTCGCTCAACCTGTGGGCGGAGGGCGGCCCGACCGGCCCGGCCGGTGGCCGGGGCGTGCCGTGGCACCCGTTCGCCGTCCCGGCCGGCGACCTGCCGGCCGGTGAGCCGCGCGACCCGGCGTGGCTGCTCCTGCCCTCCACCGGCGCCGGGCCGCTGCCGTCGCCGCAGGTCGGCGTCCCGCCCCGGCGCGGCGTGCGGCGCGCCCGGGTCTGGCGGGTGCCGGCCGTCGGCGTGCCGTTCCTCGACGCCGACCTGGCCGCCGAGTTCGAGGGCCGGGTCGCGCCGAGCGTGCGCTGGCTGATCGAGCTGTGCGCGTTCGCCGCGAGCCTGGTCCGCCGGGGCCGGGTGCTGCCCGCCGTGCGGCTCGACGGCCCACGTCCCGCGGCGTGGTGGCGACCGGTTCTGATCGGGGCGGACGCGGCCCGGCACGCCACCCTGCTCGACCGCATGCCACCGGCCTGCCGCGCCGAGTCCGCCCCGGGCGCCGAGACCCGGCCGGCCCGCGCCGGCGACACCGGCGCCGGCGTGGCGGCCCCGGCCGAGCTGCTCGCCGCCGCGCTGGAGCGGCTGGTCGACGGCCTGGTCCGGACCCGTCTGGCGGAGACCGGGGTGACGCTCGCCGGTGACGGCTGGCTAGCCGCGCTGACCGGCGAGCCCGAGTTCCGGGCGCCACCCGACGAGCTGGACGAGCTGATCCGGGCGCTGGACGCGTGGTTCGCCCAGGCCGCGCGGGGCGCCGAGGTGCGGGTCTGCTTCCGGCTCAGCGACCCGCGCGAGCACGAGCCGGTGCTGCCCGCCGAGGTGCCGCTGCCCGAGGACGCCTGGCGGCTGGAGTTCCTGCTCCAGGCGGTCGACGAGCCGAGCGTGCTGGTCCCGGCCGCCGAGGTGTGGCGGGACAGCTTCGCCCCGCTGCGCCGGTGGACGCTGCACCCGCAGGAGCGGCTGCTCGCCGGGCTGGGCCGGGCCGCCCGGCTCTATCCGGCGCTCGCCGACGGCCTGCGCGCGGCACACCCGGCCGAGATGATCCTGGACGTCGAGGGGGCGCACGGGTTCCTCAGCCACGCCGCGCTGCTCCAGGAGGCGGGCTACGGCGTGCTGCTGCCGGCCTGGTGGCGGCGCAGCTCGGGGCTCGGCCTGTCGCTCCAGGTGCGCAGCCCGGAGCCGATCGCCCGGATCATGCGGGACCGCACCACCGGGCTGCGCGACCTGGTCGACTATCGGTGGGGGCTGGCGCTCGGCGGCCGCACGCTCACCGAGGACGACCTGGCCGACTTGGCGAAAGCGAAGGTGCCGCTGGTCAAGCTGCGCGGGCGGTGGGTGTTCCTGGACCCGGAGCGGCTGGCGGCCGGGCTGGCGTTCCTGCGCCGCGGCGGCGGGACGATGACGGCCGGGGACGCGCTGCGGGTGACCCGGCTGCTGCCGCCCGAGGACCTGCCACTGCCGGTGACCGACGCGCGGGGCGAGGGATGGCTGGCCGACCTGCTCAGCGGGGAGCTGGACGAGCGGCTGGAGCTGATCGAGCCGCCGGACGAGCTGCGGGCGGTGCTCCGGGCGTACCAAAAGCGGGGTTTCTCCTGGCTGGCCTTCATGGACTCACTCGGGCTCGGCGCGGTGCTCGCCGACGACATGGGGCTGGGCAAGACGATTCAGCTGCTCACCCTGCTGCTGCACCGGCGGGACGGTCCGGCGCTGCTGGTCTGCCCGCTGTCGGTGCTGGGCAACTGGCAGCGCGAGGCGGAGCGGTTCGCGCCGAGCCTGCGGGTGCGGGTGCTGCACGGCGCCGACCGGTCCCTGTCGGTCGACGACGTCGATCTGGTGCTGACCACCTACGCCACGGCGGTGCTCGACGCCGGCGAGCTGGCCGGGATCGCCTGGGACCGGGTGGTGCTCGACGAGGCGCAGCACATCAAGAACAGCGCGGGCGCGGCGGCCAGGGCGGTGCGGCGGTTCCCCGCTCGCAACCGGATCGCGCTGACCGGCACCCCGGTGGAGAACAGGCTGGCCGAGCTCTGGTCGATCCTGGACTTCGTGAACCCGGGGGTGCTCGCCTCGGCGCACACCTTCCGGGCCCGGTTCGCCGTGCCGATCGAGCGCTACGCCGACGAGGAGGCCGCGGCCCGGCTGCGGCAGGCCACCCGGCCGTTCCTGCTGCGGCGCACCAAGGCCGACCCGGGCATCGCCGGCGAGCTGCCGGCCAAGCGGCACGTCCGGCACCTGTGCGGGATGACCACCGAGCAGGTCAGCCTCTATCGCGCGGTCCTCGACGACCTGCTCGAACGGCTCGCCGAGCGCAACCAGGCCCGGCACAAGGGCCTGGTCCTGGCCGCGATGACCAAGCTGAAACAGGTGTGCGTGCACCCGGCGCTGCTGCTCAAGGACGCGTCCCCGCTGCCCGGCCGATCGGGCAAGGTGGACCGGCTGGAGGAGATCGTCGACCGGGCGCTGGGGTCGGGGGAGAGCGTGCTGGTGTTCACCCAGTTCGCCCGGTTCGGCGGGATGCTGGCGCCGCACCTGGCCGCCCGTTTCGGGGTGCCCACGCCGTTCCTGCACGGCGGCACCCCGCGCGGCGCCCGGGACGCGATGGTCGCCGAGTTCCAGCGGGCCGAGCGGCCGGGCGTGTTCGTGCTGTCGCTCAAGGCCGGCGGCACCGGGCTGAACCTGACCGCCGCCAACCACGTGGTGCACCTGGACCGGTGGTGGAACCCGGCGACCGAGACGCAGGCCAGCGACCGGGTGTTCCGGATCGGGCAGCGCCGCGACGTGCACGTGCACACCCTGGTCTGCCTGGGCACCCTGGAGGAGCGGATCGACCAGCTGCTGACCGACAAGGGCGTGCTCGCCGAGCGGGTGGTCGGCTCCGGCGAGGGCTGGCTGACGGCACTGTCCACGAGCGAGTTGCGCGACCTGTTCGCGCTGGCACCGGAGGCGATCGTTGACTGATTTCGCACCCGCCTTCCTCGGCATGTTCGAGTCGCTGCGGATGGGGTCGACGTTCTCCCGCGGGCGCCGGGACGAGCGGGCCGGGCACGTCCGCAGCCTGACCATCTCGTCGAGCCTGGCCGTCGCGCAGGTGCGCGGGCCGGACGATCCGACCGCGTTCCGGGCCCGGATCGCGGTCCGGGCGTTCGGCGCGGCCGACTGGGCGCGCATCGAGTCCAAGCTGGTCAAGGAGGCGGGCTATCTGGCCGGCCTGCTCGACGGGCGGATGCCACCGGGGATCGAGGGGGTCTTCGCCGAGTCCGGGCTGACGCTGCTGCCGCTGTCGCTGGACGAGGTGGCGATGGACTGCACCTGCGAGCGGTGGCCGATGCCGTGCGTGCACCTGGCCGCGACCTGTTACGCGCTGGCCCGCGCGTTCGAGACGGATCCGTTCGAGGTCTTCGCCTGGCGGGGCCGGCACCGGGACGAGCTGTTGATGCGGTTGCGCCGCCTGCGGGAGGCCACCGCTGTCGACGACGCCGGTTCCCCCCAGGGCGGGTTCGCCGGTGCTGCCAAAACGACCACCGAGGCGGAAAGCTCCGGCGGGCCGGACGTGCCGCCGATCGACCTGGACGACCCGGACAGCTTCTGGGGCACCTTTCTAGATCTTGGCGAATCGCCTGATCAGGCCGTCTCCGGCGGGCGTTCCGACGCGTTGCTGGACCAGCTCGATCCGCCGCGGCTCACGCATCACGGGCGTCCCATAAACGAGGTGCTTCGTGTTGCCTTTCGGAGCCTTTCGGACACGCCGGGGGTCGGCCGAACGGATTAGATCCCCGGAAACGGCGAAACGCCTTCAGCGGCCGTGATGCGCTAGGCACGTAATGGCGTTATGTCCGAAAAAGGTGTGACATGAACAAGGCACAGCGTGTCCTCGCGCTCGCCGGCATGGGTTTCGCCGCCGGCGCGATGATCGGCATGGGCCCGGCGCAGGCCGCCCCGTCCGCGACCCCGACGTCCTCCGGCGGCGGCAGCGCCACCCGGGCATCCGACTGGGGCGACGAGCACGTGGTCGGCTACTACCGCACCGAGTGGTCGTGCGAGCGGGCCGGCTGGACCGGCAAGCGGTACGGCGCGTGGTACGACTACGACTGCGACCCGGTCCGTTACGGCTGGCGCGGCTGGGTGTTCCGGCTGGTGGTCGACGAGGACGACTGGGAATGGGACGACTGGCGCGGCTCGTGGCCGGGGGACTGGCCGTACCGGCCGGATTACGCGGGGCGGCCGTTCCACATCCGGGGGGACCACGGTCCGCACCACGGATGGCCGCACGGCGGTCCGATGGGATTCCCGCCGAAGGGTGGTCATGACGATCACGACTGGCACAAGGGGAAGCCCGACGGGCCGGATGATCTGAAGGGCCAGCCGCCGAAGGGGATGCCTCCGAAGGGTCCCGGCGACAAGGTCGGATGGCCGAAACCGTAGTTGGCCCGGGGGCCGCACCGATGGGTGCGGCCCCCGGTCGCTCACCAGGCCACCGGCACGTAGTCCTTCAGGAAGCAGCCGTAGACGTCCTCGCCCTGCTCGCCGCGGACGATCGGGTCGTACACCCGGGCCGCGCCGTCGACCAGGTCGAGCGGGGCGTGGAAGCCCTCCTCGTGCAGCCGCATCTTGGTCGGGTGCGGCCGCTCGTCGGTGATCCAGCCGGTGTCCACACTGGTCATCAGGATGCCGTCGGCGAACATGTCGACCGCGCTGGTGCGGGTCAGCATGTTCAGCGCGGCCTTGGCCATGTTGGTGTGCGGGTGGCCGGCGCCCTTGTAGCCGCGGTTGAAGATGCCCTCCATGGCGGAGACGTTCACCACGTAACGCCGGGGGAACGGTGACGCGGTCATCGCCGGGCGCAACCGGCTGACCAGGATGAACGGCGCCGTCACGTTGCACAGCTGGACCTCGAGGAGCTCCAGCGGGTCGACCTCGTGCACCCGGTCGCTCCAGCTGTTGGTCGCCGTGGTGTCCGGCACCAGCCCACCCGCGTCGATCGCCACCGAGCGGGCGGTCAGCGCCAGCTCGGTGATCTGCTGCGGGGTCAGCGAGCCGGCCCCGGCGGTGAGCACGGCGGCCGGGGAGGAGCCGGCACCACCGAAGTACTCCAACTCGGGCAGCTTGCCGCTCGGCAGCGGCTCGGCCTCGGCGGCCGCGATCGCCGAGTACGCCCCGGCGGTCCGTCGCACGGTCTGCGCCGCGTTGTTGACCAGGATGTCCAGCGGGCCACGAGCCGCCACCGACTCGGCCAGCCCGACCACCTGCGCCGGATCCCGCAGGTCGATGCCGACCACGTGCAGCCGGTCGATCCAGTCGGCGCTGTCCGGCATCGCGGTGAACCGGCGCACCGCGTCGTGCGGGAACCGCGTGGTGATCGTCAGATCCGCCCCGTCCCGCAGCAGCCGCAGCGCGATGTACATGCCGATCTTGGCCCGGCCGCCGGTCAGCAGCGCCCGCCGCCCGCGCAGGTCGGTCCGCGCGTCCCGGCGGTCGTGGTTGAGCTTGGCGCAGCCCGGGCAGAGCTGGTGGTAGAACGCGTCGACCACGGTGTAGCGCTGCTTGCACACGTAACAGCCGCGGGCCTGCTTCAGCACACCCGCGGTGGCGCCGGCGGTCGCGCTCTTCAGCGGGATGCCGGCGGTCTCGTCGTCGATCCGCCCGGGCGCCCCGGTCGCGGTCGCCGCGGTCACCGCCCGGTCGTTGGCCAGCACGGCCTCGCGCCGCTCCTTGCGCCGCTGAATCTTCACGGTCTTGAACAGGCCCGCGGTCGCCCGCCGCACGGACACCGCGTCCGGGTGCTCCGGCGGCAGAGCCTCCACCTCGGCCAACACGGCGAGACAGACCGCCAGGCGGTCCGGGTCGACGCCCACGGTCGGGTCACTGCCGGTCATCCGAAACTTCCCCCTCTGCACTGCGCTGACGGAGGCACTGTATTACCCGCGCCTCCTATCGGCCGCCGCGCGCGTCTCGCAAGGGGTCCCGGTCACCCGTCTTCGTCCTCGGCCAGCGTTGTTGATCTTTCCGTCACGACGCGGTCGGATCCGGGTCGGCCTCCCGGAGGTCGGGGGTCGTGGGGCCGCCGTTGGTGGGGCGGTCACCGCCCGGAGCGCCGGTGGCCGGGCCGTTGTTGGCGGGGCGTGCGCGGTTCGGGTCGGGGAAGTGGTCGGCCAGGGTGGCGGGGCGACGGGTGGTCGCCGGGGGTTCGCCCGCGTTCAGCCAGTCGCTGAGGCTCTGCGGTCGCGGTCCGGCGGAGCTGACCGGGCGGTTGTCGCCGATCGGGAGGTCGCCGAGGCTCTGCGGTCGCGGTCCCGCCGAACCGGCCGGCCGGTTGTTGTGCGGGGTGATCTGGTGGTTCTCGCCGGTCACCCAGTCGTCGAGACTCTGGGGGCGGGGCTGGGCGGGGTTGCCGTGCAGCCATTCGTCGAGCGTCTGCGGTCGCCGGCCCGGCGCGGAACTCACCGGGACCGAGCTGATCGGGGCCACGTCGTCGAGTGTCTGTGGTCGTCGTCCTGCCGCGGAACTCTCCGGGGCCGGGCTGGTAGGGGCCACGTCGTCGAGTGTCTGTGGTCGTCGTGCTGGCGCGGGGCTCTCCGGGGCCGGGCTGGTAGGGGCCACGTCGTCGAGTGTCTGTGGTCGTCGTGCTGGCGCGGGGCTCTCCGGGGCCGGGCTGGTAGGGGCCACGTCGTCGAGTGTCTGTGGTCGTCGTTCTGGCACGGAACTCACCGGGACCGAGCTGATCGGGGCCACGTCGTCGAGCGTGTGTGGTCGACGTCCTGCCGCGGGGCTCACCGGGGCGGAGCTGTCCGGGGCCACGCCGTTGAGCGTCAGCGGCCGGTGTCCGTGGTGGGACGCACCAGACGGCTGTTCCGCAGGCGTGGCCGGTTCGGCCTTCTCGTCCGCGTCTTCCGCAGCCGCGGCTGGTTCGGCGGCCGACTCTTCCGCAGCGCCGGCCGGTGGCTGGTCGCCGATGGAGATTTCTGTCGCGATGGTCGCTTCGTCTGCCGGTGTGGTTGCCGATTCCGGGTCAGCGTGACGTTCGGTGCCCTCCGCGCGGACGGAGGAGCCGGCCGGGATAGCGGCTGGTTCCTGGTCAGTGCTGGGTGCGGTGGCCGCCTCTTCCCCGCCAGCGGCTGGTCCCTGGTCGGTGGTGTATGCGGTGGGCGGCTGTTCCGCGTTGGCGGGCGGGGTGGCCGGTGTGGCGGCTGGTCCCTGGTTGGTGGTGTATGCGGTGGGCGGCTGTTCCGCGTTGGCGGGCGAGGTGGCCGCGGTGGCGGCTGGCTCCTGGTCGGTGGCGGATGCGGTGGCCGCCTCATCCATGACGGCAGGGGCGCGCTCTTCAGCGGCTGGTTTCTCGGCGGCCGGGTCAGCGGCAGTGGCGATGTCGGCCATCGGCGCGGGAGCGGCGTCCGGCGCAGGCGGTGCCTTTTCCGCGGCGGAGACTGCGAGTTCGTCGACTGGCTTGCTGACGGCATCCTCGGGTGTCGGCGCAGCCGACGCAGGGGTGCTCGGCCCCGTGGTGGTGGGTTCCGTGGTGGTCGGTCCCGTGGTGGCTGGTTCCGTGGTGGTCGGTCCCGCGGTAGCTGGTTCGGCGGTGGCTGGTTCCGTGGTGGTCGGTCCAGGGGTGCTCGGTCCCGCGGTAACTGGTTCCGCGGTGTTCGGTTCCGTGGTGGCCGGTCCAGGGGCGGTCGGTCCCGCAGTAACTGGTTCCGCGGTGGCTGGTTCGGCGGTGGCTGGCTCCGTGGCTTCGGCGGAGTTGGCGGCCTCCTCGGTGAGCACCGGCTCGATGCGGCGTCGGGGCGGAGTGGGGAAGTCGCCCAAGGTCGCCGGGCGGTTCTGGCGGTCGGCGGTCAGGTCCGGTTCGGGGGCGCGATCCCGGCCCGCAGGGGCCGGGGGCTTGGCGCCGAGCCAGTCGTCCAGAGTCTGCGGGCGACGAGGGGTCGGCCGCTCAGCGGTTCCGGATTTCGGCGTCCAGGCGGAGAAGGCCGAATCCGCCGGGGTGGTCGCCTCTGCCGAGACGGTTGGCACCGGGTCCACGGCGGTCGTCGGCTCGGGTTCGGTGGTCGGTTCGGATTCCGTGGCCACCTCCGCGGCGGCCGACCCTGTGGTGGGGAGGATCGTGGTCGGTCCGGTCAGCCAGGGGAAGTCGGAGACCGCGGTGTCGCTGGGTGCGTCGGTGGTGCCGACGATCCCAGCGATGCGGGGGTCGGACATCCAGGTGAACGCGTCGGCCACGGCCGCCGGAATGGCACTGACCGGTGCGGCACCCGTGAGCTCAACTTTGTCTTCCGAAGCTGCGGACCGCTCGTCGTGGACCGCGGGCACGGCCCCGGTGCTGATATCGGCGTTCCGGTCCGCCTCGGCAACGACGGTGGGCTCGGCGTCGTCGGGCGAGGGCTTAGTGTCGATATCGGCGTTCGGGCCCGCTCCGGCAACGACCGTGACTGTTGGCTTGGCGATCTCAGCCACGGGGATTGTGTCGTGCGCGCGTTCGGCCGCAGGGCTGGCTTCGGGGGCGATGCGAGGCTTCGCGGAATCGACGACTTCCGCGCCGGCGGCCAAGGTTGCCTCGACCTGGGCCCAGAGCGCGTCGCTGTCGAGGGGCTCGGACGGCTTCGCGTCGGAGGTCGGCGCTTCCTCGGCAGGGAGTCCCCGGTCCGGCTCGGGTTCTTGCTCAGTAGGTGTCGCGATCTGCGAACGAATCAGAGCCGCGATCGGAGGATCGGCGTCGTCGGCATCGGCGACGGCCTTGGTCGCCTCGGTCTCCGGGTTCTCCGCGACGGGCTCGATCGCCCCGACCTCGGGGGTCTCCGCGGTGGGCTTGGCGGCCTCGGCGTTGGCGGTGTCCGTGGTGGGCTCGGTCGCCTTGACGTTGGCGGTGTCCGCGACGGGCCCGATCGCCTGGGCGTTGGCGGTGTGCGTGACGGGTTCGGCCGCCTCGGCCTTCGCGGTGTCCGCGACGGGCTCGACCGACCTGACCGGCGCTGCCTCGCTGGGCCGCCCAGTTTCCGTGACCGATTCGAGGTTGGCTCGGTCGTTGAGGGACTCGGCGTCCCCGGCCGGCGAGACGGTTATTTCCGTCAAGTCGGATTTGTTGGGCTGGGTCGCCTCGGGCAACGAATCGGCCGGGTCGGTGATGGCCGGAGAGGCGCTGGTCGGTACTGACGCCTGAGTGACTTCGGATCGCTCGGAGCGGAGGTCGCCGGAGATGATCGGGAGGATCTGGGTCTGGTCCGCGGTGTTGTCGGGGTCTGTTGTCGCCCGCTTGGCGGCGGCCGGGGATGGACCGGAAACGATCGCTGAGGGTTCAAAACGTCGGTCGTCGGCATCGATCTCAGCGGCTGCGTCGCCGTCCGAGGACTTGACGGAACCGGAAACGCCGGCCGATGAGGACTCGACGGAAGCTCCGGCAGAGGGTGGCTCGGAGGAGTCACCCGAGGCGGATCCGACCGCAGACTCGGCTGAGGTGAGGTTGGCAGCAGAGAAGTCCGCGGAGGATTCGGCCGCCGGGAATTCGTCGGAGGAATCCGACGGGGACGAGCCACCCACGGACGACGACGCAGCGAAGGATCCGGGCGAGGACGAGCCGGCGGCGGACTCAAGCCGGGACGAGTCAGCGGCGGACTCGAGCGCCGATGACTCGGCGGAGGATTCGGTCGCGAGGGAGCCGGCGGCGTATTCGGATCGGGGTGACTCGGCGGAGGATCCGGCCGCGGGAGAGTCACCGGCGGTTTCGGATGGGGACGGGTCGTCGGTGGGGGATAGGGACGGCGACTCGGGGTCGGTTCCGGTCGTGGGAGAGTCGGCGGCGGTGTCGGATGGGGACGGGTCGTCGGTGGGGGATAGGGACGGCGACTCGGGGTCGGTTCCGGTCGTGGGAGAGTCGGCGGCGGTGTCGGATGGGGACGAGTGGTCGGTGGGGGATAGGGACGGCGATTCGGGGTCGGATTCGGTCGTGGGAGAGTCGGCGGCGGTGTCGGATGGGGACGAGTCGTCGGTGGGGGAGAGGGAGGACGACTCAGGGGCGGCGTCGGCGGTGGATTCGGATGGGGACGATTCGGCGGTGGAAGGGTCGTCCGCGGATTCGGACGACGAGTCGGCGGACGAATCGGTGAGGGAGTCCTCGTTCCAGACGATGATGGAGGTTTCGTCAGGGGCGGCGACCAGCGACTCCTCCACCGGCTTGATGATCGGCAGCACGGTGGTGTCGGCGTTCGAACCCGCCAGCGCCGCCGACCTGTGCGCCGCCACGGCCGCATAGTCCAGGATCTCGGTCTGGGCTTCGGCGGCTGAGGGCGTACCGGAAAGCGGCGGAAGCGGACCGGATGTGGGCAGCGGATCCGTGTGCTCGGCGAGCCCCGCCTTTTCCTGGAGGCGCCGCAGCGGCCCGGGCGCCCACCATGCCGCGTCCCCGAGCAGCGCCAGCGTCGCCGGGACCAGCAGCATCCGGACCACGGTCGCATCCAGCACCAGCGCGACGATCATGCCGACGCCGATGAAGCGCATCGTGCTGATCGCGGACAGGGCGAAGGCGCCGGTGACCACGATGAGCAGCAGCGCGGCGGCGCTGATCACGCGGCCGGTGCTGGTCAGGCCGGTGCTGACCGCCTCCTTGGTGGCGGCGCCGCGGGCGCGGGCCTCGACCATCCGGGACAGCAGGAACACCTCGTAGTCGGTGGAGAGGCCGAAGACGACGGCGGCCATCAGCACGACGATCCCGGCTTCCAGGGGCGCCGGGGTCACCGACAACCATCCCGCGCCGTGGCCCTGCTGGAACAGCCAGACGAGCACGCCGAAGGTGGCGCTCAGGCTCAGCGCGCTCATGATCACCGCCTTGATCGGCAGCAGGACCGAGCCGAAGGCGAGGAACATCAGCAGCAGGGTCGCCCCGGCCAGCAGGCCGATCATCAGCGGCAGCTGGTCGGCGATCGCGTCCAGGCTGTCGACGTTGCGGGCGGTGACGCCGCCGACCAGGATCTCGCCGCCGGCCGGGGCGGGCAGCGCGCGGATCGCGTCGACCACCTGCCTGGCCTCGGCGCTGAACGAGTCGGTGCTGGTCAGCGCCGCGTTGAAGACCGTGACGCCGGTCGCCGAGCCGGCCGGGTCGACCGAGGCCACCCCGGGAATCTTGGTGATCTCGGTGGCGAGATCGCGCGCCGAGGAGGCGGGGCCGCGCACCACCACCTGGACGCCGTCGCTGCTGAACTGCGGGTACGACGTCTTGAGCGTCTCCACCGCGACCCGGGCCGGGTCACCGGCGGGCAGTACGCGCTCGTCGTTCTCGCCGAACCGGACGTCCTTGACCGGCAGGGCGAGCACGATCAGCCCGGCGAGGATCGGGATCGCCACCAGGATCGGGCGGCGCAGCACGAACGCGGCCAGCCCGCGCCAGCCGCGGCCCGGCTGGGCGGCCCGGAACGGCAGCCGGATGGGCAGCTTGTCGACGCGCGGGCCGAGGATCGCCAGGATCGCCGGGAGCAGCGTGAGCGAGAGCAGCATGGCGAGGAAGACGGCGGCGAGCCCGCCGTAGGCGAGCGACTTGAGGAAGCCCTGCGGGAAGAGCAGGAGGGTGGCGAGCGCGGTCATCAGCAGCGTCGCGGAGAAGACGACGGTACGCCCGGCCGTGGCCACCGTCCGCCGCACCGCCTCCGCCGGATCGTGCCCGGCGGCCTGCTCCTCCCGGAACCGCCCGACCATGAACAGCCCGTAGTCGATCGCCATGCCGAGCCCGAGCAGGCTGGCCACGTTCACCGCGAACGAGTTCACCTCGGTGCCGAGCGCGATCGCGTGCAGCACGCCCAGCGAGCCGAGCACCGCCGCGCCACCGACCAGCACCGGCAGCGACGCCGCGACCAGCGAGCCGAAGATGAACAGCAGCAGGATCAGCACCACCGGCATCGAGATCAGCTCGGCGAACCCGAGGTCGTCGGTGGAGCGCTGGTTGGAGGCGTGGGTGAGCGGGATGCTGCCGGCCAGCTGCACGGTGGCGCCGTCGACGGCGAAACGGTCCTCGATCGCGGCGTACGCGTCGGTCTTCGCCGCCGGGTCGTCCCCGGCCAGGGTGATCACCGCGACCGCGCTGGACTTGTCCTCGGCGGCGTACGCCGGATTCTTCTTGTCCCAGTACGACGCACTCGCGGTCACCGCGTCCGCGGGCAGCGACGACAGCCGCTCCTTGATCCGCTTGGTGAGCGCGGCGTCGGTGATCGGGGTGCCCCGCACCGGGGTGTAGATGGCGATGACGTCGCCGCCCTGCCCGCCGATCGCCTGGGCGACCACGTCGGCGGCCCGGCCCGACTCGCTCGTGGGATCGGCGTAGCCACCCTCGGTGAGCTGCCCGAAAACGCCCATGCCCCAGAGCCCGGCGCCAAGAACCGCCACGAGCGTGGCGACCAGCACCGGCCAGCGGAGGCGGGCGACCCGCGATCCCCAGCCCGCGAACACCCTGTTCCCCTTTCCCGGCACCGGCCGGTTAGTCACCAAAAATGCTTAAAAAAGAGTCGCTGCCTGGAGGGCGACCCCGCCGCAGTCCGCGTCGAACGACTCGTCCGTGATCCACTCGATGGAGAGCTTGCCGGGCTTGGTGGCCTGGTAACCGATGGTGTACTTGGCGGTCTGCAGGGAACGTCCGCGCTGGACCATCTCCGAGGTGACCGTCTCGCCGCCGCTGGACAGCTTGAGTTTCAGCCGACCCCGGGCGCCGGACACGCCCAGGTAGAGCCGCAGCCGCATCGGGTTCGTGGTGGCCGGCGCGGAGAGCGTGAACCCGTTGCCCTCCCCGCAGGTACGCACCCCGCTGGTCGTCCCGCTGTTGCGGGGCTCCGGCGTCCCGCCGCTCCACCGGAACCGCTGCGGGCTGAGCGTGTGCCGCTCGCGGGGCGCGTCCGGAGTGCCCTCCAGGATCGCGAACCCGCCCTTGGCGCTGCGTTCCAGCGAGTAGGTGCCCGCCTCACCCCAGTGCACCCAGTCGATCGTGCCTTCGTCGGCGAGGTCGACGGTGTCCGGCACCTCGCCCTCCTCCACCACGATCGAGTTGACCGGGTCCGGGCTGGTCGAGATCGACGGGCTGGGCAGCGGGATCGGCAGCTGCTCCAGCGGGGGGTCGGTCACCTCGGCGACCGCCGGTGCGGGGCGCGCCGGGCCGTCCGAACGGCTGGCGCGCACGACCAGGCCGACGGCGACCACGACGAGCACGCCGACCAGGATCACCACGGCCGGGCCGAGGTGATCCCGCCAGCGAGGTTCGCCGGGTTCCAGCAGCACATTCGGCACCGGGGGGCGTCGACGGCGCAACGGTTCTCCAGACTTTCGTTCGGGGAGGCGCTGAAACGATCTCATCTTCCCCCCGGCGGGTGAAGGGCGGGATCGGGTACGGCCCGTACGGTTGATCATCCGCATCGGCGATTCGGCGGAGGTTCTTCGCGGCATTGGTACCGGCTGCGAGTACGGTGTCCGGAGTTTCCGTTCTGATCACCAGAGGAGCTTGCGGATGACTGACCGGACCGTGGCGGCGAACAAGCGCCGTACCCAGGCCATCGCGGGTGGGGTGGCCGGCGCGCTCGTGTTCGTGGTGCTGGCCGTCATCTTCTTCGTGGTGCGCAACGGCGACGACGACAAGCAGGAGACGGCGTCCGCGCCCGCGGCGACGGCCGCCGCGCCGGAGCCCGCCACAAGCTCGGCGCCGGCCGCGGGCAGTGGTGCCGCCGCCTCCCTGTCGCCCGACCTGTCCAAGGAACCGGAGATCAAGCCGGGCACCGGCGGCCCGCTGACCAAACTGGTGATCACCCCGCTCGTGCCGGGCACCGGCCCGGTGGTCAAATCCGGTCAGACGGTGACCTTCAACTACAAGCTGATCCCCTACAAGGGCGGCGCCGTGATGGACTCCTCGTGGAGCCGCCACCAGCCGTTCACCTCGGTGATCGGGGCCGGCCAGCTGATCGCCGGCTGGGACCAGGGCATCCCGGGGCAGAAGGTGGGCAGCCGGATCCAGATGGACATCCCGGCCGCCCTCGCCTACAAGGATCAGGATCTCCGCTTCATCGTGGACATCCTGGACGCGCAGTAATCGTCGCTACAGTTCCGCGACGACGATGTCGAGCCGGCGGGGTCGCCCCGCCGGCTCCGGCGTCTCCTCGACCGTGAAGCCCAGGTCCCGCATCGCGATGATCAGCTCGTCCACCGACTCCGGCGACGCGCTCTCGGCCGCGAGCGCGCGCACCAGCCGCCCCTTGGTCGCCTTGTTGAAGTGGCTCACCACGGACCGTTTCGCCACCCCGCCGACCACCCGCTCGTGCAGCACCCGCAGTGCCGCGACGCGCCCCGCGACCTCGGCCGGCGGCGCCCACATCGCGGCGTAGGCGCCGGACCGCAGGTCGAGCACGGGTCCGCCGGCCGCCGCGCGATCGAGGGCCGTCCGCAAATTCTTCTTCCAGTACGCCGTGAGCCCGCCCACCGGAGCCGGCAGCGTGACGCCGACCGAGCAGCGATACGCCGGGATCCGGTCACCGAGGCGCACCACGCCCCACAGCCCGGAGAACACCACCGCGGTCTCGAACAGCCACTTGCGCGCCGGCTCGTCCAGCGTGCCGGCGTCGAGCGCCTCGTAGAGCACCCCGGTGTACACCTCGGCGGCCGGTGCCGCGGGCGCCGTCGGCAGCTCCGCGTTCCGCGCCAGCTCGCCCCGCTGCCCCTCGCTGAGCCCGAGCACGCTCAGCGAGTCGGCCACCGACCGCGCGCTGGTCCGCTTGCAGAGCGCCACCAGCCTGCTCTGCACCCGGCTGCGGGCGGTGCCCAGCTCGGGCAGCCAGAGGCCGGCGTGGTCGACCGGGTCCCCGGTGGTGGCCGGAGTCTTCCCCTCGGAGGGCGGCAACAGGATCAGCACGCCGCGACACTAGGGCATCGGGCGCGGTCTCATGTCGTCGGCGTGGCCGTTCAGGGCGTCGTCGACCGTCGCGTACACGCCGAGGCGACCGGCCAGCCCGAGCGTGTCGAGCAGGCGTTCCAGGAACTCGCCGGGACAGGCGAGCCGCAGCCAGCCGCCGGCGGCCCGGGCGCGGTTGTAGCCGACCACGAACGTGCTGAGCCCGATCGAGTCGCAGAACTCGACGCCGGCCAGGTCGATCACGATCCGCGGACGCGGGAGGGCGAGCACCTCGTCCAGCCGTTCGGCCAGCTCGGGAGCACTGTCCAGATCGAGATTGCCACGGACCTCCACGACGACGGCGCCGGCCCGGTGGACAAGCGAGACATCCATGCCCGGTGCTGTGCCCAGAAAGCGCTCCGCACTCACCTGCGCCGTGTTCGATGTCAAAGAAGTTTGACACGAGTGCTACCTTCGGGATGTCAAACATTTTTGACTTGGGGAGGGATCGTGGACGACGTCGACAGTGAACCGATGCGCACCACCACCGGGGAACGCCAGGTGTGGGTGGGTCTGGTCAACGTGGTGGTGGCCTCGGCGGTCTATTTCGCCTATCTGGCGCCCGAGGCGCGGAGTAACCCGATCGAGGACGTCGCCTGGTTCGGCCCGATGGTCTGGTCGATGGTCGCCGGCATCGTCGGGACCATCGTGGTGGCGATCGTGGTCGAGGTGGTGGTCGCGATCCGGCGCCGCAAGGAGGGCGCGGAGGTCGCGATCGACGTGCGGGACCGGGAGATCGGCCGGCGCGGCGGCCGCCTCGCGGTGCCGATCCTGGGCACCGGCATGATGGGCGCGCTGGTGCTGGCCGCGGCCGACGCCGACGGGTTCTGGATCGGCAACCTGGTCTTCGTGTGCGGCCTGCTCGCCACGCTGGTCGAGGCGGCGGCGAAGATCTACTACTACCGGCGCGGCTTCTGATGGCGCCGAAACCCACCAAGGTGACCAACCGGATCCGGGCCCTGCGCGCCGCGGCCGGCGGCATGACGCAGGCTGATCTGGCCCGGGAGCTGGGCGTCACCCGGCAGACCGTGATCGCCATCGAGCAGGGGAAGTACTCGCCGTCGCTGGAGCTGGCCTTCCAGATCGCCCGGCTGTTCCGGCAGCCCCTGGACGAGGTCTTTCAGTATGACGACGAGGCCTGACTGAGCACTGACGCCACCATCCGGTGCACCTGCTCCGGGCCGGGCCGCTCGCCGGTGCGGTCGGCGAAAAGCAGGTGGCCGGTGCCGATCAGCATCGCGGCGAGCACCTCCACCTCGGCGCCGGCCGGCACCCGGCCCAACTCCCGCTCGGCGGCCAGGTAACCGGCGATCATCTGGGCCGCCTCGGTGAGCACCGGCACCCCGGCCGGCCAGGTCCGCCGCAGCCGGGCCCGCAGCCCGTCGCGGAACGTGATCAGCGCGACGATCGCCACCGCCACCGACTCGAAGACCGCGGTGAGCGCTGTCGCCAGGTTGCCGGCCACGGTGCCGGTGCCGGCCGCCTCGCGCAACGCGACCGCCTCCGGGGCGAGCTGCTCGACCCGGTCCAGCACGTAGTCGGCGAGGAACGCGTCGAAGTCGTCGAAGTGCCGGTGCAGCACACCTTTGGCGCAGCCGGCCTCGGTGGTCACCGCCCGGCTGGTCAGCCCGCTCGGCCCGTCCCGCAGCAGGATCCGGTCGGCGGCCTCGAAGAGCTGGCGGCGCACGTCACGAAGGGCAACCCCGGTTGGCACCAGGCCAACCTACCGCCTTCCTTAGTGGGCGCTTGCCCACTAGAGTGGGCGCATGCCCACTCATCATCTTCGCCAAGCCGCGGAGTCGTTCGGCGTCGATGCCGGGCGCTACGACCGCACCCGCCCGCCCTATCCCGCCGAGCTGCTCCGGCGGATCCTCGACGCGTCACCCGGCCGCGCGGTGCTCGACGCCGGTTGCGGCACCGGCATCGAGGCCCGGCAGCTGCGCGAGCTCGGCTGCACGGTGCTCGGGGTCGAGCCGGATCCGCGGATGGCGGCGTTCGCCCGGTCCACCGGGATCGGAGTCGAGGTCGCGACGTTCGAGGCATGGGAGCCGGCCGGCCGCACGTTCGACCTGGTGGTGGCCGGGACGGCGTGGCACTGGATCGACCCGGAGGCCGGGGCGGCCAAGGCCGCGGCGGTGCTGCGCCCGGGCGGGCGGCTGGCGCCGTTCTGGCACACGTTCAAGCTGCCGGACGAGGTGGCGGCCGGGTTCGGTGAGGCGTATCGGCGGCTGGTGCCGGACTCGCCGTTCGCCTTCGCGCGGACGCCGCCCGGGTCGGCCCTGGACGGCTACCGGCCGATCCTGGACCAGGCGGCGGAGGGGATCCGGGCGACGGGGCGCTTCGGCGAGCCGGAGATCTGGCACGTCGACTGGGAGAGGGAGTACACCCGGGACGAATATCTGGACCAGATGCCGACCTCCGGCGCCCTGACCCGGGTGCCCCCGGACCGGCTCGCCGAGATCCTGGAGGCGACCGGCGCGGTGATCGACCGCCTCGGCGGCAGCTTCGTCATGCAGTACACCTCAGCAGCGGTCACCGCCGTCCGCCCCTAACCCAAGCTGGTCCCCACGGCCCTTTCCCAGCTCGGTATAGGGCCGTCAGTGCCAGCCGGGGTTGTCGGGCTGGTCCCCAGGGCCCTTTCCCAGCTCGGTATAGGGCCGTCAGGGCCAGCCGGGGGTTGTCGGGCTGGTCTGCAGGGCCCTTTCCCGGCTCGGAATAGGGCCGTCAGTGCCAGCCGGGGGTTGTCGGGCTGGTCTCCAGGGCCCTTTCCCGGCTCGGTATAGGGCCGTCAGTGCCAGCCGGGGGGTGTCGGGCTGGTCCCCACGGCCTCTTCCTGGCTGGGGATAGGGCCGCCAGGGCCAGCCGGGTTACGGCTTCGGGGGGACGGTGACCGTGGTCTTCACGGTGGCCCGGTTGAGGTCGTCGACCCGGATGGTGAAGGCGATCTCGTAGGTGCCCGGCAGCGGGAACGAGATCGAGCCCAGAGCGTGGTGCGGCGGGTCCAGGCCCAGCAGCGGCTCCTTCACCGCCTCCAGCCCCTGACCCGTCAACTGGGTGCTGACCTGCCACTCGGCCGGCGGCAGCGGCTTGCCCTCCGGCGTGTACAGGAACGCGTGCACCGTGTTGTACTCGCCCAGCTCCACCGGATAGATGTTGAACTGGAGCGTGTACAGCGGGCAGGTCAGCGTCTGCGACACCCCGGTGCCGGTGACCGCTCCGGCCTGGGCGCCCGCGGTCCGGCCCGGGTCGACCTGGACCAGGACCGCGCTCAGCGCCAGGATCACCGCGGTGGCGGCCACCTCGATGCCGACCGTGCGGCGCAGCCCGCTGCCGGACGCCGACCGGCGCACCAGGCGGCGGGCGACCGCGGCGGCGGCCAGCACCAGGACCAGGACGCCGAGCTTGACGAGCAGCAGGCGGCCGTACCCGGTCTGGACCAGCGCGGCCGGGGTGCCCACCTGGACCACCGCCTGCACGCTGCCGGCCAGGGCCAGCCAGATCACCGACAGGGCGGCCCAGCGGGACCAGACCGGCAGCAGCACGCCGAGCACCCGGCGGTCGGTGCCGCGCAGCAGGACGCCGATCAGCGTGACCAGGCCACCGATCCAGATGCCCATGGCGGCCAGGTGCACCACGCCGACCGTCACCGTGACGGCCGGCATCGGCGCGGCGATCGCGTGCCCGGTCAGCGGCCAGGTCGCCAGCCCGGCGATCCCCAAAATCAAGATCAAGATCCGATTCGGGTACGCCCGGAGCCGCCGTTTCTCGCCCGGCCGCAGCTGCCCGGCGAACAGGGCGCGCAGGGAGACCGCGAGGAGCGCCAGGATCGCGAGCCGGGCCAGCAGGATCAGCCCGAACGTGCTGGTGGCCACCTCACCCAGCTCACCGGCCGAGACCTGCCAGAGGGCGGCGCCGCTGCCCTGCTGCGCCTGGGTGCCCAGCGCGCCCAGGGTCGCCAGCGCGGTCAGCGCCATGCCGGTCCACACCAGCCGGATCGCGCCGGCCCGGGAACGGCGCCGGGGCCAGAGGAAGAGCAGGAACATGAGGGGACCCGTGATCAGCGTCAGACCGGCGTACCCCAGGAATTTGAACGTGGGGACAGCGGCCTTGACCGTGGGATCGGTCCCGATGGTGGCGGCGGCCTGCGGCCGCGCCGAGGGCGCCCCGACCGAGAAGGTGATCGCGCCGCCCACCGGATGGCTGTCCGCGGAGATCACCCGGAAGCTGATCAGGTAGGTGCCGAGCGGGTGCTCGGCGGTGCGCACCGGGATGTGCAGCACCGCGCCGCGGGCGGTGGCCAGGCCGGAGATGCGCTCGCCGTCCGGCGCCACCACCTGGATGTGCCCGCTGACCGGGGTGATCGTCTCGCTGAACGTGACGGTGACCTCGGTGGGGGAGCTGCCCACCACGCTGCCCGGCGCCGGGGACGAACCGACCGTGGCGGCGTGCGCGAGGGCCGGCTCCGGGATCGCCAGCAGTGCCCCGAGGGCTAGCACGAGCAGCACGAACAGGCGCGGAAGTTTCCCGGTCACGCAGGATAGTTCGGATGGGGGTGCGGAAAGGTTCAAGGAGTCCGCCGCTGGATACGATCCGGGAAACCCCGAGGAGGCCACGCTATGTCCGTCCACGCCCGTGCCGGCAAGCCCGCCGAGCCGTCCGATCTGATCGACGTGCCGAAGGTGATCTCCCGGTACTACACCGAGCACCCGGATCCGGCCGAGGTGGCCCAGCGGGTCGCGTTCGGCACCTCCGGGCACCGCGGGTCGAGCCTGAACACCGCGTTCAACGAGGATCACATCGCGGCGACCAGCCAGGCGATCGTCGAGTACCGGCGGGAGCAGGGCACCGAGGGCCCTCTCTTCCTGGGCCGCGACACGCACGCGCTGAGCGAGCCGGCGCAGGTGACCGCGCTGGAGGTGTTCGCCGCCAACGGCGTCATGGTGCTGATCGACAGCCGGGACGGGTACACCCCGACCCCGGCCGTCTCTCACGCTATTCTCACCTTTAATACGAAAAATCGTGCCAAAGCGGATGGCGTGGTGGTCACCCCCTCGCACAACCCACCGGCCGACGGCGGCTTCAAGTACAACCCGCCGAACGGCGGCCCCGCCGACACCGACGCCACCCGGTGGATCCAGGACCGGGCGAACGAGCTGATCGCCGGCGGCCTCAAGGACGTCCGCCGGGTCAGCGCCGCGCGGGCCCGCGAGTCGGCCTCCGTCTCCGGCTACGACTTCCTCGGCACCTACGTCGACGACCTGCCCTCGGTGGTCGACATCGAGGCGATCCGTGCCGCCGGGGTCCGGATCGGCGCCGACCCGCTCGGTGGCGCCAGCGTCGCGTACTGGGGTGAGATCGCCGACCGGCACGGCCTGGACCTGACCGTGGTCAACCCGACGGTCGACCCGCGGTTCGGCTTCATGACCCTGGACTGGGACGGCAAGATCCGGATGGACTGCTCCTCGCCGTACGCGATGGCGTCCCTGATCGAGCAGAAGGACCGCTTCCAGATCGCCACCGGCAACGACGCCGACGCCGACCGGCACGGCATCGTCACCCCGGACGGCGGGCTGATGAACCCGAACCACTACCTCGCCGTCGCCATCGACTATCTCTACCGCGTGCGCGACGGCTGGCGGGCCGACGCCGGCATCGGCAAGACCCTGGTCTCCTCCTCGATGATCGACCGGGTCGCCGCCGACCTGGGCCGCAAGCTGATCGAGGTGCCGGTCGGCTTCAAGTGGTTCGTGCCCGGCCTGCTGGACGCGTCGATCGGGTTCGGCGGCGAGGAGAGCGCCGGCGCCTCGTTCCTGCGCCGCGACGGCGGGGCGTGGAGCACCGACAAGGACGGCATCCTGCTCGACCTGCTCGCCTCGGAGATCATCGCGGTGACCGGGAAGACGCCCAGCGAGCACTACCGTGCGCTGGCGGCGCGCTTCGGCGAGCCGGCCTACGCCCGGATCGACGCGCCGGCCACCCGCGAGGAGAAGGCCGTCCTCGGCAAGCTGTCGCCGGAGCAGGTGACCGCGACGGAGCTGGCCGGCGAGCCGATCACGGCGGTGCTGACCAGCGCGCCCGGCAACGGGGCGGCGATCGGCGGGCTCAAGGTGGTGACCGGCAACGGCTGGTTCGCGGCCCGCCCGTCCGGCACCGAGGACGTCTACAAGATCTACGCCGAGTCGTTCCACGGCCCGGACCACCTGGCCCGGATCCAGGAGGAGGCGCGCGCGGTGGTGTCCGCCGCTTTGCGGGGCTGACATTCGGCTCAGGTTCGGCCCGGGGCGGCCGACTGGTAAGCCATCATGAGCGGACGCGAGACTGCCGGCGACCGGCTACGACCCGGTGGGCTCGCGCCCGCCGTGGTCGCGCTCGTCGCCACCGTGGCGGTGCTGATCTGGTTGCTGCTCGGCGCGCCCGGCAGCCTGTACCTGGGCTACGCCGGCGCCCCGATCGCGATGGTCCCGGCGGTGCTCGCCTGCCGGCGGATCGGCTCGCAGGTGCGGCTGCCGCCCCCGGTCCGCTCGTTCTGGCGGCAGATCCAGCTGGCCTGCACGTTCCTGCTGGCCGGCTCGGTGATCGCGCTGTTCCGGGCGAACAACAACACCGGGATGTCGCCGTATGTCGGCGTCCCGCTGCTGCTCGGCATCCTGCTGCTGATGGTCGCCTTCCTGCGCCTGCCGATCGGCGAGCGCACCCCGCTCGGCTGGTGCCGGGCGCTGCTGGACGGCGCCACCGTCGCCGTCGCCAGCACCCTCATCTTCTGGTACGTCGTGCTGGACCTGGCTCCGGCCGGGACCTCGCTGGTCGCCCGGGTGGCCGCCGCGGTGCTCGGCGTCGGTGGCGTGCTGCTGCTCGTGGTGATCGGCAAGGCGGCCGCGGCGCCGAAGGCCACCGTCCACCCGGTCTCGCTGCGCCTGCTCACCGTCGCCCCGCTGTCCGACATCGCCGGCACCATCCTGCTGATCGCCGGCCCGGCCTGGGGCCGCCTGGCGCTCTCCGTGCTGGCGCTCCCGCTGGTCGGCGTGGCCGCGGCGTGCGCCGCGCTCGTCCAGCAGCGCTCATGCGAAGCGACCGAGCGCCCGGCCGTCGGCGGGGCCGGCCGTTCCGTCTTCAACCTGCTCCCGTTCGTCGCGGTCACCGCCGCCGCCGTCCTGGTGATCAGCGTCAGCTCCCAGGAGATGAGCGCCCGGCAGCGCACCGTGATCATCGGCGCCGTGCTGATCGCCGGCTTCGTGGTCGCCCGCCAGCTGCTCAGCCTGCGCGAGAACGCCGTCGCGCTGCGCGGCATCCGGCAGCAGCAGGACGAGCTGGAACGGCTCGCGCTCAGCGACAGCCTGACCGGCCTGCCCAACCGCACCAAGTTCGGCGTCGCCCTCGCCGAGCGGATCGACGCGCGCGAGCCGGCCACCGCGCTGCTCATCGACGTCGACGACTTCAAGATGATCAACGACACGCTCGGCCCGGCCGCCGGCGACCAGCTGCTCTACCACGTCGCGCAGCGGCTGCGGCAGCACTGCCTGCCCGGGGAGCTGCCGGCCCGGCTCGGCGGCGACGAGTTCGCCGTGCTGCTGCCGACCGACGAGCCGGCCGAGGCGGAGACGGCCGCCGCCCGGCTGCTGGCCGCGCTCGGCGATCCGTTCCGGGTCGGCGACCAGCACCTGCTGCTGCACGCCAGCGCCGGCATCGCGGTGGCCGGCACCGGCGAGAGCGCCGACGAGGTGCAGCGCAACGCGGACATCGCGATGTATGCCGCCAAGGAGTCCGGCAAGGCGTCCTGGGTACGTTTCGAACCGCGGATGCGGCAGGACATGGTGCACCACGCCCGGCTGGCCAGCGAGCTGCACAACGCGATCGTCCGCGACGAGCTGCGCCTGGTCTACCAGCCGGTGTTCGACCTGGTCACCGGCCGGCTCGCGGGCGCCGAGGCGCTGGTCCGCTGGCAGCACCCGACTCGCGGCTTCGTCTCGCCCGGCGACTTCATCCCGGTCGCCGAGCGCTCCGGCCTGATCGTCCCGCTCGGCGCCTGGGTGCTCCGCGAGGCCTGCTCGCAGCTGTCCCGCTGGCGTGCCGAGTTCGGCGACGGCGCCATCGAGTCGATCAACGTGAACGTCGCGGTCCGGCAGCTGCGCGAGACCGGCTTCGTCGACGAGGTCGCCGCGGTCCTCAGCGAGAACGGCCTGACCTCCCAGCACCTGATCCTCGAGGTGACCGAGTCGTCGGTGGTCGACGGCTGGCAGGTCCGCGACACCCTCCGGGCGCTGCACGAGATGGGCGTCCGGCTGGCCCTGGACGACTTCGGCACCGGGCAGTCGTCGCTCAGCCTGCTCCGCGAGTTCCCCGTCGACGTGCTCAAACTGGACAAGTCGTTCGTCGACGGGATCGCCTCGGGTGCCGACCGCGGACGGCTCGCGGTCGCCGCGGCGGTCGCGCAGCTTGCGGAATACTTGCAGCTCAAGGCGGTTGCGGAGGGGATCGAGAACGCGGAGCAGATGGAGCGGCTGCGGGAGATGGGTTACCGCTACGGCCAGGGGTATTTCATGGCCAAGCCGCTGTCGCCCGCGGACTGCGGCGCGCTGATGTCCGCCGCGCCCGTCCAGGTGGTCTCACCCGCCTGAAGATCTTCATTGACGCGGGTCCGCTTCGGTGCGGATCGCATGCTCCCGCGCGGGCCGAGGGCGGCGATCTGGCCGCTGGCGCGTCCAAACCAATCGCCGCCCTCTTCACTGTCCGCGGCCGGTTCCGGAGATCAACCCCCGGCTGGCCCCCAGCGCCCTATCCCATGCCCGGATAGGGCCGTCACGGCCAGCCGGTCACTGCTCGGCTGGTCCTCAGCGCCCTATCCCGTTCCTGGTTGGGGCCGTCAGGGCCAGCCGGGCATTCCTCGGCTGGTCCTCAGCGCCCTATCCCGTTCTTGTATAGGGCCGTCAGGGCCAGCCGGTCACTGCTCGGCTAGTCCTCAGCGCCGTGGGCAAAAGCGATCGCCGCCCTCTTCCCTGTCCGCGGCTGGTTCCGGAGATCGAAACCCCGGCTGGCCTCCAGCGCCCTATCCCATGCCCGGATAGGGCGCTGGATGCCAGCCGGACACTGCTCGGCTGGTCCTCAGCGCCCTATCCCGTTCTTGTATAGGGCCGTCAGGGCCAGCCGGACATTCCTCGGCTGGCCCTCAGCGCCCTGGGCAGACGCGGGATCGGGCCAAGCCGCTTGACACCCCTGGTGCAGGGGATGTGTTCGCTGTCCGCGGTGCTCACCGAACCCTGAAGCGCGCTCAGGCCCCCTAGGTTTCTCACGAAACGCCGCCGGTGAGATGGGCTCGGCTTTTCCGACGCCGCGGGGTTTGCGGTGGCGGAAAAGACGCGCCCATCTCACCGGTTACAAGGCGTTTTGTGCGCGGAGCGAAGCGGAGCCAGCCAGCCCAGTTTTGTGCGCGGAGCGAAGCGGAGCCAATCAGCCCGTCACGGTGAGGGCGGAGAGGCCGGCCACGGCTTGCAGGTCGACGCCTGCCTCGGTGGAGCCCCAGCCGTTGGCGGTGAAGTTGCGACCAGGGGCGATGCCCTGGTGGGTGGTGCCGCCGAGGGTGACCTGGCCGGCGCCGGACTCGACGCGGACGCGGACCGGGGTGGCGTCCGAGAGGGTGACCCGGAACTGGTCGACGCCGCCGGTCATCCGGATCGGGAGGACGCCGCGGGGCTCGGGCAGGGACAGGTCGATGCGGCTCGCCCCGCCGTTGAGGTCCAGGGCGGCGAGATCGGCATCGGTCAGGTTCAGGCGGCTGTGCGCGGTGCCGCCGTCCAGGCGCAGGGTCCAGCGGACCGCCGCGCTGAGCACGATCGTGACGACGGCCGAACCGCCGCTGCCGTCCGAACGCAGGTGCAACCGGACCGCGTCGCCGTCCTGGTCGATCGCCGGGGTGAGGCCGCTGTCCGGCGGGGTGCTGATCCGGTACAGGTCGTCGCCGAGGTCACCGGCGCTCAGCTCGACGACGGTGGCGCTGTCGACGAGGTCGAAGGACGCTTCGGCGCGGCCGCCGGCCGGGGCGGTCAGCGACTTGCCGGGGGCGGGCGCGTTGTCGGCGGGCGGGTTCGCGGCCTTCTGGGCGGGGGCGGTGGCCGCCGCGGCGCCCTGGGAGGCGTCGGTGCTCTGCCGGGGGACCAGCAGGAACGCGGCGACCAGCCCGGCCAGTCCGAGCGCGGCGGCACCCAGCAGCAGCGGTTTGCGGCGGCGGGCGGCGCCGGGAAGCGGTTCGAGGTCCGGTGGCGCGCTCCAGCCGGGCAGCGGGTAGGCCGAGGTGAACCCGGGATCGTCGAACGGATCGGTGGCCGGCGGGTAGGGCACCCCGGAGACCGGAGCGAATCCGGTCGGGTCGGTGTCCTCCTCGGCGAACTCGGCCGGATCGGGCGCGGGCCACGCGCCGGTCGCGTCGAGGCCAGGCTCCCCGGGATGAGACGCGGCCGACCCACCGGTCGTATCCGGGCTGGGCTCGCCACGATCAGGCGTGGCCGACCCGCCGGTCGGATCCGGGCTGTTTTCGCCGCGATCAGACGTGGCCCACTCTCCGGTCGGGGCGGAGCTGGGTTTGCCGGGGTCTGGTGTGGCCCATTCACCGGTCGGATCCGGGCTGTTTTCACCGCGATCAGGCGTGGCCCACTCTCCGGTCGGGGCGGAGCTGGGCTTGCTGGGGTCTGGTGTGGCCCATTCACCGGTCGGGGCTGGACCGGGTTTGCCGGGATCAGGCGCGGCCCACTCTCCGGTCGGGGCGACGCTGGGTTTGCCGGGATCAGGCGTGGCCGACCAGCCGGTCGGTTCCGGGCTGGGTGCGCCGGGGTCCGGTGCGAGTTCGATCGTCGGGGCCGGGCGGGGCGCGGGGGCGGGCGCCGGGGGAGGGTCGGTTTCGGCCAGGGTGGCGGGGCGGGGGGCCGGGACCGGGTGGGTGCCGGGGGCAAACGTCACCGGGTGATCGGTTTCGGTCGGGGGAATGCCGGCCGGATCGTCGCTCATCGCTCCTCCTGCGCCCGTGGTCTTGACCATGACTACGGAGATGGGCGCCATCCGGATCGGTGCCGGGCAGAAGAGGGAGGCTGTGCCGGGTGGGAGCTCGGGTGCGCCGGTGGGAAAGCGGCGCGGAAGTGGGCCGGCGCCGGGAGAAGGGGCGGCGGCCGTGGGGCGGGGGCGGGAGCGCTCCGGCTGGGAAGTGCGGGCGGAGGAGGGCCGGGGCCGGGAGAGGCGGCGGCCGTCGGGCGGGGGCGGCCCGGTTGGGAAGTGCGGGCGGAGGAGGGCCGGGGCCGGGAGAGGCGGCGGCCGTGGGGCGGGAGCGGCCCGGTTGGGAAGTGCGGGCGGGCGAGGGCCGGGGCCGGGAGAGGCGGCGGCCGTGGGGCGGGAGCGGGAACGGCCCGGTTGGGAAGTGCGGGTGGACGAGGGGCGGGGCCGGGAGGGAGCGACGGGACCGCGGGGCGGGACGGCAACGCCCCGGCTGGGTGGCCGGGGCGTTGGGCGTACCGTAAAAGGGTTTGAATCAGGCGTCGACCTCGGGGCGGCCCTCGGCGGCCCAGAGGGTGTGGAACGAGCCCTCCTTGTCGACGCGGCGGTACGTGTGTGCGCCGAAGAAGTCGCGCTGGCCCTGGATCAGGGCGGCCGGCAGGCGGGCGGCGCGCAGGCCGTCGTAATAGGCCAGGGCGGAGGCGAAGCCCGGCGCCGGGATGCCCTGCTGGGCGGCCGTGACCACGACGCGCCGCCAGGCGTCCTGGGCGCCGCTGACCGCGTCCAGGAAGTAGTCGTCGACCAGCAGCGTGGCCAGCTCCGGGTTCTTGTCGTACGCCTGCTTGATGAAGTCCAGGAACTTCGCCCGGATGATGCAGCCGGCCCGCCAGATCTTGGCCATCGCGCCCGGGTCGATCGCCCAGCCGTACTCCTTGCTGGCCGCCTGGATCTGCTGGAAGCCTTGCGCGTACGCGACGATCTTGGAGGCGAACAGCGCCTGCTCGACGTCGGCGCGCAGGTCGCCACCGGCGTGCGCGGACCCCGCCGACGGGCCCGGCAGACCGGCGTCGGCCGCCGCCTTGCGCACGTCCGCGCCACCGGACAGGGCGCGGGCGAACACCGACTCGGCGATGCCGCTGACCGGCACGCCCAGGTCCAGGGCGGCCTGCACGGTCCAGCGGCCGGTGCCCTTCTGCTCGGCCTGGTCGGCCACGATGTCCACGAACGGCTTGCCGGTGGACGCGTCGACCTGCTTGAGCACCTCGGCGGTGATCTCGATCAGGTACGACCCGAGGCGGCCGGAGTTCCACTCGCCGAAGACGCCGGCGATCTCCTGCGGGGAGAGCCCGCCGACCTGGCGCAGCAGGTCGTACGCCTCGGCGATGAGCTGCATGTCGGCGTACTCGATGCCGTTGTGCACCATCTTGACGAAGTGGCCGGCGCCGTCCGGGCCGACGTGCACGCAGCACGGCTCGCCGTCGACCTTGGCGGCGATGTCCTCCAGCAGCGGGCCGAGCGCGTCGTACGACTCCTTCGGCCCACCGGGCATGATGCTCGGGCCGTGCAGCGCGCCCTCCTCGCCGCCGGACACCCCGGCGCCGACGAAGTGCAGCCCCTTGGCCTTGAGCGCGGCCTCGCGGCGGCGGGTGTCCGCGTAGTGCGCGTTACCCGCGTCGATCAGCATGTCGCCCTCTTCGAGCAGCGGGGCGAACTCGTCGATCACGGCGTCGGTGGCCGGCCCGGCCTTCACCATGATCACCACGCGGCGGGGGCGCTCCAGGCTCGCCACGAACTGCTCGGCGGTCTCCGAGGGCAGGAAGGTGCCCTCGTGGCCGAACTCCTCGACCAGCTCCTTGGTCCGGCCGTAGGAGCGGTTGTGCAACGCCACGGTGTGCCCGTGCCGTGCAAAGTTGCGGGCCAGATTGCGGCCCATCACCGCAAGGCCGGTGACTCCGATCTGCGCCTTCTGCGACATCCCTACGTCCTCTCGTAACCGGCCCGTGACGGGCCCCGCGTTAATTTCTACGGGATCGGGCGGTCGGGAGTTCGACCACGTCCACGTGGTGAACAGCTCAGCTCACCCATCTGCCCATACTGCCTGCCGGGCGATGTGGTGCGACACGCAAAGGGGCGGACGCGGCGTAGATCGGCGCGGCGGTACGCTTCCTGCCATGCCCAACCGGACCGTGCCGTCATCCGGTCGGTGCTGACGTGCGCCGGGGCGAGATCTGGACCATCGGCGACCGCTCGGATCTGCGTTACCGCGTGCTCGTGCTCTCCGCGGACAGTTACAACGAGCGGGACAACGCCTCGCCGTACTGCGCTCCGATCGTCCGCCAGCGGGGCGTGACCGAGCTGCCGCCGTACGCCGTCGCCCTCACCGAGCAGGACCCGATCACCGGCGTCGTGGTGGTGAACCGGATGCGCCGGCTGCCCGCCTCGGTCGGCGCCGAGCGGATCGGCATGGTGACCGGCGCCAGCATGGCCCGGTTGGCCGAGGCCGTGCGGGATCTTTTCGAGCTGTGACCTCCGATCAAGCCTGACCAGCCCCCGAAAGCCTTACGCCCGACCGGGTGACCTGTGCGTCGATGCGCGCAGGCAGCGCGACAGCCCGGATGATCGGGGGATGTGATCGCCCGCGCGCTGGCGTAACAAAGAGGCCAGAGACGACGGGGAGGTCGGTCGGTGGGTGGTCAGGCGTCCGCGCAGGCGTTGAGCGATCGATGGCACGCCCCCGGCGCTGCGGTCGATCAGGCGGCCGGTCTGCTCGCCGGGCGAGCCCGGTGCCGGGTCGCCGACGCCTATCGGCACCTGATGCGGATCGCGGCTGAACAGCGCCGGGATCCGGCCGCGGTGGCGGCCCGGATGATCGGGCTGCTGGACACCGGCGAGGGCCCCGGGCTGATCGACGCGGCCACCGACCGGCTCGCCGACGTGGAGAGCCTCGCCAATCTCGGCTGGGGCGAGTGGAACCTGGTCACCGGGGAGGTCTACTGGTCACCCCAGGTGTACCGGATCTACCAGCGCGATCCGGGGCTCGGCCCGCTCACCCCCGCCGAGGGCCGGCGGCTGGCGGTGGGTGGCGAGCACTCGCTGCGCGAGGCGGCGCTCGACGCGGCGCGCGGATCGGATCGCATCGAGCTGCTGACCCGGGTCCGGATCGCCGGCCGGGTCCGGCGGTTGCGGACCATCGCGGAGACCGTCCGGGACGACGACGGGCGCCCGATCCGCCTGTTCGGCGTCATCCAGGACGTCACCGAGCAGCAGGTCAGCGCCCAGCAGCTGGCGAAGGTGGAACACGAGCTGGACGAGCAGCGCCGGGCCGCCGACGCCGAGCACGACCTGGCGCTGCGACTCCAGGAGATCATCCTGCCGATCCCGGACGAGCCGATCGAGCTGCCCGGGCTCAAGGCCGCGGTCCGCTACCTGCCGGCCGGGCAGGACTCGATGGTCGGCGGCGACTGGTACCACGCGGCCGCCCTGCGCGACGGGACCGTGCTGCTCGCGGTCGGCGACGTCACCGGGCACGGCACCCAGGCGGCCAGCAACATGGCCCAGCTGCGGCACGCCCTGCGCGCGCTGACCGTGGTGGACAGCGACCCGGCCACCCTGCTCGGGCACCTCAACCGGCTCACCTGCGAGCTGGAGCGGGAGTCGCCGGAGCTGGCCGCGACCACGGTGATCGCGCGCTTCGACCCGGGCCGGCAGCAGCTGACCTGGGCACAGGCCGGGCATCCGCCGCCGCTGCTGTGCCGGGCCGGGCGCACCGCGCCGCTGGCGCGTCCCGCCGGGCCGATGCTCGGGGTGATGGAGGACGCCCGGTACGCCACCGCGGTCACCGACTTCCACCCCGGCGACGTGCTGCTGCTGTACACCGACGGCCTGGTGGAATATCGCGGGCAGTGCCTGGACGCCGGCCTGGACGCGGTGATCGGCGCGGTCGACGCCGCGGTCCGCGCCGCCCCGCAGCAGCCGCTCGCCGAGCTGGTCGGCCGGCTGCGCCGGGCCAATCCGGACGACGACACCTGCATCCTGGCGGTCCGCCCGTCCACCGGACACACCCGCGACCTGCGGCACCTGATGAGCCGCGGCTAGTCACGGATCGCGTTGCCGGCGCCCCGTACTGTCATCGGCAGTCGTCTGTGAACTCGGGGGGTGGGCGTTGCCGACAGTCCTGCGCCGTCTCGCCACGCCGGATCTGTACCGCCTGATGGCGATCACGCTGATCGTGCTCGGCGTCGGTCTGGGTGGCAGCGCGCTCGCCACCGTGCACCACCGCGCCACGCTGACCGAGGACATCACCACGGTGAGCGGGCCGCTGAGCGTCGGCGCCCAGGAGCTGTACCGGTCGCTGTCCGACGCCGACGCCACCGCGGCCACCGCGTTCCTGAGCAACGGCGCCGAGCGCAACGACCTGCGCCAGCGGTATCTGGACGACCTGGCCCGGGCGAGCGCGGCGCTGACCGTCGCCACCCGCGACGCCGACGACGCGGACGCGGCCCGGCTCGCGGTGCTCACCGCCCAGCTGCCGGTCTACACCGGACTGGTCGAGACGGCCAGGTCGTACAACCGGCTCGGCACCCCGCTGGGCGGGGCCTATCTGCGGGAGGCGTCCGGGCTGATGCGGCAGACGCTGCTGCCGCAGGCCCAGGGGCTGTTCGCGTCGGCGCAGGACCGGGTGGACGACGCGCAGCGCGACGCCGTCGGCTTCCCCTGGCCGGTGCTCTCGCTCGGCCTGCTCACCCTGGCCGGGCTGATCCTCGCCCAGTCGACGCTCGCCCGCCGGACCAACCGGGTGTTCAACCTCGGCCTGGTCGCCGCCAGCCTGGTCGCGCTGATCGTGCTGGCCTGGTCGGCCACCGCGCTGAGTGCCGCCGCGAGCCGGGTGGACGCCGGCCGGGGCGAGGGCTCGGCGCTGGTCTCGGCGCTCGCCGACGGCCGCCGGCTGGCCCTGCAGGCCCGCGCCGACGAGGCGCTCACGCTGATCGCCCGGGGCAGCGGCGCCGCGTTCGAGAAGGACTACGTCGCGGTGATGGCCGATCTGGACCGGGTGCTCGGCGCCGCCGCCGCGCACGCCCCGGCCGCCGACCGGCAGCTCATCCAGCAGGCGCGCGAGCACGCCGACCGCTGGTCCGACATGCACCGCAACCTGCGCGAGCTGGACGACCGGGGTGATTACCTGGGCGCGGTGGCGCAGGCGACGGCGACCGGCAAGGGCGACCTGCCGGCCGTCTTCGGCCAGCTCGACAGCGCGGTGAGCACCGCCCTGGCCACCGCGAACGACCGGGTGGACCGGCAGGCCGGGCAGGGCGGCTCGGCCCTGACCGGTCTGGAGATCGCCCTGTTGCTGCTCACCGGTGGCCTGGTCGCCGCGGTGATCCTCGGTTTCCGGCCCCGGCTCAAGGAGTACCGATGAAGCGAGTCGTCGCCACCGTCGCCCTGCTGGCCCTGCTCACGCCGCTCGCCGCGTGCGGCTCGGAGGCCACCGCGCCGCACTCCGCCGAGGGCGTCCGGGCGGCCCTGCCGCTGCCGGAGAACGTGCAGGACCCGGCCGAGATCCCGAGCGCCCGGCCGGCCCCGGACTGCGACCCCCGGGCCAGCCTGCGCCCGGCCGGCGCGCTGCCGGCTCCCGGGCGGATGCCGGCCGGCTCGACGATGGCCAAGATCGTCGCGCGGGGCCGGCTGATCGTCGGCATCGACCAGAACGCGTATCTGTTCGGGTACCGCGACCCGAACACCGGCGACCTGGTCGGCTTCGAGATCGAGATCGCGCGGGCGATGGCCCAGGCGCTCTTCGGCGACGCCAAGAAGATCCAGTTCCTGGCGATCACCACGGCCGACCGGATCCCGGTGCTCCAGAGCGGCAAGGCCGACATGGTGGTCCGGACCATGTCGATGACCTGCGAGCGCTGGCAGCAGGTGTCGTTCTCCACCGAGTACCTGACGTCGCACCAGCGGCTGCTGGTCCGCAAGGGCTCCGGGATCAGGGAGTTCACCGACCTGGGCGGCCGCAAGGTCTGCGCCACCCGAGGCAGCACCAGCATCGTCACCATCGCGGAGCAGCCGTCCAAGCCGATCCCGGTGGCCACCGACAGCACCCTGGACTGTCTGGTCATGCTCCAGCAGGGCCAGGTGGACGCGGTCTCCACCATCGACGTGCTGCTGGCCGGGCTGGCCGCACAGGACCCGAGCACCGAGGTGGTGGGCAGGTTCTCCACCAACGAGCCGTCCGGGATCGGCATCGCGAAGAACTCGCCCGACCTGGTCCGCTTCAGCAACGCCGTGCTCGACAAGATGCGCTCCGACGGCTCCTGGACGGCGATCTACAACCGCTGGCTGCGAGGCCCGCTCGGTGCGGCCCCGGCGCCGCCGGCCCCGGTCTATCGCGACTGACCGCTCTCCGTGGCCACCGTCTGGGGCTCGGTGGCGGGTGCGGGCGCCGGCTCGGCGGAGCGCAGCCGGGTCGCGAGCAGGGCGGCCAGGGCCATCAGGACCGCGGCCACCCCGAAGACGGTGTCCACCCCGGCCGTCAGCGCCTCCGGCGCCGCCGCCGCACCGGCGACCGTCAGCCCACCGCTGCGGGCCGCGACGACCGTGGCCAGCAGCGAGCCGAACGCGGCCGCCCCGATCGCCCCGCCCAGCGACTGGAAGAACCGGATCCCGGTGGTGGCCGCCCCGAGCTGGTGCCGCGGCGCGTTCCGCTGCACCGCGACGATCAGCTTGCCGAGCAGCTGGCCGAACCCGATGCCGAGCAGCGTCAGCTCGGCCCGGATGAGCCACAGTGACGTGTCGGCCCGGGTCAGGGCGAGCGCGCCCAGGGCCAGCGCGGCGCAGCTGGTGCCGATCACGAGGGTGGTGCGCAGCGACGTGGTGAACCGGGCGAACGCGATGCCGGACAGCGCGATCCCGGCTGCCAGGAACGCCGGGTAGGTGCCCGCCGCGCCGGCGCTGATCCCGCGCCCGACCTGGAGATACACCATCAGGTAGACCATCACGCCGACCAGTGCCACGCCGACCAGCGCCTGGATCACGAAGCTGTCCCGGACGGCCGGGATGCGGAACAGGCCGGGCGGCAGGACGGGGTCCGGGCTGCGCCGCTGCCACCACAGGAATGCGACCAGGCAGGCGACCGCGACGGCGGCCAGGCCGAGGATCACGGCGGACGACCACGGGTAGCGGTCGCCGCCCCAGTCGCAGACCAGCAGCAGGGCCGCGGCGAACCCGCCGACCAGCCCGGCGCCGAGCAGGTCGACGTGGGTGCTCGCGCCGTGCCGGGGCAGCCGCAGCACGATCAGGGCGCCGGTCACGATCAGGGCGCCCAGCGGCACGTTGACGTAGAAGATCCAGCGCCAGTCGCCGTGGTCGGCGAACCAGCCGCCGATCAGCGGGCCGATCGCCATGCCGAAGCCGCCGACCAGGCCGGCCACGCCGCTCGGCCCGGACCGGTCGCCGGGCTCGCGCAGGTGCGCCATCACCACCATGGAGACGCTCATCAGGCCGCCCGCGCCCAGGCCCTGCACCGCCCGGAACGCGATCAGCTGCCCCATCGTCTGTGCCGTCCCGCAGAGCACCGAGCCGAGCAGGAACAGCAGCACGGTGCCGACGAAGACCCGGGCCGGACCCCAGACGTCGCACAGCCGCCCGTAAAGGGGCAGCGCCACCGTGGCGGCCAGGGTGAACGCGGCGACCAGCCAGGCCACGTGGTCGACGCCGTGCAGCGGGTCGAGGTCCCGGACGATCGGGACGATCGCCGCGGAGACGATGTTCTGATCCAGGATCGCCAGGACGATCGTCAACAGGCACAGGATCATGCCGATCCCGCGCTCCACTCTGCTCATCGAGGTCATGCTGCGACCGTACGGAAGAATTTTGGTCTTGGTCAAGGTTTTGTCTGTGACCAAATTTGACTCTGGTAAAGTTCGGGCATGGACGTCGGCCTTCGGGAACGCAAGAAGCTGGAGACCCGCCGGGTGCTCTGGGAGACCGCCATCGAGCTGTTCGTCGAGCGCGGCTTCGACAACGTGGCGATGGCCGAGATCGCGGCCGCGGCCAATGTCTCCAAGACCACCGTCTTCAACTACTTCGGCAGCAAGGAGGACCTGGTCCTGGGCCCGGCCGAGGAGCACCTCGACGAGCCGGCCCGGGTGGTTCGCGAGCGTGCCCCCGGCGAGTCGCCGATCGCGGCGCTGCGCCGGCATTTCCTGGCCGCGCTCGCCGAGCGGGACGCCGCCACCGGGCTCAGCGACCAGCCCAACGTGCTCCGGGTGCAGGGCCTGATCACCGGCACCCCGGCGCTGCTGTCGCGGCTCTACACCGGAGCCGCGCGCGGCCAGCAGCTGCTCGCGGCCGAGCTGGCGACGCTCGTCGACGCGCCCACCGCCCGGCTCGCCGCCGCCCAGATCGCCGCCACCCGCATGGTGCTGACGATGGAGAACCGGGACCGGATCCTGGCCGGCGAGTCCGCCGACGCGGTGTACCCGGAGGCGGCGGCCCGGGCCGCGCTCGCCTTCGACCTGCTCGACGGCGGGTTAGCGGTGCTCTTTCATCAGGTGGACCAGGGTTAGGTCGGGGCGGACCTGCTCGCGGTGCGTCTCGGCGTAACCGCAGCGTTCGTACAGCCGGATGTTGCCGCTGCTCAGGTGGCCGGTGAACAGGGCGAACCACTCGGCCTCGCCGTGGGCGGCGGCCTCGATCGCGGCGAGCAGCCGGGTGCCGATGCCGCGGCCCTGCTGGTCCGGGGCGACGACCAGGCGGCCGATGCGCAGCACCGGGCCGTCCAGCCGGCCGCGGGCCGCGCCGACGATCCGCGCGCCGAGAGTGGCCTTCACCGCGAGGTCGCCGGTCAGCTCGGCGGTCAGCTCGTCCAGGGTCTGCACCAGGGCCGGCAGGTGCGGATCGTCGTAGAGCTGGGCCTCGACGACGTAGGCGGCTCGCTGGAGGGTGAGGATCTCGCCGGCGTCGGCCGGTCCCGCCGGGCCGATCACGATCTCATCCATGCGCCCATGATCCTCCGCGCCGGGGCGTTTGACAGGATGTCCGGTGTGAAACCGTCGGTGTCCTGTGTCTTCGTCTGTCACGACGGGGACGGCAAGATTCTGCTGGCCAGGCGTTCGGCGCAGGCCCGTGACGAGCCCGGTGCCTGGGACTGCGGGGCCGGGGCGCTCGAGTTCGGCGAGACGTTCGAGGCGGCGGTGACCCGGGAGGTCGTCGAGGAGTACGTCGCCGCGCCACTGGAGATCGTGCAGCTCGGGGTGCGCAACGTGCTGCGCGAGGATCCGCCGTCGCACTGGGTGGCGGTGGTGTTCTCGGTGCGGGTGGATCCGGCCCAGGTGCGGATCGGGGAGCCGCACAAGTTCGACGAGCTGATCTGGTGTGCGCCGGGTGAGTTGCCGGAGCCGCGGCATTCGCAGTTGGAGGCTACGTTGGCACTGCTGTGAACCGCAGGTTTGAGCGCTAGCGTCGGCGTCGATGGACGTGGAGCTGACGCTGTTGACGCGGGTGCGTCACCGTGGGGTGGAGATCGGCGGATCCCGGCTCGGTGACCTGCTCGCGCTGCTGGCCGGGGAGCCGGCAGCCGGGTGCGGGCCGGGCCGGCTGATCGCCGAGTTGTGGCCCGAGGAGCAGCCGGACCATCCGGTGAAGGCGTTGCAGACGCTGGTGGCCCGGGCGCGGGCGCGGCTCGGGGCGGAGGCGATCCGGAGCACGCCGGCCGGGTATCGGCTGGCGCTCGCTCCGGAGCAGGTGGACTCGTCGGCGGTGGTGCTGCGGGCGGCGGCGAGTGAGCGGCTCACCCGGGCCGGGGACCACGCGGCGGCGCTGGCCGAGGCCGAGGCCGGGTTGGCGTTGTTCGGCTTTCCCTCCGGCTCCGGCGTCGGCGTCGGCTTCGGCCTCGACGCGGGTGAGGCGGCGGACGGGCCGCTCGGGGAGTTGCGGGCGGCTCGGGCGGCCACGCGGCGGGAGCTGGCCAGGGCGCGGGCGCTGGCACTGGCCCGGCTGGGGCGGCCCGCCGCCGGAGCGCTCGACGAGGTGCTCGCGGAGCGGCCGCGGGACGAGGAAGTGCTGCTCGAGTTGCTGCGGTGCGAGGCGGCGGAGCAGGGGCCGGCGGCGGCCCTGGCCAGGTATGACGCCTATCGGCGGGGCCTGCGGGACGAGCTCGGCGCGGATCCGGGCCCAGCCCTGCGGGCCGCGCACCGGGAGCTGTTGCTGACGGACGCGCCGGTGGTCCGGCAGGGACTTCGGTACGAACCGAACGCGCTGCTCGGCCGGGACGCGGACGTGGCGGCGGTGGGCGGACTGCTGCGGACGCATCGGGTGGTGTCCGTGGTCGGCGCCGGCGGCATCGGCAAGACCCGGCTGGCCCAGGCGGTCGGGCGGCGGGCGACCCACCGCCTGGTGTACCTGGTCGAGCTCGCCGGGGTGACCCGGGACGATGACGTGCTCGGGGCGGTCGCGGCGGCGCTCGGGCTGGGCGCGGCGGCCGGGATCGCCGGAATCGTCGGCGCGCTGGAACCCGGGCCGGCCCTGCTCGTCCTGGACAACTGCGAGCAGGTGATCGACGGGGTGGCCGGACTGGTCCGGGCGCTGGTCGGGCTGGCCGGCGCGGTGACCGTGCTGACCACCAGCCGGGCGCCGCTCGGGCTGTCGTCGGAGGTCGTCTACGCGCTGCCCGAGTTGGACCTGCCGACCAGTGTGGAGCTGTTCACGCAGCGGGCGCGGGCGGCGCGGCCGGGTGCCGACCTGCCGGCGGACGCGGTCCGGGAGCTGTGCCGGCGGCTGGACGGGCTGCCGCTGGCGGTGGAGCTGGCCGCGGCCCGGATCCGGATCATGTCGCCGGCGGAGATCGCCGAGCGGTTCAGCCTGCACCAGGGTGGTGGGCGGGACCTGCCCGAACGGCACCGGACCCTGCACGCGGTGATCGACTGGAGCTGGCACCTGCTCGACGCGGACGGGCAGGCGGCCATGCGGTTGCTGTCGATCTTTCCGGGCGGGTTCACCCGGGGGCTCGCCGGCGACGCGGTGGTGGCGCAGCTGGTCGACCAGTCGCTGGTCAAAGTCATCGACAGCCCGGGCGGGACGCGGTTCCGGATGGTCGAGACGGTGCGGGAGTTCAGCACGGCGCGGCGGAGCGAGGCCGGGGAGACCGAGGCGGCGACCGAGCGGCTCCTGGCGTGGGCACGGGAGCGGGGTGTCCGGGACGCGACCGATTACGCGGCGGGCCTGGTGTCCGCGGTCGACGAACTGCGGGACGAGCAGGAGAACCTGGTCCTGGCGTTGCGGCTCGGGCTGGAGCGCAATGACGGGGCGACGGTGGCGGCGGCCGGGGCGTTGCTCGGGGCGTTGTGGCTGACCGACTCGAACATCACCCGGCTGGCGTCGCTGGCCGGCGAGGTGCCGGCGGTGCTGGCGCGATATCGGCCCGAGGCCGCCTATGTCGAGGCCACCCGGACCACCGCGGTCTGGTGCGCGATGATCAGCTATCTCACCCGCGGGCCACGGCCGGTGCGGGCCCTGGCGGTGCTGCGCCGGCTCCCGCCGCCGGCGCCGGGGACGCTGATCGGCGCCGCGCAGACGGTGCTCGGCGCGGCCGACGTGCGGGCGCTGGGCGACAGCGACGATCCGCTGGTCGCCGGGCTGGCTCAGTACGCGCGCAGCTACCAGGCCGAACACGCCAACGAGCCGGAGGCCGCGCTGCTCGCGGCCCGGCGCATGCTCGACCGTCTCGGCGCGACGGACCCGTGGCTGCGGGCGCTCGCGCACGCGCGGATCGGGGAACTGTGCTTGCAGGCGGCGCCGGGGGAGGAGGCGTTCCGGCACCTCGACACCGCCTTGTCGATCATGGAGGAGCTCGGGGCGTGGTCGAGCGCGGCGCGGGCGCGGTGGGCGATCGTGCTGGCCGACCTGCAACGAGGGGCGTTCGACCGGGCCGAGCAGGGGCTCGACCAGCTGAGCCGGGGTGTGCTGGCCGAGGAGGCCGGGCCGATGATGTTCGACCTGTGCAGCCGGGCGGAGATCCTGCTGGGGCGCGGGGACGTCGACGGCGGGCTGCGGTTGTGGCGCCAGGCCGCGGCGGGAGTGCGGCAGTCCGAGGGGCTGTGGGCCGGTGAGGTGCTCGCGGTCGCGGTGATCGCGCACTGCCGGTACGGACGGTCGGACCTGGTGGCCGACCTGGCCTCGGTGGTGACGGAGCGGCTGGCGGTGCTGCTGCCGGAGGCGCCGGTGGCGGTCTTCCGGATCTGCGGGGTGATGCTGGTGGCCCGGGCGGCGTTCGCGCGTGCGGGCGGGCGGCTGCTCGCGGTCGCCGAACGATTCGGATTTTCCGGTACGTTTCAGTCGGTGCCCGCCGTGGCGGCGGCGGTGCGGGAGGCCGATCGGCCGGCATACTCGGCTGCGGTGCAGGAGTATGCCGGCCTCGATGCCACCGAGCTCCGCCTGATCGCGGCCTCGTTACTGGGCGGGGTCTCGCCGGAACAGCAGGCGAGCCCATAGATAGCCGCCCGCCGCCAGGACCAGGCACCAGGTGACCGCGACCAGACCGTTGCCGCCGATCGCGGTGCCGAGCAGCAGGCCGCGCAGGCTGTCGATGATCGGCGTGAACGGCTCGTGCGCGGCGAACCAGCGGACCGCACCGGACATCGTCTCCGGCCGGACGAACGCGCTGCTCAGGAACGGCAGCAGCTGGGTGATCAGGGTGAACGGCGCGGTGCCCTCGGCGGTCTTCGCGGCCAGGCCGACCGCGACGCCGATCCAGGTCATCGCCACCGTGAGCAGGGCGATCACGCCGGCGGCGGCGAGCCAGCGGACCGGGTCGCCGGCCGGCCGGAAGCCCAGGGCGACGGCCACGGCCACCACCAGGGCAGCACTGAGCAGGGTGCGTACGGTGGAGCCGATGACGTGCCCGGTCAGCACCGAGGCACGGGAGATGGCCATGGTGCGGAACCGGTTGATGATTCCCTGGGTCATGTCCCGGTTCACGGCGAGGGCCGTGGTCGTCGAGCCGTAGCCGACGGTCATCAGCAGGACCCCGGCGACCAGGTAGTCGATGTAGGCGTCCTCGGACATGCCGGCGCTCAGCGCGCCGCCGAAGACCCCGACGAAGAGCAGCAGCAGGACGACCGGCATGCCGACCGTCATGATGATCGCGCTCGGGTTGCGGGCGGTGTGCCGCACGGTGCGCCGCACCATAGTCATCGCGTCGTTCATGGCGCCACCTCCGCCGTCCGGCCGGTCAGGGCCAGGAATACGTCTTCCAGGTCGGGGGAGTGCACGGACAGCTCCTCGGCCTCGATCCCCGCCCGGTCCAGCCGATCCAGCAGCTCGCGGGGCTTCGCCGCGGGAAGCCGGAGGGAGAGCCCGTCGTCGTCGCGCTCGCCGTCGGTGAAGAGCGCCGCGGCGGCGCCGAGCGTCCCGGCGTCCGCGAAGCGCAGCCGGACGTGGCCGCCCGGCACCCGGCGTTTCAGCTCGGCGGGCGTGCCGTCGGCGACGATCCGCCCGCCGTCGAGCAGCGCGACCCGGCCGGCGAGCTGGTCGGCCTCCTCCAGGTACTGCGTGGTCAGGAAGATGGTGACGCCGTCGGCCACCAGGTCCCGCACGGTCTGCCACATCATCCGGCGGCTGCGCGGGTCCAGTCCGGTGGTCGGCTCGTCCAGGAAGATCAGTCGCGGCCGCCCGATCAGAGTCATCGCCAGGTCCAGCCGCCGCCGCATCCCGCCGGAGTAGGTGGACGCGGCCCTGCCCGCCGCCTCCACCAGGTCGAACCGGTCGAGCAGCGCGGCGACGCGGTCCCGCCGCGCCGCCCGGCCGACGTGGTGCAGATCGGCCATCAGCTCCAGGTTCTCCGCCCCGGTCAGCAGGTCGTCGACGGCGGAGAACTGCCCGGTCACCCCGATCATCCGGCGGATCGCCTCGGGTTCCCGCCGCAGATCGTGCCCGCCGACCGTCACCCGACCGCCGTCGAACCGGATCAGCGTGGACAGGATCCGGACCGCTGTCGTCTTGCCCGCCCCGTTCGGCCCCAGCAGCGCGAACGTCGTCCCGTCCGGCACCGTGAAGTCGATCCCGCCGAGCACCACCCGCTCCCCGAACGACTTCCGCAACCCCTCGACCTCGACCGTCATTCCGCCCTCCTCGTTGTCGTCGGGGAGAGCGTGCGCGGGCCCGGCTTCACCGCGGCGTCACGGCGGCTTCAGCAAGCTTCACCGCGGGGTCCAGCCGATAGTCGAGAGTGACAGCGTCGAAGGACGCCAGTGCTTCATCGAGCGAACGGCATGGCGCCGGGTCCGCGTGATGAGGCCAGGATCGAGTACCGTCGCGTCGCACCTTTGGGGGACGGGGGAGAGGAGCTCGGTCGCAATGGAGCAGGAACTGAGCTATGCGCATCCGGACGGGGTGCAGATCTCGCCGCTGGTGAGTCCGTTCGGGCGGCTGATCGCGCAGATCGCCGACGTGGTGCTGTTCGTGGGCACGGTGGGGATCGGGTGGCTGGTCTGGGCGGCGCTGGTGTTCGGGCGGGGGCAGACACCGGGGCGGCAGCTGCTCGGGCACGCCGTCGCCGACGTGCGGACCGGGCGGCCGGTCGGGTTCGGACGGATGGTCGTCCGGGAGCTGCTGGCGAAATGGCTGCTCTGGATCGTGCTCGGCACGGTGACGTTCGGGATCTACCCCGTGGTGGACGTGCTGTTCGTCTTCGGGGACCGGCAGCGGACGCTGCATGACCGGTTGGCCGGGGCCATCGTCGTACACAAATGGGGTCTTCCGCAGTGGTGAGCGTCGGAATGATCACGGTGATTCGGCAGGGGCGGGTCCGAGCCGCTATCGTCACGCGCCATACGCGCGGGAAGCACGCCCGCCAGATATAGGGAAGTGACAGACGTCATGAGGTTTGCTCCGCGCGCCGGCCTGGCCGCTCTCACCATCACCGCCGCCCTGCTCGCCGGGTGTGGCAACGGCGACAAGCCGGACACCGCGGCCCCGGCCGGCACGGCCGCCGCCAACGGCGTCGCCGACCTGGAGGCGGCCGCGATCCTGGAGAAGGCGAAGGCGGCGCTCAAGGCGGCGAAGTCCTTCCACGTCAAGGGCGCGGTGAGCGACAGCGGTGAGGTCACCAAGCTGGACCTGAAGGTGGCCGGCGCCGACGTCGCGGGCACCATCGACATGGGCGGCGCGACGCTGGAGATGCTCTCGGTCGGCGGCGCCCGCTACATCCGGCCGAACGAGGCCTTCTGGACGATGATCGACTCGTCCGGCGCGACCGCGAAGCTGATGAAGCAGGCCGTCGGCGACAAGTGGATCAAGCCGACCGCGAACGACGCCAGCCTGGGCTCGTTCTTCTTCGGCGCCTCGGACATCGACGAGATGCTGACGCCGGGCGGCGCGCTGAGCAAGGGCGAGGCGAAGCCGGTCGAGGGCGTGCCCGCGATCGGCCTGGTCGACGGCTCGGACGCGAAAACGGTGCTGTACGTCGCGACCAGCGGCGAGCCGTACCCGATCAAGATGGAGCGGCCGGCGCCGGAGGGCCTGACCTTCAGCGAGTTCAACCAGACCTTCCCGGAGATCAAGGCCCCGGCGGCCGCCGAGGTCGTCGACCAGGCGTCGCTCAAGAAGTAAGTCCGGGTCAGTCGGGCAGCAGCGGGCGCATAAAGGTGCGCTCGTAACGCAGGACGCAGCCGGACTCGTCGCGGATGCGGTCGGCGGCGAGGAACTCCGGGTCCGTGCCGAAGCGGCTGCGGTACTGCTCGTAGGCGGCGAGGCTGGGGAAGCTGAACAGCGCCTCGGCCTTGTCGCTGGCGCCCTCGGCGGGCAGGAAGTAGCCGTGGTGGACGCCGCCGTGCGCGCCGACCAGGCGGATCCACTCGCGGGCGAAGCGCTCGAAGGCCTCGATCTGGCGGGGATCGATCGTGTAGTGCACGACGCAGGTGATCACCCGGACATTGAACCCGACCACGACCAGTGCGGCATCCGGGTGGTCTCCGGGACGGTCGCCGTGGCCGGGAACACGGCGGCGACCTCGCGGGTGGCGCAGTGCATGTAGTCGTGCAGGACGGCGTGCAGTTCCGGGTCGTCGGGCAGGGTGTGCGCCACCGCCTCGTCGAAGACCTCGGCGAACCGTTGCGAGAACGGGTCCTCGTCGCACTGGTTGGCGTGCACCCGCAGCATCGCGGCGTGACCGCCGAACCGCTCGGAGAAGACCGGCGGCCCGCCGAGCACCTCACCCCAGTAGTCGGCGAGCCGCTGGACGTGCTCCGGGTTGCCGACGTGCGAGAACGGGTGCTCCAGCACCGGGTCGGCCAGGCAGCGGGCGTGGAAGTCGGCGGCCAGGGCGAGCATCGCCGGCGCTCCGCCGGCGGCTTCGAAGAGCGTTGGGCGTTCCATCCGGTCATCATCTCAGGCGGACAAAGTCTGACGTATGGGGCGAAGCAGCAAGGGTAACTCTCGGAAAATGATCCGGTACGGGGACGAGGTGGCGTCGATCGCCCGGGAGCTGCGCGACCCGGGCGACCTGGAGATCCTGCTCGACCGCGCGGACTCCGCGCGGGTCGTCATGATCGGTGAGGCCACCCATGGCACGCACGAGTTCTATGCCTGGCGGTCGGCGCTCACCCAGCGGCTGATCGAGGAGCGCGGCTTCTCCTTCGTCGCGGTCGAGGGCGACTGGCCGGACTGCGAGCGGGTGGACGCCGCCGTCCGCGGTGGTCCCGGCGCGCCGGACGACCCCCGGTCCGCGCTGGTCCGGTACGACCGCTGGCCCACCTGGATGTGGGCGAACGAGGAGGTCGTGGACTTCACCCGCTGGCTGCACGGGTTCAACGCGGTCCGCCCGCCGGACGACCGGATCGGCTTCCACGGCCTGGACGTCTACTCGCTCTGGCAGTCGATGCGCGAGATCCTCACCTGGCTGCGCGAGAACGACCGTGACCTGGTGCCGGTCGCGCTGGACGCCTACCGCTGCTTCGAGCCGTTCAACGAGGACCCGAACGCGTACGGCTGGGCCACCCAGTTCGTCGGCGCCTCCTGCGAGGACAAGATCATCAAGATGCTCGCCGAGCTGCGCGACCGGGATTTCGGGGTGTGGCAGAACGCCGCCGTGGTGGCCGGCGCGGAGAACTATTACCGGACCATGGTGCGCGGCGGCCCGGACGCCTGGAACGGCCGGGACCGGCACATGGACGAGACCCTGGACCGGCTGCTCACTCGGTACGGCCCCACCTCGAAGGCGGTGGTCTGGGCGCACAACACGCACGTCGGCGACGCCCGCGCCACCGACCAGGCCGACAACGGCGAGCTGACCCTCGGGCAGCTGGCCCGGGACCGGTACGGCTGGGACGAGGTCCTCCTGGTCGGCATGGGCTCGTTCCGCGGCAGCGTGGTGGCCGGCGCGCAGTGGGGCGCCGCGATGGAGTCGATGCCGGTGCCGCCCGCCCGGTCCGGTTCCCTGGAGGAGATCCTGCACCTGACGGCCCCGCGGAACGCCCTGTTCGTCTTCCCGGCCGGCGACGACGCCCCGGATCTGCTCACCACGGTTCTGCCGCACCGGGCGATCGGCGTGGTCTACCGCCCGGAGCGGGAGCGCTGGGCGAACTATGTACCGACCGTGCTCGGCGACCGTTACGACGCGTTCCTGTGGTTCGACGAGTCGCGCGCCCTGCGCCCGCTGCACACGCTGCGGGTGAACGCGCACGAGCCGGAGACATACCCGAGCGGTGTGTAATCACATTTGAAGAAGCGATTAAATCGATCTTTGCAGTGCCGGTTGTTCATCAGCCTAGTGACGTGCGCCAATGAATGATCGTCACGAACCTATGGCCGGGGAATGGGCATCTTCCGAGTGTGATCCGCATTACGCTGTGCGTTCATCCGATCATCCTATTCGGATCTTCCTTCGGAACTGGGGTGTCCATGAACAAAATCGTCCGCCCACTCCTGGCCGTGCTGCTGAGCGTGACCGGGATCGTCGCGGCGACCGCCCAGCCGGCGGTCGCCGCGACGGAGTCCACGGCCCTCGCCCCCGGACTCGTGCTGTCCAGCTCGACCGCCACCCTCCCGGCCGAGCTGTCCGCACTGGCGACCGGTAAACGCATCCAATACCTCTCCACCTCGATCACCGGCAGCGCGATCACCGCGACCGGCCTGATCCTCACCCCCAGGACCGGCAAGAAGAACCGGACGGTCGCCTGGGCGCACGGCACCACCGGCCTGGCCGACCAGTGCGCGCCCTCCACCAACCAGGCCGTCTTCTGGCCGGAGGCCCGGACCGCGGTGGCCGAGCTGCTCAGCCGCGGCTGGACGGTGGCCGCGACCGACTATCCCGGCATCGGCACCCCGCAGGCACATCCCTACCTGATCGGGGCCAGCGAGGGCCGGGCGATCATCGACAGCGTCAAGGCGGCCCGCAACCTGGACTCGGCGCTGACCCCGCAGTACGTGATCGACGGGCACTCGCAGGGCGGGCAGGGCGCGCTGTTCGCCAGCCAGATCGCCCCGTCCTACGACGGGAATCTGGTGCTCAAGGGCACCTCGTCGATCGCGCCGGTGTCGAACACCGACACCATCGTGCCGCTGATCCCCGGCACCGCCGGGCAGGGTTACCTGGTCATGGCCCTGTACGGCCTGAACGCGGTGGACTCCGCCGTGCAGCCGTCGGCCATCCTGGCCCCTCCGGCCAAGGCCAAGGTCGGCGTGCTCAGTTCCGGCTGCCTGAACGAGATCCTGGCGGCGTACGAGAACCTGTCCGCGACGCAGCTCCTGGTCGGCGGCACCGTGCCGGACGCGGTGCTGGCGAAGTTCGTCCAGTACGACAACCCGGCGCAGACCGCGCCGAGCGCCCCGATCCTGGTGGTGCAGGGCACCGAGGACGAGGCGGTGCCCTATTTCGTCACCGCCGACCAGCTGATCCCGCAGCTTCAGGCGTACAGCCAGCCGGTCACCTTCGTGCCGATCGAGGGCGCCACCCACGACACCTCGGTGATCGAGTCCGCCGATCTGGTGGCCGATTGGATCGCCGCTCGGTTCGCGTGACATCAGCATTGTTCTGACTGCCATTTCACAAGCGATTTACGGTACGCCGGGGAGCCCCGTCCGCAGATCATCCGCGGGCGGGTGCTCCGGGCGTACCGAAAGCGGGTCTGAAGGTTTTGGGGTTGATCGGAAACGGTCAGCGGGACAGTGCCGTCGTGGGTGGGGTGTGTGCGTGCTCGCGGGCCCAGGCGCCGGTGCTGGCGCGCCCGAGCAGCAGCACGCCGACGCCGAGCCCGACCAGGATCCACGCGCCGGCGTGGCCGCTCCCGGAGACCAGGACCGCGCCGATCACCGCGACGCCGAGGGCGCTGCCGACCTGCCGGCTGGTCGAGGCGATGGCGGCGGCCACCCCGGCCCGCTCGCGCGGCATGCCGGAGACCGCGGTGGTGGTGATCGGCGTGTTGACCATGCCGAAGCCGATCCCGAACAGCAGGTACCCGAGCAGCAGCGGCCAGGCGGCGGTGTCCGGCCCGGCCCAGGTCAGCGGCAGCACGCCGAGCGCCATCCCGCTCCCGGCGATCAGCAGCGGCAGGCGGGTGCCGCGGGTGCCGACCAGCCGCCCGGCGAGGGGCGAGACCAGCGCGGTCGCCGCGGCCATCGGCAGCGTCCAGAGGCCCGCCTCCCAGGCGGAGAGGCCGCGGGTCTCCTGCAGGTACAGCGCGTTCAGGAACAGGAAGCCGCCCAGGCCGGAGAAGGCGCAGATCGCGATCAGAACGGCACCGGAGAACGGTGGACTGCGGAACAACGCGAGGTCGATCAGCGGCTCGGCGCGGCGCGGCTCCCACCGGAGCAGGCCGAGCAGGGCGAGCCCGCCGACCCCGAAGCAGGCGAGGATCTCCCGCGACGACCAGCCGGCGCCCGGACCCTCGATGATCCCGAAGGTCACCGCGGCGAGCAGCAGGAACACCAGGAGCTGACCGACCGGGTCGAGGCGGCGCGGGTGCGGCGCCCGCGACTCGGGGACGAACAGGGCGGTGAGGATCAGCGCGGCGACGCCGATCGGCACGTTGATCCAGAAGATCGACTGCCAGCCGAAACCGTGCACCAGGAAGCCGCCGACCAGCGGGCCGATCGCCATGCCGAAACCGGTCACCGCACCCCAGACGCCGATGGCGCGGGCACGGTCGCGCGGCTCGGTGAAGGTGTTCGTGATGATCGACATGGCGACCGGGTTGAGCATCGAGCCGCCGATCGCCTGGAGGACCCGGAAGGCGACCAGCGCCTCCAGGTTCGGCGCGACGCTGCACAGCAGGGACGCCGTGGTGAAGATCGCCAGGCCGGTCTGGAACACCCGGCGGCGGCCCACCCGGTCGGCGACCGACCCGGCCAGGACGAGCAGGCTGGCCAGGACCAGCGTGTAGCCGTCGATGGTCCACTGGAGGCCGGAGACCGGGGCGCCGAGGTCGTCGCGGATGGCGGGCAGCGCGATGTTCATGACGGTGACGTCCAGGCTGATGATCAGCAGGCTCATGCAGCAGATCGCCAGGACGAGGTAGCGGCGGGGCACGGGTCAGTTCTACCCGGCCACCCGGCGAGCCGCCCTACACGGCCGGGACGCCCTTGACGGTCTGCTCGGGGCGCACGTCCCGGATCACGCACCCGTTGGCGCCGACCCGGGCGCCCTCGCCGACGCTGCGGCCCTGCAACACCGACGCGTTGGTGCCGATCAGCGCCCGGCTGCCGATCCGGCAGCTCCCGGACACCGCCGCCGACGGGTTCACCTGCACACAGTCGCCGAGGACCGAGTCGTGCCCGACCGTCGCGTTCTGGTTCAGGTGCACGTGCCGCCCCAGCGTCACGTTCGTGGTCACCCGCGCCCCGGCGAACATCACCACGCCCTCGGCCAGCGTGGTCGCCGGCCCGACGGTCGCCGCCGGATGCACCAGCGGGGCGGCCGGCCGGCCCACTCCGTCCAGCCGTCCGGCGACCGCGGCCCGGATCCGCGGATCACCGATCCCGATCACGTAGCGGGCGTCCAGCCCTGCCAGCGTCGAGCTCGGCCCCAACCAGGCCGAGTCGAGCAGCCCGACCAGCCGCAGGTTCTCCTCCGACGGCGTGTCGTCGACGAACCCGATGACCTTCCACGGCACGTCGCCGACGTCGTTGACCGCGGCGATGATGCCGAAGATCTCCCGGCCGTGGCCGCCGCAGCCCACGATCACGATCGGTTCCGGCGTGCTCATGGCGGCGTGCCCAGCAGGTCCACCCCGGCCTCCCGTGAATATGAACAAAACCCACGATATCCACCAGCACTGTCACAGGTGACAGAACTACGGACACCCGTCGGATGAGCGGCGGGTCACATCGGCGGCGGGTTTTCCCGTGGTAACCATGTGGGCATGGCAGGCGGCATGAAGATCTGGCCAGGCAATCCGTACCCGCTGGGTGCGACCTACGACGGCGGTGGGACGAACTTCGCCATCTACTCCGAGGTCGCCGAGCGGGTGGAGCTGTGCCTGTTCGACGACGCGGGCATCGAGACCCGGGTCGACCTGCCGGAACGCGAGGCGCTGGTCTGGCACGGGTACCTTCCCCGGATCACGCCCGGCCAGCGGTACGGCTTCCGGGTGCACGGCCCGCACGACCCCGGGCAGGGGCTGCGCTGCAACCCGAGCAAGCTGCTGCTGGACCCGTACGCGAAGGCGATCGACGGGGACTATCGCTGGGACCAGGCCCTGTTCGGGTACAACTTCGGCGATCCGCAGTCGTACAACGACACCGACTCGGCCCCGTTCGCCCCGCGCTCCGTGGTGATCAACCCGTTCTTCGACTGGGGCAACGACCGGCCGCTGAAGATCCCGATGTGGGAGACGGTGATCTACGAGGCGCACGTCAAGGGCATGACGATCGGGCACCCGGACATCCCGGCGGACGTGCAGGGCACCTACTCCGGCCTGGCCCACCCCGCGATGATCAAGTATTTCCAGCGGCTCGGCATCACCGCCGTCGAGCTGATGCCGGTGCACCAGTTCGTGCACGACAGCGGCCTGATCGAGCGCGGCCTGACGAACTACTGGGGTTACAACACCATCGGCTTCTTCGCCCCGCACAACGGCTACTCCTCGTTCGGCGGGGGCGGCGGGCAGGTGCAGGAGTTCAAGTCGATGGTCAAGGCGCTGCACCAGGCCGGCATCGAGGTCATCCTGGACGTGGTCTACAACCACACCGCCGAGGGCAACCACCTCGGCCCCACCCTCTCGTTCCGTGGCATCGACAACGCCGCCTTCTACCGCCTGGTGGAGAACGACAAGCAGTACTACTACGACACCACCGGCACCGGGAACAGCCTGAACGTCCGGCACCACGAGTCACTGCGGCTGATCATGGACTCGCTGCGGTACTGGGTGACCGAGATGCACGTCGACGGCTTCCGGTTCGACCTGGCCGCCGCGCTGGCCCGGGAGTTCCACGAGGTGGACCGGCTCGCCGCGTTCTTCGACCTGGTCAACCAGGACCCGGTGGTCTCCCAGGTGAAACTGATCGCCGAGCCGTGGGACGTCGGCGACGGCGGTTACCAGGTCGGTGGCTTCCCGCCGAACTGGACCGAGTGGAACGGGAAGTACCGCGACTCGGTCCGCGACTTCTGGCGCGGCGAGCCGTCCAGCCTCGGCGAGTTCGCCTCCCGCTTCACCGGCAGCTCCGACCTGTACCAGGACGACGGCCGCCGCCCGATCGCGTCGATCAACTTCGTCACCGCGCACGACGGGTTCACCCTGCACGACCTGGTGTCGTACAACGACAAGCACAACGACGCGAACGGCGAGGGCAACCGCGACGGCGAGAGCTACAACCGCTCATGGAACTGCGGCGTCGAGGGGCCGTCCGACGACCCGGACGTCATCGTGCTGCGCGAGCGGCAGAAGCGGAACTTCCTGGCCACCCTGCTGCTCAGCCAGGGCGTCCCGATGATCGCCCACGGCGACGAGCTGGGCCGCACCCAGCAGGGCAACAACAACGTCTACTGCCAGGACAACGAGCTGAGCTGGGTGAACTGGGAGGACGCCCGCGAGGAGGACGTGCTCACCCACTTCACCCGGCTGCTGTTGAGGCTGCGCGCCGAGCACCCGATCTTCCGCCGCCGCCGCTTCTTCACCGGCTCCTTCGCCGACGAGAACAAGCTGCCGGACATCGCCTGGCTGCGTCGCGACGGCGAGGTGATGACCGATGCCGACTGGAACACCCGCAGCGGCATGACCATGACGGTCTTCCTGAACGGCCACGGCATCCCGGAACGCGACGCGCTCGGCGAGGAGATCACCGACGACTCGTTCCTGCTCCTGTTCAACCCCCTGAACGAGGACGTCGCGTTCACGCTGCCGCCCCGCGAGTACGGCAAGACCTGGGAGATCGTCGCCCACACCGCCGATCCGCTGCTGGCCCGCCGCCGCAAGACCGCCCGGGCCGCCAGCCGGGTCGACGTCGTCCGCCACGCGCTGGTGGTCCTCCGCTGCCGCTACTGAAAACCCGGTTTAGGTACGCCCCGAGCCGTCCCGGCACCACGTGAGCGGTGGTGCCGGGCATCCGGACGGGTCACCCTCGGTCGTCGGCCTGGTCGGCGAACGCCGTCAGGTACGGCTCGGGCTCCGGGACGTGCAGGCGCCAGGCGTTCTCCGGCTTCTGCAGTTTCGCGGCGTACATCGCGAGGTCCGCGTCGTGCAGCAGCTTCCGGATCGCCTCGGCGTTGCCGTCCGGCAGCGCCGCCGCCTCCATGACGGCGACGCCGATGCTGGCGCCGGGGTTCCGCGGCTGGCCGGCGATCATGACCGGCTCGGCCATCGCATCGATGATCCGCTGGGCCACCGTGACCGCGCCGACGCTGCCACCGCAGTTGTTCAGCACCACCGCGAACTCGTCACCGCCGAGCCTGGCCACGGTGTCGGACCCGAGAATGCTGTCCTTCAGGATCCCGGCGAACGCGACCAGCATGGCGTCACCGGCCTCATGCCCGAGCGTGTCGTTGATCTGCTTGAAGCCGTTCATGTCGATCTGCAGCACCCCGACCGGCGTGCCCAGGCGGCGGCTGCGCTCGAGAGCACGAGCCAGACTGGCGTGCAGCTGCCTGCGGTTCGCCAGGCCGGTGAGGTTGTCGGTCACGACCAGCTGGTGGTTCTCCCGGAGCGCCACCAGCTGCCGAGCGGCCACCGCCCCGGTGACCAGCGCGGCGCCGGCCACCAGACCCGCCCAGGGGTAGAGACCGGCAAGCCACGCCGCCCAGAACAGCACCAGGTAGGCCACCCCGGTGGCGACGTACGGCAGCGAGCTCACTCGCCGCAGCGGCTCCTCCTGGCGCTCGGCATGACGCTGCCGGCTCGCCTGGTGGCACTGCAGGGCGGCGGCGAAGGCCATCAGGTACCAGGCGGTGAGCCAGCATCCCAGCTGCCATGTCGGTGTGCCACCGGCGTGCGGGTGGCTCTTGATGTAACCGAGGTAGGCGTCGCCGACGATCAGGAAGGAGAGGGCGGCGATCAGGAACAGCACCGGCTTGCGGTCGGCGGTGGTGCCCCGGACCAGCACGATGACGGCGCCCAGCAGCAGCGCCAGATCACCGAGCGGGTAGCCCATCGCGGTGGCCAGTTGCAGAGCGGACAGGTCACCGGCGGCGACCGTCGGCCCGATGACCAGGAACCAGAGGATCATGAAGCCGCAGCCCACCACGGTCAGCACGTCCAGCAGGTTCTTCGCCGCCTCCCGGCGGCTGCGGCCGGTGGTGGGGAAGGTGAGCAGCCCGGCCAGCATCGCCGGCGGGAAGAACGCGTGCGCCAGGTCGCCGAGGGAGGGGACGACGGCCGTGTTGCCGGCCTGGCCGGTCGCGGCATAGCCGGCGATCGACAGGATCAGGGCGGCCGAGCTCACCGCGATCAGCGCCCAGGCCCGCCGCGATCGGCCCGACAGTCCCCGATGACGCCAGGCGCGGACACCGAAACCGAGAGCGATGAGGTTGCCGGACAGGAACCCCACCGGGATCACGGTCGCGAAGAAGACGGCGCTGCCACGGGTCGCCAGGAACGCTCCGGCGAGCACCAGGTAGGCGCCGGCGATCACGATCAGGCTCCAGGGCAGGCGCCGTCGTCCGGGCGTCCCGCTTCGCTGCATCACCGCTCCCCTCTCACCACCGCTGCCGCGGTGGTGCCACTTGGGGCACATCGGTCGGAACCCGGCGAAGTTGAACGCTTCCCGCGCGATGGGCGTACCGAAAGATCTAGTAGTTGTTGTATTTCTCGGAGTGAGCCCAGGCGCCGCAGGGGGTGTCGTAGCGCTTCTTGATGTAATCCAGGCCCCACTTGATCTGCGTGGCCGGATTGGTCTTCCAGTCGGCGCCGAACGCGGCCATCTTGCTCCCGGGCAGCGACTGCGGAATCCCGTACGCCCCGGAGCTGCGGTTCTCCGCCCGGTAGTTCCAGCCGCTCTCCTTGGCCCACAGCTTGTTCAGGCAGGCGAACTGGTCCAGCCCGAACCCGGCCTGCAAGGTGAGCGCGCACCCGATCGCCCGGCTGCCGCTGAACTCGTTGCAGGACTTCGGGATCTCGCCGGTGAAGGCCGCCGGACCGGCCGCGGCGGCCGCTTTCGCCTTCTTGACGCTCTGCTCCAGGTCCTTCGCGTCGGCGGCGGCGGCCCTGGCGACCGCGGCCGCCTTCTGCTGGGCCGCGTTCTCGGCGACGGTCTGCCGGGCGCGGGCCGCGGCATGCTCGTTCTGCCGGTCCTTGAGCAGCTGCATGTCGGCGATCTCGACCTGCGCGGCGTCCAGTTCGGTGCTCGGGGCCGGTCGCAGCTGTCCCAGGTAGACCCCACCGGCCAGGCCGGCGAGCAGCAGCGCGATCGATGCGACGCGGATCGGGATCCGGGTCACTGAGCCTCCTTGAGCCGAGCGGTCTCGGCACGGTACCAGGCGATCTTGTCGCGCACGCGAGCCTGTTCCCGGCGCAGCCGCGCGACCTTCTCGTCGATCTCCCGGTCGTGCTCGGCGAGCAGCTGGACGCGCTGCTCGGCAGCGTCCGGGCCGTCGTGCAGCAGCTCGGCGAAACGCCGCAGCCGGGCGATCGGCATGCCCGAGTCGCGCAGGCAGCGCAGCAGCCCGATCCGGCTCAGGTCGTCGTCGGAGAACACCCGCTGCCCGCCGGTGGTCCGTTCGATGCCGTGCAGCAGCCCGATCCGCTCGTAGTAGCGCAGTGTGTCGATGCTGACGCCGATCTTCCCGGCGACCTCACCCGGCGTGTACGGCATCCCGACCTCCCCGTGAGAAAGGGTGACCGTACCCGGATACCGTTGCCCCGTGCGATCCGGTGTCCAGGCCCTGCACGTGGGCTGCGCGATGTGGTCCCTGAAATCCTGGCCGTTCTCCCGGCCGCCCGGGGAGAAGCTGCGCGCCTACGCGGGGTGGTGCAACGCGGTCGAGGGCAACACCACGTTCTACGCGACTCCGGCCCGGCAGACCGTGACCACCTGGGCCGAGCAGACCGCCCCCGACTTCCGCCTGATCCCGAAGATCCCCAAGCGGATCACCCACGAGCTGCGGATGCAGGGCGCCGAGGAGGAACTGCGCAGCTTCCTGGACGCGATCGAGCCGCTCGGCCCGCGCGCCGCGGCGCTCTGGATCCAGCTGCCCGGGTCCTTCGGACCCGCCGACACCGCTGTCCTCTCCCGGTTCCTGCGCTCCCTGCCGGCACATTTCCGGTACGCCGTGGAGGTCCGCCACCCGGATTTCTTCGCCGACCCCCGTGGTCTGGAACGGGTCCTGGCCGAGCACGGCGCCGAGTGGGTCCCGTTCGACACCGTCGCGTTCTTCGACAGCCCGCCGACCAGCGACGCCGAGCGCGACGCCTGGCTGAAGAAGCCACGCATGCCCCGCCGCGACACCGCCCTCACCGACCGCCCGATCCTGCGTTACCTGGGCCGCGACGATCCCGCCCGGACCGTGGCCGGCTGGCAGCCGTGGGTGGCCACGGTCGCCGGCTGGCTGCGCGAGGGCCGCTCACCGACGGTCTTCGTGCACACCCCGGACAACGCCGACGCCCCGGAGCTGGCGCGGCGATTCCACGCCGAGGTCCGCGCCCAGGTCCCGGAGCTGCCGCCGCTGCCCGACCCGGCCCCGCTCCCGGTGCCCGACGAGCCGCTGACCCTCTTCTGACAGCGCCCGCCGCAGCAGGTCGCGCAACCGCTCCGCGTCGACGGAAAAGACCGCCTCGGCCCGCGCGTACGCCCGGTCGCCCTCGTCCAGCGCCCGCCGCCCGGCCGCGGTCAGGTGCACCAGGTTGCGCCGCCGGTCGGCGGGGTCGGGGCACCCGGCGCTGCTCGCCAAGATGGCGGCCGTCGTCGACCACGTCAGCGGCGGCCGGCTCGACCTCGGGCTGGGCGCCGGGGGAGACCCGGGCGCCGACGAGATGCTCGGCCTGCCCGTGCTCGCGGCCCGCGAGCGTGTCGAGCGGCTCGGCGAGGCCGCCCAGGTGCTGCGGCGGCTCTGGACCGAACCGGTGGCCGGCTTCGACGGGACGTATTACCGGCTGCTCGACGCGGTCTCCGACCCGAAGCCGGTGCAGCGCCCGATGCCGCTCTGGCTGGCCAGCAACGGGGAGCGGCGCGCCTGCGGGTGGTCGCCGAGCGGGCCGACGTGTGGCTGACCGCCACGTTCGACACCGAGCCGGGCGACCTGGTCCGGCTCGCCGGCGTGCTCGACCGGCACTGCGCCCAGGTGGGCCGGAATCCGTCGAGCCTGCGCCGGGCCGTGCAGTTCCCGGTGCCGCCGACGCCGGACGCGCTGCTGCGGGCGGCCGCCGCGTTCGCCCGGGCCGGCTTCACCGAGCTGATCCTGATGCCGCGCGGCGGGGAGCCGGCCGCCCTGGACCGGCCCGCTGAGCTGCTGCCGGAGCTGCGCGCGGCGGATGAACCTTTTCCGTCTCGTGCCGCACGGGCGGAAGCACGTGCATCGATCGTGCCGTTCCGGAACGTAAGACAAATCTCGGACAGTCTCGGTTCTGAGCAATGCTCAGAATATCCCCGGAGGTGCGAGATGACAGAGAAGACCTATGCCGCGAAGTTTGACCGGCTCACGGCGGTCTGGCGCCGGAGCACCCGGAGCTACTCGGACAACTGCGTGGAGGTGGCCGACCTGCCCGACGGGGGCCGCGCGGTTCGTGACTCGAAAAATCCCGACGGACCGATCCTGTTCTTCACCCCGTCCGAGTGGGCGGCGTTCGTCGGCGGCGCGAAAGACGGTGAATTCGACAACTGACCCGGCATTGGCACTCTGCGCTCTGGCGCCGGCGACCCGGCGATGTTACGCAGAGGCATGGATGTTGGACCGGGTGTGGGGCTCCGGCCCCGGATGCACTACACACCGCGCGACGGCCGGGTCGGCGAGGTGCTCGGAGTGCTCCGGGTCGACGGGCGGTACCACCTGTTCTACGAGCACCGCACCGCCGACGACGAGGCCATGGGCTGGGGTTCGGCGGTCTCCGACGACCTGGTGATCTGGCGGGAGCGCCCGGTCGCCGCGGTCCCGGCCGAGCGCGGTCTCCCGCGCTGCGGGTCGGTCGTCGACGGCCCGGTGCTGTTCCACTCCCGGGTCGGCGAGGGGGTCTGGCGCGCGACCGCCGCGCCGGACCCCGGCGGCTGGCGGGCCGATCCGGCGCAACCGGTGCTCGGCCCGGTGACCGAGGGCTTTTCCGGACTGCGGGACCCGTTCGTCTGGGCGGCCGCCGACGGCTGGCGCATGCTGGTCGCGGCCACCCCGCCGAACGGGGGCTCCGCGATCCTGCACTACCGCTCGGCGGACCTGCTGACCTGGGACTACGACGGGGTGCTCGCGGCGCGCGCGGACGCGGCGTGGGGCTGCCCGCGGCTGTTCGAGGTGGACGGCGAGTGGGTGCTGCTCGTGGCGGGCGCCGATCCGTCGTACGCGATCGGGGTCTATGACGGCCGTGACTTCACCGCCCGCGTCTGGGGCGTCTTCGGCCGGGGCCGGCTCGGCCCGGCCGCGCCGTTCCTCGACGCGGCCGGCCGCCGGTGCGTCCTGGCCCGGGTCGGCGGCCCGGAGAGCGACGGGTCCCTGTGGGCGGGCACGCTCAGCATTCCCTGGATCCTTTCGGTACGCGGTGAGCACCTGCTCGCCACCCCACACCCCCACCTGGACCGCTACCTGGTCAACGGCGTGGCCGGCCTGACCGCGGTGGCCGGCGAACTCCGCGACCACGGCGACCTGATCCTGCGGATGCCACCCGGCGGCGAGACGACGGTGCTGGCCGACGCGGACATCGTCGAGGTGACGGTGGAGGGGGTGAGCGGACTCGGCGCGGCCCGCCGCTCGGTGCCCGGGGATCCCGGCGCCCACATCGCCCGCATCGCCGGTCCGGGCTGGTCGACGACCTAGACTGGGACGGATGATTGACCTGGAACGGTTCGTCCGCGCCCAGGACGGCGTCCATGAGCAGGCCCGCGCCGAGCTGGCCGCGGGCAGCAAGCGCTCACACTGGATGTGGTTCGTCTTTCCCCAGCTGGCCGGTCTGGGCTCGAGCCCGACCGCACAGGCCTATGCGATCCGGGACCTCGCCGAGGCCCGCGCCTACCTCGCCCACCCGGTGCTCGGCCCGCGCCTCGTCGAGTGCGCCGAGACGCTGCTCGCCGTCGAGGACCGCACCGCCGCGCAGATCTTCGGCTACCCCGACGACCTCAAACTGCGCTCGTCGATGACCCTGTTCGCCGAGGCCGCCGACGATCCCGCGGTCTTCCGGCAGGTCCTGGACCGCTATTACGACGGCCCCGACCCGCGAACGCTGCAACTCCTCGGCCTCCCGCAATCCGGCCGGTGACGCCGCCCCTGGCCTCCCGCGAATCGATCGTTGACGCCGCTTGCGGGCTTGTTGGGATCGCCCGGTGACGCCGTCCGTCGGCCTCCCGCGAATCAATCGGTGACGCCGCTCGTGGGCTTTCTGGGGCCGGCCGGCGGCGCTGCCCGTCGGCCCGCGAACTGATCGGTGACGGCGCTCGCGGACTTGCCGGGACCGGTCGGCGACGGCGCTCGCGGACTTGCCGGGACCGGTCGGCGACGGCGCTCGCGGACTTGCCGGGACCGGTCGGCGACGGCGCTCGCGGGCTTTCTGGGGCCGGCCGGCGACGCTGCTCTCGGCTCCCTCGGGTGGGCGGTGATGCAGCTCATCGAGGTCGTCGGGCGGCTCGGCTAGGGTCGCTGGCATGCTCGACACCGCCACGCCCGCGTTCGATGCCGTGCTCTTCGACTGTGACGGGGTGCTGGTCGACTCCGAGCGGATCACCAACGCGGTGCTGCGCGCCATGCTGCACGAGCTCGGCTGGCTGATCAGCGAGGCGGACTGTTTCCGGCTGTTCGTCGGCCGGGCGCTGGCCGACGAGGTCGGGGTGATCGAGGAGCACACCGGGTTCGCGGTCACCCCCGAGTGGATCGCCGAGTTCCGCCGGCGCCGCAACGCGGCCCTCGCCGCCGACCTGCGCGAGATCCCCGGCGCGGTGACCGCCGCCCACGAGATCGACCGCCTGTTCGCCGGTCGCCTGGCCTGCGCGAGCGGCGCCGACCGCGCCAAGGTGGAGCTCCAGCTCACCAAGGTCGGCCTCGACCGCGTCTTCGCCGGCAAGATCTTCAGCGGCATGGAGATGCCCCGCAGCAAGCCCGCGCCGGACGTCTACCTGGCCGCGGCCGCCGCCCTCGCCGTCGACCCGGCCCGCGCCGCGGTCATCGAGGACACCCCCACCGGCGTCCGCGCCGGCGTCGCGGCCGGCGCCACCGTTTTCGGCTACTGCCCGCCGGACAGCCTGGCCCACCACGAGCCCGGGGTCCTGCTGGCGGCCGGCGCCACCCACATCTTCACCACCATGTCCGACCTGCCCGCCCTGCTCACCCACCTCCCGTCACCCACCGCCGACGCCCACTGATCACTCGCGCCGCCGTCAGATCTTCAGGGCGCCGGACGGGCTCGGCCGCCCGGCGTTGCAGGACGTCGAGGCGAGCACCGCCCGTCCGCCCACCGTGGTCTGTGGCCCGAACCCGCTGGGATCGACCGAGATCCGTGCGGCAACGGTCGTGGCGTGCGCCTCGTCCGGAATCGCCAAATCCCGCTTCACCTGCTCATATCGAGCTTGGAACGCCACCGGGTCGTGAACGTCGACCCCGGCGAAGGCGTCCACCGGGAACCCGTCCTCGTGCGGCAACCGGAAGCCCTCCTCCGCCGGGTGGCTGTCCCCGATCTGATCCTCCGGTTCGAAGGCGTCGTAATACCGCACCACCTCACCCCGCTCCGCGAGACTCCAGGCCGTCCAGCCGTCGCCGCAACTCGCTCCATACCAATGGGCGGCGCCGAACCTCTCACTGAGTGCCCCGAGCCGGGCGAACACCGCCTCCCGGAAGCTGTCGCCGGCCACGTGCGGACTGCCGAAGACCAGGGTCCAGCCGTCCAGGACGGGAGTGACATACATCCGGCGGCACGTGCGGTGCTCCCGGTCGGCGGACCAGTCATGGTGGTCGTGGTTCCACGCCGACTCACCCAGCCGCATCGTCACCGGCACCGGCTCGACCAGGCCGAACGCGTCGAGCACCGCCCCCTGATCCCCGGTCGGCAGCGCGAACCACGAGCCGCAGAGATGCATCGGCCCCGGCACCTCACCGTCGGCCTTGACCGCGATCAGCCGGCTCACCGCGGCCTGGTCGGCCGCCTCCAGCAGATCCCAGCCCCCGATCCCGGCCAGCGCGGTCAAAGCGGCGGCCCGCCGCCGCCCAGCCCGCACCCGCCCGCCCGGCGTCGGCCCGCTCGGCGCCTGCTCGCCCTGCGCCCGGTCAGCTCGCGCTTGCTCGGCCCGTGTCTGGCCGCCCGGCGCCTGCTCGGCCCGCGTAGGCGCCGGCTTGCCTAGCGACAGTGGTCCGCCCTCACCCGGAGCCGGAGCAGACCCGCGCCGGATCGCGTGCAACAACGGCACCCCGACTGCCCCGATCGCCTGGAACGCCCAAACCGCCCGCTGCCGCACCCCCTCGTCCGGATCGCCCAGCAACTCCGCCAGCTCCGGCAGAAACGGCTCCGCCCGCTCCTGCAAACCCTGGAACACATAGGCCGCCGACCGCCGCACCGCCGGACTCGGATGCCGCAACGCCTCCCGGTAGACCGCCGGCTCAACCCCGGACAACCCGTGAAAGGTCCACCCGCACCGCCGCGCCATCTCCCGCTCGGTGGCCGCCGCCAGCGCGTCCCGGACCGGCTCGAACGCCGGCAACCCGATCTCCCGCAGCACCATCCCGCTGTCGCTCCAGTCGACCGGCGAGCCGACGTCGCAGAGCACGGCCAGCACCGGCCCCACAGCCTCGGCGCCGCGCGCGACCAGCGCGGCCCGCGCCGCCAGGACCCCGGCCGAGTTCCGCTCGCCGGCGAGTTGCTCGATGAGTTCGTCGATCCGCACGGAACAGGAGTACCAGCCGGGTCCGACAATTTCCGGCCTTGTACCGAGGACTTGATACAAGAGCGGGAGATCGCTAGCTTGTACCAACGATCCGGTACAAGGAGGATGAGCATGACCCTCAGTGGGCGATGCCGCGCGGCCGGGCTGGCCGTCGGCGCGGGGCTCGGGTTCGCGGTGAGCCGCAGCTGGCTGTTCGACTACGCGCCGGTGATCCTGGCCCTGGCGGTCGTCATCGGGATGCTCGCCGGGGAGGCGGTCACGCCCCGGCCGGCCCGCGAGCCGGGCGGCGCCAGCCTGCGTGTCCGGCGGATCGGTGACTACCTCGCCTGGCCGGATCTGGTGCTGATCGGCCTGCTCGGAGCCGGGGTCGCCGGCTTCACCGAGCTGCGGACGCCGCCCCGGCCCGGTCATGAGGTGGACTACTTCGGGACCGCCGAGCCGGTGACCCTGATCAGCACGTTCGTGACCCTGGGGCTGCTCGCGGCGCTGACCGCGGTGCTCGTGTGGCGGATCGTGCGCAGCCCGCGGCGCGGGGACGACGAGGCCTGGCGGCAGGCCCTGGTGCAGCGGGTGGTGCACGGATGCGGGGCGGTCTTCGCGATCGTCTTCACCGCGCTCGCCTTCTGGTACGCCGACCATGAGCTCGAC